>CAWADQ010000029.1:0-94973 GCA_963780835.1 uncultured Actinomycetota bacterium | reverse complement strand
GGGTTCCAGAACGCGGCCATGGTGGCTGACCAGTGGTTTCAGGCTGCCGTCTCGTACTCGTTGACGAGCCCGCCCAGATCGGTCGACGCCGGACCCTGCCATGAACCGGCTCGGGCACCGGCAATGTCGGGCGCGGCGGCCGCAAACCCAGCGCCCGATGCGGCCGCCGTGCGTTGTAGTGCGCGGCGTACACGGCAAGCACCCGGCGCAGATGCCGCTCACCGAAGATCAGCATCCGGTCGGTGACCTCGGTCCGCACCGTCAGGACGAAGCGTTCGGCGAAGCAGTTCGCCCGCGGACACCGCGGCGGAATCTTCACCACCGCGATACCCGCGTCCGCCATGACCGCATCAAACGACGCCGCGAACTGCCCGGCCCGATCGCGGACGAGGAACCGAAGCCGGGCGGCACGGCCGCCGAGGTCCATGACGAGGTTGCGGGCCTGCTGCGTCGTCCACGGCCCGTCGGGATGCCCGGTCACGCCCAGCACGTGCAGGTAGCGGTCGCCAACCTCGATGCGGCGCACCTTGCGGGGGTCGCCGGGTCGACGTTCTCCATCAACCCCGCCCCGCAACTGGCGCTCCGCGTGGGTGCGTGACCCGCGCCCACTTGCTTACCCGACTCAGTCCCAGCCCCGGTGCCAGCAGAAGCGCGACAGCAGGCACGCAACTTGCCGTCATCGGCATAGGAAGGGAGAAGGGACGCCGAGCGGCAGGAGATAGCGGCGGCAGTCGAGGAGACCGGGTTCGGACCCGCCGCGCCTCGGGCGGGTGGACGTGGGGACGACGCGCGTGGCGCAATCGGATCGCCGAGCTGCACGTCCTGACCGAGCACGGTGACGTGGAGGCGGCGAGCGCCGCGCAGCGATGGCTGGCGATCGACGGCGAAGCACGTCGCCTGTGGGACGAGGTCGACCAAAACTGCCGCAAGGTCCGGGACGTCCCGGCAGGCAGCTGAGCGCCGGGGGAACCCACACATCCAACGGTGTCTGCGGCCAGAGCCTGTTCCCAAGCAACGGCTGCGACATAATTGGACCGGAGTTCGGCTACGGCCACCCGACCGTCGCCACGCTCGTACGCCGGGGAGGTTCCCATGACCCAGGTCGAGCCGAGGCCGATCACGCATCCGGCCGCTCGGCCTGCGCCCAGAAGGCGCACAGCTGCTGCACATGGTGGCCACGACAGACCCGAAGGACATCGCGATCCTGTACATGGTCACCTCGTTCGGGTTCTTCATGGTGGGCGGCCTGATGGCCATGCTGATGCGCGCCGAGCTGGCCGCGCCGGGGCTGCAGTTCCTCTCCAACGAGCAGTACAACCAGCTGTTCACCATGCACGGCACGATCATGCTGCTGCTCTACGCCACGCCGATCCTGTTCGGCTTCGCCAACTACATCGTGCCGCTGCAGATCGGCGCCCCCGACGTCGCGTTCCCCCGGCTGAACGCGTTCTCCTACTGGGCGTTCCTGTTCGGCGGGCTCATCGTGACTCTCCGGCTTCCTCACCCCCGGCGGCGCCGCGGACTTCGGCTGGTTCGCCTACACCCCGCTCTCCGACGCCATCCACTCCCCGGGCTACGGCGCCGACCTGTGGATCACCGGCCTGATCCTCGCAGGCCTGGGCACCATCCTCGGCGGGGTCAACTTCATCACCACCATCGTCTGCCTGCGCGCCCCCGGCATGACGATGTTCCGGATGCCGATCTTCACCTGGACCATCTTCGTCACCGCCATCCTCATCCTGATCGCGTTCCCGGTGCTCACCGCGGCGCTGTTCGGGCTGCTCGCCGACCGCCAACTCGGGGCGCACGTGTTCGACCCGGCCAACGGCGGCGCGATCCTGTGGCAGCACCTGTTCTGGTTCTTCGGCCACCCCGAGGTCTACATCGTCGCGCTGCCGTTCTTCGGCATCATGTCCGAGGTCATCCCCGTGTTCAGCCGCAAACCGCTGTTCGGCTACAAGGGCATGGTCTACGCGGCGATCGCGATCGCCGCCCTGTCCGCGGCGGTGTGGGCGCACCACATGTACGCCACCGGCGCGGTGCTGCTGGCGTTCTTCTCGCTCACCACCTTCCTCATCGCCATCCCGACCGGCATCAAGTTCGTCAACTGGATCGGCACCATGTGGAAGGGCCAGATCACCTTCGAGACGCCGATGATGTTCGCCTGCGGCTTCCTCGTCACGTTCCTGTTCGGCGGACTCACCGGAGTCCTACTGGCCAGCCCCCCGATCGACTTCCACGTCTCGGACACCTACTTCGTCGTGGCGCACTTCCACTACGTGCTGTTCGGCACGATCGTGTTCGCCACCTACGCCGGGCATCTACTTCTGGTTCCCGAAGATGACCGGCCGGATGATGGACGAGACCCTCGGCAAGGTCCACTTCTGGCTCACGTTCATCGGGTTCCACACCACGTTCCTCGTGCAGCACTGGCTCGGCAACGAGGGCATGCCCCGCCGCTACGCCGACTACCTGCCCAGCGACGGGTTCACCACCCTCAACGTGATCTCCTCGATCGGCGCGTTCGTGCTCGGCGCCTCCACGCTGCCGTTCATCTGGAACGTGTTCCGCAGCTACCGCTACGGCGCGCGTGGTCACCGTCGACGACCCGTGGGGCTTCGGCAACTCGCTGGAGTGGGCCACCTCGCTGCCCGCCGCCGCGGCACAACTTCACCGAGCTGCCCCGCATCCGCTCCGAACGCCCCGCCTTCGACCTGCACTACCCGCACCTGATGGAGCAGCACCGCCGGAAGCCCACCTGCGGGCACGGGAACACTCGACACCGCGGGGATGACGCGTCCGGGGCCGCGACCCCGCCGTCTTCGGCGCGGGCATCGCGGACCTCGGAGGTGTCACGCAGGGATTCCCGCCGCAATCACCGACTTCGTGATCGTGATCCCATCATCCCGGGTCTTGGCTTGAGAGGCCCAGCGGCGCCGCCAACTCGAACGGAGGCGGCCTACCGCTCCGGTTGATAATCGGGACGAGCAACCGCCGCCGCGCAGAACAAGGTCATGACTCTCACGAGCGTGCGTCCTCCGCCGTCCGGCCGCCGACACCGACAGAACCGCGGACGACGAAGCCGGTCTTCCTCAGCCGCTGAACACCATCGACGGTCCGCAACACAGCAAGACACCCGCGCGCAGAACTGGTCGACCTCGTCATCTGGGTGGACACCCACACCGACACCCACACCGCCGCGCTCGTCGCGGCCACTACCGGGGCGGTGCTGGCCACCTTCACGATCACCACCGATCCCGACGGCTACCGTGAATTGGTCGCCCTGGCCGAGCAGCACGGCGGACTGCGGGCGTGGGCGATCGAGGGCGCAGGCGGCTACGGTGCCGGCCTGACCCGCCACCTGGCGGAGGCCGGTGAATTCGTCGTTGAGCTTGATCGACCGCAGCGACCGGCACGGCGGGGTGGCGCGAAATCTGACGTCATCCATGCTGAACGCGCCGCCCGTGATGCCCTGGCCCGCACCCGGCTAGTGCGTTGACCATGAACGTTCACCGGGTCATGCCGCTCGTGGTCGGCCCCAGCGTTGGTGGCGTTCACTGCGGATCCGGGCCCGTTCCCGGCGTTGTGCGGCCAGGACGTCGGGATGGCGGGCGTGGGTGTTGCGCCAGCGCAGGTAGTTCTGTAGCCGACGCGCCAGCGTCGGGTGGTTGGGGTGGTCGGATGCGCCCATGGTGAAAGTCCGCAACGGCCCGAACTGGGCCTCGATCGGGTTCGCCCAGGACGCCGAGGTCGGAGTCAGACACAGCTCGACCTTGTTGCGGACCGCCCATGCCCGGATCGCGGGGGTTTTGTTCGCCGACAGGTTGTCCATGATCACGTAGATGGGTGCGCCGTCGGGGCGGGCTGCTCGGATCGACTGGAGCGCAGACAGTGAGTGGTCCCCACCTTTGCGGCGCCGGGTGACACCCCACAGTTGGTCGTCGCCGATGCTGTAGCAGCCGTGGAAGTAGCGGATGCCGTGCGTGCGGTGATACGTCGCTCGTAGCCGGATGGGCTTGGACTCCGGCGCCCAGGTGGAGCCGTGGCAGGGCCGGATCGAGAGCGGCCCGAATTGGTCGAACGCGAAGCAGCGCATCGGGAAGTGGCTGGTCACGTAGTCGATCCGGTCCAGTTTGGCGTCCTTGTCGGGGTCGGTGGATTCCTTCCAGGTACGCGTGCGCTGGAAGCTGATGTGGTGCTCGCGCAGGATCAGGCGCAGCCGCTCCCGGCCGATGACGATCCGCCGATCGGCGTCACGGGCGAGGTAGGCGACCAGTTTGCGCACGCTCCAGTGCGTAAACGGGACGCCCAACGCGCCCGGTCGGGTGGTGGCCGTCGTGACGATGAACCCGGTGTCGTCGTCACTGATCAGGCGGGGACGGCCGCCCGCCCACTGAGGGTCCAGCGCAGCGAGCCCCTTGGCGTTGAAGGCGTGGATGACCTCGCGCACGGTGTCCTCGTCCGCGGCGACCAGCCGGGCGATCGCCGCGACCGGAGTCCCCGACGCCGACGCCAGGATCATGGTTGCGCGGCGGACCCGGATCGAGCTACCGCGTCCACGACGCACGATCTCGGGTCAGCGTCTGGCCCTCGTGATCGGATAGTCGCCTGGCTCTGACCGGGTCTGCCATCGGTTGCGCACCTCGTGATCTCGGGGGATGTCGAGATCAAGAGTGCGCAGCAGCCGCGCTCAACGTGGGACGCACCGCGGCGTGTCGCCAAACCGGTGAACGTTCATGGTCAACGCACTAGCCGGCCCGACGACCGGGCCGCAGCGGGCAGCCCTGCAGACACTGCTGACCGCCGCGGCGCAGCGCCGTGCAGGCGGCCACCGACGGCCAACGACAACTCCGGGCGTTGGTGATCACCGCTCCCGAACCGTCCGCGCCCGATTCCGCGGACAGTCCAGGACCCCGAGCATGCTGCGCATCGCGGCCCGGCTGCGCCCCCACACCGCCGCAACGGACATCGAGCTCGCCACCGTCTTGTCGGTGCTGCGCACCCTGGGCCGCCGCATCCTCGCGCTGGAGACCGAAGCCGCCGAGCACGAACGCGCAATCCGGCCATCGTGCGTTCCTGGCGCCCGAGTTGCTTGAGCTGATCGGGGTCGGCCCGATCGTGGCCGCCGTCGTCCTGGCCGCCTGGTCACATCCCGGTCGCTTCCCCAGCGACGCCGCGTTCGCAATGCTCGCCGGTGCCGCCCCGATCCCGCTTTCGTCGGGCAAGACCGTGCGCTACCGGCTCAACCGCAGCGGTGACCGCCAACTCAACTGGGCCCTGCACACCATCGCCCTATCCCGACTGCGCTACGACGAGGCGACCCGCACTTACGCCGACCGCCGCCGCGCCGAGGGCAAAACCGATCGCGAGATCAAACGCTGTCTCATGCGCTATATCGCCCGCCAGATGGAACACGCCCCCGATACAGCGGAATCAGCACCCACAACCGCTTGACAAGTCAGGAGCGTCCATACGCAGCAAGGCCACGAACGACCACGTTCATGTGCTCCCTCGTCCGACTCGCCGCACACCTGACGCCTGCGCGGTCACACTCGGGGCCTCAGCGATGACGCCGCACGGCCTGCCGAGCCTGGGCGACCATGGTGGGCAGTTCAGCCAACATCAAGGCGAGGGCCCCGACGAACCCGAGCAGGCACACCGCGAAGGTCACGTCTTCCCACATACACAACCTCCATCTATATCGTTCCACGATACATTCGTATCGTGGTGCGATACAACCAATCCGGCTGACAGGGATTGGCCGTGGCCGCACTCTCGCACGGCGATTACGCCAACCTGTTGGCCTTCCGCACGGCCTTACGCCGGTTCGACAGCTGGAGCTACGAGCAGGCCCGTCGTGTGGGCCTGACCCACGCCCAACATCAACTGCTCCTCGCCGTCAAAGGTCACCACGATCCGCACGGACCCATGATCAGCGAGGCGGCGGACTACCTGAACACCCGCCACCACAGCGTCGTCGGTCTTGTGGACCGCGCGGAACGCGCGAGCCTCCTGCGACGAACCCGGGACGGATCCGACGCCCGCGTCGTGCGGCTGCAGCTCACCGACCTGGGCGAGGACCGCATCGCACAGCTCGCCGAACTCCACCTCGTCGAACTCAGCCGCCTCGCCCCGGTTCTGTCACCACCTGGTGGCGTCGGCAGGAGGCCCTCATGCGAGCGGGTCTCGGTACCTTCCGCGACGGCGAGCGACCCGGGCCGGTGAATCATCGGTTGAACCGCGGGAGCCTCCGTGACCGCCGCAGCCGGGCGCGGCTGAGGGTGCGCGCTGTTCCGGTGGAGTCCTTCACCCTCGTCATGGCGACTGGCATCGTCGCCGTCGCAGCGCGGTACAACGGACAGGCGGTGTCCACCCTCGCCCTCGCGGTGCTCGCGGGCGCCGGCCTCGCGTTGATCATCGTCTGGGTCGCGGTCGCCCGGATCCGTACGGCCGAGGCACCGCCCGCGGCCGGCACCGGGTGGATCGGTCGTCATCGACGCCGCGGACCGTTGAGCGCAGACACCCACCATCGGGCATCGATGAGTACTTCATCGATGGGTACTTCATTGCCCTCGGGCAGGAGACAGACATGACGATCCCGGAGCAAATTGCCGCGACCACCAGAGGAGACCCGAGGATCGCACTGCGGAAGACAGCGATCGTCGCCGGCGACTTCTATCTGATCACGTTCATCTTGATCCCCACGCTCTGTGGCGCGACTCCTAGTCTAGGACGAAGACCAGCAACAGAACCGTCAGAACCCCACCCCGCCGCCGAGCGCGCCGATGACCAGGCCCATCACAGGCCGAGCACCGCCGCGAGGAACAGCATCAGCCGACCGTGCCCGATGCGCCGTCGTCGGTGAAGATCGGCAGCCCGGTCGCGGCCCACGCCTTCATTCCACCCGCCATGTCGCGGACGCCGACCGCTGCGAGCTGAATGGCGGCGTTGTGCGATCGATCGCCCGACCCCCACACTGCGACCACGACCCGGTCGCGCGGTACGGACTCCGGCCGCAGTTCACCGAGGGGTACGTGCACAGCGTCGGCGATGTGTCCGAGTCGCCACTCCGCGGGCTCCCGGACGTCGAGCAGCAACGCGCCGCCACCGCCCAGGTCACTCGTCGTGCTCGGTCGATCTGGGCGATCGGGTCAGGGCCGTCATCGTGCGGGTCCTTTCTGGACGCGGAACGTGTGTCGCATCGGGGAGATCGCTCAACGACTGGACCAGCCTGCTCGTCTTCCGCGCCGCGGTCGGATTCCTCGTCCTACGCGGCAGGCATCGACGATCTGGAGCCACTGCCGATTACGACAGCGGCTCCACCCAGGCCGACAGCTGAGCGCTGGACCGAGCAGTTAGGAGCGACGGAACAACCGTCGCCATGAACCGGCCGGTCGTTCCACCGGCGCGCAGTCGCAGCGCTGCGCGGCAGGCACCCCGGCCAAGACCTGCTCGACGTGCTGGCCGCAGCCGCTGAAAGTGACCTTGCCACAGGTCCTGCACTTCGCTCGCTGACACATCCGAGGCTCCTTCGTCGTAGTCGGTCCACCCCAGCATACCCGGGGGGGTACCGTGCTGGTCGGGCGAGCCGCGGAGTGGCCGAGAGGGCGTATCGTTGCCATCGATACACCCTGGGGTATGAGCGGAGGCGCGATGCGGATCGAGGACGATGTGGTGGGCGGCGTGGTCAACCGGCTGCGGCGCGCCGAGGGCCAGATCGGCGGTGTCATCCGGATGCTGCAGGAGGGTCGCGACTGCAAGGACGTCGTCACCCAGCTCGCCGCCGTGTCCCGGGCCCTGGACAAGGCCGGGTTCGCGATCATCGCCGCAGGCCTCGAGCAATGCATCAACGCCGGAGAAGAAGGTCAGTTCGACCGCGCCCAGCTGGAGAAGCTGTTCCTCTCGCTGGCATGACGCCCGGCTCGATGCACACTGACCGCGGGAGAAGATCACCATGACAGCCCACACCGTCGCGCTCGAGCTCGCTCAGCAGGACGCCATCACCGCCGTCACCGCGGCACTCGCCGCCCAAGGCTTCGGTGTGCTCACCACCATCGACGTCCGCGCCACCCTGAAGGCCAAGCTCGGGGAGGACGTCGAGGACTACGTGATCCTCGGCGCCTGCAACCCCGCGCTCGCCCACCAGGCCCTGTCCAGCGACCCCGAGATCGGGCTGTTGCTGCCGTGCAACGTCACGGTCCGCCAGGCCGGCGGCCGCACCCTGGTTCAGGCTGTCGATCCGGCCGAGCTGCTGGCGATGGCAGGGACCGGTGACAGACAGCCGGCCGCGCTCACGGAGGTGGCCCGCGACGCCTCAGCCCGCTTGCGGGCCGCGCTCGACTCCCTCACAGCCGCAGGCGGGTAGGCGGCGGCGCCGCATCAGCAGCGGCGTCCCGCTGGTCACGAGCACTGCCGGCGCCTGCCGCGGATCATGCCGGCCCCGCGGTAGGGCGGAGACCTGTGGCCGCCGGACACGGGCCCAACGACCCTCGCCCACACGCCGCCACCTCCGAAGACTCGGGGTATGACGAGGCGGATCGTGGTGCTCGGTGGCGGCACCGGCGGAACGCTGGCGGCCAACCGTTTGCTCCGCGCGCTCGCCGACGACCCCGACGGGGTCGTGATCACGGTGGTGGACCGCGACGACGACCACCTCTACCAGCCCGGTCTGTTGTTCGTGCCGTTCGGGCTGGCCCGACCGCAGGACCTCGTCCGGTCCCGGCCCGCGCAGCTGCACGAGGGCATCGCCTACCGCACCGCGGACATCGAGCGGGTAGACCTGGACGCGCAGCAAGTGCTGCTGTCCGGCGGGGTGACACTGGTCTACGACGTGCTGGTCGTCGCCTCGGGCGCCCGGCTGGTGCCGGAGGAGACCGAGGGCCTGACCGGGCCCGGGTGCCGGGAGACCGTGCACAACTTTTACGACCTCGACGGCGCGGTCGCCCTGGAGCGGGCGCTGTCGGGCTTCACCGGCGGGCGCCTCGTGGTGAACGTCGTGGACATGCCGATCAAGTGCCCGGTCGCCCCGCTGGAGTTCTGCTTCCTGGCCGACTGGTACTTCACCGAACGCGGGATCCGCGACCAGGTCGAGCTGATCTACGTCACTCCCCTGGACGCGGCCTTCACCAAGCCGGTTGCCGCCGCAACGCTGTCCGGGCTGCTTGCGGAGAAACACGTCGAGCTGGTCACCGAGTTCAACACCGGAGAGGTCGACGGCCACGCCGACGCAGGTGGCGGGAAGCTGGTGTCCTACGACGGCCGCGAGGTCCCGTTCGACCTGGCGGTCGTGGTGCCGCTGCACGGCGGCGCCGCCTACGTGGATCGCTCACCGGGCCTGGGCGACGAGTTCGGCTTCGTCCCGACCGACCCGCACACGCTGCAGTCAACGGTGCGTCCGAACATCTTCGTTATCGGCGACGCCGCGGCCGTCCCGACCTCGAAGGCAGGCTCGGTCACCCATTTCGAGGGCGAGACCCTCACGCGCAACGTGGTGCGCTTCCTGGCCGGGGAGGCGCTGGACGCCTCTTTCGACGGGCACACGAACTGCTTCATCGAGAGCGGTTTCCACAAGGCCCTGCTCATCGACTTCAACTACGACACCGAGCCGCTGCCGGGCCACTACCCCACCGGGATCGGCCTGCCGCTGCTCACCGAGTCGCGACTCAACCACCTCGGCAAGCTGATGTTCGCCTGGTTCTACTGGCACAGCCTCCTGCCCGGGCGCGACATCCCCGGAGTCAGCGCCGCGATGCCCCACGCCGGAAAACACGTCCCCGCCCCGATCCCCACCTGAGACCCGCTGAACAGGAAGCACATTCATGCCCACGACCACCTACGCAGGCACCACCGTCACCGTCAACGACGAGGGTTTCTTCCTCGACCCCGACCAGTGGCGGGAGGACATGGCCCCCGAAATCGCCCGCGCCGCAGGCATCGACGTCCTGACCGAGCCGCACTGGCAGGTCATCAAGCACATGCGCAAGGAGTACGCCGAGAAGGGCACCGGCCCGACCGTCCGGGCGCTGGGCCGCACCTCCGGCGTGAGCATCAAGGAGCTCTACCAGCTCTTCCCCAAGGGACCGGCCAAGCTCGCCGCGAAGATCGCCGGGATCCCCAAGCCCCGCGGCTGCATCTGACCCCATACACACTCCGTGAGGACACCACCATGTCGGACACCGGCAAGATCGAGAAGGTTTCGATCGTCATCTCCAAGGGCTCCCTCGAAGGCATCTACCCCGGGCTGATCATGGCCAACGGGGCACGCGCCGAGGGAATGGAGGCCAACCTGTTCTTCACCTTTTTCGGCCTCGACGCCATCCACCGCCGCGCCACGAACACATCAAGCTCGCCACCGTCGGCAACCCCGGCCTGCACCTCGCCACCTGGGCGGGCGGGCTCCCGGGTGTCTCCACGGTGATGACCCAGTACATGAGCCACCGGATGGAGAAGCTCGACATCCCCTCCATCCCCGAGTTCATCGAAATGATCGCCGACACCGGGGCGGGGCTCTACGCGTGCAAGGCCTCGGTCGACCTCTTCGAGCTGACCAAGGACGACTTCGTCGACCAGGTCAAGGACATCATCACCGTCGGCGAGTTCTACGACCTCGCCGCAGGCGGCCAGATCATCTTCACCTGACGGGACCACGGCTCCGGAGACGTTACCCGCGGCGTGACCGGCAGGACCGACCCGGGCACCGCGGCAGGCGACACTCCCCCGATGAGCAGATCCCCCGATCGCGCGCGCCTGGTGCGGCGGGGCCGCCTGCTGGAGTACCTGACCCTCGGCTGGAACGTGGTCGGCGTCGCCGTTCTCGCGTTCGCCGCAATCACCGCCGGGTCGGTCGCAGCCGCTGGATTCGGCTTGGACTCGCTGATCGAGATCGGCGCCTCCACCGTGGTGCTCTGGCAGCTCGCCGACACCGTTGACGCCGTGCGGGAGCACCGAGCGATGAGGCTGATGGGGTCGGGTTCCTGCTGCTGGTGATCTACCTGGTGGTGCAGGTCGGCGTCGTCTTCGCCACCCGGAGTCGGCCCGCGCCGTCCCCGGTGGGTATCGGCTGGACCGCAGCGACCTTTGTGGCGATGCTGGTCCTCGCCGCTGCCAAGACCCGCACCGGGACCACGCTGGGCAACCCGGTGCTCCTCACGGAGGGCCGGGTCACCCTGATCGACGCGTTCCTCGCCGGATCGGTGCTGCTCGGGCTCGTCCTCAACGCCGTCCTCGGCTGGTGGTGGGCAAACCCCCTCGCCGGAACAGTGCTCGTCTACTACGGCGTCCGGGAAGCCCGCGAGGCGCTGCGCACGCGACCCCGGCTCTGATCAGGCCGATACCGCCGTGATGTCCGGACTGCCGGTCAGGCGCAGGTACGGCTTCACGACCCGACGATGGGGGAACAGCTGCGCGGCCTCCTCGTCGTCGACACCCAGCCCGATGATCACATCCTCGCCGAGCTGCCAGTCCGCGGGCGTAGCGACCGGAAGGCCTCGGTGAGTTGGAGGCTGTCGATGGCGCGCAGGATCTCAGCGAAGTTGCGGCCGGTGGACATCGGGTCAGTCAGGATCAGCCGCACCGTCTTGTCCGGGCCGATGATGAAGACCGTGCGGACGGTGGCGGTCTCGCTCGCACCCGGATGGATCATGTCGTAGAGCTCCGACACCACATGGTCGACGTCAGCGATCATCGGGAAGTCGACCGGGGTGCCCTGGGTCTCGGCGACATCACCCTCCCAGCGCAGGTGTGACTCGACCGAATCAACCGACAACCCGATCACCTTGACCCCCCGCGCGACGAACTCCGGCCCGAGGCGGGCCACCGCCCCCAGTTCGGTAGTGCAGACCGGGGTGAAGTCGGCCGGGTGGGAGAACAGCATCCCCCACGACGCTCCCAGCCAGTCGTGGAAGCGGATCGGGCCGCGGGTGGAGTCGACGGTGAAGTCGGGGGCCATGTCCCCCAGGTGCAGACTCACCAACCTCGACGGCAGCGTCCGACGAGACGACGATCGCGACCTTCGGATCTGACCCGGGCGCGCCATCGATCACCGGGCCCGACGTACTCCGCGGCCGATACGCGGGAGAAAGCGTGGCGTCACCGCGGCATAGGACGCATACCCGGGGAACCGGTCGCGCAGCCACCGCTCCTCCCACCTGGCCTTGACCCGGAGGAGCGCGAAGAGTGCCACGAAGATCGCCAGCCGGGCCACGCTGCCGGACGCCACCACCACGCCGGCCGCGCCGAGCAGAATGCCCCCATAGATCGGGTGCCGCACCCACCGGTAGACGCCGTCGGAGCGCAGTTGGGCAGCAGCGTTGGGGAGCGGAGAAGCCGTGAGCCCTCGGCCCAGGCTCAACGCGGCCACAACGACCACGGCAAGCCCGGCCACGACAAGGAGAACACCGAGAACAACGACCGGTACGGGCAGTCGCAGGTCCGCCCGTACCGGAAGGGCAACGAGCGCGACCAGCAGCGCGAACTGGGCGACGACCAGCATCCAGCCGATGCGACGCCGACGCGGACCGGCGGTGAGCTCGGCCCGGCCGCCGGGCTCGAGAACGTCGTCGGGCATCACATCACCATCTCTCGCGGTACCCCCGGTGGTATAGACGACAGTACGCCCCGGAGTCTCCGGTTGGACCGAACGAAAGGCACGGATCTCTCATGAGCGCAACCGAATGGGACCGGCGCTACGCCGGGACCGATTTCGTGTGGTCCGTGGAGCCCAACCGGCTCCTCGCCGAGGAGGTCGACCGGCTCCGACCCGCCGGTCGCGCTCTCGACCTCGGCGCCGGTGAGGGCCGCAACGCCGTCTGGCTTGCCGGTCGCGGATGGTCGGTCACCGCGGTCGACTTCTCACCGGTCGGCATCGACAAGGGGCGGCGACTCGCAGACGAGCACTCGGTGTCGGTCGACTGGGTCATCGCCGACGTCACCACCTACGAGCCCGCCGGACCGTTCGACCTGGTCGTGCTCGCCTACCTCCAGTTGCCCATCGCCACGCTCGCCCCGGTGCTCACCACTGCGGCCGCGGCCCTGTCGGTCGGGGGCACCTTGCTGCTGATCGGCCACGACCGCGCCAACCTGCGCGACGGCGTCGGCGGCCCACAGGACCCGTCCGTACTGCACACCGCGCAGGAGATCAGTGCCGCGCTGAGCGAACTGCAGGTCCAGCGGGCCGAGCAGTACCGGCGGCCCGTGCTGATCGACGGCGTCGAGCGGTTCGCCATCGACACGGTCGTCCGGGCCGTCCGTCCCGCCTGACGAGCCGCACACACATCGGGAATGCCGGCGCTCCCCGCAAAGTTGCAAATACCACGCGGGGTATCCGACCGAGAGAGAGGGATCATGACGGCGATCGAACTGACCACCGAGAACTTCACCGACACGGTCGGCAACGGCGGAATCGTGCTCGTCGACTTCTGGGCAGCGTGGTGCGGCCCGTGCCGCATGTTCGCGCCCGTCTTCGAGAACGCCGCCGACCGGCACCCCGACATCGTGTTCGGCAAGGTCGACACCGAGGCACAGGTCGAGCTCGCCCAGGCGTTCGGCATCTCCTCGATCCCGACGCTCATGGCCATCCGCGACGGAGTGGTGCTCTACGCCCAGCCCGGCGCGTTACCGGCGACGGCACTCGAGCAGCTCATCGAACAGGTCCGCGACGTCGACATGGACGACGTGCAGCGCAAGCTCGCCGAGCAGACCACCTCCTGAGCCATCGCCCGCCGGGGCCAAAGGCCCGGAAATCCGCCCACGATCACGCTCCCGATCAGGCCGGAAGTCCCTGCCGGGAGTCGCGCACAGCGGCGATGCTCCGAGCAGGCGGGAATGCCCCCCTGGGTATTACAGCCCGCCTAGGAGGAGCAACCACCATGGACGCCAAAGCACTCCGCGAGGACACACGCAAGCTCGGGCGGGAACTGCGCCGGGCGATACCCGACACCTACCGCGCTTACGGCCAACTGCACACCACCGCGCTCGCGCCCGGCGCGCTGAGCACCAGCACCAAGGAGCTCATCGCGCTCGCCATCGCCGTCACCCGTGAATGCGACGGCTGCATCGCGGCGCACGCCGAGGGGGCAGCCCGCAGCGGCGCAACGGCCGACGAGGTCGCCGAGACCATGGGTGTGGCCATCCTCATGAACGGCGGCCCGGCCACCATGTACGGCCCCAGCGCCTACCGGGCGTTTCAGGACTTCACCGCGGCGCGGACTACTGGCCAGAACGCAACGCACGTCCACCAGGGCCAGCACGCGCCTGCAAGCGGATGAGCGCCACAGTTACGCCACAGAACCGCCGAAAAGGCCATCCGCGGACCTGAGCCCACCGAGCCTTCGGCACGCTTGTACGCGCGCGGCCCGGACACCAAGCTCGCCCTGACCGGGCCCGACGTACTTCGCGGCCGAACGCGGGAGAAAGCGTGGCGTCACCGCGGCTAGGACGCATACCCGGGGAACCGGTCGCGCAGCCACCGCTCCTCCCACCTGGCCTTGACCCGAGGAGCGCGCAGAGTGCCACGAAGATCACCAGCCGGGCCACGCTGCCCGACGCCACCACCACGCCGCCCGCGCCGAGCAGAATGCCCCCATAGATCGGGTGCCGCACCCACCGGTAGGCGCCGTCGGTGCGCAGTTGGGCAGCAGCGTTGGGGAGCGGAGAAGCCGTGAGCCCTCGGCCCAGGCTCAACGCGGCCACGACGACCACGGCAAGCCCGGCCACGACAAGGAGAACACCGAGAACAACGACCGGTACGGGCAGTCGCAGGTCCGCCCGTACCGGAAGGGCAACGAGCGCGACCAGCAGCGCGAACTGGGCGACGACCAGCATCCAGCCGGTGCGACGCCGACGCGGATCGGCGGTGAGCTCGGCCCGGCCGCCGGGCTCGAGAACGTCGTCGGGCATCACATCACCATCTCTCGCGGTACCCCCGGTGGTATAGACGACAGTACGCCCCGGAGTCTCCGGTTGGACCGCACGAAAGGCACGGTGATCTCTCATGAGCGCGACCGAGTGGGACCGGCGCTACGCCGGGACCGATTTCGTGTGGTCCGTGGAACCCAACCGGCTCCTCGCCGAGGAGGTCGACCGGCTCCGACCCGCCGGTCGCGCTCTCGACCTCGGCGCCGGTGAGGGCCGCAACGCCGTCTGGCTTGCCGGTCGCGGATGGTCGGTCACCGCGGTCGACTTCTCACCGGTCGGCATCGACAAGGGGCGGCGACTCGCAGACGAGCACTCGGTGTCCGTCGACTGGGTCATCGCCGACGTCACCACCTACCAGCCCGCCGGACCGTTCGACCTGGTCGTGCTCGCCTACCTCCAGTTGCCCATCGCCACGCTCGCCCCGGTGCTCACCACCGCGGCCGCGGCCCTGTCGGTCGGGGGCACCTTGCTGCTGATCGGCCACGACCGCGCCAACCTGCGCGACGGCGTCGGCGGCCCGCAGGACCCGTCCGTACTGCACACCGCGCAGGAGGTCAGCGCCGCGCTGAGCGAACTGCAGGTCCAGCGGGCCGAGCAGTACCGGCGGCCCGTGCTGATCGACGGCGTCGAGCGGTTCGCCATCGACACGGTCGTCCGGGCCGTCCGTCCCGCCTGACGAGCCGCACACACATCGGGAATGCCGGCGCTCCCCGCCAAGTTGCAAATACCACGCGGGGTATCCGACCGAGAGAGGGATCATGACGGCGATCGAACTGACCACCGAGAACTTCACCGACACGGTCGGCAACGGCGGAATCGTGCTCGTCGACTTCTGGGCATCGTGGTGCGGCCCGTGCCGCATGTTCGCGCCCGTCTTCGAGGACGCCGCCGACCGGCACCCCGACATCGTGTTCGGCAAGGTCGACACCGAGGCACAGGTCGAGCTCGCCCAGGCGTTCGGCATCTCCTCGATCCCGACGCTGATGGCGATCCGCGACGGAGTGGTGCTCTACGCCCAGCCCGGCGCGTTACCGGCGACGGCGCTCGAGCAGCTCATCGAACAGGTCCGCGACGTCGACATGGACGACGTGCAGCGCAAGCTCGCCGAGCAGACCACCTCCTGAGCCATCGCCCGCCGGGGCGAAAGGCCCGGAAATCCGCCCACGATCACGCTCCCGATCAGGCCGGAAGTCCCTGCCGGGAGTCGCGCACAGCGGCGATGCTCCGAGCAGGCGGGAATGCCCCCGGGTAGAACAGCCCGCCTAAGAGGAGCAACCACCATGGACGCCAAAGCACTCCGCGAGGACACACGCAAGCTCGGGCGGGAACTGCGCCGGGCGATACCCGACACCTACCGCGCTTACGGCCAACTGCACACCACCGCGCTCGCGCCCGGCGCGCTGAGCACCAGCACCAAGGAGCTCATCGCGCTCGCCATCGCCGTCACCCGTGAATGCGACGGCTGCATCGCGGCGCACGCCGAGGGGGCCGCCCGCAGCGGCGCAACGGCCGACGAGGTCGCCGAGACCATGGGTGTGGCCATCCTCATGAACGGCGGCCCGGCCACCATGTACGGCCCCAGCGCCTACCGGGCGTTTCAGGACTTCACCGCGGCGCGGACTCCTGACCAGAACGCAACGCACGTCCACCAGGGCCAGCACGCGCCTGCAAGCGGATGAGCGCCACAGTTACGCCACAGAACCGCCGAAAAGGCCATCCGCGGACCTGAGATCGAAGAAGCGAGAGCGCGTGCTCAAGCCCACCGAGCCTTCGGCACGCTTGTACGCGCGCGGCCCGGACACCAAGCTCGCCCTGCCCGCCTGCCAGACAGCGCAGAGGATCGCACGGGGCCGGTCGGTGCCGACCGGCTCGGCAGGCAGTGCCGAACCGGTGACGTGCCGAGAATCCGCGTCGCGGGTAGACCGAGGTCAGGTTTGGCTGAGCGGGACGACACTGCCCGTCGGACGGGAGCCGGCTGGTCATGCAGCGTCGAGCGCGACAGAAGGTCAGCCGGGCGGCGGCGATGGCCGATCCGGATCGGTCGTTGCGGCGCCGGGCAGACCCCGTACACGACCCGGGTCATGTGTTGGGCGATGAGGGCCACTCGTCGGCGATCCGGTCCACTGCGGCGCCCGCCCGCCAGACAGCCCAGAGGATCGCACGGGGCCGGTCGGTGCCGACCGGCTCGGCAGCCAGTGCCGAACCGGTGACGTGCCGAGAATCCGCGTCGCGGGTAGACCGAGGTCAGGTTTGGCCGAGCGGGACGACACTGCCCGGTCGGGACGGGAGCCGGCTGGTCCTGCAGCGTTGAGCGCGACAGGAAGGTCAGCCGGGCGGCGGCGATGGCCGGGATCCGGATCGGTCGTCGCGGGTCGGGCAGGCCCCATACCCGGCCCGGTCATGTGTTGGGCGATGAGGGCTCACGGTCAGTGATGACATCGGACGCTGTGAGTCCGCGCAGGAGTGAGAAGGAGTCCGAGCCCAGCCGGCTGGCACGAGAGAGCCCCGGGCTGCCGACCCCATCCCGCCCGGGCCGCGGTGTCTCACCCGGCCCGGCCTGTCACCGCGTTGGGCTTGCCGGTCCCTCTGCCGCCGCACGCCGACACCCGGTGACTCGCGTTCTACGCTGGCCGCTGTACGCGCCGCGCACCGTGCGGGGCCCCTGTTCGGCCGATCGGAGGATCGTGGTGCTCGCCTTCCTGCCCAGCCCGCCGCAGGGGGTGTGGTACCTCGGCCCGATCCCGATACGTGCCTACGCGCTGTGCATCATCGCGGGCATCCTGGTCGCCGTCTGGCTCACCCGGCGTCGGTGGGCGCAGGCAGGCGGAGACCCTGACTTCGTCCTGGACGCCGCCATGTGGGCGGTTCCCTTCGGCATCGTCGGTGGGCGGCTCTACCACGTCATCACCGACCCGGAGTTCTACTTCACGCCCGGCCGCAATCCGTGGGCCGCGCTCTACATCTGGGATGGCGGGCTCGGGATCTGGGGTGCCGTGGCGCTGGGCGCGGTGGGCGCCTGGATCGCCTGCCGCCGCCACGGCGTCTCGCTGCTCGCCTTCGCCGACGCCCTCGCACCCGGTCTTGCGCTGGCCCAGGCGGTCGGCCGCTGGGGCAACTGGTTCAACCAGGAGCTCTACGGAGCGCCCAGCACGCTACCGTGGGCGCTGGAGATCGACCCCGCGCACCGTCCACCCGACACGCCCCTGCTGGCGACCTACCAGCCCACGTTCCTCTACGAGTCGCTCTGGGACCTCGGCGTCGCCGTGCTGCTGCTCTGGGCGGGGCGGCGCTGGACGTTGGACAACGGGCGGCTGTTCGCCCTCTACGTCGCCGCCTACACCGCAGGCCGCGCCTGGATCGAGGCGCTGCGCGTCGACCACGCCAACCACTTCCTCGGACTGCGCCTCAACGACTGGACCAGCCTGGTCGTGTTCCTCGGCTGCGGTGGGCGTCCTCGTTCTGCGCCGCCCCCACCGCACCGCAGGCGCCCGCTCCGAGCATCGCTAACGTCGACGCGCTCGCCGACGATCCTCAGGCGTGCGACCAGCCGCGCAACCGGGACGTCCGAGGTGGTCCGCCCGGTTCGTCTGCCTGGCCGTCCTCGCCGCCGGGCTGGTTGCCGTGACAGGACTCGCGCTCCGGCCGGACTCCGCGCCGCCCACCGCCACCGCGTTGCCTGCCGCGGCGCCATCGAACGACGTGCTGTCGGCCGACGGGGTGAACTGCGTGAAAGCCGGCGAGACCCTCCGCGACGTCGCCCTCGCCATCACCGGCCCGGGCGGCGCGGCCAACGCCGTGCCTGCGATCGAACACGCCGAGACCCGGATGACCCGCCGTCTCGGCACGCCGGACACCACCCTGGCCGCGCTGTTCCGCCAGATCCACGACACGCTGGACCGCCTCCGCGTCGCCGCGGCCGCGGGCGCTCCCACCGAGGAGATCTCCGCGGATCTCACGACGTTGATCGACCCGCTGGCGACCCGATGCAGCGCCGTGCTGCTCGCCGCCGACGCCGTGCACCTAGCGTCGGCGACGCCCTCCACGGCCGAAGACGGCAGCCGACCAGCCTCCGGGAAGTACATCGCGCGTCCCGGAGGACGATCATGACCCTTGATGAGCAGGTCGTCGGCGAGGCGGTCAACCCGGCCTTCGTCCTCATCGCGGCCGGTCTCGTACCGGGCGTCTCCGAGGGCCGGGACAGCAGGCTCGACCGTGAAGAGATGGAGAAGCTGTTCCTGTCGATCGCGTGAGCGCCCGCGGTCAGGCGCGACCGGTCAGCATCAGGTTCCAGTACAGGAACGGCAGCCCGTAGCGCTTCAGATACCCCATGTCGGTCCGTTCCCTGAGCGTGTTGATCAGAGGGATCGTCGGGGTCGGCTGCATCGAGTAGTCGAACTCGGCGAGCAGTATCTTCCGCCTCGCCGTGGTCAGCGGGCACGACGCGTAGCCGTCGTAGGACGCGGTGAGCGGCGTGCCGTCCATCGCGCTGAGCAGGTTGGCCACGACGACGGGGGCTTGCTGACGGACCGCCGCTCCGGTCTTGGAGTTCGGGGAGGAGCCCGCATCTCCGAGGGAGAACACGTTCGGGTACCGCACGTGCTGCATGCTGTTCTTGTCGATCTCGACGTAGCCTGCCGGGTTCGCGGCGTCGGCCAGCGGGCTCTTCTTGATCCAGTCCGGGGCGCTCTGCGGCGGTACGAGATGCATGACGTCGTAGGGCAACGTCGTGGTGGTGTCGTTCTTCCTGTCCGCCACCACCGCCTCCCGCCTGTCGGGGCGCACCTCGGTGACCTCGCTCTCGAAGTGCACGGTGATGCCATAGCGGCGGGCCACGCCCGCGAGGACGTCGGCGAACTCCTTGACGCCGAACATCCCCGGCGTGGGCAGGACCAGGTGGACGTCGATGTTGCGCAGCACGCCCTGCTCGCGCCAGTAGTCCGCGGCGAGGTAGGCGATCTTCTGCGGCGCTCCCGCGCACTTGATGGGGCCCGCGGGCATGCCGAAGACGGCGGTGCCCGACGTGGTGTTGCGGATGAAGTTCCAGGTGGCGGGCGCGAGCTCGTACAGGTAGTTGCTGGACACGCCGTCGCGGCCGAGCGTCGCGGACAGTCCCGTGATCTTCGCCCAGTCGAGCTGGATCCCCGGACAGACGACCAGGTAGTCGTAGCCCACCGTGCCACCGTCGTCCAGGGTGATCTCGCGGCCGTCCGGATCGATCTCGGCGGCCGCCTGCTTGATCCAGCGGACCCCCTTCGGCATCACCGACGCCTGCGGCCGCGCGCTCTTCTCGATCGGGGCACGGCCGCCGCCGACCAGCGTCCACAGCGGCTGGTAGTAGTGCGTCGTCGCCGGGTCGATCACGGCGATGTCCTCCTGCCCCGCCCGACGAAGCCGGGCGGCGACGGTGACGCCTGCGCTGCCACCGCCCACGATCGCGATCCTGTGGTGCACCCTGAGCGCCACCGACGCCCACCTCCTTAGAGCGGACAATTTGTCCGTACATCTAGGGTAGGCAGCGTATCCGAGGCCACGCAAGGCCCAGGGGGTCAGGCCCGGTTCGGGCCCGAGCGGTCCCCGGTGACGGTCATGCGGTAGCCCTCGTGGGCCGACCACTGCGCGGCGACGCTGAACCGGTCGCCGCGGATGAGCGTCTCGCGCCACTCGATGGGTTGCGCGCGCAGACATCCCAGGCGCAGCACCTCCATGACCGCGGTGCCGGACGGGATGTCGAGCAGGCGGCGGACCGACGCCGTCGGCACCGCCGCGGAGATGATCTCGCTGCCGCCCGTCGGCCGGGTGCCGGTGAGCGAGGCGAGCTCGTCGTAGAGCCCGGAGTGGGAGAAATCCGCCTCCAGCAGGGGCCCGGCGATCGACCGCGGCAGCCACGCCCGGTCCAGGGCCAACGGCTCGCCGTCGGCCAACCGCAGGCGTTCGAGGTAGACCAGCTCGGTATCGGCGGGCCGTTCGAGCCTGGCCGCGACGCGTTCGTCGGTGCGCACGTCCAGGGCGCGGACGACGCTGCGCTGTTCGAGCCCCATCGCCTCGACGGAGCTGAACAGCGAGTACAGCGCACCCAGTGGTTGCTCGATGCGCGGCTTGCGGATCCACGTCCCGCGGCCGCGTCCCGAGCCGAGGACGCCTTCTGCACGCAGACGGCGCAGCGCGTCGCGGACCGTCTGCCTGCTCACGCCGTATTCGGCCGCCAGCTCGAGCTCGCCGGGAAAGCGGTCCTCGAAGGCACCCGCCCGCAGCCGTCGGCGCAGGTCGGCGTCGATCTGGGCCCAGAGCGGGAGTGGGTGGGAGCGGTCCAGCGGTCGCGCCCGGACGCTGCTTGCCATGCATACCTCGCAGACAAACTCCTTGAATGTTGCATTGCCCGTACGACGCTACCGGACCGGATCACCGACGACGCTCGGAGCGGCTGCGTGATCGCGGTGGTCGGATTGTGCGGACACCGGTGCACAGCGCCGCCTTCGCTCAGGGCGCCGGCAGCCTGGCCGAGTAGATCGAGTATCCGTCGACGCGGCGGGCCACGGCGGTGGCGAGAACGGTGGCCAGCATCATCGGCACGGTGAGCGCGAAGCCGCCGTGCGTCAGCTCCATCACCAGCGCGAGCGCGGACAGCGGCGCCTGCATGGCGGCGCCGATCATCGCGGCCGCGCCGACTATGGCGTAGGCGCCGACCGGAGCGCCCGGGAAGACCATCGACCAGACCGCGCCGAGCGCTCCACCGAGCACGGCGCCGGTGCTCATGACGGGGGTGAACAACCCTCCCGACATGCCGCTGCCCAGGCAGAGGGTGGTCATCACCGGCTTGAGGAGCGCGAGGGCGAGCATCAGGCCGAGCGGCGATACGCCGAGGAACGCGTCGTAGGCGATGCCCTTGCCGTTGCCGAACAGCTGCGGCAGCACGATCCCGACCGCGCCCAGGACCAGGCAGGCACCCAACGGCGCGACGAGGGCGAGCCCGCCCCGGGGACGATGATGGGAGACCAGCCCGATGAGCCGCACGAAGCCGACGGAGAGCACGCCGATCAACGGGCCTGCGACGACCGCCCATGCCAGCTCGGTGGGCCGGAACGGATACGCCGGGACGCCCGGGTAGGTCGGCCCGTCGGGAAGGATCAACCAGGCGACGGCGGTGGCGACGAACGAGCACGCCAGGGCGGGCAACACCACGGGCAGGTCCATGCTGCCGAGCAGGATCTCGGCGGTGAACAGCGCACCGCCGAAGGGCACGTTGTAGACGGCCGCGAGCCCGGCCCCGCCCCCACAGGCCACGAGCAGCCGCTTCTGGGCCGTCGACAGCCGGGTCCAGCGGGCCAGCAGGCTGCCGAAGGCCGCGCCCATCAGCTTCGGCGCCGCCTCGCGGCCGAGCGAGACCCCCATGCCGACGACGATCACGGAGATCACCGACGTCCCGAGGCTGCGCCGGAACGACAGCGTGCCGTCCCCGGCCCACACGGCCTCGTCCACCTCCGACCGCCCCGGGACGTAGCGGCGCAGCAGGAACCACGCCAGGCCGCCGAACGCGCCTGCGAGCGCCAACGACACCACGCGCCGGACCGCGGAGGCGTGTTCGGCGCCGTTCTCGAGACTGCCGCTGTCGTAGCCGAACGCGAGGTGCTCAACGGTGACCAGCAGGAGCATCAGCGCGCCGCCGACCAGCCCGGTCGCCACTCCGGTCAGCGCCACCATCGCCCAGAAGGTCGGCGTGAGCCGGGCCACCTCGTGGGTCATGTTCGGCTGTTCGGTGGCCCCACGACCGGACGGAAGCCGGTTCCGCAGCAGCGGCGCCGGACGCCGCACGCGCCGCCTGGCGCCGTGCTGCCCGTCCGCCACGGCGGCCCGACCGGCGGGATCGTCGGCCGCACCAGAGTGCGCGTCCACGGCGCCGACGCTACCGAGCAGGACGGTGCGCAGACGGCGGCACCAGAGCAGGATCACACCGCGCGCCGACGCGATCGCCACCGGCGCGCCCGGACGCGGCGCCCGGGCGCGTCTGCGCGGCGTGGGCCGACCCGGGGTGCGCGCCGCCATCGGTCAGGCCGCGGCGCGGGCCCTCCGGGACACGACGTCGGGCACCCCGGCGTCGGTGAGCACGGCGGCCCGGAACCCGTTGCGGGCCAGGAGCGTCGCCGCGATCGCCGCTCGCCTGCCGCTGCCGCAGGCGATGAGCACCGGCTCCCGCACGTCGAGGGCCGCGGGGACGCCCTCGTTCAGGTCGGGCAGGAAGCACTCCACCGCGCCCTCGTACGGCGCCGCGGCGCGTTCGTGCGGCATCCGCACGTCCAGCACCTGGGCGCCGGGCCGGGCGGCGGCGGCGAGGAACCCGTCCACGTCGACCAGGTCGTAGGTGGTGGTGGCCACGGCGGGCGAGGGGTCGCGCACGACCCCGCGCACGGTGTCCACGCCGATCTGCGCGAGCTGGGTCACGGCCTCGGCCACGTCCTGGTCGGCCTCGGCCACGAGCACGATCCCGTGGTCGCGCGGCACCAGCCAGCCCACCCAGCTGCCGAAGTCGATGTCCATCTCGACGCCGACGGCGTCGGGAACGAAGCCCGCCGCCTGGCGGGCGCGCGGGCGCATGTCGACCACGGTCACATCGGCGGGCAGGCCCGCCAGCTCCGACTCCGCCAGCTCGGGCACCGCGACCTGCGGCATCGGCGCGACGCCCAGCGTGTTCGCGGGCCCCTGGAACCGGTAGAAGCTCGGGATCGGCATCGGCGTCGCGAGCAGGTGGTCGGCGAAGGCGTCGGCGTCGGCGATGCCCAGCAGCGGGTTCCCGCTGATCTCGTCGCCGATGGTGGACGTGTAGCGACCCGCGCCCGAGGCGGTGCAGAACGAGCCCTCGCCGTGTGTCGGGTAGAGGCCGACCTCGCGGGGCAAGCTCGCCAGCCGTCGCAGCGACCCGTGCTGCAGGACGCCGAGGCTGTGCGCCCGCTCCGGACCGAGCAGGTCCGGCCGCCCCGCGGACCCGACGAGCAGGCTCCCGCCGGAGAAGAGCGCCACCGGCTCCCCGTCGATCAGCACGAGGTAGCTCGTGTGCTCAGGGGTGTGGCCCGGCGTGTGCAGCGGCCGGACCACCAGGCCCTGGCCTGCGTCGATCTCCTCGTTGTGGAACGCGGGCGTGCTCGGGTAGGCGGGCGCGGCGGCCGCGGGCATCACCAGCTCGGCGCCGGTGAGCTTCGCCGCCTGCGCGCCTCCCGAGTGGTAGTCGTTGTGCAGGTGCGTCTCCAGAACCATCCGGACCTGCAGGTTCTTCGCCTCCGCTGCCGCGAGGAAGCGGTCGATGTCGCGCTGCGGGTCGACCAGGAGTGCGCGCCCTTCGTGCTCGAGCAGGTAGGTCTGGTCGCCCAGGCCGGGGGTGCGGAACGGCGTGATCTGCATGGCGTGCCTCCTGGTCCGGCGCCGGGCCAAACCGGCGCTCACCTCCTAGAGAACGCACAAATTGTACGTACAATTCCAAGATGTACGCCGGTGCGGCCGTGCTCAGCCGCGACCGAGCAGCCGCGCCAGGAGCCCGCGGTGCTCGACGGGCGGACACGAGCAGCGCGCGGACCGCGGGACGCCCGCCAGCACCTGCTCGACGTGCTGCCCACAACCCCGGTAGGTGGCCTTGCCACACCGGCGACACGTGACGCGCTGACACATAGCGGGCTCCTCTTCTTCTCTACCCGTGGGGGTAGGCCTGCGAGATCGGACAGTGGCGGCGAGACGGCGCGGAGCGATGCGTCACATTCGCGCACGCTCGCCAACGATGTGTACGTACATTACAACACGATAGTGCTCGGAGTCGACCGATGCACAACAACGGAGGTGAGGTCGAGGTGACGGTCCTGGCGGCCACAGCGCTCGGCCTCGTCATCGGCCTCGTCCTCGGCGCGCTGGGCGGCGGCGGGGGCGTGCTGACGGTGCCGGTCCTGGTCTATGTGCTCGCCGAGACCCCACAGAACGCGACGACCGGCAGCCTGATCATCGTGGGCGTCGCCGCGGGGATCGGCGCGCTCGCGCGTCGCGGCACCAGGACGGTGGCATGGCGCACCGGGCTCACCTTCGGGATGATCGGGATACCCGCCGCCTACCTCGGCACCGCGGTCAACCAGCGGCTCGACCCCGCCATTCTGCTCCTCGCCTTCGCCCTCCTCATCCTCGCCGTCGCCGTCACGATGCTGGCCGGAACCCGGGGGCCGACGGGGAAGGACGCCGCGCCGGACCCTGCGAGCGGCGGCGCCACGGTGACGGCGGTCCGAGCCAAGGTCGTCGATATCGCGAAGGTCGTCGTCTTGGCGCTCGCGGTGGGCTTCCTGACCGGACTGCTGGGCGTCGGCGGGGGCTTCCTGATCGTGCCCGCGCTGGTGATCGCCCTGCGCATGCCGATGCCCACGGCGATCGGGACGTCGCTGCTGGTCATCACGGTGAACTCCGCGGCGTCGCTGCTCGCCCGCGCCGCGACCGTCCACGTCGACTGGAGCGTCGTCGGGCCGTTCACCCTGGCCGCGGTGCTCGCCACCGTCATCGGCAAGCGGGTGGCCGACCGCCTCTCCGGCCGGGCGCTCACGCGCGCCTTCGCGTTCCTGCTCATCGCCGTGGCCGCGTTCGTCGCGTTCCAGAGCGTGCAGGCCCTGACCTGATCACCTTCCCCGCCGCTCGCGCGTGCCGACGTGCCTCGGGACGTGCTTGACTGGAAAGCATGGCCAACGTCACATGGCGCGACCGGGAACCGTCGCCGACGGGGAAGGGTCTGCTCCGCATCATCCTGGCGCTGTTGAGGGCATTCGAGCCGTCCACCGGCGAACAGCCCACTCCGACACCGGGCCCGCCGATGTCGATCGGCGACGCGGTCCGCGCCGCGCACACCGCCCGCGTCCCGTTCTGATCCTGCCGCGACGGCGCGTCAGGCAGATCCCGTCCTGCGGCGAGCGCAGACCGCAGGCGCGGCTCACCTTTCCCTCCACGAGGACGTCCTCGGATCGACCGACCGTTCATCTGTACGGACATTCGGACTCATGGCACACTGCATGCCTGCCCTCGCCGAGGAAGAGGTGTGTCGGGTGCGCTACGGCTTCGCGATCGACCAGCGCACCTGCATCGGCTGCCATGCGTGCACGGTGGCGTGCAAGACCGAGCACGAGGTGCCGGTCGGGCAGTTCCGGACCTGGGTGAAGTACGTCGAGCGGGGCACGTTCCCGAACAGCACCCGCGACTTCGGGGTGATGCGCTGCAACCACTGCACCGACGCACCGTGCGTGAAGATCTGCCCGACGAAGGCGCTGTACCAGCGCGCGGACGGCATCGTCGACTTCGACCGCGACCGCTGCATCGGCTGCAAGAGCTGCATGCAGGGCTGCCCGTACGACGCGATCTACATCGACGAGGACACCCACACCGCGGCCAAGTGCAACTTCTGCGCGCACCGCATCGACGCCGACCTCGAACCGGCATGTGTCGTGGTCTGCCCGACGCACTCGATCTGGGTGGGTGACCTCGACGACCCCGACAGCGGGATCTCCCGGCTGGTCACCGCGAACCCGGTGGCGGTGCGCGCGCCGGAGCAGAACACCGGGCCGAACGTGTTCTACCTCGGCGCCGACCGCGCGGTGCTGGACCCGCTCGCGGCTCCGGTGGACGGCAGCTACGTCTTCTCCTCCCCCGACGCGCAGCGCACGGAGGTGGCGCGCGACCAGCCCGTCGACCCGGTCGGCCACGCGCGGACCACCCTGAACACCCCGCACCCGCGGCCGTGGGGGTGGCGGGTGAGCACCTACCTGTGGACCAAGGCCGTGGGCGGGGGCGCGCTGCTCGTCGCCGCGCTCGCGGTGCTGCTCGGCGTCGACCTCGGGGTGCTGACCACGATCGTCGCGCCCGCGCTCGGGGTGGCCGGGACGGCCGCGACCGGGGTGCTCCTGATCTGGGACCTCAAGCGCCCGGAGCGGGCCCTCTACATCTTCCTGAAGTCCAACTTCCGTTCCTGGCTGGTGTGGGGCTCCTACGCGCTGGCCGCGTTCGCGGCGGTGTCCGGGATCTGGCTGCTCGTCGGTATCGGCGTCGAGACCGGGTTGCTCGCGTCCGCGCACCCGGCGTTGGTGGTGCTCGCCGTGCTCGCCCTGCCCACCGGCGTGCTGGTGGTCGGCTACACCGGCTTCCTGTTCGGCCAGGCCGAGGGCCGCGACCTGTGGCAGTCACCGCTGCTGTTCTGGCACCTCATCGTCCAGGCGGTGATGGTCGGCGGCGGCGCGCTGGCGATCGCGGCCGTGGCCACGGGCGTCGGCCCGGCCGGGCTCGCGCTCATCGGCACCGTGCTGGCCTGCGCCACCGTGGTGCACGTCCTGATCCTGCTGATCGAGTACGGGGGCAGGCACGCGAGCAGGCAGGCCGCGCTGGCCGCCCACATGATCACCCACGGCCGGTACGCCGAGCTGTTCTGGCTCGGCGGCGTCGCCCTGGCCGTCGTCGCGGCGGCGCTCGCCGTGGCGGGGACCGCCGCCAAGGTCCTGGCGCTCACCGTGCTCGCCGGGATCGCCGTGCAGGTCGCGCTGCTGGTCTACGAGTCCGTCTTCGTGCGCGCGGGCCAGGACCCGCCGCTGTCCTGACGCTGCCCCGACCGTCGGAGGTCCGAACCCGCATGACCGAGACCGTGCCCGACCGCGCGGGCGAGCCGACGTCCGCCGCGCCCGCCCCCGCGGGCCACGTGCTCCCGGGCGCCCGCACGCACGAGCACCTGCACAACTACCCGCCGGTCTCGGCGTGGGACGACCACGTCGAGTACGACGCCAAGGCGCACCCGCGCAAGGTGCCGCACCACTACATGCTGGTGCCGACGACCTGCTTCAACTGCGAGTCCGCCTGCGGCCTGCTGGCCTACGTCGACCGCGACGACCTGTCGGTGAAAAAGGTCGAGGGCAACCCCGCCCACCCGGGCTCGCGCGGGCGCAACTGCGCCAAGGGCCCCGCCACGATCAACCAGCTCAACGACCCCGAGCGGATCCTGCACCCGCTGCGGCGCGTCGGCGAGCGCGGCGGCGGCCAGTGGGAGCGCGTCAGCTGGGACACCGCGCTCGACGACATCGCGGCCCGGATCCGCACGGCGATCACCGAGGGCCGCCACGAGCAGGTCGGCTACCACGTCGGCCGACCCGGCGAGGACGGCTTCGCCGAGCGGGTGCTGCAGGCCTGGGGCGTCGACGGGCACAACAGCCACACCAACGTCTGCTCCTCCGGGGCACGGCTGGGCCAGACGCTGTGGGGTGGCTACGACCGGCCCTCCCCCGACCACGCCAACGCCAAGGTCATCCTCCTGTTCTCCAGCCACCTGGAGACCGGGCACTACTTCAACCCGCACGCCCAACGGATCATGGAGGGCAAGCAGGCGGGCGCGAAGCTGGTCGTGGTCGACCCGCGGCTGTCCAACACCGCGGGCCACGCCGACCTGTGGATCGCGCCCTGGCCCGGCAGCGAAGCCGCGATCCTGCTCGCCGTCGCCTCCTACCTGCTGCGCACCCGCCGGATCGACGAGCCGTTCCTGCGGCGCTGGTTCAACTGGGACGTCTACCTGCGCGAGCGCCACCCCTCGGCGCCCTCGACGTTCGAGGCGTTCCTCGACGCCCTCGAGGCCGACTACGCGCCGTACACCTTCGCCTTCGCCGCGCAGGAGGCCCAGGTGCCCGTCGAGCAGATCGAGGAGCTCGCCCGGCTCGTCGCGCAGTCCGACGGGCGGCTCGCGGCGCACATCTGGCGCTCGGCCGCGGCGGGCAACCTCGGCGGCTGGCAGGTC
This sequence comes from uncultured Actinomycetota bacterium, assembly GCA_963780835.1. GTDB lineage: Bacteria > Actinomycetota > Actinomycetes > Mycobacteriales > Pseudonocardiaceae > Pseudonocardia. The sequence continues at coordinate 66,286 of CAWADQ010000029.1, read as the reverse complement.
GCCCGCACGCTGTGGTTCGTGCTGGCGTTGACCGGCTCGATCGGCACCCTCGGCGGCACCGCCCCCAACGGCTGGAACAAGTTCATCCCGCACGGCCCCGACGTGCCCGCCCACGACCACTGGAACGAGCTGGCCTGGCCCGCCGAGTACCCGCTGTCGTGCAACGAGATGTCGATCCTGCTCCCGCACTTCCTGGAGGAGGGCCGCGGGAGCATGGACGTGTACTTCTCCCGCGTGTTCAACCCGGTCTGGACCTACCCGGACGGGTTCACCTGGATGCGGGCCCTGGCGGACCCGGAGAAGGTGCGGCTGCACGTCGCGCTCACCCCGACCTGGTCGGAGACCGCGGAGTTCGCCGACTACGTCCTGCCGATGGGGCACTCCACCGAGCGCCACGACACCCACTCCTACGAGACGCACGCCGCCAAGTGGCTCGGCTTCCGCCAGCCGGTGAAGCGGGTGGCGATGGAGAAGCTCGGCCGCCCCGTCGGCGACACCCGCGACGCCAACCCGGGTGAGGTCTGGGAGGAGAACGAGCTGTGGTTCGAGCTGTCGTGGCGGATCGACCCCGACGGCGCGCTGGGCATCCGGCGGCACTTCGAGTCGCCCTACCGGCCGGGTGAGAAGGTCACGGTCGACGAGTACTACCGGTGGGTCTTCGAGAACCGGGTGCCCGGCCTCGCGGACAAGGCCGAGGCCGAAGGGCTCACCCCGCTCGGGTACATGCGCCGCTACGGCGTCGTCGAGGTCGCCGACAACCTCTACCGCCAGGATGAGCGGCCGCTGTCGGACGCCGAGCTGGACGGGGCGGTGGCCGACGGGCCGGGCTCCCCGACCCCGGGTGTGCTGCGCAAGGCCACCGACCTGGACTCCGTGCCGCCCCTGATCGGGGAGGCGGGCGCGGTCGGGGTCCGGCACGCCGACGGCACGGTCACCGCGGGCTGGCTCACCCCCTCCCGCAAGCTGGAGGTCTACTCCACGGCGATGCGCGACTGGGGCTGGCCCGAGCACGCCACCCCCGGCTACATCCGCTCCCACGTCGCGCGGTCGGAGATCGACCTCGCCGCGGGCGACCTCGTCCTCGTGCCCACGTTCCGGCTGCCGACGCTCATCCACACCCGCTCCGGCAACGCCAAGTACCTCAACGAGATCTCCAACTCCCACCCACTCTGGCTGAACTCCACCGACGCGGCCCGCCACGACGTCGACACCGGCGACCTCGTCCGCCTGAACACCTCCATCGGCTACCTCGTCGCCCGCGTCTGGGTGACCGAAGGCATCCGCCCCGGCGTGTGCGCGCTGTCGCACCACATGGGCCGCTGGCGGCTGCACGACACCGAGGGCAGCCGCTGGGTGCAGGGCCTGGTCGACATCACCCACCCCGACGGACCGCACTCGTGGATGCTGCGCTACCGCGGCGGCATCGCGCCGTTCGCCTCCGACGACCCCGACTCGCAGCGCATCTGGTGGACCGACCCTGGCGTGCACCAGAACCTCGCCTTCGGCGTGCAGCCCGACCCGCACTCCGGCATGCACTGCTGGCTACAGAAGGTGCGCATGGAGAAGGCGCACCCCGGCGACCGCTACGGCGACGTCTACGTCGACGCCCGCCGCTCCACCGCCGTCTACCGGGAGTGGCTCGCGAAGACCCGCACCACGCTGGGCCCCGACGGGCAGCGCCGCCCCGAGTTCCTCATGCGCCCGGTCAAGCCGCGCCGCCGCGCCTTCCGGGTCACGCCATGATCCTCCGCACTGACGTGGACGTCGCCGTCGTCCGCGCGGCGCTGGCGGCCGTGCACGACCCCGAGCTCGGCAGGCCGCTGACCGAGCTGGGCATGGTCGGTGCGGTCACGGCCCGCCGCGGCCGCGTCCGCGTCGAGATCCGGCTCACCACCGCGACGTGCCCCCTCGTGGACGAGCTGCGGCACGCGGTGACCACCGTCGTCGCGGCGATGGACGGGGTGCGCGCCGTCGAGGTGGCGTTCACCGCCCTACCCCCGCGCGAGCGGGCCGCGCTTGCCGACCGGCTCAAGGCCACCGCGCCGCCGCTGACCGGCGGGCTGGGCGACCGGACCCGGATCTACGCGGTCGCGAGCGGGAAGGGCGGGGTGGGCAAGAGCACCATCACCGCCAACCTCGCCGTGGCGCTCGCCGCGACCGGCCGGCGGGTCGGCGTGCTCGACGCCGACGTGTGGGGCTACTCGATGCCGCAGCTGTTCGGCGTGCGGCGCAACCCGGTCGTGCTCGGCGAGATGATGCTGCCGGTGCCCGCCCACGGCGTGGGCCTGATGTCGGTCGGCTTCTTCGTCCACGAGGAGCAGCCCGTCGTCTGGCGCGGGCCGATGCTGCACAAGGCCCTCGCCCAGTTCGTGTCCGACACCTACTGGGGATCCCTCGACGCGATGCTGGTCGACATGCCGCCCGGCACCGGCGACGCCACCCTGTCGCTGCTGGAGCTGCTGCCCGACACCGCCCTGCTCGCCGTCACCACACCCCAGACCACCGCCCGGGTCGTCGCGGCCCGGGTGGCACGCATGGCGGCGGAGACCGGGACACCGCTGGCCGGGGTCATCGAGAACATGTCCGCCGCCGTGTGCGCCCGCTGCGGGGAACACACCGCCGTCTTCGGCAGCGGCGGGGGCGCGATGCTGGCCGCCGAGACCGGCGCACCCCTGCTGGGCCAGGTGCCGCTGGACACGGCGGCCCGCGAGGCGGGCGACCGCGGCGTGCCGGTCGTCGTCGCCGAGCCCGCGGCCGCCTCGGCCCGCGAGCTGACCCGGATCGCTGCCGCCCTGCCCGCCCCCCGGCGCTCCCTTGTGCGCAGAGCGCTCCCGCTCTCGGTCGTGACCGGGTGACACGAGCGGGCCGCGCCCTGTCCGGCCGGGCCGAGCGGCACGATGTCAGCCCGCCGCCCTGCGGGTCGGCAGGGTATGCAGGCTCCCGGCGCGCGCTAGGTCACGACCGTACGAACCCATCTCAACAGCGCGTCGACAGGCAGCGCGCCGACCTGACGGGCAACCACCTCACCACCGCGGAGCACCAGCAGAGTGGGAATGCTGCGGGCGTCGAACCGGGCAGCCACGGCAGGCGACTCGTCGACGTTCACCTGCACCGCCTTGATCCGACCCGCCAACTCCCCCGCCACCCGCTCGACACCGGGCGCGACCATCCGGCACGGCGCACACCAGGGCGCCCACAGGTCCAGCAGGACCGGGGTCGGCGACCGCTCGACGACGTCGGCGAAGTCCGCGTCGGTCGCCGACACGAGCCACGGCAGCGGCTTCTTGCAGGAACCGCACCGGGGCGTGCCCTTGGCCACGGACGGCACACGGTTTCGGGTGCCGCAGGACGGACAGGCCGCGATCACGGACGCCTCCGGACCACGGGACGCCGAGGCCGCCATCACCACTTCCCTCCAGCGGAGCATCACGACGGTTGCGACCGCCCGCCGCGATCGAGTGTCCCGACGGTGGGGTCATCTGACCCACCTGCAGACAAAATGTACGGTCATTCGGCGCGGACGACAAGCCGACGGACACCCCACCCGCAGCCGCCCGTCCCTCTCTCGCAGCCGTGCCGCCTACCCCGCCGCCCTGCTCGCGCTGCGTCGTCCCGGCAGACCCTTCGAGGCCAACCCCGACCCGGACATCGTATCGAGGAAGGGTCCGTCCTGATCGCGCTCGGTACCGCCGACGAGGCTGACCGCCCTGCGCAGGCGGGTCGACGCTCCCTGACCGCGCCGTTCGGCGTCAGCCGCGTAGCCGCTGCACGACCTGCGACCCAAGTTGGTCGACTTTCCTGGCAGGTCAGGTCCTTCGACCGTAGCCCTGATACCCCGGGGGTTTATAACGAGGGTGTCATCAGCTGTCGATGCCTTCCGGAGGACGGGATGCGTTTCACCCAGTACTACCTCGACTGTCTCTCGCAGGCTTCGTACCTGATCGGGGACGAGGCCAGCGGACAGGCCATCGTGGTCGACCCGCGCCGCGACGTCAGCGAGTACCTCGCCGACGCGGCGGCCCACGGCCTGACGATCATCGGTGTGATCAACACGCACTTCCACGCCGACTTCCTCGCCGGGCACCTGGAGCTCTCCGCCGCCACCGGAGCGTGGATCGGTTACGGGAGCCGGGCCGAGGCCGACTACCCGATCCGCCACCTCGCGGACCGGCGAGCGGATCACGCTCGGCGACGTCACGCTGGAGGTCTGGGAGACCCCCGGCCACACCCCGGAGTCGATCAGCGTGCTGGTCTACGAGCACGCCGCCGACCCGGTGCCCTACGGCGTGCTCACCGGGGACGCGCTGTTCATCGGCGACGTCGGCAGACCCGACCTGCTCGCCTCGCTGGGCGTGACCGCCGACGAGCTCGGCCGGATGCTGTACCGGTCGATCGGCAGGCTCATGACCCTCCCCGATGCTGTGCGGGTCTTCCCCGCCCACGGCGCCGGGTCCGCGTGCGGGAAGAACCTCTCGACCGAGCGGCAGTCCACCATCGGCGAGCAACGGTTCACCAACTACGCGTGCAGGCCGATGAGCGAGGAGGACTTCGTCGCGCCTCGTCACGGCGGGCCAGCCCTCGGCGCCGGGGTACTTCGTGTACGACGCGGTCCTCAACCGCCGCCACCACGCCGTGCTCCACGCCACCCCGACCCCGCTGGACCTCGACGAGACCCTCGCCCGCCAGGCCGCGGGCGCGGTGGTGCTGGACGCGCGCGAGCCGCTGGACTTCGCGGCCGGGCACCTGCGCGGATCGCTGAACGTCCCGGCGGACGGGCGCTTCGCCGAGACCGCGGGCACGGTCGTCGGCCCCGAGCAGGAGATCGTGTTGGTCGCGCCGCAGGACCGCGAGGAGGAGCTCACCGTGCGGCTGGGCCGCATCGGCTTCGACCGGGTCGCGGGCTACCTGCGGGAGCCCGAGGCGGCGTTCCTCACCGCGCCCGACCGGGTCGACCGCGGCAGCCGCATCACCGTGCGCAGCCTCGCCACCGCGATGAAGGGACCCGTGCCTCCGGTCCTCGTGGACGTGCGCAATGCCGGTGAGCTCGCCGCGGGAGCGATCTTCCACGCCCGCCACATCCCGCTCGCCGAGCTGCCGCGACGCTTGCAGGAGATCCCGCCGCAGCAGCCAGTCGTCGTGTACTGCGCCAGCGACTACCGGTCCAGCGTGGCGGCCAGCCTGTTGCGCCACGCGGGGCTACGCGACGTCTCCGACCTGCTCGGCGGCTACACGGCCTGGGCGCAGGCGCAGGTCGGCGAGCCGCACGACCTCGCCGTCGCCAACGACTTCCACCCCATCACCACCTGATAGGAGCCATGGCCCACCCTGCCGGCAGGCACGGGTGAAGTCAGCCCGCTTCCGCCACCCTGACCAGAGCGCCCTCAACAGCCTGTCGCTCTCAGATGATCTGGTCGGGGGTGGTCACCGTTGGCTCCGTGGTGCCGGGTCTCGTGCACGACGGCGCGGTGGCGATGGTGGTGGATCCGCAACGCGACCTCGACCGGGTCGAGCAGTTGCCCGGGTCAGCTCGTCGGCCGCGGGCCATCGCCCTCGCCGGTGGCCCTCGCCGCGAGCGCCCGAGGCACCGTGTCGGCGGCGACGCGGCCGTAGCGAGCCCGCCGCCCTCGAGGTCGGCCGGACCGTCGAGACCACCGACATCGCGGACCTGCGCGCCGCCGCCCAGGGCCTGACCGCCCCGGACATGCAGCGAGGGTACGAGCAGCTGCTGAGCGCGTCGCAGCAGCACCTGGCCGCGTTCGAGCACCGGCTCTGACGACGCCGCGCTCGCACCTGGTTCGCCAATGACGGGTCATGCGGAAGCGGGAGCCCGGTGGCGGGGACGTGTACACACGACCCCGCCACCATCCTGCGCGGCCCGGTGCCGCGCCTGCCCTCCGATGGGTACGGCGACGTCTACGCAGCAGTCGCCGCGTAGGGGGCACAGGCCGACGACGCGTGCCGCCGACCGGTGGCCTCTGTCGGCGCTGGCCAGGGCGAAGGACCCGTGCCCGCGAGACACCGGCGCACCACGCTGGCATCCCGAGCCGGAATCCCGGCGCACGTCGAGGGAGCTGCCGGTGGACACCGAGACCAAAGCCGTGGCCGACCATTCGGCGGCGCCGGACACCTCACCGCTGCTCGACCGGATCCGGCGGGGTGTGATCGGTGAGGGCGAGACGCTGGACGGCCCGTACGGCAGGCGGCGGATCACCTACGCCGACTACACCGCTTCGGGCCGTTCGCTCGACTTCGTCGAGGACTTCATCCGCGACCACGTCCTGCCCCGCTACGCCAACACCCACACCGAAAGCTCCGGCACCGGACTGCAGACCACCCGGCTGCGCGAGGAGGCCCGACGACTGATCCGCGACGCCGTCGGCGGCACCGCCGACGACCTGGTGATCTTCTGCGGCTCCGGGGCGACCGCGGCAGTGAACAAGCTGGTCGCCATCCTGGAGCTGCGCCTCCCGGCCGGGCCGGCCACCCGCTACGGGCTCGCCGAGGCGATCCCGCCCGCCGAACGGCCGGTGGTGTTCCTCGGACCCTACGAACACCACTCCAACGAACTCCCCTGGCGGGAGTCGATCGCCGACATCGTCGTCATCGACGAGAACGCGCACGGCCACATCGACCTCGACCAACTGACCGAGCAGCTCACGCACCACGCGGGCCGCCCGCTGCTCATCGGCAGCTTCAGCGCCGCGTCCAACGTCACCGGCGTGCTCTCCGACGCCGACCGCATCGCGGCGCTGCTGCACGAGCACGGCGCCCTGTCCTTCTGGGACTACGCCGCCGCCGGACCCTACGTGCCGATCCGGATGCGCGAGAGCGCACCCGGGCGCGGCGACCACAAAGACGCCGTGTTCCTGTCTCCGCACAAGTTCGTCGGCGGCCCCCAGACGCCGGGGGTCCTCGTGGTGCGCAGGGAACTGGTCCGCAATGCCGTCCCAACCACCGTCGGTGGTGGCACCGTCGCGTTCGTCGACCCGCTCGGACACCGCTACCTCGACGACCCGGTCGCCCGCGAAGAAGGCGGCACCCCGGCCATCGTCGAGTCCATCCGCGCCGGGCTGGTCTTCGCCCTCAAAGACGCCGTCGGCACCGACGCGATCCGCCAGCGCGAAGACCAGCTGTGGCAGCACGCCCTCGGCCGGTGGCAGTACAACCCGAACATCGAGATCCTCGGCCACCCACACGCCCGCCGGCTGTCCATCGTGTCCTTCCGCATCCGGGTCGGCGACCGCCACCTGCACCACAACTACGTCGTCGCGCTGCTCAACGACCTGTTCGGCATCCAGGCCCGCGGCGGCTGCTCCTGCGCGGGCCCCTACGGCCACCGGCTGCTGGCCATCGACCCGGAACACTCCCGCGCCTACCGGCACGAGATCGGCGTCGGCTGCGAAGGCGTCAAGCCCGGCTGGACCAGGATCAACTTCCACTACCTCATCTCCGACCCCGTGCGCGACTACCTCACCGACGCCGTCGACCTGCTCGCCCGACACGGCCACCGGCTGCTCGACCGACTACCGCTTCGACCCACACACCGGCCTCTGGCGACACCGCGCCCCGCTGCGCGAACCACCGCTGCGTCTCACCGACCTGCACTACACCGCCGCCGGCATCACCAGCCCCGACACGCACCCGACCCTGGCAGAGAGCGCGCTCGCCGACCACCTCCGCGACGCCCGGACGCTGCTCACCGCCCGGTCCGACGACATCCCCCAGGGCACCACCGCGCTGTCCGCCGGGTTCGAGGCGCTGCGCTGGTTCCACCTACCGCCGCAGTGCCTCGATCCCCCGGCCCCCGAGCAACGGTGATCGCCCGGTCTGCGTTGCGGGTGGCGGCAAACGCTGCCGCACCTCGACCAGGCAAGGCCACCGACCGACACCGAGCGGTGACTGCGCAGCTCTGAGGCGTTCGACGCCGTCACCCGCGTCCGGCCCGACTGACTCCACGCCGCCGATCCCGGCAACGGCCACGGCATCGGCCGCCCCCCGGACCACAGAATCCACAGAATGACCTCGGCAACCCCATACGGGTGTGGCTCCTCTGGAGTGACCTGAGCGGGCGGCACGGTCAGGGTGCCGGGCTGTGCCCGAGGTGGGTCGCGCCGGTCACTCAGAGGAGCCACACCCTCCGGCGGGTGGCCCGGCACCGCCCAGAAGTCACCCTCAGCGCGGTCCGGGCGGCGAGTGGATCAAAGACCGCATGGCCGAGCGCAGCATCCCCCTGTTCACCGCGACATGGACCGCCGTGACGGCCAACGCTGCAAGGCTGAGCCACAAGTGCACGTCGCCCCACTCTTGCTTCGCGAGTCCGAAAAGCAGCTCCTGTCGGCCCGAGCGTGGGCCCTGCGGTGCGGCCCACAGCACGACACCCGAGACGATGACGAGACTCCAGGCAGTGATGAGCGCGATGCCGATGACCGCCCGCAGCCGAGCTTTGAATCGTCGCGGCATCCTCAGCCCTCCTTGAGCGGGTGCCACTTGAGCATGAGGTAGTGGCACTTCCGACGTGCGTCCAGCTGTATGTTGCCCGCCGCTCAAGATGTCGACGATGGCGCCAGTCACCATGCCGAGGGAAATCAGACAACTCGGGCGGTCGTGATCGTCACGGTGGCGGCGTGGTCGTCACGGTGACCGGCCCAGCGCGTGCCCGCACGGTTCGGCGTCGTCCCGGTGGCGCCCGGCCGCGGGCGCGCGAGGACCCGACAGGAGCGTGATCTCAGCCCGGCGCGACCCGCGGGGGCGGACCCAGGAGCCGGCCGCGTGGGATCTGTCCGCCATGTCGCGGCGCGCCGAGAAAACGATCACCCCAATTTTTGACGGTGGATCCAGGCTCAGCGGACTCGTTCACGAGTACCAGCACGTCGCATGAGGTGCACACAGTTTCTGGCACCCACAGGTCGGCTTCTTCGTCCACGAACAGCAGCCCGTCGTCTGGCGCGGGCCGATGCTGCACAAGGCCCTCGCCCAGTTCGTCGCCGACACCTACTGGGGATCCCTCGACGCGATGCTGGTCGACATGCCGCCCGGCACCGGCGACGCCACCCTGTCGCTGCTGGAGCTGCTGCCCGACACCGCCCTGCTCGCCGTCACCACACCCCAGACCACCGCCCGGGTCGTGGCGGCCCGGGTGGCACGCATGGCCGCGGAAACCGGGACACCGCTGGCCGGGGTCATCGAGAACATGTCCGCCGCCGTGTGCGCCCGCTGCGGGGAACACACCGCCGTCTTCGGCAGCGGCGGCGGCGCGATGCTGGCCGCCGAGACCGCCGCACCCCTGCTGGGCCAGGTGCCGCTGGACACGGCGGCCCGAGAGGCGGGCGACCGCGGCGTGCCCGTCGTCGTCGCCGAGCCCGCGGCCGCCTCGGCCCGCGAGCTGACCCGGATCGCGGCCGCCCTGCCCAGTCCGCGCCACACGCTCAGCCACCGGGCGTTGCCCCTCTCGGTGGTGACACGATGACGCCGCAGCCACCCGAACGAGGCCGGGCGGGGTGCTGGTCGCGGAGCGTGGCGCAATCGTCGTCCGCGACTAACACCGGGCCGTGGTCACGGCCTGGATCCGGTGGGGGACGGGGCACGGGGCAGGTCGTCCAGGCCGAGTATGCGGTCGAGCACGCGGAGGCGGAACGCCACCGTGAGCACGACGAACCACGCCAGGAGGGCGGGCAGCACGGCCACGAACACCGGTCTGATCGCGCCCGTGAGCCCGAAGTAGTTCGACAGGGTAGGCACGAAGAGCACGGCGGCGAAGACGACGACCAGGCCGATGACCAGCAGGGTGGGCCTGCGGTCGGCCGCCGGTGGCGTCCAGGCGGCGAAGAACCGCGAGGGCGGGGCGAGGAACAGGATGAGCACGAACGAAGCCAGGCAGACGAACGTCGACAGCCCGGTCTGTGCCCCGATCGTCGCCGCCGCGACCGTGAAGTCCGCATCGGTGTAGGTGAGTCCGGTGTAGCGCTCGAAGTCGCTGATCACCTGTCCTGGGGTGCGGCCGATGCTCAGGAACTGCGAGACGTGCTGGTAGAGGAAGGCGTAGACGGCGGTGCCGAACCCGGCGGTGACGACGGCGGCGGGGATCACGAACCGGGCCAGGTTGCCGAGCAGATGCTCGTCGGGTGGGGTCGGTCGGGCCCAGAACGTGAGGAAGAACGTCGGGACGCCGACCGTGAGCAGCGTCAGCCCGACCTGGGTCGGCGAGTAGGGGAACCCCAGCCCCAGCATGGTGACCGCGAGGATGACGAGGCCTTGAGTGGCGACCCTGGCGAGGAAGACGTACATCGACACGGCGATGCCGTTGATGATGCGGCGGCCCTCGCGCCGGGCCGGGAGCAGCGCGGCGAAAGAGTCGTCGACGAGCACGATGTCGGCGACATCGCGGGTCACCGCGCTGCCGCTGCACATCGCCACACCGACGTGGGCGCTCTTGAGCGCCCGCGCGTCGTTGATGCCGTCGCCGATCATGGCGACGTAGTGCCCTCGACGACGCAGGGCGGCGACGATCCGCTCTTTCTGTTCGGGGGAGACGCGGCCGAAGACGGTCGTGCGGGCGACGATCCGATCGAGCGCGTCGTCGTCGAGGCCGTCGAGCTCCGTCCCGGCCACCGTCGCACCCTCACCCAGCCCCGCGCGGGCGGCCAGCGCGGCCACCGTTCGCGGGTCGTCGCCGGAGAGCACCTTGAGCGTCACTCCATCGGCGCGGAAACGCCGGATGGCCTCGACGACCTCGGGTCGCAGCTCGTCGGCGAGCGCGACGAGGGCGACACCATCCAGTGCAGGCAACGTAGGCAGGCCCGCGGCGTCGCGCAGGCCCGCGCCTGCCTCCGCGGCGCGGGCGAGCACCAGCACCCGCAGGCCGCGGTCGGTCCGGTCGGCCACGAGATGCGCGGGAAGCTCCTGCCGCAGCAAGGGACCGAGGGCTTCGGGGGCACCGAGCACCCAGGCGCCCTCGTCCGTCGTCACGCCCGACCACCGCAGCGAGGAGACGAAGGGGATCTCGTCGCGCAGCCGCCATGTCGGCCCGTCGGGCAGCGCTGCGGCCAGCGCGACACTGGTGAGGTTGAGAGCCGAGGCGGAGCGAGCCAGCGCGCCGAGCGCGGCCCTCGCCGCGGCGTCGTCTCCGGCCAGCGACACCACCTCGTCGAGCGTGAGCCGTCCCGTGGTGAGGGTGCCGGTCTTGTCGGTGCACACGACGTCCACATTCGCGACCGACTCGACCGCGTTGACCTGCTGCACCAACGCGCCCCGGCCCGCGATCGCCGCCGCGCCCGTGGCGTAGGCGACGGCGATGAGGAAAAACAGCCCGTAGGGCACCAGCCCCGACAGCACGGCCGTGGTCTGCACGATGCGCAGGAGGGTGAAGCCCTCCAGGGCGGCCTGGGCCAGGATGGCCCCGCTCATCAGCACCGTGAGCGTCATCACCAGACGCACGACGAACGCGATGCGCCGCTGCAACGGTGTGACGTCCGTGGTGGTCCGGCGGGCCTCGGCGGTCAACCGCGCCGCGTAGCTCGCGACACCCACGTCCCGGACCTGCATATGGCCTTCCCCCAAGACGCACAGGCTGCCCGACCGCAGCTCGTCGCCCGGCCGTCTGACAACCGGGTAGGACTCGCCGGTCAGCAGGGACTCGTCGGCCTCGACGACTCCGTCGAGCAACGGCCCGTCCACCACGATCTGGTCGCCCGGCCGCACCCGCAACACGTCGCCGCGCACGACCATGTCGGGCGCGAGCTCCACCTCACGCCCGTCGCGGAGGGCACGCACGGGTGCCTCGTCGAGCAACCGGAGCCGATCCAGCTTGCGCTTCGCGCGGATCTCCTGCCCGGCGCTGATCAGCGCGTTGACCAGGCCGAGGCCGACACTGATCAGCGCATCGCTGTGGCGGCCCAATGCCAGCAGCGCGATGCCGATGACGAACAAGATGATGTTGTAGAAGGAGAAGACGCTCCGGCGCAGGATCGTCGCGTAGCTGCGCGAGGTCCCCACGACCGGGGAATTCGCCTCGCCGCGTCGACGGCGGACATCCGCTTCCGCACTCGTCAAACCCGCCGCGGCCGACTGCCCCGCCTCGATACCCATCACCCTCCTTCGGTGCCGCCCCGGCTCGCGAACTGCCCATCACAGCCGCCAAGATCACCGTCCGGCCCACCAGTGCGATCTCGGCGTGGCCAGGGTGGGAATCAGGTAGAGCCCGGCCTCGGCCGGGACCGCCGGCGCCTCTCGCCCCAGCCAATGCCACGACAATACCCCCATGGGTATATGCGCGTCTCCGGCCGGGAATGCTGCGAGCGTCGATCCGGGCGGCCACAGTAGACAAGACGTCCGGCCATTCGGCCCGGACAACAAGCCTGCCGAAGCTCCACCCGGCGGTCGCCCGTCCACTCGTCGCAGGCCGTGCGACCCTACCGGCCCCCCTGCGCTGCGCGAAGAGTGATGATCAGACCGACTGGAGGGTTCTCATGCACGAGAAGGCGTCATCACCCGCGTGGGGGAAGGCGTCACTGAGGGCGGCCGCCGTACTGGGCGTCGCGGTCCTCGCGCTGGCCGCAGCATGCGGCACCGCAGGCGGTGGCGGTCGTCCCGGATCGGCGAACCCACCGAACGGAGCGCTCGTCAGTGGCACCCCCGCGCCGTCGGCCGCGAACGCGGAGCTTTCGACGGTCCTGCAGAGAGCGGTCACCGAGGAACGCCACGCGCGAGCGACCTACCAGAATGTCCTGGACACGCTCGGTCCCGTCGCACCCTTCCGCTCCATCGTCACGGCGGAGGGCACCCACGTCGCCGCGCTCGAAACGGTGGCCAAGACGAACGGCGTCAAGCTCGCCGCCGACACCGAACCGGGCACGCCATCTCCGACGACGATCGCCGCAGCCTGCGCGGTGGGCGTCTCGGCCGAGAAGGCGGACGCGCAGCTCTACGACGAACTGATGCCGTCGGTCGCGGGCTACCCCGATGTCCACCGGGTCTTCACCACACTGCGTTCGGCGTCGCTGGACAACCACCTCCCGGCCTTCCAACGCTGCGCGTGAGCCCGGTCCTGCGCATCCGCACGGCGCCGGCCGCGCTGGGGGTGGTTGTCGCCGCGGGCACGGTCGGATACATCCTGCTGGGCTTCGCGCCGCTCGACGCGCTCTGCCAGACCATCACCACGATCACCACGGTCGGGTTCCGCGAGGTCAACCCGCTCACCTCGGTAGGCAAGGTCTGCACGATGGCCTTGATCCTGACCGGCGCGGGCACGGCGTTGTACGCCCTCGGCGCCCTGCTCGAGGCCTTCGTCGAGGGCGATCTGCGGACCCTGGGAGGCGTCGGAGCGCTGCGCCCCGACATCGTGATCATCGCGCGGCCCGGCACGAGTCCTCGACGGCCAAGCTGATGTGGGCGGGCGCCGACCGCACGGTCAACCCGCAGCTGATGGAGGGCGGCGGCTGGGCGCATGCACGCTGCAGCCGCACGTCGCCGAGTTCCTCGACGTCGTCATGCACGACGAGAGCCTCGACTTCCGACTCGAACAGTTCGAGGTGCTTCCCGGCTCACCGCAGGTCGGCACCACGCTGGGCCAGATGGCCGCCCACCTCCCGACCGGTGCCCTCCTGCTCGCGCCGCGCCGTCCCGGCAGGCCCTTCGAGGCGAACCCCGACCCGGACATACCCCTCGAGGAGGGGTGGTGCTCATCGCGCTCGGCACCGCCGACGAGCTGACCACCCTGCGCAGGCGGGTCGACGCCCCTTTGACCGCGCCCGTCTGCATCAGCCGCGTAGCCGCTGCATGACCTGCTCGACGTCGACCTCTCCGCGGCGGTTGTAGGGAAGCGTCATCAGCAGCCGCCCCATCAGACAGGAGTCGGTCAGCGCCGCCACAACAAGCCCGGCACCGACGCCTCCCGCGAGGAACCGCAGCCGCGGCAGCCGGAGACTACCGATCACCGAGGCAGCGACGAGGCCACCCGCGACGAGGCGCACCTGCCGCTCCAGAGCCCACGTCGCGCCCTCCGAGCGCCGGACCGGCGCACCCGCCACGACCCAACCGTTCATCCCGCCGTCCAGGACTGCCACATCGTCAAGACCGGCACCCACCAGGGCCTGCGCGGCCCGCGCCGCACGGGCACCGGACTGGCAGACCAGCACCAGGCGCCCGCCCGCGTCGTGCACGATGCGCCTCAGGTGCGCGTCGACCTGATCAAGCGGCAGGTTGACCGCCCCGTCGATGCTCGCGGCCTGGAACTCCGCCGGAGTCCGGACGTCGACCAGCAGCGTGTCCGGGTTCGTGGCGAGCTCGGCCCGCAACGCGGTTACGTCGATCGTCCTCGGGGATGCGACGGAATCAAGCGCGGTCATGGAGCCTCCCGTAGAGCACGTGCGAGACGAGTCATCACCGCCCCAACATACCCCCGGTGGTATCTAGGTCGCAGCCTCGACATCTCCGACGCAGCGGATGGCCGTTGCGGCCGCCGATCCTCGGTGCCGAGGACCTTCGGCTCCTGCGTCCCGCGCTGCTGTCGCGCCTAGCGTCGATAACCGTGACCACGCGAGATGGTGCGACATGACGCTGTCCTTCGATGTCCGATCGCTGACGGCGCTGGAGATACTCGACTCCCGAGGTCGCCCGACCCTTACGGTGCCGGTCACGTTGGGCGACGATGCCACTGCCTCGGGCAGCGTCCCCTCAGATGCCTCGACCGGGACACGCGAGGCTGTCGAGCTGCGTGACGGCGACCCGGCACGGTTCGCAGGCGCAGGCGTGCTGCGCGCAGTACACAACGTCGAGACCGAGCTCGCCGATCTGCGGCAGGGCCGATCGTGGTCGTCGCTCGCCGATGTCGACGCGGCGATGATCGCCGCTGACGGCACCGCGAACAAGGTCCGGTTGGGTGCACGAACGCCATCGTCGGCAGGTCCATGGCGCCGGCCAGGGCGCTCGCGGCGTCGGCGGGACACCCTCTGCGTGCCTGGCTGCCCGGCTGCGGCGCACCGACACGACTGCCCGTCCCGAGCTTCAACGTGCTCAACGGAGGCGCCCATGCCCCCAACGCGCTGGACTTCCAGGAGTTCATGATCACACCGCTGGGAGCACCCTCGACCGCGGAGGCGGTGCGCGCAGGCGCCGAGGTCTACGCGATCTTCCACGCCCGCCACAAGGCTCGCCGAGCTGCCGGGGCGGCTCGCGGAGATCCCGCCACAGCGGCCGGTCGTCGTGTACTGCGCGGGCAGCAACCGGTCCAGCGTGGCCGCGAGCCTGCTGCGCCGAGCCGGTAGGCCGATGTCTTCGACCTGCTCGGCGGCTACGCGGCCGGGGCGCAGGCGCAGAGCGGTGAGCCGCACGACCTCGCCGTCGCCAACGACTTCCGTCCAGCCACGACTTGAGCAGCGCACCGATGGAGCTCGTCCCCACCGCAGCGGTCAGTGTTGCCGCTGTGATGCCGGGTCTCCGCGGGAGGGAAGTTGGGCGGTGACGCCGAAGCGGTCGCCGCGCGCGAGCGTGTAGCGCCACTCGACCGGGTGACCGTGGGAGCAGCCGAGCCGCTCGATGACCAGTGCGGCGACCGGAGTGTCGTCGCCGATGCCGAGCAAATGGCGTTCGGCCGGTGTGGGCACAACCGCGTGGATGGTCTCGCGCCCACCGGTGAGCTGCACACCGCAGCGGCGGGCGAGCTCGTCGTAGAGCCCGGTACGGCCGAAGTCCACCTCCAGCAACGCGCTGGCGAGATACTCGGGCAGCCAGACCCGGTCTACGGCCAAGGGCTCGTCGGCGGCCAGGCGCAGGCGTTCCAGGTAGACCAGCGGGGCGGACTCGTCGAGACCGAGCCGCGCGGCAACGTCGCCATCCACGCGGACGTCGAGGGTGCGCACGATGGAGCGCTGCTCCTGACCGGCCTGCTCGACAGCGGCGAAGAGGCTGTAGACCGCACCCAACGGCTGCACGAACTCCGGGGGTGTCACCACCCGCTGCGGCCGCCCGCGCTGGGCGGTGACCGATCCTTCCTGGCGTAGGCGGGAGATCGCCTCGCGCGCGGTATGACGGCTGACGCCGTAAGTGTGCGCCACCGCCAGCTCGCCGGGGAACTCCTGGACGAACTCGCCTTCGGCGATGCGGCGCCGCAGGTCGGCCAGCAGTTGCGCCCACAGCACCTCGCCAGCGCCGCGCCGCAGAGGTCGCGCCCCCATGACGGCCATCCTTCCACTATCCGGGATGACGTCTTCAATGTACGGTCATTTTTTCGGAGCGGCAAGGGAGGCCCGGTATGACCCTGTCCGTCGTCGTGATCGAGACCCCCGAGCTGGGTGACCGCAGCTACGTCGTGCACGACGGCGCGGTGGCGATGGTGGTGGATCCGCAACGCGACCTCGACCGGGTCGAGCAGTTGCTGGCCGAGCTGGGCGTGCGCGCGGCGGCGGTCGCGGAGACCCACGTGCACAACGACTATGTGACCGGCGGGCTGGAGCTGGCCCGCCGCCACGGCGCGCGGTACCTGGTAAACGCCGCCGACGCCGTGGCATTCGACCGAGACGCGGTGGCCGACGGCGACGAACGGTGGGTCGGATCGCTGATCGTGCGCGTGGTCGCGACCCCCGGACACACCGACACCCACGTGTCCTACATCGTGGAGGCGGCTTCGGGGCCGGTGGCGGTGTTCACCGGCGGCTCGATGCTGTTCGGCAGTGTCGGGCGCACCGACCTGGTCGACCCGGACCGCACCGACGAGCTCACCCGGGCCCAGTACCGCTCGGCCCGTCACCTGGCGCACCTGCTCCTTGATGACGTCGCCGTCTACCCGACGCACGGGTTCGGCAGCTTCTGCTCCTCGGGATCCCCGGTCGGCGGGACAGCGAGCACGATCGGCGTCGAACGCGTCCGCAACGATGCGCTCGTCGAACCGGACGAGGACGCGTTCGTCGCCCGGCTCGTCGCCGGACTGACTGCCTACCCCGCCTACTACGCCCACATGGGCCCGCTCAACCGGTTGGGTCCCGGACCCGCCGACCTGTCCCCACCCGAGCCCGTCGACGCCGACGAGCTGCGCACCCGGATCAGGGCGTGCCAATGGGTGGTCGACCTGCGCGACCGCCGCGCCTACGCCGCCGAGCACGTGCACGGCACGATCGGCATCGCCCTGGGCGACGAGTTCGCCACGTATCTGGGCTGGCTCATCCCCTGGGATACCCCGCTCACCCTCCTCGGCGCAAACGCCCGCCAGGTCGCCGACGCGCAACGCCAGCTCGTGCGCATCGGGATCGACCGACCCGCAGGCGCCGCCCTCGGCCATCCCGCCGACCTGGCCTTACCCGACGAACTGCGCACCTACCCCGTCGCCACGTTCGCCGACCTCCGTGCCGCCCGCGACCGCGGCGACCGACCGGCGGTGCTCGATGTGCGCGACGACGACGAACGCGCCGGCGGCGCCATCCCCGGATCGGCCCACCTCCCCCTCAACGAGCTGAAGCAGCGGCTGGGGGAGATCCCGGACGGGCTACTGTGGGTGCACTGCGCGGCAGGGTTTCGCGCGAGCATCGCCGCGAGCCTGCTCGCCCGGGCCGGGCACAACGTCGTGCTCGTCGACGACGACTACAACACCGCCGTCACCACCGGCCTCGCCACCGGCTGAACGGCACGCCCGAGGCACCGTGTCGACCGTGCCATGCCGAGGGAGGCAGCGCGGCCCCGGCTCCGAAGACGCCATCGGCAGCCATGATCTCAAGGCGGCCCGCCGCCGTGGTAACCCCGCTGCGCAGGACATGGCCATCCATCCTCGAGGTGACGTCGTCCCGTCGGTGCCGCGGCGCCCTCGGCGGCCGTCCTGCTCCGCACGCCGTCGCCCAGCGATACGGAAGAGGCGTGCGACCATCTGCTGCACTCGTTCGGAATGAGCGGAGATGCCGTGACCGAGGACGGCCCGGACCCCGACTACCGCTTCACACTGGCCAACGAGCGCACGTTCCTGGCCTGGATCAGGACCGCGCTCGCGCTGGTCGCAGGCGGCGTGGCCGTCGTGCAGCTCATCCCGGAGTTCGCCTTCCCGGGAGCCCGACACATGATCGGTATCCTCCTCGTCAGCACGGGCGGAGTGCTGGCCATTGCCGCAGTTCGCCGCTGGCGGCGGGTGCAGGACGCGATGCGGCGCGACGCGGACCTCCCCCCGACACGCATCCCGTTACTCCTCGGGACGGGCCTCGCCGTCCTGACCGTGTTCGTCCTCGTGCTCCTCCTCGTCACTGCGGGGCGCACGTGACCCGCCGACCGCTGCGGGACCGACCGGGGTTGCAGGCCGAGCGGACCGAACTGGCGTGGGAACGCAGCGGGATCGGGCTGCTGGCCGCCGCCGCACTTCTGCTGGTGCGGCACATCGAGCCAGCGCTCGGGCGCGTCGTCCTCGTCGTGGCGTACCTCACCCTCGCCATGCTCACCGTGTGGCTGGGCCGCATGCGAGGGCGGCGGATCCGCGTCCCGCGCGAGCACCCGGCCGGACGCCTCACCGTGCCCGACGCCCGGCGTGAGGTGCTCCTCATCGGCTGGGCGGTGGTAGCGGTGGCCGCCGCGACGACACTGCTACTCCTCACCCAGCCACAAATCCCGACCTGACGCCATCGCAGCCGATCACCGATCCGTCCGCCGCGAGAACGAACGGCCGTGGACGCGACCGGCCACCGTGTGCAGACTGAAACGGGTGAGCGGCGGTTTCGGCAGCCGAACATCGCAGGCCGCGAGCTGGTTCCTGAACGGGGATCACGCACGCGCCGGACTGGCACGCGGCCGCGGCCGCGCTGTTCCTGACGAGGATGCGTTCGCTGCTCGCCGAGATCGGCTCAACTTGGTTCTGGAACGTCCGTTTCCGCGGCGCCCTGACGCCCGACATCCCTTCGGCAAGAAGGCGACCATGCTGAAGCGCCCATGCGCTCACATCCCATCACGGCAAAGTGCAGCAATCCGATCGTTTAAGCACGCCAACCTGCAAGCCACGAGCCAATGACGAAGGCCCGATTCCCGAACTGGGTGTACTCCCGTGGCGTTGAACCGAGCCCGCGGTTCACACTCGCCAATCAACGCACCTTCCTCGGCTGGATCCGCGTCGCGCTCGCTCTCGTCGTCGGCGGCGTCGCGCTTGAGGCGTTCGGCTTCCCCCCGCAACCCAGTATCAGGCTTGCGGCGTCGATCCTCTTGCTGGTGCTCGGCCTCGCGGTGCCCATCCTTGCCTGGTTCAGCTGGGCGGTCACCGAGCGAGCTCTACGGTGCGGCGAGCCGCTGCCGGCCTCGCGTGTCGCCACGACTTTCATCGCCGGCGTCATAACGGTCGTCGCGCTCGTCCTGCTCGGCATGATCGTCCCGTGATCGGCCGGGGCTGCCCGCCCTGCGCTCAGTGAGAGCGCCCCGTTCTCGCCTCGGCGACGCCGCCTCCTCACCGCCACCGCCCGCCCTCGATCGCCGGTCTGATCCCCATGTTCGAGGGCGGAACGCCCCCCGCGGCCACGGGGAAGGCGAGCTGCACGACACCCACCACCGTCCCGGCGACGAGCGGTACGCGCCGCACGTCCGGACTGCGCCGCGGAGAACCTGCCATGCTCGCGGGAGTCAGCACTGACTACTACGTCAGGCTCGAGCAGGGTCGGGAGCGCCATCCGTCGCACCAGGTGTTGGACGCGCTCACCGGCGCACTGCTGCTGGAGGCCGAGGCTGCCGAGTACCTCCGTCGTTCGGCCGCCGACGCTACGCCGCGTCGGCGCCTGGGCGGTGACAGCGAGGCCGCGGCGGCCGGGCTGGTCGGGCCGATGAACGCCACCCCAGGCGCCGAGGAGCGGAAGCGGCGCGGCAGCACACTCACGACGGCACGCGCCGCCGGCCATGTCACTGCGTCCAGTCCGTCATTGCGCCGATCAAGCCGTTACGATGACGACAGCGCCCCGGCATCGCCCGTCGGCACGATGAACGACGTGATCGTCTGCAAAATCAGTGCTCGGCAACAACAACTCAGGCCCCTAGCCCGAGTTTCCCGGCTAGCGTGATCTAGGTCGGCATCCCCGCTGGTCACAGCAGGTTTTGATCTTGCTTGGGCCTATGACCTAAGGTTGGGGCGCCCAGCGGTGTAGTTCGAAGATCTCGACGAGTTGGTCCTGGGTGGTGGTGGTCTCGGTGAGCATGCGGCGGGCCTTGGGGCGCCCTCCGGTGGAGGGGTAGATCAGCACGGTCTCCTGGATGCCGGCGAGGGTGTCGAGCAGTTCGCGGACCGACAGGGCCACGCCGTGCCGGCGGGCCTGGCGGCGCATCAGGTGGGCGATCTGCAGAGCCAGTACACAGGTGAAGACGTGCACGCGGATGTTGTGTTCGGTCCAGTGGTGCATCGGGCTGAACGAGACGACGTGGGGGTCTTTGAGCTGGCGGAAGCCGAACTCGGCCTCGGACTGGGAGCGGTAGCCGGCGACCACGTCGGCTGTCGACCACTGGTCGCGGTCGGTCATCAGCACGCGTTTGCCGAAGACCTCGGTCTCCAGGTCAGTGCGGGCTGCGTCGTCGATGTCAAAGCTGAGCCGGTGCTCGGTGGGGGTGTCACCGGACAGTTGCCAGGACACGACGCGCCGTACCCAGGGGTCTTTGACAATGTGGGTGATCTCGGCGGTGACCTTGTCGCGGGCTCGGCGGGTGTGACCTCGGGCCAGGGTGTCGCCCAGCACGGACAACTTCGCGGTTGCCGTGGCCATTGTCTGGTCGAAGCCGCGGGTCTGGGCGGTGTGCAGGGACGGGGAGTGGGTGAGCACGACGCGCCGATCGGCGCCGAAGACGCGGCGGCGGTCCTCCAGCGCGGTCACGCCGGGGAACCGGTCGGGGTCCACGACGTGTCGGTCGGTAGCCGGGCGGGCCAGCAGGTCCGCGCAGTCCGACGGTGGGATCGACCCGACGAACCCCAACCCGGCCGCGGCCAGGTGCGCGAGGTTGGCAGCTGAGTTCTGCCCGGCGTCGAACACCACCGTTATCTGCGGCGGGGTCGTCTGCGGCGGGGTCGTCTGCGGCGGGGTCTGCGGGGTCTCTCGGGTGGAGGCGGGGGCGCTGTTGAGCGCCGCGGCCAGCGCGGTGTGCCGCGCCACCAGAAGGTCGATCATGGTGGCGAACTGGGTGACGTCGGGCCGGTTGCCGGGGTAGGTGTGTGAGACCAGTGGGATCCCACCGTCACGGGTGATCACCAGGCCGAGCCCGACCAGGCGCAGATCGGCCCGTTTCTGCTTGGCCTTGCCCCGCGCGGCGATGGGTGCCTTGTCGTTGGTGGTGTCGATGTAGGTGGCGAAGTTGGTCATGTCCAGCGCCAGCGCGGAGATGTCCAGGCCGAAGGCGCCGACCATGCCCATGGCCAGGCGGTGCTCGATCCGGGCCAGCTGATCGGGGCTGACGGTGTGCATCGCGTCCCAGAACTTGCGGTGGTCCAGCACCCCGGCACTGATCTTGGTGAACCTGTCCGCGGCCGTGGTGCGCCACCATTTCTCGAACCCGAGCTTGGAGCAGGGATCGACCAGCCGGCCCAGGGCGGCCAGCGCCAGGTAGGTGCCCACCGAGGCGCCCGCGTCGCGGCGGCGCGCTCCGACCACCTCGTCGATCGTCGCGATCACACCGAGGCGGTCCAGCATCCCCCACGCGGCCGCGACGTCCCCGAACGCAAGGTGCCGGGTCCGCTCAGGGCGGATCGCCGTCTCGCGGGCGTCCAACGCTGCGGCGATGTCGGCGGCCGAGCCCAGGTAGCGCTCGGACACCATCTTCGGCTTGCCGTCCACCCACGCCATCTCCCGCAGGTACCAGTACGGCTTCCCGTTGATCACCTTCTTGTACAGGCTGGCCACTCTTTAGGTCATAGGCCATCGCAAGATCCAACACCACCCAACACGCCGGAAACGACCAGCTCAGCCCACTCGGAGCTACCTCAACACCAGCTCAAGATCGAACTAGCCGGGAAACTCGGGCTAGGCTGCAGAAGTTGAAGGGTCGAGGTTTGGCTCGTTGATCACGCTCGGCGCGCCTCCGTGATCTCGGGTATAGCCGCGGGATGCGGCCGGCGATGGTGCTGGGGTAGGCCGACAAGCTCACCGCGCCGGAAGTCAACGCCGCGGGGGGCTTTGCCGGCTATCAGGCGGTGGGCACGCTGCCTAATGGCCCCGCCTTAGGACGGTCGGCGGCGTGGGTCGCCCCACATGTTTCCGCAGGTAGAAGGCTTGTCGAGCACCTTAGGCACGCTGTTCCGCGCGGGACGGCGGTGATACAGTTTGTGAAGTGAGACGTGATGTATGACTGAAGAGGCAATTCAAGATACCTACCCCGAAAATGTCGCGCACTGCTACGGGTGCGGGCGGCTCAACGACGCGGGGCTGCACATCCGGACGTACTGGGACGGCGCGGAGGGCGTATGCCACTACACCCCGCGGCCGTACTATACGGCCATCCCCGGCTATGTGTACGGCGGGCTGATCGCGTCGCTGATCGACTGCCACGCGACGGGGACGGCGGCCGCTGCGGCCTACGCGGCGGAGAACCGCGAGCCGCGGAGTGAGCCGCCACTGCGCTTCGTGACCGCGTCGCTGAAGGTGGATTATCTGCGGCCGACGCCGCTCGGCATAGAACTGGAGTTGCGCGCCCGCGCGACGGAGATCAAGGGACACAAGGTGGCACTGGCTGTCACGCTGGCCGCGGGCCGCGAGGTCTGCGCCCGCGGCGAGGTGGTGTGCGTGCAGATGCCGGAGCGCTTCGGCGCGGCGTAAGACGGCTAACATCGACTTGCAGGATGGAATGGGTGACTTGGGGTCCTGCGCCTCGATGAACCAGTCCGAGATGAGCCCTGCCGAACTGGACGCGTTGCGCACCCTGGTCGGGGTGCTCAGTGGTGGGCGCGCGATGCGTGGTCCGACGAACAGCCCGCCTCGGTGCGTGCCAGGTCGTACCCTCGACTCCCTGACCCGCTGGGTGCTGGGCGATGCGTGGTCGGCAAACGACGCGGACTACGACACCCACCCCGATGAGCCCTAGGGTGGGTGGTGCCTGGCTGCCCTGTCCCTGCCTGCCCTGCGTCCCGTGTCCCGTGCCCCGTGGGGTTCCACAATGCTGCACTTGCCGCTGACCAGTGACGATCGATGATCGCCAGCGGCTGGGCATGATCTCCGCGTGTCGCTACGGCTGTTGTATTTGATCTTCCAGCATGTACTCGGACTGCTCGTGCTGCTGGGTCGCACGCCCACCATCAAGGACGTCGAACTGCTCGTCTTACGGCACGAGGTCGCCGTGCTCCGCCGCACGACCCCAAGACCCCACCTGGACTGGGCAGACCCTGTGGGATTCCAGAAGTCGGCCTGCGTCGTGACCTGCGGCGATCGGCGTAACCCCGCGACCCGGCACGATCATGGTCGGGTCGCTTCGGCCTGCTCTACCTGATCTTCGGCCGGCTCCTCGGTTGGCTGACCCTGTTTGGCCGCACAACCGTTCAAGGACATCGAGCTGCTCGTGCTGCGCCACGAGGTCGCCGTGCTGCGGAGAACGATCTCGGTGATCGTGCTGCCCGCGTCCAGCATCTGCCGTGCTACGCGCAGCTTGCCCGCGGTCATCACCGTGGGCCGGGCGCCGACCCGGCCGCGGGCGCGGGTGGCGGCCAGGCTCTCGTGGGTGTTTCGAAGATCAGGTCCCCACCCGAACTCGGCCATCGCGACCAGCACGTGGAACAGCAGCCGCCCACCCGGGCTGGTGGTGTCGATGCCCTGGCAACACCATCAGCTCGACACCGGCCCGGTCGAGCTCGCCAACCACGTCGATGAGATGCCGCACGGAGCGGCCCATCCGGTCCAGCTTGGTGACGGCCAGGGCGTCGTCGCAGCGAAGCTGCTCGCGGCAGCGATCCCACTCCGGGCGGCGGCCCAGCGTGCGCGAGGCCTTGTCCACGTAGACGCGTTCGCACCCGGCCGCTGTTGGGCATCCAGCTGGCCGTCGGTGTTCTGTTCGCGGGTCGACACCCGCGCGTACCCGATCCGGATGCCGCGGTCGTCTCGGAACCCTTGACAGTGCGGGGCGACCCGCCGAGTTCCGGACATGGGTTTCGGACGCTACCGGCCGGGCGTGTCGCGCTGGTCGAGTGTCTCTCGGTTGTGGACGTCCGGTTGCGACCGTTACAGAGACACTCTATTCATCGGGCTGGCATCCCCCGCGGCCTGACTGTCGCCCTCGCCGGGGGCAGAGATCGGCTCGGCGATGCCCACCGGTGACATGACCGCACGCTAACCGCCGGTCGCTCCCGCCGCCTCTTCCCAGGCGAGCAACCTCTCGATCCCGTCGAGAATCAGGTCGAGACCGAAGCTGAACTCGTCGCCGAAGTCGTAGCCGGGCCGCAGGTAGTACGACGTCGCCATGTGGACGAGATGCGGGTACTCGCCCTCGGCCATCCGCTTCATGATTGACTCCGCCACGTCCCCGACGCTGTCCGGGCCTTGGAACGGGAGAGCGGCCTCCTGCAGCGCGAAGCCGTAGACATAGCTGTCGACGAGCGCATAGGCGTGCGCCGTCAGCTCGGCCGAGAACCCGGCTGCCTGCAAGGTCGCGATGACGGTGTCGTGATGACGCAGATTGGCCGGGCCGGGATCGGTCCGCGACTCCAGGAGCCCGATGGCCCAGCGGTGTCGGGCAAGGACCTCGCGTGCCGAACAAGCCTGCTTGCGCATCTCCGACCGCCAGTTCCCGCCGGGCACCGGAAGCTGGATCTCGCGGAAGACGATGTCGACGAGCGCGGCCAGGATCTCGTCCTTGTTGGCGACGTGGTAGTAGACCGACATCGGCTTGGCCCCGAGCTCCTTCGCGAGGGTGCGGATGGTGAGCGACCCCAGTCCGCCGGAGTCGGCGACGGCGAGCGCGGCCTGGATCACCCGCTCGCGGGTCAGCCGCGGTCGCCGCCTGCCGTTCTCGCTGACTGCCTCGGACACGCACCCTCCCTGATCCCGTTCCGCCCACCCTCTGGACGTCTTCGTACATTGTACGATAACATTTTTCGTACTAAGTACGTCTCCCTCCTAACCTAGGACACGATCCCGATGACCAACCCGACAGCGAACACGACGACCGCGACGATGAGGGCGGTCGTCCAGGACCGCTACGGCAGTTCGGAGGTCCTGCGGCCAGCCCGAGCGCCCCGTCCCGTGATCGCAGATAACCAGGTGCTCCTGCACGTGAGCGCGGCCGGGCTCGACCGCGGCACCGAGCACCTGATGACCGGCAAGCCCTACGTGGCGCGCCTGTTCGTGGGCCTGCGCAAACCGAAGAACCCGATCCCGGGGCGTGATGCGGCCGGGACGGTGGCGGCAGTGGGGTCGTCGGTGACGCGGTTCGCGGTCGGAGACGAGGTGTACGGGGTGGCTCCCGGGTCCTTCGCCGAGTACGCCGTGGCGCGAGAGGACAAGCTCGCCCGCAAGCCGATGAACCTGTCCTTCGCCCAGGCTGCGGCGATTCCCGTGTCGGCCGGTACGGCGCTGCAGGCGCTCGTCGACGCCGGGCGAGTGCAGGCGGGTCAGTCCGTGCTGGTGGTCGGCGCGTCCGGCGGTGTCGGCACCTATGCGGTCCAGCTGGCGAAGGCGTTCGGGGCAGAAGTCACCGGAGTAGCGAGCACCGCGAAGGTGGATCTGGTGACATCTCTGGGCGCCGACCACGTCATCGACTACACCCGCGAGGACTTCGCCGACGGGACTCGCCGTTACGACCTGATCCTCGACATCGGCGGAAGCACCCCGGTGAGGCGGCTGCGGCGAGCCCTGCGACCGCGCGGCTCGCTCGTGTTCGTCGGTGGTGAGAACAGCGGCAACCTCACCGGCCTGGGCAGGCAGCTGCGTGGTGCGCTGATCTCACCCTTCCTGCGGCAGCGTCTGGTGCTGCTCGTGGCGAAGGAGCGCGCCGCCGACCTCGAGAGGCTCACCGGCCTCATCGAGGATGGCAAGGTCGTCCCGAGCGTGGACCGGAGCTATCCGCTCGACGAAGCGCCCGACGCCATGCGGTTGCTCGAGAAGGGCCAGGTCCGCGGAAAGGTCGTGATCACGATCTAACCCGCGAACGGGCAGGGCGCTTCCGGCGGCCCGGTGGCTTGCCGCGGATGACCCATTCCGCCACGGCGAGGTTGATGACCCAACCGGCGCCCTTCGTGAGGTCGCCGTGGAGCTCGCCCGCGCCGAACACGGCGCCCCCTTCGGTGAACGCCTGGGTTCCGGCCGCCAGGCCGATGGCGTACGCGCGGATCATCCAGGCGCGGTGGACGGCGACGCCGCGGCGCCGGAACGCGGTGAACCCGAGGACCAAGCAGGCCACCATCGCGGACCCGAACACGAGCCGCAGCGTGCGGATCTCTCCGTCATGCAGGCCGTAGAAGACCAAGGTGAGCAGTCTGCGGGCGGCGGCGACCACGCCGATGTTGCGGGCTTGAACGGCGATGGTCCGAGCACGATCGGTGGCCAGTTTGGTACCCGGCCGGGTGCGTTGACACGCCTCGATTGCCGCCCTCCGCGCCAGCTTCGAGCCCTGCTTATCTGTGGCACCCGAGACGTCAAGCCCGCGACGGGCCCGTGTGCCCACTTGTTTTGGATCTTCCTCGACGCCGTTGGGGCGCGTCGCGGCGGTGACGGGGTTCGGGCTCGGGCGTAGCCCGACCGCGCAGCGGCCGCAGGGCCTGGACGCTGGCACCGATCCCGACGCATGCTTGCCGGGCCGAGAAGATCAGCTGGGATCAGCCGCCACTCATGATCGCTCCTCGTCTCGGGTAGGCCTGGGTCGCGGCGTGGTCGGGCGCGTCGGGCGGCCCCTGCTTATCTGGGTGCTCGGCCACCAGCGGTGATCCGGCGACGAGATGGCGATCGGGTGTCCTCGACGGGCGCGGCCGCTCGTTCTTGGTCGGCTGTCCAGCGTGGCCGGCAGCAACAGGGTTGCCGGGAGCTGACCGCGGGTTCATCGGCGGTCGGGCGTGAGACGCAGCCCGACGTCCAGGACTCAGGCGGATCGGTCGTGAGTGGATCTGGTCATTAGGCGGCGGGGGCGAGGACCTGATCGCCCAGGTTACGCAGGGGTGTGGTGGCAGCGGCGGGCGAGTTTGCCCCCCCCCCTGGCCGTCCAGGCGGTTCTTGACCTGCTGTAGCTGTCGTAGCCGTCCGCGTAGACCGCGCCCAACCGCCACCGCGCCGGCCCGCCGGCCGGCCCGCGCGCGCCGCCCGCGGGGACGGCGCCGCCCGCGCCCGCGCGCGGCGCGCCGCCCTCTCCGCCCGTCCCCCGGTCGCCCCGCCCGGGCGCCCGCCCGCCCCCCGCCCCGCCCCGCCCCCCCTCCCGCCCCCCCCCCCCTCCCCCTGCGCGGCGGTGATGTGTTCCCGCCCGGCGACCGACAGCGTGCCCACCTCCAGCTCCGGGGCACCCATATGGAACAACCCGGCATGCACCCGCTGCAGCCAGCCGGTGCGCTCATCCAGCAGGTCCTTGTAGAGCCGGACCTGGGCGCGGGCCTCCAACACCGGGGCCGGTGGGATCCACGACTCCGGGATCCGCCCCTTCATGAGCAGATCACGCAGCAGCTGCGCGTCGCTGCGGTCGGTCTTGGCGCGACGTTTCGGGCCGCGTCGGGCCGCGGTCTCGGCCGGTTCGCCGACGTGCGCGATGATCCCCGCCCGCTGCAGCTCCTCCACGACATAGCGCCACCCGGTGCAGCCCTCCAGCGCGAACGCCACTTCCGGACGCCCGGTGAAGCGCTGCAACCAACGACGCAGGTGTTCCCGATCCGCCGGGGCGATCCGGCCGCGCACCACCTCCCCGGAGTCCAGATCGACGTAATCGAACGTCAACTGCGCCCTGTGAATGTCGATACCACCCACGACAGACCGCCACGACGACCTCTCCGCGTGATCGACCACCCTCGGACCCGGAGGCCGCAACCGCGGCCGCCACATCCCATCTTCGTGATCGGCCCGCGGTGCACGCTGGGTTGTCGGACTCGCGGTGACGCGGGGTCCACCACGGCACCCGCACAGAGCCGCCCTGGTCTGGCAGCCATCCACTTGGGCGGCCAATCACGCCGCCGAAAGCTGCCGAAGGCGCGGCATCCACGGCGTCCCGTGATCACTCGATCGACAGGGGGCTGTCAATTCGTACAGACCCTCTTGCTCACACTTCAATCATCGTTTATCGTCGATTGACGATGAATATGCCGGATGGAGAGGCGCCGCTGGACCGGGCCGCTGCGGCGGAGTACGGGTCGTGGTTCAAGGCGCTGGCCGACGGGACCCGGGTGCAGATCGTGTCGCTGTTGGCCCGGGCGGGGCGGCCGATGAGTGTCGGGGAGATCGTGGCGGCGGTCGCTGTGGGCCAATCCACGGTGTCGGCGCATCTGAAGGTGTTGGCGCAGGTGCGGTTTGTGCTGGCCGAGCAACGCGGCACCGCGCGCTTCTATCGGATCAACGACGGGTGCGTGGCATGTTTCCCCACCGCCGCCGACGTGGTGATGGGTCGGTCGGCGCCCGCGAGACCCGACCCGCTGACACCCGAGATGAACGGAGATCGGCGATGACCGCCGAGAAGGAAGACCGGACGCACGACGGGACAAGGCCGTCACGGGTCCAGGTCGTCGAGCTGTACTCGGGACTGGCCCGGGTCGCCGCGACCGGCGGCTAGCCGGTCGACACACCCCCGGACACCCATCTCGACGGTTGCGGCTCGAAGGCCTACGAGTTGCCCGCGGCCGAGCTGGGCGTACCGGCGGGGGCGCTTCGGGCCAGCATGGCGTGCGGGAACCCGGTCGCGGTCGCCGACCTGCAACCCGGGGACGTCGTGCTGGACCTCGGCTCCGGTGGCGGCCTGGACGTGTTGCTGTCCGCCCGTCGGGTCGGACCCGACGGTCGCGTGTTCGGCATCGACGCCAGCCCGGACATGATCGGGCTCGCCCGCGAGCACGCCGCGCAGGCCGGTGTGGGCAATGTGGAGTTCCGGCTGGGCTACCTCGAAGACATCCCGCTGCCCGACGCCGCGGTCGACGTGGTCATCTCCAACTGCGTGTTCACGCTGTCCACCGACAAGCCCCGCGCGCTGGCCGAGGCCGCCCGAGTCCTGCGGCCCGGTGGTCGTTTCGGCATCAGCGACGTCCTGGCCGAGCCCGGCCTCGACCCTGCTCGCCGTGCCGAGGCCGAACACGCCGTCGGCTGCCCGGTGGGCACTCTCACCGCCGCGCAGTACCGTGATCAGCTGCTCGCAGCAGGGTTCGTGAACACCGCGATCATCCCGACCCGACCGCTGACCGAGGGCCTCTACTCCGCGATCGTGCAAGCCACCACACCACGATCCGACGACGCAGCTCCGTCAACCTGATCCGCACGGGGCCCGTCCGAGAGCCTCGCCTCCCACCATGGCACTTCCGCTACTTCGGGGGCATGGATGCTGATCGCTCTGGCGATGCACGCCTGGGCTGCGCGCACCCCGAACGCGAACGTAGCCGGAGTACGGCGCGCACGATGATGGGGACGCCGATCGCGGCGGGAAGCAACCAGAGCCATAGCGGCGGCAGCAGGCTCCAGAGGGGCAGTCGGGGGCCGTTGTCGACGTAGAAGGCGGTGAGCATGGCGATGTAGCCAACGCCCATGCCGCTGAGGTGGACCGCGATACGCGCGGGGCGGGCGAGCCGGACGGCGCTATACCCGATTGTCACGCTGGACAACGCGGCCACGCCGAGGACGGCCAGGTGCCAGCGGTGGGCCCAGTCGAGGCCGGCCAGGACCGCGGCGCTGCCGCCCAGCAGCACGAGAGCGATCACGTACGCGCGGCCGAAACGGCGGTGGCGGCGGCTGCCCTTGCGGGTGAGCATCGCCCCGACCCCGCACACCACGGCAACGAGCCCGGCCCCGACGTGCAGCGCGACGAGAGTCAGCAGCAGGCCTGCCGCCACGACGTCACCCGTCGAGCCCGGAGATCTGGGCAGCGGGCACGGCCGCGGCGTCGAGCACGCCGACGAGCGCGGCGAGCGCAGTGACCTGCAGTCCGGCGCGGACCGCGTTGAGCACCGCGAACCGATCGAAGATCCGAGTCAGTGCGGCCGGGTCGTCACCGACGCTGCGTTGGGAGAAGTTCAGCGGGGCGGCCCAGGCGGTGATCAGCATGTGCCCGACGGTGGCCGCCGCCAGCAGCGCTCGGCGACGTCCGGGGACGCCTGAACGCCTGGTGGTCGCGGCAGCGGACAGCGCGAGCGCTGCGGCCGCGGATCCAATGGTGGCGTACCAGGAAACGCCCCGGGACAGATCGCCTGCCCGGCTGTAGCGGGAGAACGCAACGACGCCCATTTGATGGCGGGCGGGAAGTTGTTTGATCGCTTGATCGAGGGTGGCGCCGGCGGTGATCGCATTCGCCACCACCGCCGCGAGGACCAGGTTCCGGGTTCGCTGCTGCACGCCGACCTCCCTAGGGCCGCTATACGTAGTAACGCTACTGCTTCTCCCTC
Source organism: uncultured Actinomycetota bacterium (assembly GCA_963780835.1). Lineage (GTDB taxonomy): Bacteria > Actinomycetota > Actinomycetes > Mycobacteriales > Pseudonocardiaceae > Pseudonocardia. The sequence goes on along the minus strand of CAWADQ010000029.1, from coordinate 35,832 downwards.
ACAGGCGGGCTGATGATGGGTGAGAAAGCACCGCGATGGAGTAGCGTCGCTACGTATGCGGGCCGAGGCGCTCAAGGGCCACCTGGACGGGCTGCTGCTGGCGGCGTTGGAGCCCGGCCCGCTGCACGGGTACGCGGTCATCGAGCAGTTGCGGGCAGGCAGCGCCGGCCGGATCGACCTGCCTACCGGCACCGTCTACCCGGCGCTGCACCGGTTGGAGCGGGCCGGTCTGGTGCGGTCGCGATGGTCGTCGGAGTCCGGACGGCGGCGGCGCTGCTACCAGCTCACACCGGACGGGAGCGCGGCACTGCACACCACCCGCGCGGGCTGGGAGGAGTTCTCCACCGCGGTCACCACGCTTCTGGGAGGCGGGCATGCCCGCCCGGCAACCGGCTGAACCGGCCATCGCGGCCTACCTCGACGCTGTCGGGCGGCGCCTCGTCGGACCACGCGCACCCCGCCAGGCGATTCTCGACGAGCTGCGCGACGGCCTGCACGAGGCGGCCGCCACCCATCACCGCCGCGGCGTTCCCGCGGCCGAGGCCGTCGCCGCCGCCCTCCGCGAGTTCGGCTCGCCCGCCTGCTCTGGCGGCCGGGTTCGCAGGCGAGTTGGCCGTCGCCCGAGCCCGCCGCACCACCCTCGCCTACCTGGCGACGGGTCCGCTGATCGGCCTGTGCTGGCTCTCGGTCATCGTCCCGAACCGATGGTGGCTGCGCGACCCGATCACGCTGCTGCACACCATCCCGGTACTGCCCCTGATCGCCGTCGCCGCAGTCGCCGGGATCCTGGTCCTGGCCGCTACCGGCCCCATCGGCAGCCGCCTGCGGGAACCCGAGCGGCACGGACTTGCCGGCGCACTGGTCATCATCGCCGCCGCGTCATGCGGCGATGTGATCCTGCTGGCTACCGCGGCCCATTTCGTGCAGCCGGCCACTGCGACCGTCGCGGCCATGGCGATCACAGCCAGCACCGCCCGGCTGATGGCCGGCGCCACGGCGATGACGCAGTGCCTCCGCAGCCACCGCACCCTCTCCCCTGCCGGATAGCCGTCGCCGTCTTGAGGCTCGCGACCACGGTTCCGTTGACGGCGCCACTCGGGAGCCTCCGATGGGCCACTCGGGAGCCTCCGATGTCCTGCCGCCCGATCAGCAGCAGGCGGGCAGTGGCACGCCGCTCTCGCTGGTCGGGGAGCCGCAGTCGCAGCTGCCGGTCTCACCGGCCGGGTTGATGCTGGTGGCGTCGGGGGCGTCGGCCTTCACGGTGTAGACCTCCCACGGCTCGGCGCCGGGCCCGTGCACCCACACCTTGTCCTGCACCGCGTAGCAGCACGTGGTGTCGTTCTCCACCTGGGTGAACAGGCCCAGCCCGGCGAGCCGGTCGGTGGCCTCGGCGACCTCGTCGGTGGTCTGGACCTCCACGCCGAGATGGTCCATCACCGTGGGCTGATCGGCCTCGCCCTCGATGAGCACCAGCTTCAGCGGCGGCTCGACGATCGCGAAGTTCGCGTAGCCCGGCCTGCGCTTGGCGGGCTCCACCCCGAACAGCGACCGGTAGAACTCGATCGACCCCTCCAGGTCCGACACACGCAGGGCCAACTGAACTCGGGACATGACGGGTCCTCCTCTCCGGCACCAGACGCTTGTTTTGACGTCTGTCGAGACAGGTTGCCCTCTGGTTCGGCGAGTGTCAAGATAGAGATGTGTCGAAGCAGGCGCTGGCGTTGGTCGATCTGACGGCGATGGTGGGTTGTTGCGCCCCGCTGGCGCGTGAGCCGTTGACCTCGGATCAAGCCTTCGATCTGGCTCGGGTGTTCAAGGCGATGGGCGATCCCGTCCGGTTGCGGCTGCTGTCCCTGATCGCCTCGCACGAGGGCGGTGAGGCCTGCGTCTGCGATCTTTCCGATGTGTTCGAGTTGACCGGGCCCACGATCTCCCATCACTTGAAGGTGCTGCGCGAGGCCGGGCTGATCACCGGGGACCGGCGGGGCACCTGGATCTACTACCGCGTCCAACCCGAGGCGTTGCGGGTGGCGTCGACGGTGCTGACCCCGGTCACCGAGACGGCCACCGCGGCAACCTGACCCGCTGCGAGGCTGCCGCGGCGGTGGTCAACGCATCACGGTCCGGTCGGTGGTGACCCGGGATTCCCACTGCTGGGCGGCAATCTGCACGGCGTCCCAGGGGGAGCCCAGTGGTGGGGTGTAGGACAGGTCCAGATCGGCGAGTTGGGCCACGGTCATGTCATGGAAGAGGGCCGTGGCGTAGGTGTCGACGCGTTTGCTGACCTCGGTTCCGAGCGTGCCGAGCGTGCCGACGAGTTGGGCGCCCAACAGTCGTCCGGTGCGGATGTCGCCGGTGACGCTGATGGTGATCGGATGCGCGCCCGGGTAGTAGGCCTTGTGGTCGTTGGGGCTGGACGTGACGGTCATCGGCGCGTGGCCGAGCGGGGATGCCTCGTGGTCGCGTAGTCCGGTCCGTGCGATGACGAGGTCGAAGACCTTCACCACCTGGGTGCCCAGGCTGCCCGCAAACCGCGCTCGGCCGCCGACGGCGTTGGCTCCCGCGACGCGTCCCTGCTTGTGCGCGGTGGTCCCCAAGGGAAGGTAGGTGACGCCGAGCTGGCGATGGTGGGTGATGACGCAGTCCCCGGCCGCCCACACGTCGGGCAGACCCGTCGCCATCGACTCGTCGACGAGGAGCGCGCTGCGGGGGCCGGTCGGTACCCCGGCCGAGGTGAGCAGGTCGGTGTCGGGGGTGACGCCGGTGACGACCAGGACCAGGTCGACGTCCCACGAGGTCGGTCCGTCGGCTGTCCGGCCATCAACCTTCAGCCCGTCGCCGCGGCGGCTGATCTGACTCACGCGGGTGCTGGTCGACACGGTGACCCCGTTGCCGACGAGTTCGCTGCGTACCAACGCGCCCAGGTCGGCATCGACCGTCGGGAGAACCTCGGGCAGCTGGTCGACCTGGGTGACCTGGATGCCGCGTGCGGTGAGCGCTTCGGCCATCTCCACACCGAGGTAACCGGCCCCGACGATCAACGCGGTGGAGGGCTTCCGCCGGGCGATGTCCGCGACCAGTCCGAACGTCTCACCCATCGTGTGCAGCACATGCACCCCGTCGTCGGGGCCGAGCGCCCCGGGCCCGGTCAGACCCGCGATGGGCGGGACCAGAGGAACGGCACCGGTGCCCACGACCAACGCGTCGTAGGACACGGTTTCCGGCCTGCCGTCCGCGGCGACAACCGACACCTCCCGCCGGGTCGGGTCAATAGCGCTCGCACGAGTACCGAGACGAAGCTGCAGCCCGGCATCGACCAGATCGGCGTACGTCCGATGCGCCAAGTCACGCCAGTCCACGACATCGCCGCTGATCAAATACGGGATGCCGCAGATGCTGAAGTTGGGGTAGTGGTCCGCGACGATCACCGTCACCCGGCAGTCCGGGTCGAGTTCGCGGGCACGCAGACCGGCGCTGATCCCCGCATCGCTGCCACCGATCACCACAAGATCCATCGAACCCTCACCTGGTCGGAACGACGTCTCGCGCCGAGCAATGAGCCGCGCGGCACCTTGACGAAGGATGTTATCTCAGCAATCATTGACTCAATGAAACATGAGATGAACGATGCTCTGCGGCGACGGGCCGCGGTGCACGCCGCACTCGGTGATCCGGGCCGTCTGGCGATCGTGGACGCCCTCACCTGGGGCGAGGCCTCGCCGGGTGAGCTGGCACAACGGCTGGGAATGGGCACGAACCTGCTCGCGCATCACCTGCGCGTGCTCGACGACGTCGGCTTGGTGCGGCGGCACCGCTCCGAAGGCGACCGGCGGCGCAGCTACGTCACGCTGGTCCGGGACCTCGCCGACGAGCTGCACCCGGCGGTGACCGGGCTGCGGGCCGGGCGGGTGGTGTTCGTGTGCACCCAGAACTCGGCCCGCTCCCAGTTGGCGGCATCGTTGTGGAACGACACCAGCCCCGTGTTGGCGACCTCGGCCGGAACCCATCCCGCCCCCGCGGTGCACCCCGGCGCGGTCGCGGTGGCCCGTCGTCGCCATCTGTCGTTGGTCGCCACCCCGCCCCGGCATCTCGATGACGTTCTCGCCGAGCAGGACCTGGTCGTGACGGTGTGCGACAACGCCCACGAGGAACTCGCCACCCACGCCGGACAGCCCGGGCAGGCCGAGCGCGATGGCGTGCATTGGTCGATCCCCGACCCGGTGCGGGCAGGCGAGGCCGCGGCTTTCGACCGGGTCGTCGACGAGCTCACCGACCGGATCGCCCGCCTCGCCCCGCTCGTCACCCCTGTCGCCGCCCCCATCGTTGCGTCGGGTCGCTCCGCCGAGGATCGGAGAACGTCATGAGCACCGGATATCGGCACGAGGACCTGTCGATCGACCAGCAGCTCGCTCTCAAGACCGCCGCCACCAACCTGCAGCGGCGCTTCGAGGGAGTGTTCGGATCCGAAACCATCGAACGGTTCCTGCACTCCTCCTATGACGAGTTCGCCGGACGCGCGGTCGTGCTCAACTTCCTGCCGCTGCTGGCCGAACGGTTCGCCCGTCAACGCCTGACCGCGCTGGCCCGGGTCGAAGGCAAACACGACGAGGGGATGCCGGTGGTGCTGTTCCTGTGCACTCACAACGCGGGCCGCTCACAGATGGCGCTCGGCTTCTTCACCCACCTCGCCGCAGACCGCGCCATCGCCTGGTCGGGCGGGACGGACCCCGCTGACCGCATCAACCCCGCCGCCGTCGCCGCGATGGCCGAACGGGGCATCGACATCGCCGGCGAGTACCCGAAGCCGTGGACCGACGAAATCGTGCGCGCCGCCGACGCCGTGGTCACCATGGGCTGCGGAGACGCCTGTCCGGTCTTCCCCGGCCGCCGCTACCTGGACTGGACACTCGACGACCCGGCCGGACTCGACCTCGCCGCCGTACGCCCGATCCGTGACGAGATCGAACGCCGGGTCCGGGTCCTGCTCGAGGAGATGGACGTGCCCCTCCATGTCTGACACCGCAACCGGTGGCCCGCCGCTGCCCGACTCGAAAGCTGCCCCTCGGGGCCGGCATGCCGCCGTTGGCGCGGCGACTGGTCGCGGAGTTCCTCGGCACCGGCCTGCTCGTCGCGGTCGTGGGCGGCTCCGGCAAAGCCTTCCAGGTGTTCACCGCATCCTTCGGCTCCTGGTGGCCGCACGCCTACCACATCGGGCAGGCCGAGGTCGCCGACGTGATCCTCGAACCCCACGAGGGCGGGCGCTGGTACGAGCGCGGCGTTGACGGCAGCGAATGCGACTGGGGCCGGGTGGTGGCCTGGGAGGCGCCGCACCGCATCGTGTTCACCTGGCAGATCAACGGCTCCTGGCAGTTCGATCCCGAACCCGGCCACGCCAGCGAGATCGAAGTCCGCTTCCACGCCGACGGCCCCACCCAGACCACCGTCGAGGTCGAACACCGCCACTTTGAGCGCCTCGTCGACGGCCAGAACATCTACGGCGCCATCCACGGCGGCGGCGGCTGGCCCGCCCTGCTCGACAGCTACGCCCACCGGGTCAACGACCAGCCCAGCACCGAACGGGCATGAGCAGCGCCACCACGAGCGGGCCGGCAGACGATGCGTCTGGCCTGCGACGAGCGGGCCGACCTCGCCGAGTTCCTGGCCACTCTCACTCCGGAGCAATGGGAGGCCCCGACGCTGTGCATGCTGTGGCGGGTCCGCGACGTGGTCGCGCACATCTACAGCTACGAGGACCTGGGCTTGATCGCTTTCCTGCGCCGGTTCGCCGCCGCTGGATTCAACGGGGACCGCAGCAGCGCCCGCGGGGTGGCCGCCTACGCCGACCACAGCCCGCAGGACCTGCTCGCCCGGGCGCGGCAATCACCTGCAGCCGCGACCGGATTGACCGCCCTTTTCGGCGGCCGGATCGCGCTCACCGACGGACTCATCCACCACCAGGACATCCGCCGCGCACTGGGCATCCTCCGCGACATCCCGGCCGAGCGGGTGCTGGCGGCGCTGCGGTTCGCGCCCGCGGCCCCGCCCATCGGCGCCGCCAAACGCCTGCGCGGGCTCACCTTCGCGGCGACCGACCTGGACTGGACCACCGGCAAGGGCCCCGCAGTCGAGGGCCCGGGTGAGGCACTGTTGATGGCCATGGCCGGACGCCCGGCCGCGCTCCCGCAACTGTCCGGGCCCGGCCTTGCCACCCTCGCAGCACGGATCGAGGCCCGGCCCGGGTAAGTCGCGGGCACCGCTCGTGTTCATCGCCGTCAAGCGTTAGCATCGCCTGATGGCGATGGATTGCTGTGCGGTGGATGCGGCGCCGGCGGTGGCGCTGTTCCGGTCGCTGGGCGACCCGACGCGACTGGCGATCGTGCTGCGCCTGGTGCAGGGCGAGGCCCGGGTGGTGGACCTGACCCGACAGCTGGGTTTGGCCCAGTCCACGGTGTCCAAGCACCTGGCGTGTCTGCGCGACTGTCGGTTGGTGGACTTCCGCACCGAGGGGCGCCAGTCCTACTACCGGTTGACCCGACCCGAGCTGCTCGCGTTGTTGCGCAGCGCCGAGCTGCTGCTCGCCGAGACCGGCTGCGCGGTGGCGCTGTGCCCCGTTTACGGCGAGGACGCGTCGGCCCCGCCGGTGGCGTCGTGACCTCGGCGGCGCCGTCCACCGAGCGTCGGGCGGTCCTGGAGCGCAGAATCCGGTTGCTGGTCGCCGCGACGATCACCTACAACGTGGTCGAGGCGGTGGTGGCGCTCGTCGCGGGGACGGTGGCCTCGTCCATTGCGTTGATCGGGTTCGGGTTGGACTCCGTGATCGAGGTCAGTTCGGCCGCCGCGGTGGCGTGGCAGTTCTCCGGGACGGATCCGCAGCGTCGCGAGCGCACCGCCTTGCGGATCATCGCCGGATCATTCTTTGCGCTCGCCGCTTACGTCACGGTCGAAGCCGTCCGCTCGCTCCTCGGCGCAGGCGAGGCGGACCGGTCGACCGTCGGGATCGTCCTGGTGTCGATCAGCGTGGTGATCATGCCGGTGCTGTCCTGGGCCCAGCGCCGCGCCGGACGGGAGCTCGGATCGGCCAGCGCGGTGGCGGACTCCCGGCAGACGCTGCTGTGCACTTACCTGTCCGCCGCGGTTCTGCTCGGGCTGCTGCTCAACGCTGCGTTCGGCTGGTGGTGGGCCGACCCGGCCGCGGCGCTCGTGCTGGCCGTTCTCGCGGTCCGCGAAGGACGCAACGCGTGGCGAGGCGAGGTGTGTTGCTCTCCGCGGTCGCTACCGGCCAGGGATCAGCCAGCCGGCTGCGACGACGGTTGCTGCCGATAGGTCCCCGTCCCGAACCGTCCTGACTCTCGAAAGCCAAAGTCGACGTCGCGGCGCTCGGGGCGGGAGGGTTGGCCGGCCGGATCATCGACAGCGTCCGGTGGCCCTTCCCGACAACGACGACGCGTCGGTCACTGTCCCTTTGGCCGGTGTTGCACCGAGCGCATGCGGGCTCGAGTGCTGAACTGCCGTTCGTCCGGCGAGAAGCCAGATCCGGCTCGATGGCCGGTGACCGGATCGCGGGCCGAGCAATCGGCTGCTCAGGCGGAGGCCGGAGCGGCTCCGGCGGCGACGGGCAGGCCGGCGTTGCGCCACTCGGGGAAGCCGTCTTCCAGGCGCGCTGCGCGGTAGCCGTGCTCGCGCAGGTGTCGGACGGCGTCGTCGGCGTAGACGCAGTACGGGCCGCGGCAGTAGGCGACGATCGCGCGGTCGGCGGGCAGCTCGCGCAGCCGCCGCCGTAGCTCGGCGATCGGGAGTGAGCGGGCGCCTGCGATGTGGCCTGCGGTGTACTCGGCCGCGGGCCGCACGTCGAGGACCAGGATCTCGCCGCGGGCCAGCCGTGCCTGTAGGGCGTCCCGGCCGATGGCCTCCAGCCCGGCGCGGTCGCCCAGGTAGTCGCGGGCGAGCCGGTCCAGACCGGCGACATGCTGTTCGGCCACCATGCGCACGGCCGCCCACAGCCCTTCCACCTGTTCGGAGCTCAGGGCGTAGTAGACGCGGGTGCCGTCGCGGCGGGTGCGCACCAGCCCGGCCCGGAACAGCGTGCGCAGGTGGTGGGAGGTGTTGGCCAGGCTCTGCCCGATCTGCTCGGCGATCTCCTCGACCGAGCGCTCCCCCTGGGCCAGCACGTCGACGATCTCCGCTCGCCGCCCGGACCCGAGCGCGGCCGCCACCTCGCCGAACGCCGCGAACAGCGCGTCCTTCGCCACCCGGTCTCCCACGCCGCCTATTCTTACGCTCAAACGATCGCTTGACAAGCTGGGTCGGGTGGGAGGAGGTTCGATTCATCGGCGCTGGGAGGCGGACGTGACCGACGTGCTGGTGGACCCGAGGGTGCTGCGGGCCGAGGTGCAGAAGAAGTACCGCGAGGTCGCGCTGGAGCCGGGCGCCCAGTTCCATTTCCACACCGGGCGGGGGTTGGCGGCCCGGCTCGGCTATCCCGCGCCGGTGGTGGACCGGCTGCCCGACACGGCGGTGGAGTCGTTCGCCGGGGTCGGGAACCCGTTCGCGCTGCGCACGCTCCAGCCGGGCGAGCGGGTGGTCGATGTCGGGTGCGGCGCCGGGTTCGACACCGTCATCGCCGCCGACCAGGTCGGGTCGACCGGCCGGGTGGTCGGGGTGGACATGACCCCGGCAGATGCTGGCCAAGGCCCGCTCGTACCGTCACCGCGCTCGGCCTCGAGCACGTGGAGATCCGCGAGGGGCTGGCCGAAGCGCTGCCGGTCGACGACGACTGGGCCGACGTGGTGATCGCCAACGGGGTGCTCAACCTGTGCGCGGACAAGGCGACCGTGTTTGCCGAGATCCGCCGCGTGCTGCGCCCCGGCGGGACGCTGCAGTTCGCCGACATCGCCAACGGCAACCCCGTCCCGGCCGCGGCGATGCGCGACATCGACCTGTGGACCGGTTGAATAGCCGGCGGGCTGCCCCGGGCGGGCTGGCAGGCGATGCTCGAACGATCCGGGTTCGACCAGGTGCGGATCGGACCGGCCTACGACACCTTCGGCGGGGCCACGGGCGAGTCCAACGCCCGCGCGTTCGCCGTCTACGGCTACGACTTCCTGGCCCGCTCCGGGGACGGGCTCCGTGCCGATGGTTGAACGCGAAAGCCTCGTGACGACGGTGCTCGACGAGGGCCTGGGCAACTGCGCCTACCTTGTCGACCTGGGCGACGGCGGTGCGCTCGTCGTCGACCCGCCCCGCGACCTGCGCGCCGTGCGGGCCGCCGCGGCGAAGGCCGGACTGCGGATCCGGTTCGTCGCCGACACCCACCTGCACGCCGACTTCCTCTCCGGCGCCCGCCAACTCGCCCACGACGATGCCGCCATGGTGCTGGCCTCCGCAGCCGGTCACCGCCGCTACGAGCATCGCGGTCTGCGCGACGGCGACCCGGTCGACCTCGGCGGGCTGATCCTGACCGCGTGGGGCACGCCCGGTCATACCGACGAGCACCTGGCCTATCTGCTCGGCGACGGCGAGCGGCCGCTCGGGGTGTTCACCGGCGGCTCGTTGATCGTCGGCTCGGCCGCGCGGACCGACCTGTTGGGCGCCGACCGCGCCCGGGAGCTCGCCCACGCCCAGTACCGGTCGCTGCAGCGGCTCTCGCAGCTGCCGGACCCGACCGCGGTGTGGCCCACACACGGCGCGGGATCGTTCTGCTCGGCCCCGCCCGGCGCCGCCCGCACCTCCACCATCGGCCGGGAACGGGCGGGCAACCCGCTGCTCGCCCAACCCGACGCGAACGCGTTCACCGCGGCGCTGCTGGGCGCGCTGGGCAGCTACCCGCCCTACTTCGCCCGGCTCGGGGAGATCAACCGCCGCGGCCCGGCGCTGCTCGACCCCGGCCGCGGGGCAGCTGACTCCGCTGTCGGTGTCGCAGGTGCGCACGCTCCGCGACGGCGGCGCCACCGTGCTCGATGTGCGCCCGGTCCCCGACTATGCGGCCGGGCACATCCCGGGATCGGTGTCCATCCCGTTGCGCAACCAGTTCGCGACCTGGCTGGGCTGGCTCGTCGCCCCCGACACCCCCGCCGTCGTGATCCGCAACCCCGACCAGGACCCCGAGGAGATCACCTGGCAGGCGTTGAAGATCGGGTACGAGCGGCTGGTGGGCGAGCTCGACGGCGGCATGCCCGCCTGGGTCACCGCCGGGCAACCGGTGACCGCCACCGACCTCGTCTCGCCCTCGCAGATCCGCGGCTATCGGGTGCTCGACGTGCGGCAGGACAGCGAGTTCCGCGGCGGGCACCTCCCCGACGCGACGCATGTCGAACTGGGTGCGCTCGCCGCGGCCGCAGACCGGCTGCCGGGCGATCCCACCGTGGTGATGTGCGGGCACGGCGAACGCGCCGCGGGCGCGGCCAGCCTGCTCGAACGCGCCGGACACCACGACCTCGCGATACTGGTCGGCGGACCCGACGACTGGGCCGCCGCCACCGGCCAACCCCTGAACGTCGACTGATGGGTCACCCCACCGACCCGGGCCGAGTTCTGCAGCTCGGGCTGCGGCCCAACCTCGCCCAGTTCAGCCTGCTCGTCGCGGTCAACGCCCTGGTCGGCGGCATGCTCGGCCAGGAACGCACCGTGCTGCCACTGCTCGCCGACACCGCGTTCGGGCTCACCGCCTACACCGCGGCATTGACGTTCATCCTCGCCTTCGGCGCCACCAAAGCGGCCACCAACTACCTCGCCGGCACCCTGTCCGACCGCTACGGCCGCAAACCCGTCCTCGTGACCGGCTGGCTGGTCGGGCTCCCCGTCCCGCTGCTGCTCATCTGGGCACCCAGCTGGTCGTGGGTCGTGGCCGCGAACGTGCTGCTCGGCATCAACCAGGGACTGACCTGGTCCACCACCGTCATCATGAAAATCGACCTGGTCGGGCCCGCCCGCCGCGGCCTGGCCATGGGCCTCAACGAGGCCGCGGGCTACCTGGCCGTGGCCGCGACCGCGCTGGCCACCGGCTACCTCGCCGCCCACTACGGGCTGCGCCCCACCCCGTTCTACCTCGGCGTCGCCTACGCCGCCCTCGGCCTCGGACTGTCCACCCTCCTGGTGCGCGAGACCCGCGGCCACGCCCGCCTCGAAGCCCGCACCCACACCAGCCGCGCCGACGGCCGCCACGACCACCTGCACGCCGCGCTCACCACCCGGCAGGTGTTCACCCAGACCAGCTTCCGCGAACCCGCGCTGTCCGCGGCCAGCCAAGCCGGGATGGTCAACAACCTCAACGACGGCCTGGCCTGGGGCCTGTTCCCCGTCCTGTTCGCCGCGGCCGGCCTGTCCGTCGCACAGATCGGGGTGCTCGCCGCGCTCTACCCCGCCGTGTGGGGGCTCGGACAGCTCGTCACCGGCGCCCTGTCCGACCGCACCGGCCGCAAACCCCTGATCACCGCCGGCATGCTGCTGCAGGCCGTGGCGCTCGGCCTGGTCGCCGCCACCCACAGCTTCCTGCCGTGGGCGCTGGCCGCGGTCCTGCTCGGCGCCGGCACCGCCATGGTCTACCCCACCCTGCTCGCCGCCGTCGGCGACGTCGCCCACCCGGCCTGGCGCGCCCGCGCCGTCGGGGTCTACCGGCTCTGGCGCGACGGCGGATTCGCCATCGGCGCCCTCCTGGCCGGCCTGCTCGCCGACGCCTTCGGCATCCCCACCGCCATCTGGGCCGTCGCCGCCCTCACCGCCGCCTCCGGGTTGGTCGTGGCAGTCCGCATGTACGAAACCCACCCGCGGGGCACGCCGTGACTCCCGCGATCCCGCCATGGCAACCGCGGATCGGCATGACCCGCCCCAGATCCGCCGCCTCATCCACCTCGAAGCCGTCCTCGTCGCCGTCCACGGCGCCGTCCGCGGTCTCGGACTCGGACTCCTCTGGGGCGCCGCCGCGCAACAGGCCCTGACCGCCTACGGCATCACCACCCTGACCATCCCCTGGATCACCAACACGGCCGTCCTCATCGGCGCCGTCGGCATCGAGCTCGCCGCAGCGGTCCTGCCCGGGCAGCGCGCCACCCGCCTCAGCCCCCTGGAGGCGATCACGGCCCCGTAGGAGTTCTCTCGCGACTTGCGAGACCTCGACAGCGACGGGCAACCCTCCCCGACCGCGTCGCCAGGGGCGGCGCCCACATGCCCTTGGGCGCCGCCCCGCCACATCCGATCTCGAGCAAAGAGGGACGGCGTCAGGCCGGGACGCTGTGCTCGGCCGCCGTGGTGGCGGGCTTCTCCCCTGTCGGCGCTCGGGGCAGCCGCAGCCGTTTGAGCAGCAGGGCGTTGACGGCGACCAGGAGGCTGGAGCCGGACATGGATAGCGCCGCGATCTCGGGGCGCAGGACAAGCCCGAAGGCGGGTTCGAACACCCCGGCCGCGATGGGGAGGGCGACGGCGTTGTAGCCGATCGCCCAGCCGAGGTTCTGGCGCATCTTGCGCAGGGTTCCCCGCCCGATGCGCAGTGCGGTCGGGACGTCGAGGGGGTCGGACCGCATGAGGACGACGTCGGCGGTCTCGATGGCGACGTCGGTGCCCGCGCCGATGGCGATGCCGAGATCGGCCTGGGCCAGGGCGGGGGCGTCGTTGACGCCGTCGCCGACCATCGCGACGCGCCTGCCCGCTTCTTGCAGGCGGGTGATCTGGGCGGACTTGTCCGCGGGCAGGACCTCGGCGATGACCTGATCGATGCCCAGCTGGTCGGCGACCCGGCGGGCGGTGGCCTGGTTGTCACCGGTGAGCATGACGACCTGGATGCCCAGCTCGTGCAGCGCCGCGACCGCCGCTGCCGCGGTCGGGCGGGGGGCGTCGGCCAGCGCGATCACCCCTGCCGGGTGGCCGTCGACGGCCACCACCACGGTGGTGCGTCCGGCACCGGCCAGCCGCTCACGCGACTCGGTCAGCGCGCCGAGGTCGACGCCTTCGCGGTCGAGCAGGCGCGGGTTGCCCACGGCCACCCGCCGACCCTCGACGGTGGCGATCGCGCCGTGCCCGGGAACGTTCTCGAAACGGTCGGCGTCCAGCCGGGCAACCCCCGCGGCCTCGGCATGGGCGACGATGGCGCGGGCGAGGGGATGCTCCGACGCGCGCTCCACCGCGGCGGCGAGCGCGAGCAGCTCGGCCTCGTCGAGCCCGACGGCGACGACGTCGGTGACCTCCGGTTCGCCCTGGGTGAGGGTGCCGGTCTTGTCCATCACGACGGTGTCGATGCGCGCCGAGGCCTCCAACGCGGCGGCGTTCTTGAACAACACCCCGCGCCGGGCGCCGAGCCCGGTCCCCACCATGATCGCAGTAGGGGTGGCGAGGCCGAGCGCGTCCGGGCAGGTGACCACCACGACGGTGATGGCGAACAGCAGCGCCATGGTCAGCGGCTGGTCGGAGAACAGCGCCCACGCGGCGAACGTCGCCAACCCGCCGAGCAAGGCGACGAGGACCAACCAGAACGCGGCCCGATCGGCCAGCCGCTGCCCGGGCGCCTTGGAGTTCTGCGCCTGCTGGACGAGGGCGACGATCTGCGCCAGCGCGCTGTCGGCGCCGACCTTGGTGGCGCGCACCCGCAGCACACCGTCGGCGTTGATGGTCGCCCCGATGACCTCGCTGCCCGGGGTCTTGCGCACGGGCAGGCTCTCCCCGGTGACCATCGACTCGTCGACCTCGGACTCGCCGTCCTCGACGACCCCGTCGACGGCGATCTTCGCCCCCGGCCGCACCAGCACCAGATCCCCGGAGACGACCTCGGCGGTCGGTACCTCGACCTCGCGCCCGTCGCGCAGCACCACCGCCTTGGGTGGGGCGAGGTCGAGCAGGGCGCGCACGGCGTCGTTGGCGCCGCCGCGGGCGCGCATCTCGAACCAGTGCCCGAGCAGCACGAACGCGGTCAACACCGTGGCGGCCTCGTAGAACACCTCCCCGCCGCCGGTCAGGGTGACCGCCAGCGAGTACCCCCACCCGGCGCCGACCGCGACGGCGACCAGCACCATCATGTCCAGCGTGCGGGCCCGCAACGCCCGGTAGGCGCCGTCGAAGAAGATCCACGCCGAGTAGAACACCACCGGCAGGCTGAGGATCAGCGCGAACACGTCGTCGCGCAGCCCGAACGGCGCGGGCACCCTGAAGCCGAGCACCTCACGGCCGATCGGGGACCACAGCAGCACCGGCACCGACAACACGGCGGCGACAAGGAACCGGTTGCGCATGTCGGCGACCATCGCCGCCATCGACATCCCACCCTGCCCATGACCGCCGTGCCCGCCGTGGCCCATCATGTCGTGCGGTGCCGCCTCGGGGGCCGCGTCGGGCCCGGCTCCGGCGGCGGGCGTTGGTGGACGGTGCTGCGTCGGCGGTGGGTTCCAGCATCGGGTCGCACACGTGGTAGGGCATGGAGCGGCCCTGGCAGTGGTAGCCGCAGTCGCGGATCCAGCCCGACAGCTCGGCGATCGAGGTCCTGGTCGGGTCGTAGGTCATGGTCGCGGTCTGGTTGACCGGGTTGGCCGCGACGGACAGCACGCCCGGCCTGCGCCCGAGGACGGTCTCGACCACGGCTTTCTCGCTCGCCCACTGCACCCCGGAGACCTCAACGACCGCGGTCTCGGTGGGGTGCTGCTGCGGTGGTCATCATGTCCTCCCGACGGAGATCGACCCCGGGCGGGCCCGGCTGGTGGCATGCTCCGGGCCGCTGTCCTGGACGGACCCGGTGTGGAACCGGCGCAGCCGCAGGCTGTTGGTGACGACGAACACGGACGAGAACGCCATCGCGGCCCCGGCGATCAGCGGGTTGAGCAGGCCTGCCATGGCCAGCGGGAGGGCGGCGACGTTGTAGGCGAAGGCCCAGAACAGATTGGCTTTGATCACGCGCAGGGTGCGGCGGGACAGCCGGATAGCGTCGGCGGCGACGCGCAGATCGCCGCGGACGAGGGTGAGGTCGCCGGCGTGGATGGCGACGTCGGCACCGGTGCCCATGGCGATGCCCAGATCGGCCTGGGCTATGGCGGCGGCGTCATTGACGCCGTCGCCCACCATGGCGACCACCCGGCCGTCACCCTGCAGACGGCGCACCACGTCGACCTTCTGTCCGGGCAACACCTCGGCGATGACCTCCTCGATGCCGACCTCGGCGGCCACGGCGCGGGCCGCGCGCTCGTTGTCCCCGGTCAGCAGCACCGGGCGCAGGCCCAGCTCGGCGAGTTCGGCGATCGCCTGGGCGCTGGTGGGCTTGACGGTGTCGGCGACGACCAGGATCCCGCGGACGGCGCCGTCCCAGCCCACCGAGATCACAGTGCGACCGGCCTGCTCGGCGCGGTCGCGAGCGTCCTGCAGGGAAGCGTCGAGAGCAACCGACCACTCGTCGCTCAGCCAGGACGCGCGCCCGGCGACGACGGCGTGCCCGGCGACGACACCCTGCACGCCGAGCCCCTGGGTGGCGGCGAACTCCGCCACCGGAGGGAGATCACCGACCCGGTCGCGGGCCGCGGCGGCCACGGCGGCGGCGACCGGGTGCTCGGAGGCGTCCTCGACCGCGCCGGCCAGCGCCAGCAGCTCCTCCTCACCGACTCCGTCGGCGGGGAGGACGTCGACCAGGCTCATCCGCCCGGTGGTGACGGTGCCGGTCTTGTCCAGCAGCACCGCGTCGATCCGGCGCGTCGACTCCAGGATCTGCGGGCCCTTGATGAGGATGCCCAGCTGGGCGCCCCGTCCGGTGCCCACCAGCAGCGCGGTCGGGGTGGCCAGCCCCAACGCACACGGGCAAGCGATGATCAGGACGGCGACTGCGGCGGTGAACGCCGCCTCCGGCCCGGCCCCCACCGCGAGCCAGATCACCAGCGACGCCGCGGCCAGGGCGATCACGACCGGAACGAACACGGCCGAGACCCGGTCGGCCAGCCGTTGCACCGGCGCCTTGCCCGACTGCGCCGTCTGGACCAGGCGAGCGATCTGCGCGAGCTGGGTGTCCGCACCGACCCGGGTGGCCCGCACGACCAGTCGACCACCGGCGTTGACGGTGGCCCCGACGACCTCGTCGCCGGGGCCGACCTCGATCGGGACCGATTCGCCGGTCAGCATGCCGGCGTCCACCGCTGAGGAGCCCTCGACCACCCGGCCGTCGGTGGCGACCTTCTCCCCGGGCCGGACCACGAAGTGGTCACCGACCACGAGGCCGCCGATCGGGATCCGCTGCTCGCGGCCCTCCCGCAGCACGGCAACCTCTTTGGCGCCCAGCTCGAGCAGCGCCCGCAACGCCGCCCCGGAACGCTTCTTGGCCCGCGCCTCCAGATAGCGCCCGGTGAGGATGAACACGGTGACCGCGGAGGCGACCTCCAGGTAGATGTCCATCCCTCCCGCACCGCGCTGTGGGACCAGCTCGAAGGCCATCCGGACGCCGGGCATGCCCGCCCCGCCCAGGAACAGCGCATACAGCGACCAGCCGAACGCGGCCGACACCCCGACGCTGATCAGGGTGTCCATGGTCGCCGCGCCGTGGCGCAGGTGGGCCCAGGCGGCCCGGTGGAACGGCCACGCCCCCCACACCACCACTGGCGCGGCCAGCGTCAGTGACAGCCACTGCCAGTAGATGAACTGCAACGCCGGGATCATGGCCAAGGCCAGCACCGGCGCCGTGAGCGTGGCGCTGATCGCCAGCCGCTGCCGCAACGACCGAACCTCGACATCCTCGCAATCGGTTGTCGCGCCGCCCGACACAGCGCCCGCATCGGTCGGCGTGGCGGCCGGTTGCGGGAGCCAGGCCCGGTACCCGGTGGCCTCCACGGTAGCGATGGCGTCGTCGACCTCGGTACCCGCCAGCAGCTCGACGTGCGCGTTCCCGGTCGCGTAGTTGACCGAGGCCGACACGCCCGGCATACGGTTGAGCTTCTTCTCGATCCGCGCCGCACAGGACGCGCAGGTCATGCCCCCTACCTGCAGGTCGACCGTCGACGAGGCGTCCGCTGTGCGCCCCGTCGAGGATTCGCGCGCAAGCTCACTCACCGCGAGCGCTCCGCCAGCGCATATCCGGCCTCGTCGACGGCCGCCCGCACCTGGTCGTCGGGCAGCGCGGTGGTGCTGGTGACCGTGACGCGAGACGTCCCGCCCGGGACGAGATCGACGGCCACCTCCCGCACCGCGTCGAGGTTGCCGATCTCTCCACGCACGGCGGCGACGCAGTGGTCGCAGGTCATGCCAGCGACGAGATACGTCCTCGACGTCGTTCCTGTCGTTGTCGTGGTGTTCAAGACCATGCCTCCCGTGATGCTCGTGACGGTCAGGACCGGACCAGCCGGGCGATGGCGGCCGAGGCCTCTGCGACCTTCTGCTGCGCCACCGCGCCGCCTTCCCGGGCCGCGTCGGCCACGCAGTGCGCGAGGTGGTCGTCCAACAGCTCCAGCGCGACGGCCTGCAGGGCCTTGGTCGCGGCGGAGACCTGGGTCAGGACGTCGATGCAGTAGGTGTCGGACTCGACCATCCGCTGCAGCCCCCGCACCTGCCCCTCAACCCGGCGCAGCCGCTTGAGTAGCGCGTCCTTGTTGTCGATGTACCCGGCCATAACAGGCCTCCCTCCCACACGACCCTGTATACCCCCGGAGGGCATCCTTGTATACCCTATAGGGGTACGGGAGTGGTGGTCCGACGATGAGCGGGGCCTTGCCGAGCGGGGTACGGGGGATGGCGTCGACGGTCCGGATCCGCACCGCGGGCGCGACGGCGCCACGCGCGGTCAGCGCGGACCGCAGCCGAGTGGCCCGGGCCTCGGGATCGACCTCACGGGGGCGGGCGAGCAGGACGTCGAGATGGTCGTCGTCACGCTGCGCGATCTGCCACCCCGCCGCGGTGACGTCGTCCATGACGTGGTGGAACGCGATGGGCTGCACGACCCGTGAGCCTGCGCCGTCGAGGCCGGGGAACCGCAGCGCCTCCTGCTCGCGGCCCTGGATGGCGCCCAGGAGTTGGTAGGGCCTACCGCAATTACAGCGCTGGTCGGCGGCCAGGCGGGCGCTGTCGCTCATCTCGTAGCGGATCAGCGGCAGGGTGCGCGAGAACAGCACCGTGACCAGTACCTTCGCGCCGAACGTTCCCGCAGGAACGGGCCGGTGGTGCTCGTCGACGACCTCGGTCATCATCAGGTCCTCGAACAGATGCATGCCGGTCTGGCTGCCGCAGTCGGCGGCGATGCCGAGGTATCGGTGGCGCCGAAGACGTTGAACGGACGCCTCGTCCACGCCTGCGCAGCCAGCGCGCACGCGTGGCGTCGGTGAGGACTTCGGAGGCGGAGAACACGAAACGCGGGCCTATCCGCAACCATCCGGCCAGCTGCTCCTCGGCCAACAGCCGCAGCATCGAGGCATAGCCGACCAGCACCTGCGGTTGCGCGGTGTTCAGCCAGAACCAGGGCGCTCGACCCGATCGCCATCGTCTTCAGCCCGGCCGCGACAAGTCCTGCGCCGCCACCCGTTCGGGAGGGAGCCAGATCACCTTCCGCTCGTCGTCTGCTGCCTGCCGCGCAGCGTAGCCAGACGGCTCTGGTAGTCCTGCTCGTCGATCTCGCCACGGGCGAACCGCTCCGCAAGCACCTGCTCAGCGGTCGGACGCGGCGTACCGGCGCCGCCCGCGGGCTGCCCGGAACGGGCCAGGTACCGCACCAGCGCAACGATGCCGAGGATCACTACGCCCCAGAACAACACCATGCTCACCGACATGAGCGCATAACCCCACCCGCTCATGCCCTGACCCCACCAAGACATCATCGGAGACTCCTTTCCGCGGCAGCGTCGGCCCGACTTCTCATCGGAGGGCCGTCCTGCACCCCATCACGTTCGTCCGCCGGGCAGCGTCAGGAGTAGAGACATCCGGCCCGCCACTGTGCGCGTTCGACCCTTACCCGGGGCAGGTATGCGCGGGGACAGTGAGGGCAGGCCGGAAGATCACGTGGAGCGTCGATGTCGGGTTCACGGACGGTGCAGCTGGACCTTTCCCAACAGGAGGCGGTCCAGGCGGTGACGGCGGCGCTGGCGCAACAGGGGTTCGGGGTGCTGACCTCGATCGACGTGCGCTCCACGCTCAAGACGAAGCTCGATGTGGACGTCGAGGACTACGTGATCCTCGGCGCCTGCAATCCACCGTTGGCGCATCGGGCGCTGTCGGCGGATCCGGAGATCGGGCTGCTGCTTCCCTGCAACATCGCCGTCCGCCAAGCGGGCGGACACACCGTGGTGCAGGCGGTCGATCCCGCACAGCTGCTATCGCTGACCAGCAGCCCCGCCGACAGCGTGTCACCGGAGTTGGCCGCGGTAGCCCGAGATGCATCGGCACGGCTGAACGCCGCCCTCGACACGCTGAACCCCGCCAGCTGAGCCGTCGCGGTCACCTGCGCGAGACCGACACTGGTCGCCGGTCCGTTACTTTGCGGTCCGGCACCGCACTGTGAGGGCGCCGACAGCGGGCATGGCGATGTCGCCGCGCGCGGCGGATTACCGACGATCGGTTCGCCCGCGGTGAGATCGCGAGGTGGAGTATCGGCGACGGTGGGGCGCGCGGGTGTCGGTCGGCTATTCGGCGACGAGCGCGAAGTAGCTCTCCTCTTCCTGGACGAAATGCAGTTCCAGCAGGGTGTGCAGCCCGTACAGGCAGGCCAGGACGTCTTGGCGTCGTTCGGGGTCGAGCTCGGCGCCGTGGTCGATCGCGTCGAGGTGGCTGTGCAGGCGTCGGGTGAGCCTGCCGATCTCGGCGTGCGCCCGGCTCATCGGGGCGACCGCCTCGCTGCTGCCGAAGGTGCGCGCCAACGCCGGGAGCAGCTCCGCCTCCTCGGCCTCTTCGTGGGGCACCAGCCGATCCGCGAGCGCGGCGTAGGCCCGGTGAAGCGCGTCGATGGCCGTGTGGTCCGGCTGCACGGCCAGCATGTCCGCGGCCGTGCGGAGCAGCGGGAGCACTCGTGGAGGCGGTCGTGCTCGCCCGCGAAGCGGCGCAGCAACGCCCGCGTGTCCTCCTGCACCGGCCTGCCGCCGACCTGGCCGCCGCGCAGGGCGCGCAGCGCGTTGAGGATCACCGCGGCGTCGATGCCCTCTTGCAGCAACGCCCCGAACGCAGGCGGAAGGAGGCCGAACGCGGCGACTGCCATCGCTGCCAGTGACATCGCCATGCCCGCCAGCGCGCTCTGCACGGCGATCCGCCGGGCCCGGCGGGCGATCTCCATCGCGTCCGCGAGGCGGTCGAGCCGGTCGCTGGTGAGGACCACGTCGGCCGCCTCGGAGGAGGCGGTCGCGCCGCGCGCGCCCATCGCCACCCCGACCGTGGCGGCGGCCAGCGCGGGGGCGTCGTTGAGGCCGTCGCCGACCATCACGGTGACCGCGCGCTGCCCCTCCGCGCGCACGCCCGCGACCTTGCTCGCGGGCGTCTGCTCGGCGTGCACCTCGTCGAGCCCCAGCACCTTCCCGACCTCCCGGGCCGGTTCGGAGCGGTCCCCGGTGAGCATCACCAGCCGCTGGATACCGGCGGCGCGCAGCCGCCGCAGGGTCCGGCCCGCGTCGACCCGCAACGGGTCCTTCAGCAAGACGGCGCCGACCAGGTCGCCGTCGGCCTCGACCCACACCAGCGCGCACCCGTCCAACCCGGCCCGGCTGAGCGCCGCGCGCGCCCACGCGCCGTCGGGTACCGCGTCCCGTTTACCCACCCACACCCGCACACCGTCGACCACACCGGTGACGCCACGCCCCGGTTCCTCCTCGACCCCGTCCGGCAACGACAGCGCCAGCCCGCGCCTGCGCGCCTCGGCGACCACCGCCTCGGCCAGCACATGCGGGGACAACTGGTCGGCCGAGGCGGCCATCCGCAGCACCTCGTCGGCCGTGCGGCCCGGCGCGGTGGCCACCTCGGTCACCGCGGGGCGCCCGGCCGTGAGGGTGCCGGTCTTGTCCAGCACCATCGTCTGGGCTCGGCCGAGGTTCTCCAACGCGCCACCGCTGCGCACGACCACCCCGCGCCGCGACGCCCGCGACAACCCGGACACGATCGCGACCGGCGCCGCCAACAACAGCGGACACGGCGTGGCGACCACCAGCACCGCCACCGCGCGTTCGGCCGACCCACTCGCCCACCACGCCAGCCCGGCCAACGCGAGCGACAGCGGCAGGAACCAGACGGCGAATCTGTCGGCCAGCCGGATCACCGGCGCGCTTTCCGCGCCTGCCTGACGCACCAGCGCGATGATCCCGGCGTAGGTGCTCTGCGCGGCAGGCACCGAGCAACGCACCTCGACGGCGCCGCCCGCATTCAGCGTGCCGCTGCGCACCGCCTCCCCGACCGCGCGCTCGACCAGCTCGGGCTCGCCGGTCAACGCGGACTCGTCCAGCACCGCCGGGCCCGCCGCGACCAGCCCGTCCACGGACAGCACCTCACCCGGGCCGACGACCACCAGATCCCCGACGGCAACCTCATCCACCGGCACCTCGGTGACCAGGTCGTCGACCCGCCTGCGCGCGGTGCGCGGGGCGCGTTCCAGCAGCGCCCGTAGATCCCGGGTGGCGCGCCGCTGGGCGGCGGCTTCTAGCGTGCGGCCGGTCGCCCAGCATCACCGCGATCAGCGCACCCGCCAGGTACTCGCGCACCGCCAACGTCCCCAGCAAGGCGAGCACCGCGATCAGGTCGACACCCAGGGTCCGCCGCAGCACCGCCGCGACCACCCAGCCCGCCGCCGGGACAACCGCGACGACCGTCGCCGCGGCCCACAAAGCGTCGGCCCACCCGCTCGACCCGGCCACCCACGCCACGCCGCCCGCAGCGAGCAAACCCACCGTCATGGCGAGCAGCGCCGCCTCGAACCACCGGCGCGCCCACGACAGCGCCACCGACAGCGCCACCGAACCGCGCGGTCGACTCGACGAAGCCTCGCCCCTGGGCACCGGTCACTCCTCAGTGGCGATCGGACCGATGCCGACCGTCCACCACAACCATCCCCACCACCGACCCGGCTCGGCATAGGCGGGCTACCTCGCATCACCTGCCGATGGTCCCGGTCATCGCGGACCGCATGTCCTGGCGGCCGTCGACGCCCGCACACGGAGACGGGTCCCGGCCACCCACACCGCTCGCCATGCTCCAATGGCGGGGTGAACGCCGCCGGCCCGCCCGAGCGGGAACCCGACGCCCGGCACCACCCCGGCGAGCGCCACGGCGCAGGCTTCGGGTCCCGGCTGAACTGGCTGCGCGCCGGGGTGCTCGGCGCCAACGACGGCATCGTGTCCGTCGCTGGGCTCGTCGTCGGCGTCGCCGGAGTCACCACCGAGCGGGGCCCGCTGTTCACCGCGGGCATCGCAGGCCTCGTCGCGGGCGCGGTATCGATGGCCCTCGGCGAATACGTGTCGGTATCCAGCCAGCGCGACTCCGAGAAAGCCCAACTCGACACCGAGAAACGCGAGCTGCGCGACGATACCGAGCTGGAACTCGCCGAACTCGCCGCCCTCTACGAGGCCAAAGGCCTGCGACCGGAGACCGCGCGCACGGTCGCCCACGAACTCACCGAACACGACGCGCTCGCCGCCCACCTTGACGCCGAGCTCTCCATCGACCCCGAAGACCTGACCAGCCCCTGGCAGGCCGCCGGGGCCTCAGCGCTCGCGTTCACCCTCGGCGCCGTGCTGCCCCTGCTGGCGATCCTGCTCCCGCCACCCGCCTGGCGCGTACCGGCATGCGTCGCGGTCGTGCTGGTCGCGCTCGTCATCGCAGGCTGGGTCGGCGCCATCCTCGGCGGGGGAAGCCGGGCCGTCGCCGTGGCCCGCGTCGTGATCGGCGGCGCGCTGGCCTGGCCATCACCTACCTCATCGGGCACCTCTTCGGCACCGCCATCGGCTGATCCAAACCCGTGGACAACACCCGATCCGCGCTCCTCAGTTTGTCGACTCGCACAGGACTTGGCGCAATTTGCCGCTGCGCGCCGCACGGCACTACGACTACCAAGCGCTGCTGGGCTATCTGCCGCCGGTGCGCGTCACCTGCGTCTCGGAGTGGGAGTCACCGAGCCGATCCGCCGCCACCCCGTTCTCATCGCCCAAACGATGCTCACCGTGGCGCAGATGACGAAGAAGGCCCCCATACTCGGGATCGGCGCCGGGGAGCGCATGCACATCGACCCCTACGGATTAGACTTTCTCCCACCCCGTCGGGCGCCTCAAGGAGGCCCTACAGATCATCCGCCTCTGCTTCGCCGGGTCGGGCCGATCAACTTCGAGGGCCACCATTTCACCCTCGACAACGCCCTGATGGACCTGCATGGCTGATCGACGTGTTCCAGCACCGCGCCATTCACCGCGGCACCGCCGCCGAGGAAGGGCCCGATGTCCGTCCCTGTCGCGCCGAGAACAACCAGCAGGCCACGCATGCCGTGAGGGACGCCCAGGCCGTCCATTGGGTCCCACGGGCCGCACGGGCAGGCAACGGTGCGTACCAGCCGCGCTCGCGGCCGATCGCGCCGAGGGCGAAGCCGGTGAGCCAGCGCATAGCGTGACCGGGTTCTCGGCACCCACAGCATTGTGAGATCAGCGCGTCGTAGCGCTGGTGGCGGGCCAGATCCAGGTAGCGCTCGACCTGCTCGGGCCGCAGCGGGCTGGAGCCGGTCTTGACCTCAAGCAGAGCGGTCCAGATGCGTCCGCCGCGGGCGACCCGGATGACCCCATCCGGGATGGAGGTGCGCTCGTCGAGGGTGAACGGCACCTCGAGATAGGTCTCGATCGATCCTGCGGGCCCACCGAACCGTGCGACCGGCGCCCGGTCGAAGTCCCGCACCGCCACTCATCGTCGACAGCAGCGTCGAGGTCGCCCGTCGTTCCTGCTCCTCGGCATTGCCCCGGCCACCGAGAATGGCCGCGCTGGCCGTCTTGCCCACGCCCGCTCCTGCTGGCCAACGTACGCGTAGCTCACCGGAGGCCCATCCGGCAACCGGCCGCTAACGGGGTGGCGGACACCGCCCAACCGCCACCGCCGCCTGTCGCTGGTAGCAGTAGGAGTCTGAGGAGGCGTCGCCGCCCTGGAGTCGGATCTGGTGGACGCGTAGGCCGCGGAACTGCTCCCCGTGGGGAAAGAAGCTCTCGTCGATGCTCAGCCCGCCGTCGGGGCTTGCGTCGAGCTTGGCCATCCAGGCGCCGACTCCGTCGGGGTAGAACTGGTCGTCCCACGCACCGTAGAGCGAGTTGGTGAAGTACACGCGCCGGCCGTCGCGGCTGACCTCGACCATCTGGGGCCCGCCCGCGAGCGGCATGTCGGGCCGGGCCGGGTGCGGCGTGCGGTCGACGATGCCGCCGAGCCGGACGGATCCCACCTGGGTCGGGTGCGCGGGGTCCGACACGTCGAACTGCTTCAACTCGCCGGTGCCCCAGCAGGACACGTAGAGGAACCTGTCATCGACCGAGAGGTCGATGTCGGAGTTGAGCGGCGGCACGGCGGAGAAGGGCTTCAGCGCGGGAGGCAGGAGGTCCGGGTCGGCTGGTTCGGCCGGGACGCTGATGACCTTCTCGGCCTTCCATTCCCCGCCGTCGCGGAACCAGCGCCAGATCGAGCCGGACAGGTCCTCGGTGGAGATCACGACGCCGACGAAGCCCCACGTCGCCTCGGGGTCGTGGGACGGGCGGACCTCCAGCGCCATCTGATGCTGCGCGCCGAGGTCGATGCGTTGCAAGTGCCTGCCCTCAGCGAGGTCCCAGAAGTGGATGGCGTGGCCGTACTTTCCGCCCAACAGCAGCTCCGGGACGATGCCGTTCTCGATCATCGAGGGGCTGCCCCACTCGCTGGAGATCAGCACGTTCTGGTTGAGATGCCACCATGCGTCGTAGTGGAAGTGTTGCGGACCGCGGTCGGTCTCCCAGGCACGGATGACGTCGAAGGTGTTGTGGTCCAGCAGCGCGATGCCGCCCGGCCCGTCATCGTCGCCCTCAGGTCCGCCGATGCAGGTTAGGAACACCCCGTCGGGCCCGCAGTGCATCGTGTGCGGGCGGGAATAGCCGGCCTTCGCCGACAACTCCTTGCCGGTGATCGTCTTGACCAGCCGCGGACTGCGCGGGTCGGGCTGGGTGTCGAGCACGTGGATGTTCGACGACCGCGGCCCGGGTACCAGCAGGTAACGGCGGGCGAGGCCGTCCATGTCGTGGCCTTCGTGCTTGAGTGCGCTGCTGCAGGCGTTCCAACCGAAGTGGTGCAGCTCGTCACCCACGCCCGGGACGTCGGTCCAGCCGACGACCTGACCGTAGGCCTCCGAGGTCGGGCTCACATCGACGACGGTCATCGCGTCGTGGCGTTGAGCGGCCCGGTCGAAGGCGACGACGTAGGCCAGCTCCTCGGGGTGGGGCGGGGGCGGCGTCGGCAGCCGAGCGGTAGAACGTCGGATCAACGGTGGACTCGCTCACGATCTGTCCTCCTTGTCATCGTGCAGGTGTCGGGCCGCCTGAACCGATCATCCGCACATCGCGGATGTGTGCGATGCCACCAGACCAGAAGACGGGGCGTGCCGGTTCGCGCTGAGCGCCGCGTGCCCGAGCCCGCGGGACGACCTCGACCCGGGCGTCACCGACTGAGCACCGCCGGGCGGGGACGCTCCCCGGGTCTCGCCCAGACGCGGAAGGGTCACACAGACCGCGGCGAGCGTGGCGAGGACGGCATGCCCCGCCTCGATCGGGAGGCTACCCAGCAGCAGGTTCATGCCGCCGGCGACCGGGACGAACGCGACCACCGCCGGGGAGCGCCAGGATGAGGTTCCGCCTGGTACGGGTAACGCCCGGGTGGGAGAGCCGACGTCGGGCTCGACCGAGAGCAGGACGAGTACGCCGAGGACGCAGACGACCGCGAATGCCAGCAGCTCCAGCGGACCGAACGTGCTGACCGCATACCAGGCCAGGGCAAGGCCACCGAAGATCCAGCCGCGCACCGCGGGTGGGGTGTGGGCACGTCGACGGACGGTCCCAGTCGGCGTGCCGGACATCAGTCGCACCTCCTCGGATGCGGGATTCTCGGGCCAATGCCTGCGGCGATCGGCGGTGTGCCGTGCCCGGACGGTCGACCCGGCGTTCTCCATCATCGGGTGCCAACAGCGTGCAACGCGGCGGCTCGGCGGCACAGCCGGCGAACCTCCCGCGCCGCAGGGCCGCAGGACCGCAGGACCGGTCGGGGTCGGGTCAGGCCTCCTGATCGTGACCAGGAAGCGGGCAAGCAGCTGGTCGATGGCCGCGGACGTGCGCGGGTTGCGGCGCTCGGCACCTCGACGAGGATCCGGTCGCGGATCTGCTAGACAAGTTGGCTGGCTGAGGGGCGGGCGACACGGTTACGAACGCGGGGAGGCAGCGGGGCGAAACGCGACGAACGGGTGCGTGTGGATGAACCGACGAACCCGAGCATCATCGCGCAGGTCGCCCCAGCCGAGGATGCTGCTGATCAGCCGTAGCCGATGCCGATGTTGACGGCGGAACCGGGTCGCGACATCAAACGCCTCGTCCTCGCTCAAGAACCGGTGCTCGGGGGTAAACGACTCCCGGCCCAGCTGCACCTTCACCGCTGGGCCAGCGCGCAGGTTGCGGACCCAGTCGGTCTCCGGGCCCCAGCCCGCACAAATGACCGCTTCGCGACTGGTCTCGTCGTAGCCCAGCACCATCGCCACCGCGTCGTGCCGCCGACCGGTCTTGCGCCCACGTGCGTCAACTGCAGAAAGGTGCGGCCCAGCAGCGCGCCGGCATCGTGCCGGTAGGCGTTGAGCGGCATCCGGAACAACGCCAGCGCCAAACGGCCGGGTCTGCCGCGCAGCCCGAACAGCGGCCGATCCTTGCCGCGGGCAGGAGTGGTCATGTCGGGGTCCTCCAGGTCAACGATGCGGCGGCAAGAAGACATCGGTCTCGTAGGAGTGCAATACGGCCGTCACGTGCAGGCCCGCATGCGCAATCGGCGCGCCGATCGGGTTGAGGGTGACCAAGGTCGGCACGCTCCACACCAGGTCCGCAGCCACCGGCCTGGCCAACAGGGCCGAGCGGAAGTCGCGGTAGCCCAGGTGGTAGACGGTCGTCATCACCAGCGACGCGAGCAGCGCCGCCGTCCCCACGGCGACCGTGCCGAACCTGCGCCGACGCAGCTTGCTGCCCTCGGCCGCAGCGAACACCGCGAGGATCGGGAACGCCGAGAGCAGTAGGCCGTCGACCGCGCCGTAGGCGACCCCCCGCCACAGCACCGCCGCGGCCAACGTCAGACCCGCCGGCCCCGGGGTGGCGGGTTCCGTGCGGAGGACGACGAAACCGAGCACACCCGCGACGATCACGCCGAGGACCACAGCCCATCGCCAGCGGCGGCGCACCATCAGGTCAAGGCGTTGCCCTGTCGCCCGTGCCCACAGCCCGAAGAACACGAGCACGGCTCCGATATAGATGCCGTAGTAGAGGTCTTTGGGCAGCTGCAGTACATCCGCAAATAGGAACGGCACCGCGAAACCCACGACGAACCCCGCACCTAACCAGGCGAGATGCTGTCGTACAGGGCCGGTCCGGATCCGCCCACTCGGCACACCGAGATCGGTCATAGGCAAACCGTGCACACCGCCCGTCAAAGACGGCTAGGGCCGGACGTCACGTCGACGAGGCCACACGGTCAGCACGTACACGGGCGACCCGGGAGGACCGCCTGTCCGCCCCGCAACGACGTGATCTCGAACCCAGCCGCCGCCGACAGCGGAGGTTGTCCCAGATCTCGTGGAACTTGAGGTGGCGGTCCCTGCCCGAGTCCTGCCGTGCGGTAGGTACTCGGGTGGAGCAGTTCCGCCGGTACGGCGGCGAGCAGTGTCGTCATCAGCTCATCGAGCTGCCCGAGTCCCTCGCCCAGCCCGTCACTTTCACCGACAACGTCATCACGGATGGGCACAGCGCCTCCCGCACGGCCACTGGCGGGACCGCCCGGCTGCGAGTATGCGGCACCGGGCGACCGCTCGCCCGCACTCTCGGGCGGGACCTTCGACGGGCGATCCCGGACGTGTACCGCGGCTACGCCGCGCTGCACGAGGCCGCTCTCGCGCCGGGCGCACTTGACACCAAGACCAAGGAGCTCCTCGCGCCGGCCATCGCGATCACCAGGAAGTGCGGCGGCTGCATCGCCGCGCACGCCCAGGGCGCCGCCCACAACGACGCGAGAAGCCGAGGTCGCCGAGGCGCTCGGGGTGGCGATGCTGACGAACGGGGGCCGGCGACGGTGTACGGCCGATGGGGCTTCGCCGCCTTTCGCGAGTTCTCCACGGCCGAGCCGGTCGCACGCTGACGCGCGGGCGGTGGCTGCGGCGACGCGTGTGCGCGTCATCGCACGGGTAGCCGGATGGTGAACGTCGCCCCGCCGGTCGGCCCGGACGCCGCCTCGACCGTGCCCCGGTGCGCGGTCACCAGTTCGCGGACGACCGCCAGGCCGATGCCCGAGCCCGTCGCATCCCGGTGATCCCGGCCCCGCCACAGCCGGTCGAAGACGTGCGGGAGCGCGTCGTCCGGGATCCCCGGGCCGCTGTCGGCGACCTTCACGACCGCGACGCCGTCGGCGGTGAACACGCGCACGGTCACGCTGTCACCCGCGCGCGCATAGCGCTCTGCGTTATCCAAGAGGTTGCCCAGCGCCTGGTGGAGCCGATCGGCGTCAGCCCGGACCACCACACCCTCGGCGAGCTCGACCCGGGCGGTGAGGCCTGCCGCCTCCAACCGGGGTGCGTGGGAGGCCAGCGCTGCGCGGGCGAGGACGGCCAGGTCGACGTCGGCGAGCCGCAGCGACGGTGCGGCCGACTCGGCGGCGGCGAGCTCGGCGAGGTCCTCGACGACCCGGCCGAGTCGAAGGGTCTGGTCGTGCAGGCTGGTCAAGCGGGCCGGATCGGGGTCGGCGAACCCGTCGCGCAGCTCCTCCAGGCCTGCCCGCAACGTCGCCAGCGGCGTGCGCAACTCGTGCGCCACGTCCGAGGTGAGGGTGCGCCGCGCCTGCTCGACCCGGGACACCTCGGCGACCATGGTGTCGAACGCCCGGCCCAGGTCCCCGAGCTCACCGGGCGCGTGCACCCCGGAGCGGGCGGAACGGTCACCGCGGGCCATCGCCCTCGCCGCGGTGGCCAGCCGCCCGAGCGGTCGCACGATCTGCCTGCTGACGAACCAGCTCGCGGCGAGGGCCACCGCGAGCGCGACGACCGCGGCGCCGCCGATCCATCCCCACGCGACGCCACGCGCCGACGCCCCCGCGGCCGCGGGGAAGACGAGCTGCACGACACCCACCACCGTCCCGGCGACGACGACCGGTGCGCTGATCCCGTTTCGACCCGCGCCCGCGCTGCCAGGGCCCGACCCGGAGCCACCGCCGGGGGACCGCACGGTCTGGCCCGCGGCGTCGCGCACGGCCAGTCGAGCCCCCGCTCCTTCGGCCAGCGCCACGGCTTTCTCCAGACGTGCTCCGGACCAGCCCGCTGCCTCGGTGTAAGCGACGCCCGCCGCCGCGGCCACCTGGTCGGCGGTCTGCTGCCAGGTCGTCTCCTGCGCTGCGGCGAGACCGCGGTCGGCTCCGACCGCGGCGCCTGCGGCCATCACCAGGACCGAGGAGAGCGCAGCTGCCACGAACGCCGCGAGCAGCCGCCAGGCCAGCGGTCCCCAGGCCCGGTCACCGGTCACGGCGCAGGCCCAACCGGTAGCCGACCCCATGCACCGTCTCGACGACCGCTGCCCCGTCGGCCCCGAGCTTGTGCCGCAGGTTCTTCACGTGCGAGTCGATGCTGCGCTCGTACCCGGCGAACTCGTAGCCGCGCACACGGTTGACCAACTCGTAGCGCGAGTACGCCCGACCGGGCACGGCCGCGAGCGCGGCCAGCACGCCGAACTCGGTCGGGGTGAGGTCCAGCGTCGTGCCGTCCCAGCTCGCCTCGTGGCGGGCCTCGTCGACACGCAGCCGCCCGGCGCCGAACGACGGCGGCCCCGACGCGTCCGACCCGCCGCGGGTCCGGTGCAACACGGCCTGGACGCGCAGGACGACCTCGGTCGGGCTGAACGGCTTGGTGACGTAGTCGTCCGCGCCGAGCTCCAGCCCACGGATGCGGTCGGCCACGTCGCTGCGCGCGGTGAGCACGACAACCGGGACACCGCCGCCGGTGCGGGCCGCCCGCAGCACCTCGATGCCCTCGACGTCGGGCAGGCCGAGGTCGAGCACGACGATCTCGGCCCGGTCCTCGTCGAGCATCTGCAGTGCCTGCGCGCCGGACCCGGTGGTCAATACCGCGAACCCGGCCCGCTCCAGGTACCGGCGGAGCAACTCGCGGATCTCCCGCTCGTCCTCGACGACGAGAACCGTGCTGACCCCCAAGGTCTCCACATCCCCTCCACATCGACCACATCGTGCCTGCACGACCGGAGCCGATCCTCGATGGTGCACAACCTAAGGAGGACAGATGAGGACCATCACGAAGGTCGCCACCGCCGCAGTCGGCATGCTGGCCGTCGGTGTGCTCGTCGCCGGGCCCGCACTCGCCGCCGGGCCGGGCGATGGCTACGGTCCCGGATACGGCTGCGCGTACGGCTGCGCGAGCACGAGCCAGAGCGGCGGGTACGGCCCGGGCACCGGCCGCGGTCTCTTCGTCGCGCCCAGCGGCACCCTGACCGCGGCGCAGCGCCTGACGCTGCAGGCCAACGCGCAAGAGGAGAAGCTCGCGCACGACCTCTACACCGCGTTCGCCGCCCGCTACGACGACCCAGTCTTCGACCGGATCGCGGCCGCCGAGACGCACCACCTCGATGCCCTGCGGACCCAGCTCGCCCGCCACGGCATCGCCGACCCGACCGCCGGGCCGGCATCGGGCCGCTTCAGCGACCCGACCGTCCAGGCCACCTATGACCGCCTGCTCGCCAAGGGCCTCACCGGCGAGCCCGCCGCCCTCGAAGTCGGCCGGACGGTGGAGACGACCGACATCGCGGACCTGCGGACCGCCGCCCAGGGCCTGACCGCCCCGGACGTGCAGCAGGTGTACCAAAACCTGCTGAGCGCGTCGCAGCAGCACCTGGCTGCGTTCGAGCACCGGCTCTGACGGCGCCGCGCTCGGACCTGGTTCGCCAATGACGGGTCGTGCGGAAGCGGGAGCCCGGTGGCGGGGGCGTGTACACACGACCCCGCCACCGCCCTGCGCGCCCGTGCTGCGCCTGCCCTCCGGGTTGCTGCGGGCGACGTCCTCAGCAGCAGTCGCGCGCAGCGCACACAGGCCGACGACGCGTGCCGCCGACCGGTGGCCTCTGTCGGCGGTGGCCAGGGCGAAGGACCCGTGCCCGCCAGACATCGGCGCACCACGCTGGCATCCCAAGCCGGAACCCCGGCGCACGTCGAGGGAGCTGCCGGTGGACACCGAGACCAACGCCGTGGCCGACCATTCGGCGGCGCCGGACACCTCACCGCTGCTCGACCGGATCCGGCGGGGTGTGATCGGTGAAGGCGAGACGCTGGACGGCCCGTACGGCAGGCGGCGGATCACCTACGCCGACTACACCGCTTCGGGCCGTTCGCTCGACTTCGTCGAGGACTTCATCCGCGACCACGTCCTGCCCCGCTACGCCAACACCCACACCGAAAGCTCCGGCACCGGACTGCAGACCACCCGGCTGCGCGAGGAGGCCCGACGACTGATCCGCGACGCCGTCGGCGGCACCGCCGACGACCTGGTGATCTTCTGCGGCTCCGGGGCGACCGCGGCAGTGAACAAGCTGGTCGCCATCCTGGAGCTGCGCCTCCCGGCCGGGCCGGCCGCCCGCTACGGGCTCGCCGAGGCGATCCCGGCCGCCGAACGGCCGGTGGTGTTCCTCGGGCCCTACGAACACCACTCCAACGAACTCCCCTGGCGGGAGTCGATCGCCGACATCGTCGTCATCGACGAGGACGCGCACGGCCACATCGACCTCGACCAGCTGGCCGAGCGGCTCACGCACTACGCGGGCCGCCCGCTGCTCATCGGCAGCTTCAGCGCCGCGTCCAACGTCACCGGCGTGCTCTCCGACGCCGACCGCATCGCGGCGCTGCTACACGAGCACGGCGCCCTCTCGTTCTGGGACTACGCCGCGGCCGGACCCTACGTGCCGATCCGGATGCGCGAGAGCGCACCCGGGCGCGGCGACCACAAGGACGCCGTGTTCCTGTCTCCGCACAAGTTCGTCGGCGGCCCCCAGACGCCGGGGGTCCTCGTGGTGCGCAGGGAACTGGTCCGCAATGCGGTCCCGACCACCGTCGGTGGCGGCACGGTCGCGTTCGTCGACCCGCTCGGACACCGCTACCTCGACGACCCGGTCGCCCGCGAAGAAGGCGGCACCCCGGCCATCGTCGAGTCCATCCGTGCCGGGCTGGTCTTCGCCGTGAAGGACGCCGTGGGCACCGACGCGATCCGGTATCGGGAAGAGCAGCTGTGGCAGCACGCCTTCGCGCGCTGGCAGCACAACCCGAACATCGAGATCCTCGGCCACCCCCAGGCCCGCAGGCTGTCCATCGTGTCCTTCCGCATCCGGGTCGCCGGACCGCCACCTGCACCACAACTACGTCGTCGCGCTGCTCAACGACCTGTTCGGCATCCAGGCCCGCGGCGGCTGCTCCTGCGCGGGCCCCTACGGCCACCGGCTGCTGGCCATCGACCCGGAACACTCCCGCGCCTACCGGCACGAGATCGGCATCGGCTGCGAAGGCGTCAAGCCCGGCTGGACCAGGATCAACTTCCACTACCTCATCTCCGACGCCGTGCGCGACTACCTCACCGACGCCGTCGACCTGCTCGCCCGACACGGCCACCGGCTGCTGACCGACTACCGCTTCGACCCACACACCGGCCTCTGGCGACACCGCGCCCCGCTCCGCGAACCACCACTGCGCCTCACCGACCTGCACTACACCGCCGCCGGCATCACCACCCCCGCCACGCACCCGACCCTGGCAGAGAGCGCGCTCACCGACCACCTCCGCGACGCCCGGACGCTGCTCACCGCCCGGTCCGACGACATCCCCCAGGGCACCACCAGGCTGTCCGCCGGGTTCGAGGCGCTGCGCTGGTTCCACCTACCGCCGCAATGCCTCGATCCCTGACGCCCGATTAGCGGTGATCGCGGTCGAGGACCCCCCGAAGCGGTCTTCTGTTGCCCTGCCACGTCGTCGCGCGTTCCCAAGCCGACCGGACCGGGCTCGAGGCCTGCGGTCGCCGACCGGCCCGATCGTGAGGCCGCTGTCGGTTAGCCCACCGCGGCGGCGGGTAGCCGACGGTGTCCGGTCCGCAATTGCCGACGGAGGAGATCAGGATGAGCAGCACGGCGACGACCCGGGCGGCACCAGCCACCCCGCGCGCGGCCCGCGCGAGGACGAACGCGTGGTCGGGCGTACTGCTCGGGCTCGGTGTCATCGCGTTCGTCGACGAGACGGTGTTCCACCAGCTGCTGCACTGGCACCACTTCTACGACCGGTCCACCACCGGGGTCGGGCTGGTCTCCGACGGGCTCTTCCACGCCTTCAGCTGGTTCGCCACCATCGCCGCGCTGTTCCTGGTCGCCCGGCTGCGCCGGGAGCAGGCGTTCCACGGCCTGCGGTTCACCGGCGGGCTGCTGGCCGGGGCCGGGCTCTTCCAGCTCTACGACGGGCTGGTGCAGCACAAGCTGATGGGCCTGCACCAGATCCGCTACGACGTCGACCTGCTGCCCTACGACCTGGTCTGGAACATCAGCGCCACGGTCCTGCTGGTCGCCGGCATCGCGCTGCTCGTGACGACCCGACCCGGCGCACAGCGCAACGGCGGCATGGACCGGCGGTGACCCACGACGCCGGCTTCCCGACCGGGTCGGTGGCGGTCACCACCCTTGCGCTGGTCGCGACGGCAGCCTACCTGGTGGCTGCGGCGCGTGCCCGCGGGCGCGGGCGCCCCTGGCCACCGTGGCGCGCCGCACTCTGGGTGGCCGGGATCGCGGCTGCCACCCTCGCCGTCGTCGGACCGGTCGCCGAACACGCCCACCACGACTTCCGCGCGCACATGCTCGGCCACGTGCTGCTGGGCATGCTCGCGCCGCTGCTGCTGGTGCTCGCCGCACCGGTGACCCTCGTGCTGCGAGCGCTGCCGGTGCCGGCCTGCCGGCGGCTGTCGGCGGTGCTGCGCTCGGCGGCCGTGCTGGCGCTGACCCACCCGATGGTGGCCGCGACGCTGGACATCGGCGGGCTGTGGGTGCTCTACCGCACCCCGCTGTACCCGGCGATGATGCACAGCCCGGTCCTGCACGTCCTGGTGCACGCCCACGTCTTCCTCGCAGGCTGCCTGTTCACCCTGGCCCTGGTCGGCCCGGACCCGGCCCCGCACCGGTCCGGGCTGCCGCTGCGGGCCGCCGTGCTCGTGCTGGCCATCGCCGCCCACAACATCCTCACGAAAACGATCTACGCCTACCCGCCGGACGGCGTCCCCGCCGACCAGGCCGCCGCAGGCGCGCAGCTCATGTACTACGGCGGAGCACCGATCGAGATCGCGCTGCTCGTGCTGCTGGGCCGGGAGTGGGCCCGCGCCCAGGACCGACGCACCGCCCCCGCTCGCCGCCGATCGGCCCCAGCACCGCGCTGACCCGAGGGACACCCACGGCCGCGGACGACCACCGGCGCCTGTTGCCCGACCGAGACCGCATCGGGCCACTGGACCCGTCCGATCGGCAGCGAACGCCCTGGCCGCGGGGACCGGACCGCGATGCGCTGGGCGGGTGGACACCACCGCGCTGACCCGCGCCCAGGACCAGACCACCAGGGCCTTTTCGCACGTCGCGGCCCGCAACATCGCCGCCCAGGTCCGGGGCGAAGTCCCCACCGAGGAGAAGGCGTTCGCCGACATCAAGGCCGTCTGCGTGCTGGACGCGGGCAACAACGGCGTAATCATCCTGGCCGACAAGATGCTCCCGCCCCGCAAGCACGGGGTGCTCATCCCCGGCCCGCAAGCGCACCTGATGAAGCTGGGCTTCGAGAAGTACTTCCTCTGGAAGATGCGCCACGGCTATGTCACCCTGCCATGACCCCTGGCTGATGTGGCAGCTCGTGCCCTCGTCCCCAACGCCTTCTCGATCAACACGACGCAGGGGCGTGCGCGGCGTGTCCGCCACCGGGCCTGCCGAGGTCACGCTCACCACGAGCCGGGCACCGGAGGCGGCGAGTTGCTCCGTGGGGAGCACCGCGAACGGCGCCCCGACCGCCATCCCGACGACGCCGACCTCGCCGTCAAGATCGACCGTCCGCACCTGCGTGTGGTAAGAGGCCCCACCCCGCGTGGACACGGCCCGACGACGCCAGGTAGCGCACGACGTCGCCGTCGGGAACGTGCACCCTCACCGCAGGCACTGGCCCGCGACGAACGCGCCGACCTGGTCGACCTGCTGAGCTCGCGCACACCGCAGCAATGGCAGGCCCCGACCCTGTGCGACCGGTGGCGGGTCCGCGATGTCGTCGCGCACGTCCTCAGCTACGAGGACCTCGGCCCGGCTGGTCTGGTCGGCCGTTTCCTGCGCGGCGGTCTCCGACCCGACCGGGTCAACGCGCCCACGGCGTCGCCGCCTTCGACGACCACGGCACCGGGCAACTGCTCACCCGCGCCCGCGAACGCCTGCGCCCGCGGGGCCTGACCGCCGCGTTCTGCGGACGGATCGCGCTCACCGACGGGCTGATCCATCACCAGGACATCGCCGCCCGCTCGGGCTGCCCGCACGATCCCCGCCGAACGGCTGCTGACCGCGCTGGATTTCGCCCGCACCTGTGGGTGCCCGAAACGACGCACCGCAGGCACCAACCCCGGCCCGAGGATCAACGCCCTGTCCGCGCAAGTGCTGGCCG
>CAWADQ010000028.1:0-157942 GCA_963780835.1 uncultured Actinomycetota bacterium | reverse complement strand
CCCCTCCCGGTCGAAGAGAACGGTCGCGTGGGCGAGTCGATGAGCGGGTCGCGGGCCGCCGGATCACGCCGGAGGCCTTGCGACCCCCGTCGCGCAGCTTGATCGGCTGCGTGTCCGTCTGCGACTTCGGCTTCTGCAAGAACTTCCTCTCCGGAGACTTTGGAACCCGATTATCGCCCCAGTCGCGCCAGGGCGTCACCCGCGAGCCTGTACGTCCGCCAATCGTCCATGGGCACGGCGCCGAGCGACCGGTAAAAGCCGATCGCGGGCTCGTTCCACGTGACGCTCCACTCCATGAGCCACCAGCCCGAGAGACGGCGGTGGTCGAGGCCAGGCGCGCAGGAGCGCCCTGCCGGCGCCGAGACCACGGCTCTCGGGCTTCACGTAGAGGTCCTCGAGGTAGAGGCCGGGCCGCGTCAGCCACGTCGAATAGTTGTGGAAAAAGAGTGCGAACCCGATGACCTCGCGGCCGGCCTCGGCGACGATCGCCTCCCGCGTACGGCTTCGGCCCGAACAGGTGCCGCTCGAGCATCGCGGGGTCCGCGTGGCAGTCGTCGGGCTGGCGCTCGTACCGGGCGAGGTCCTCGATGAGCGTGACGATCGCCCGGGACGTCCTCGCGGCTCGCGTCGCGCAGGATGAACGCCTTGTCCTTCATGTCGCCTCCCGTGTGCGCGGGATCTCGCCGTGCGCCTGCCGCGCATGTTACGAGGGGTGCTAAAACCGGCACGTGGTGTCACGCGACGGCTTCTACGGACTCCTGACGCGGCGCGTGGGCGACGCGCGGCTGAAGGCCGCGCTGCCGCACCTGCCGAAGGGCGGGAGAGTCCTCGACGTGGGCTGCGGCCTGACGGATCTGCCGGGCAGGATTCCCGAGTACACGGGCGCCGACCGCAACCCGGACGTGCTCGCCGCGCAGAAGAGAAGATTTCCGGAGAAAGATTTCTTCGAATGGGACATCGGTCGGGGCGCGGCTCCGGCGGCGCTCGTGGCGAGGGCACCATTCGAAGGAATTCTTCTCCTCGCGGTGCTCGAGCACGTCCCCGAGCCCTCCGGCGTGCTCGCACGGCTCGCGCCGCTTCTTTCTTCGTCGGGCCGCCTCGTCGCGACGACGCCGCACCCGTCCGGCCGGTGGCCGCTCGAGGCGGGCGCCGCGCTCGGACTGCTGTCCTCGCACGCGCACGACGAGCATGAGACGCTCCTCGGCCGCGAGGCGCTCTCCGCCGCGGGGCGAGGCGCGGGCCTCGCACTCGTCGTCTACCGGCGGTTCCTCCTCGGCATGAACCAGGTCGCGGTCTTCTCCCCGGTGAGCGCCCGCACCCGCCCGGCCCGCGGCGCGGACGCGATCACGGTCGTGAACGCCCGGACGCACAACCTGAAGGACGTCTCGTGCTCCTTCCCGTCGGAGCGCTGACCTTCGCCCGCTACACCCCGGAGATGGTCGAGCGGGTCTGCGGCACGCCGCCCGAGCAGTTCCGGGCGGTCTGCGAGGCGTGGACGGCGAACTCGAACCGGGAGCGCACCACGGCGCTGGTGTACAGCGTCGGCTGGACGCAGCACAGCGTCGGCGCGCAGTACATCCGCGCCGGCGCGATCATCCAGCTGCTGCTGGGCAACATCGGCCGCCCGGGCGGCGGCGTGTTCGCGCTGCGCGGGCACGCCAGCATCCAGGGCTCGACGGACATCCCGACGCTGTTCAACCTGCTGCCCGGCTACCTGCCGATGCCCAGCGCCGGAGTCGCCCGACGACCTCGACGACCTACCTGGACGCCGTGCGCAGCCGCACGCAGAAGGGCTACTGGTCGGCGGCCGACACCTACATGGTGTCGCTGCTCAAGGAGTACTTCGGCGAGCACGCCACGGCGGAGAACGACTTCGGCTTCGACCTGCTGCCGAGGATCAGCGGCGACCACGGCACGTACCGCACGGTCATGGACATGGTGGACGGCGGGAAGGTCTTCGGCTACTTCCTGCTCGGGCAGAACCCGGCCGTCGGCTCGGCGCACGGCAAGCTGCAGCGCCTGGGCATGGCGAACCTGGACTGGGTGGTCGTCCGCGACCTCGCCATGATCGAGAGCGCCACGTTCTGGAAGGACGCGCCGGAGATCGAGACCGGCGAGATCGTCCCGAGACGTGCCGCACGGAGGTGTTCTTCTTCCCCGCCGCCTCGCACGTGGAGAAGGAGGGCACGTTCACCCAGACCCAGCGCATGGTCCAGTGGCGGGAGAAGGCCGTCGACCCGACCGGCGACCAGCGCTCGGACCTGTGGTTCTTCTACCACCTGGGCCGGATGGTCAAGGAGCGGCTGGCGGGTCGACGGACCCGCGCGACGAGCCCGTGCAGAAGCTCGACTGGAGCTACCACGTCGAGGGCTCGCGGGGCGACGACTGGGCCGAGCCGTCGGCCGAGGACGTGCTGCGGCGGATCAACGGCTACGACGTCGCCACCGGCAAGGCCGTCAACAGCTACCTCGAGCTCAAGGCCGACGGCTCCACCGCCTGCGGCTGCTGGATCTACTCCGGCGTCTACGCGGACGGGGTGAACCAGGCCGCGCGCCGCATGCCGCACTGGGAGCAGGGCCCGTACGACGCCGAGTGGGGCTGGACGTGGCCCGCGAACCGCCGCGTGCTCTACAACCGCGCCTCGGCCGACCCGGACGGCAAGCCGTGGAGCGAGCGCAAGAAGCTCGTCTGGTGGGACGCGGACAAGGGCGAGTGGACCGGGCCACGACGTCCCGGACTTCCCGAAGACCACCGCACGCCGGGCACGTCCCGCCGAAGGGCTCGACCGGGCGCCGAGGGCCTGCGCGGCGACGACGCGTTCATCATGCAGGCCGACGGCAAGGCCTGGCTGTTCGCGCCGAACGGCGTGCTGGACGGGCCGCTGCCCACGCACTACGAGGCCCACGAGTCGCCGGTGCGCAACCCGCTCTACGGCCAGCAGGGCAACCCGACCGCGCAAGGTCTACGGGCGGGCGGACAACCCGTCGAACCCGAACCCGCGCGAGCGCGGCGCGCGACCGAGGTGTTCCCGTTCGTGCTCACCACCGCGCGGCTGACCGAGCACCACACGGCGGGCGGGATGAGCCGGCAGCTGCCGTACCTGTCGGAGCTGCAGCCCGAGCTGTTCGTCGAGGTCTCCCCCGAGCTGGCGCGCATGCGGAGGCTGACGCACCTGGGCGTGTGCCACGTGGTCACCAGCCGGGCGGTCGTGCAGGCCCGGGTCACGGTGACGGACCGGATGGCCCCGCTGCGGGTGGACGGGCACGTGGTGCACCAGGTGTGGATGCCCTACCACTGGGGCGGGAGCGGCATCGTGACCGGGGACGTCGTGAACGACCTGTTCGGCGTCGTCGCCGACCCGAACGTCTTCATCCAGGAGAGCAAGGTCGCCACGTGCGACGTCCGGCCGGGCCCGCGTCCGCGCGGGCAGCAGATGACGGCGCTGCTGCGCGACGTGCGGGCGCGGGCCGGGATCACGGTCGAGACGGGCACGGTGATCTCGACGGCCGCCGGGCGCCCCGCACCCGGCGCCACGTGGAGCAAGCGGTCGACGGCAGCACCGCACCGCCAGCGTCGAGACGCCATGGCGCGAGGAGACGTCGTGAAGGGCCGCAACAGCCTGTCCGGCCCGCTGGCCGATCCGGCGGGCGACGCCGGGTACGCCGGCGACCACCCGGAACGCGTCGGCTTCTTCACCGACACCTCGGTGTGCATCGGCTGCAAGGCCTGCGAGGTGGCCTGCAAGACGTGGAACGCCGTGCCGGAAGACGGCCTCGATCTGCTCGGCATGTCGTTCGACAACACCGGGCTCGCTGGGCGCGAACTCGTGGCGGCACGTCGCCTTCATCGAGCAGCCGCGGACGACCGGCCACCAGGACCCCGGCCTGGCCGGGCTGCCGACGGGAGCGACCGGCACGGGGCTCTCGGCGGAGGTCGTCACACCGCTGCTGCGCGGCGCGGAGCGCGGGGGCGGCGAGCTGGGCACGAGTCCGCTACCCACCGCGCAGGAGGCTGCGGTACGGGTCTCGCCGGTCGAAGACCTGGGCATGCCCGCGTTCAGCAAGCCGGGCGACGGGCACGGCGCCGAGGGCCGCACGGCGTTCCGCTGGCTGATGGCCTCGGACGTGTGCAAGCACTGCACGCACGCCGGCTGCCTGGACGTCTGCCCCACCGGCGCGCTGTTCCGCACCGAGTTCGGCACGGTCGTCGTGCAGCAGGACATCTGCAACGGCTGCGGCTACTGCGTCTCCGGCTGCCCGTACGGGGTCATCGACCGCAGGCCCGGCGACGGGCGGGCCCAGAAGTGCACGCTCTGCTACGACCGGCTGCACGACGGCATGGAGCCGGCCTGCGCGCAGGCGTGCCCGACCGACTCCATCCAGTTCGGGAAGCTGGACGAGCTGCGCGAGCGGGCCGACGCAGCGGCTCGCCCAGCTGCACGACCTCGGCGTCACCGAGGCCCGGCTCTACGGGCATGACCCGGACGACGGCGTCGGCGGGGACGGCGCGTTCTTCCTGCTGCTGGACGAGCCCGAGGTGTACGGGCTGCCGCCCGACCCGCACGTGCCGACCCGCGACGCGAAGTCCATGTGGCGCCGGGCCGCGGCCGCGGCCGGCGCGTTCGCCCTGGCCGGGATCGGGGCGTTCGTCTCCTCGGCGGTCGGGGGGCGGCGATGACCGGGCCGGCCCCGCGCGACGGCGGGCCGAGCGGAGGAGGGCGATGACCAGCACGAACGGCCGGGAGCGTGGCGACGCCGAGTCCCAGGCGCAGCACGCCCAGCTGTTCCAGGGCATCCAGGGCGGGCGGCCGCCCGCCGAGCGGGCCGGCGAGCAGCTCCGGCGGCGGAACGGCCGCCGCAACGGGCGCGGCGGCGAGCCGACCGTGGTGCCCGAGGCGGAGTTCCGCTCGTACTACGGCCGCCCCGTGCTCAAGCCGCCGGTGTGGAAGCACGAGATCCCGGCGTACCTGTTCACCGGCGGCCTGGCCGCCGGCACCGCGGTGCTCGCGGCGGGTGCGGACCTCACGGGGCGCCCGGCGCTGCGCCGCGCGAGCTGGCTCGGATCGCTCGGCGCGCTGGTCGCGAGCATGTGGTTCCTGATCGCCGACCTCGGCCGCCCCGACCGGTTCCACCACATGCTGCGGGTGTTCAAGCCGACCTCGCCGATGAGCGTCGGCACGTGGGTCCTCACCGCGTTCGGGCCCGGGGTCGGGGCCGCCGCGATGAACGAGCTGGTGCCACAGCGGTGGCGGCGCACGTGGCCGGCCCGCCTGCTGGACCGGTTGGCCCGGCCGCTCGGGCTCTCGGCCGCGGTGACCGCGCCCGCCGTCGCGTCGTACACCGCGGTGCTGCTGTCGCACACCGCGGTGCCGGCCTGGAACGAGGTCCGCGACGAGCTGCCGTTCGTCTTCACCGGATCGGCCGCGGCGAGCGGTGGCGGGTACGGGATGCTCGCCGCGCCGCTCGAGGAGAACGGCCCGGCCCGCGTGTTCGCCGCCGTCGGCACGGTGCAGGAGCTGGTCGCCTCGCGGGTGATGGAGCACCGGATGGGGCTGGTCCGCGAGGCCTACGAGCACGGCCAGGCCGCTCGGCTGGGCCGGGCGGCCGAGGTGCTGAACGTCGCCGGGCTGCTCGGCACGGTGTTCCTCGCCGGCCGCAGCCGCACGGGCGCCGCCGCGTCGGGGCTGGCCCTGCTCGCGGGCAGCGCGCTGCAGCGCTTCCGCGTCTTCGACGCGGGCGTCGAGTCGACCAAGGACCCGAAGTACGTCGTGGTCCCCCAGCGCGAACGCCTGGAGCGTGTCCTATAGATCAACCCTGCAGCGGGGCGCGACGGTGATCCACGGGTGCCCCCTGGCGCGCCGGGGTCCGTGTACCGATCGAAGGCCTCGATCAACTCGGCCATCTGTTCGGTGCGCTTCGCCGAACACCAGCTGAGGACGAGGATCACCCCGACCGCCGGTACGCCGCAAGCCGTCTGCAGGAGCAGCTCGCCCATCGCAGCCCCGTCTACGTCGGTGTGGCGATGGCGTCGCGCAGCGGCGCGATCGCCACGATCAGTTGTTCGACGACCCGGTGCGAGGTCGGACAGACCGACCGCGAAGCTCACCCCTCGGCCCGACGACGGGCGATCTCGACCAGCGCCGCCGTCGCCAGCGTGTGCAGCCTGCAGGGGTGCAGGACGTGCCCGGCCTGAGGACCGGCGGTACACACCCGGCATCGCCCCTCCGGCGTCCGAGTGTGCTCCCGCTGCAATGTCGACGCCGCCCCCGGCGCGTCCGCCAGCGCCGACACGAACCGGGCGTGCCCGACGTCCGGCGTCATCGAGTTCGTCACCGTGCACTCCCCTCCTGATCATCGAAGGGGCAGCGGCCAGCGCCGGCGTAGCGGGCGTGATGCTCATGGTGGACGGTTCCCCTCGCCTGTCGAGTCAGAGCCGATTTAATCTGAACCAACGTTTGATTCAGTATGACTCGCCAGGTCGCAAAATTCAACTCGCCCGGCTTGACGTGGCGAAGCATGAGGCCGACAATCCTCGTCAAGGCGAATCAAGGCAGAAGAGATCCGATGACCTACCGACTGCTCGCGAGCAGCTGCGAGGACGGCCCGTGCGGGACGTTCTATGTCGACGACGAGACCGGAGACATGCTTGTGCAGGGCTACGACACGACCGACCGACCGCCTGTAGCCGTGCCGATGGGCGAGGGTGTGGTTCGCATCCCGGCCGACCAGTGGGCGACGCTCGTCTCGCGTCTTCCGCGGTGACCAGCAGCGACTTCGACGGCCTGTTCGACCGGTTCCACAGCTCCGCGGTTCGGCTGGAGGCACGGCCGGCCTATGCGGTGGGCGGCGCTGAGGCCGACCGGATCCGCGCGTGGAAAGCCGGTCG
Source organism: uncultured Actinomycetota bacterium (assembly GCA_963780835.1). GTDB lineage: Bacteria > Actinomycetota > Actinomycetes > Mycobacteriales > Pseudonocardiaceae > Pseudonocardia. The sequence goes on along the minus strand of CAWADQ010000028.1, from coordinate 151,057 downwards.
GCCACGACCGGAACGCAGCGTGCGAACCAGTCCGTGGCTAGCGCGAATCGCCGTGTCCACCGTCATCGACGGGAAGTCGTGGCGGCGGGTTCGGGTACTTGACGATCCGCTCACCGAGTACCAGCGCTACCAGCTCGACAGCTACGTGGAGTCCCAGGCTGCGGGCGAGCAGATCCGGGTTGCGCGCCGTGCGACGGTCGGCGACGTGGAGGCGGACGTGTGGGTGTTCGACGCCGACAGACCAGACGCGTTCGCCGCGGTGATGTCCTACGACACGGACGGGCGATGGCTCGGGTTCGAGGTGGTCGACGACCCTGGTGACGTCGCCGCATACGTGGCACGCGTCTCCGCAGTCGAACAACTCACCGTGCCGCTGAACGAGTTCCTGGCGGGTGATGGCCGCGGCTGTGGCTGAGCCGTCGCGGGTGCGCCAGCAGCTCGCGGCGGAACTTCGCGCGCTCCGGACGCTGCGGAAACTCACGCAGCGGGAGATCGGGCCCGACAAGGATCACCGCCTGCCCCAGGCGCGGGTGTGGCGGATCGAGCGAGCCGAGACGCTGCCCCGGCTCGCCGACGTCACCATGTGGCTTGACGCCACCGATGCCACCCACGAGCAACGGAACCGCGTGGTGGCGCTGCTTGAGGCTGCGCACAAAGAGACGCGTCCGTGGCCGGAGATGGCCGGAGAAGAGCGGCACCTGCAGCGACGTGCCGCTGACCGCGACGTGGGCGCTCGACTGATACGCGCCTACTCGCAGATGATGCCGGGGCTGCTGCAGACCGCCGAGTATGCGCGTCTGGTGATCGCTCAGACCGACCCGGCCAGCCATCTTGACCATGCGGCGGCGCTGGCTGCCCGGATGGAGCGGCAGCGGGTGCTGTACGAGGAGGGCCGCCAGTTCCAGTTCCTGATCGCGGAGCACGCCTTGCGCTGGTCGCCGGGCCCCGGGGTGATGCCGGTACAGCTGGACCGGCTCGTGTCGCTGAGCACGCTGGCCGCCGTGGAGCTGCGGGTCCTACCGGACGACCGGGTCGGGACGCCGGGTTGGCACGCGTTCGTGTGGCGGCAGCCGGCAGACGGGGCGGAACCGTACGTGACCACGGAGCTTGTCCACGGCGGCCAGGTGGTGTCGGAGCCGGCGGCGGTGAAGCTGTACGAGTCCGTCTGGGACCAGCTCTGGTCTGCGGCACTGGCCGGAGACGACGCGCTTGCGCTGGTAAGGGCCGTGCGGTGACGGGCGGGCCCAGACGTGCACGCTCTGCTAGGACCGGCTGCGCGACGGCATGGACCCGGCCTGCGCACCGGCGTGCCCAACCCAGTCGATCCAGTTCGGGAACCTCTCCGAGCTGCGCGAGCGGGCCGACCGGCGGGTGGCCCAGCTGCACGACTTGGGCGGGGCGAACATTATCGGAAGCCAGAACGAGGTGGGGAAGGTGCGCAGCGTCGGCTGTCGGCCTCACTGTGAGCAGGAGTCCACGTAGGCCAGGCCGGGGACGGAGCGGCCCCACTCGTCGGCATCGAGGCCGCCACCGCTCAGGGAGCAGGCCCGCTCCATAGGGTCTGCTCGGCGAGCGTTGAGGCCGCTGAGGTCCCACAGCAGCACCGTCTGCTCAGCGCTGGCGGTGGCCAGGGTGTGCCCGTCCGGGGCGAACGCCACCCGCGGACACGGACACTGCGTCGGTGGGGACGGCCCGGGCCACGGTCAGGCCGGAACGGCGTCCGCCGCCCGCTCCAGCTCCGCAATGACGATCTTGTGCTGCTGCAGCATCGCCTGCATCGCCCGCTGGGCCCGGGCCGTGTCCGGATCGCTCAGCAGCTCGTACAGCCGGGTCGGGACGACCTGCCACGAGACGCCGAACCGGTCCTTGAGCCACCCGCACGGCCCCTCCTCGCCGCCGTCGGACAGCCGGGACCAGTAGCGGTCGACCTCCTCCTGATCGCCACACATGATCTGGAAGGAGATCGCCTCGCTGAACGTGAACTGCGGGCCGCCGTTCAGGCCCACGTAGGGCTGCCCGTCTAGGCGGAACTCCACGGTCATGACCGCCCCTTCCTCGCCGGGCGTGTCGGGTCCGTACCGGGTGATCCGGTCGATCCCGGAGTTCGGGAAGATCGCGATGTAGTGCTGCGCCGCTTGCTCGGCCTGGCCGTCGAACCACAGGCAGGGAATCTGCTTCGGCATCGGTCCGTCCCTTCCGTCACGTCAACCGTCGAGAAGAAGGACGGCGGCACCGCTCGGAACTCATCGGTCAGGAACAGAACGTGTCGGTCGCGACCGCGATGAAGCCCTGCGTGTCGTCGCCGAAGGAGCGCTTCACCGCGGCGAGCTCGGCGCTGGTGAGTGTCGCCGCGCGGCGCTCCATGTAGGTCCGGCTGTCCCGTCGTTGGCAGATCTTGCGCGCCGCCGACACCACCAGCCCCTCGTCCCATCCCGCGGCGACGGCGTGGCCGTGCCCGCGGATCTCAGCGAGGAAGTGCTGGTCCACCGCGGCCCGCGGTGGTGCCGCGACACCCGCGGCGGACACCCCGAGCACCGCACCGACGGAGGCGACGAACACGACGGCCGCCCGCCGCAGCCGCGGTCCCCACGGTGGTCTCGCCCGGTGCCGTCCTCGTTTCCTGCGTGCGCCCATCGCTCCCCCCGGTGCGGTACGGGAGCAGGTGACACCGCTCCTTCAGCCGTCCCGAGTTCTGATCTACCCCGGTACCGACCTTCGGAGCACCACTCATCCGGGTGCACACGGCCGAACGGCGTAACCATCGAGGGTTGTCCGCGTTGGGCGCTGCCTACCTGGAGCAGTAGGTGTCGAGGGCGAGTGCGGTGAAGTCGCGGGTCCGCGGGCCGAAGACGGCACCGACGGCGGCGAGTTCCGCGCTGGTGAGCGCCGTGGACCGGCGCTCCCGGATCGTCTCGTGGGTGACCTTGCGGTCACAGATCTTGCGGGCGGCCGAGAGCACCAGCATCTGCTGCTCACCCGGGGCGATGGGGTGCCCGTGCGACTGCGCCTCTTCGATGAACCGCCGGTTCGCGCCGTCGAGCGACGGGACGATCCAGGCGAAGGCGCTCACGGCGAGGGCGACCACTCCGACCGCGACGAGAGCGATGACGCCTCGTCGCAGGTACGGGCCGAGGCGCCGCGGGGCGGCGCCGACCAGATCCGCTCCGACGAGCACGGCCGCGGCATCGGCGGCGTCGGGCTCGTCCGTCGCCTCGTCGGCACCGGCGTCGACGACAGCGGGGCCGTCGTCCTCGACGTCGGCGCTTCCGCCGGGAGTCTCGTCGGGTACCGCCTCTTCGGCGTCGCCGGGCGCGTCATCGCTGGTCGCGGCGTCATCGGCGTCGATGTCGGCCGGGTCGGCCGTTGCCGACCCGGCCGCCGGCGGGTCTGCCTCACCGGTGGACGGCGCGGCGTCCCCCGACTGCTCCGCGCCGTCCCCCGTGGCACCGTCGCACACCGCGACGGCGGTGGACTGCTGCTCCTCGTCCACGAACCGGTCTACCCCCGTTGCACTGAGCCAATTCGCTCGTTCGGACTACTGGCTCATCCAACGATCGGCCTAGGTCACGGACGAGTGAAGACGGGAACGCGTTCGAGAGGCCGGTTCGTCGCGGCGCACCGACCGGACCAGTCACGCGCGGTCGCGGGTGACCCGGTCGGGGGCACGGTCGCCATCGCGTTGCCGTTCCGACGCATCGGCGAGACCTGGAGCGGGAACTCTCCGTCACCACCGATTCGAGGAGGCCATCATCACCGCCATCATCGCCGCAGTGCTGTTCGTGATCGCACTGCTGCTGCACCTGTCCGGGCTGTCACTCGGCCCGCTCGACGTCACGTTCTTCGAGCTGGCCGGCCTCGTGGCCGTCGCCCTGCACCTCGCGGGCGTCGGCGCCTCATTCCGGGGGCGCGTGCGGCGCTGATCCGACGAACGGCACTGATCGGGGCCTATCCGACGAACGTGCCGTTCGTTCCGCCGACGGCATCGGCCGGCGGCGCCGTCGTGTCCCGCAGCACCAGCTCGGTCGCCAGCATGTGGTGCCGGGCTGGTGCCGCGTCGCCCACGCGCCGGGCGCGAATCGCCGCCACCAGCTCCGCCGCCGCCGTGCTCCCCTTCGCGACCGCGTCCTGGCGCACCGTGGTCAGCGCCGGGGTGAGGCGTCGCGCAAGCGGGGAGTCGTCGAAGCCGATGACCGACACGTCCGCGGGGACCCGCAGGCGGAGGTCGGCGGCGGCGCGCAGGACGTCCGCGGCGAGGGTGTCGGAGAAGGCGAGCACCGCCGTCGGCCGGTCCGGTGCGGCGAGCAGATCACGGGCGGCTGCGTAGGCCGCCTCTCCGCCCGACCTCTCGACGTACCGCGACACCGGCGTGATGCCGGCCGGGCCGAGCGCGTCGCGCCAGCCGCGCAGGCGCTCGCGCGGGACGTACCGGTCGTCCGGGTTCGCCACGGCCACAGCGGATCCTGAGACACCGCCGTACGCGCCGTGGCGCGGGTCCCGGTGTCTCAGCACCCTCTCGGGAGCGGCCGCGAGCAGCGCGATCCGGCGGTGCCCGAACTCGACGAGATGCGTGGCCGCCGCGCAGGCGCCCGCGCGGTCGGCGACGTTGACGCTCGGGAAGCAGTCGTCGGGCGGCTGGTCGACGAGCACGAGCGGGAGATGCCTGCGGCGCAGCCACTCGACGTGCTCGTCGACCGGGCTGCAGGAGTAGATGATCGCGCCGTCCATCGCGACGTCGCGCACCGGCTCCACGTCCCGCGTGCCGAGGTTGGGCAGCAGGGTCAGGGCGAGCCCGTCGCTGCCCAGCTCCTCGGCGACGGCCGCGAGGAAGAGGGCGACGAGGTCGTCGGACAGGGCGTGGCGGGGCGTGCCGTGGAACAGGATGCCCACGGTCCCCGTCGATCCGCGGGCGAGCGTGCGGGCCGCCGGATCGGGGCCCGCATAGCCCAGCTCGGCGGCGGCGGCGAGGATCTTCTCGCGCAGCGCGGCCGAGAGCTGGTCCGGACGGGAGAACGCGTTGGAGACGGTCATCGGGCTGACCCCGACCCGCCGGGCCACGGTCCGCAGCGTCACCCTCGTCACGGGTCGAGCCTAGGCGCGCCGCACCCGGCTCCGGTCAGGAGACGCTGCGGTAGGACGCGCGGGCCCGGTCCGAGTACCGCGACCAGGTCGCCGAGCTGCCGCTCTCGGTGTCCGGGGGCGAACCGGCCCTGCTCGCGGCCAGCTCCTCGACACCATCGAGCAGCCGCAGGCACCACCGCGCCGACGCCGCCCGCCCGACCCGCCGCCCGTCGACGTACACCGGCGTCGTGTGGGCGAACACCGGGGCCCGACGGTGTGCGGGTCGGTGTCTCCGTACGCGGCCGCGGCGAGCCAGAGCCCGCCGTTTGCGGGCTGCGGCGGCTGGCCGCCACCGCCGGATGCGCTGAACGCGCCGAAGGCCGGCTCGAGGCGGGCGAAGCGCGCCCACCGGAACATGTCCGGGACGCCTCCTCGCCCCAGCCGACGCCCTGCTCCGCGCGCAGTCGCCGGTAGCGCGCGACCAGAGGTGTCCCGACCCGTGAGCACTCAGCCGAACCGGCCCGACACGTAGTCCTCGGTCGCCTTCTCCGTCGGGTGCGAGAAGATCGTCCGCGTCTCGTCCATCTCGACGAGCCGGCCGGGCTTTCCCGTGCCCTCGATGTTGAAGAACCCGGTGTAGTCGCTCACCCGCGCGGCCTGCTGCATGTTGTGAGTGACGATGACGATCGTGTACTCGGTCTTCAGCTCGTTGATCAGGTCTTCGATCGCGAGCGTGGAGATCGGGTCGAGGGCGGAGCACGGCTCGTCCATCAGCAGCACGTCGGGCTGCACGGCGATCGCCCGCGCGATGCACAGGCGCTGCTGCTGCCCGCCGGAGAGGCCGGAACCGGGCTTGTCGAGCCGGTCCTTGACCTCCCTCCACAGGTTCGCCCCGCGCAGCGACATCTCGACCAGCTCGTCCAGCACGGACTTCTTGGCCCTCTTGTTGTTGAGCTTCATCCCCGCGACCACGTTCTCGTAGATCGACATCGTGGGGAACGGGTTCGGCCGCTGGAACACCATGCCGACCTGGCGCCGAACGCCGACCGGGTCCACGCCCGGGCCGTAGAGATCACGCCCGTCGAGCGCCAGCCGGCCCTCGACCCGCGCGCCCGGGATGACCTCGTGCATGCGGTTGATCGCGCGCAGGAACGTCGACTTGCCACACCCCGACGGCCCGATGAGGGCCGTGACCGTCTGCGGGCGGATGGACATGCTGACGTCTTCCACGGCGAGGAAGGAGCCGTAGTAGATGTTGAGGTTCTCGACCTCGATGCTCTTACTCATGAGAATCCTCTCCGGCCGCTCAGCGGCCGGACGTCTTGGGGGCGAACAGGCGGGCGATCAGCCGGGCCGCGAGGTTGAGCACCATCACGAAGATGATCAGCACGAGGGCCCCGGTCCACGCGCGGTCGATGAACGGCTCGCGCGGTACTCCGGGGGCGACGTAGGAGTAGTAGGAGAACACGGGCAGCGTCGCCATCCGCCCGTCGAACGGGTTGAAGTTGACCCCCGTGGTGATGCCCACCGCGATCAGCAGCGGGGCAGTCTCACCGATCACCCGGGCGACCGCCAGCGTCACCCCCGACGTGATACCGGCGATCGAGGTGGGGAGGACGACCTTGACGATCGTTCGCCACTTCGGCACGCCAAGCGCGTACGCTGCCTCGCGCAGCTCGTTCGGGACGATCTTGAGCATCTCCTCGGTGGAGCGCACCACGACCGGGATCATGAGCACCGACAGCGCGACCGAGCCCATGAAGCCCATCCGGATGCTCGGGCCGAAGAACAGCGCGAAGAGCGCGAATGCGAACAGGCCGGCCACGATGGACGGGATGCCGGTCATGACATCGACGAAGAACGTGATCGCCCGGGCCAGCCTCCCCCGGCCGTACTCCACCAGGTAGATCGCGGTCAGCAGACCGACCGGAACCGACATCAGCGCCGCCAGCGCGGTGATGATCAACGTGCCGACGATGGCGTGGTAGCCACCGCCGCCCTCCCCGACGACCCCGCGCATCGAGTTGGTGAAGAACGCGACGTCGAACCGGGCGATGCCGTTGGCCAGCACCGTCACGATCACCGACACCAGCGGGATCATCGCGATCAGGAACGCGGTGGTGACCACCACGGTCACCAACCGGTCCGTCCCCTTGCGAGGACCCTCGACCACTCGCGAGGTCAGGTACACGGCCAGGGCGTACACGACGACGGTCGCGGCGACTGCAAGGCCGACGCCGCGGCCGGACAGGAGCAGCCCGCCCCCGACCACGACGACCGTAGCGCCGAGGATGGCCCAGGGTGCCCACGACGGGAGCTCCCGCACCTGCGTCGCAACGGACGGCAGCGACGCCTCGAGCTCGCGTTCCTTCGCCACCCTCTGCTGCTGTGGTGTCTCGGGCTCGGTCCCCGTACTCATCAGTTGGCTCCCGAGAACTCGCGGCGACGGTTGATGATGTAGCGGGCGATCGCGTTGACCAGCAGCGTGATCAGGAACAGCACGAGGCCCGAGGCGATCAGCACGTTCACCGACAGCCCGGACGACTCCGGGAACTGCAGGGCGATGTTCGCCGCGATCGTCGACGGGTTGGTCGAACTGATCAGGTTCAACGTGACCACACCGGACACCGACAGCACGATCGCGACCGCCATCGTCTCGCCCAGCGCGCGGCCCAGGCCGAGCATCGCGCCGCTGATGACGCCGGAGCGGCCGAACGGCAGCACGGCCATCCTGATCATCTCCCAGCGGGTCGCACCCAGCGCGAGCGCCGCCTCCTCGTGCAGCTTCGGGGTCTGCAGGAACACCTCCCGCGACACCGCGGTGATGATCGGCAGGATCATCACCGCCAGCACCAGGCCGGCCGTCAGCATGGTGCGCCCGGTAGCGGAGACGGGACCGGCGAAGAACGGCAGCCAGCCGAACCACTCGTTGAGCCACGTGGCGAGACCGACCGAGGCCGGCCCGAGCACCGCCGCCCCCCACAACCCGTAGATGAGGCTGGGCACCGCGGCGAGCAGATCGACCAGGTAGCCCAGCGTCTGGGCCAGCCGGCGCGGCGCGAAGTGGCTGATGAACAGCGCCACGGCCACGGCCAGCGGAGTGGCCACGATCAGCGCGATGACCGCCGACAGGACGGTCCCGAAGATGAGCGGGGCGATGTAGGCGAACAGGCTGTGGCCCCCGGGCAGCTGCCGACGCGGGCGCGACGACCGCCGGCGCCGCCTCCGCGATCAGGAAGACCGCCACCCCCGCCAGAACGACGAGGATGAGGACACCGGCTCCTACGGCCACGTTGGCGAAGACGCGGTCACCCACCTGCTGAACGGGCCGGGCAGGCGCCTCCGCCTCGGTTTCGGTCGTGTTCGGGCTCATGGGCTTTCCTCGGAAGAAGGTCGGGAGCCCGGACCGGCCGCAGAGCTAGAGGCCGCCCGGACTCCCGACGGTGGACGTGCTCAGGCGCCCGCGCTGATGCCGCTGACGGCCGGGGTGATCTGCGTGCGCAGCTCGTCGGGCAGCGGTGCGGAGCCGGCCGCCTTCGCCGCCGCCTGCTGACCCTCGGCACTGGTGGTGTAGGTGAGGAAGCCCTTCACCAGGTTCGCCTGGGCCGCGTCGGAGTACTTCGAGCACGCGATCTGGTACGACACCAGGACGATCGGGTAGGTCCCCGCCGCCGTCGTGTCGCGGGCGACGTCGAAGGCGAAGCTGCTGTTGCCGCGGCCCTCGACGCGCTTCGACTCGTCCAGGACGTTCGCGGCGGCCTCCGGGGTCGGGCCGGTGTAGGCGTCGCCGACCTTGATCAGCGCCTTGCCGAGGCTGCCGGCCTGGCTCTCGTCCGCGTAGCCGATCGTGCCGTTCCCCTTCTGAACCGCGCCGATCACGCCGGACGTGCCCTGCGCGGCCTCGCCGCCCTGGATCGGCCAGGTGCCGGCCGCCGGGTAGGTCCAGGCGCCGCCCGAGGCCTTGCTCAGGTAGTCGGTGAAGTTCTGGGTGGTGCCCGAGTCGTCCGAACGGTGCACCGGGGTGACCGCCTGGTCGGGCAGCGTCTTGCCGGGGTTGTCCGCGGCGATCTCCGGGGCGTTCCAGTTGGTGATCTTGCCGTCGAAGATGCCGGCGACGGTCGCCGGCGAGAGCTGCAGGTCCGTGACGCCCTGGAGGTTGTAGACCACGGCGATCGGCGAGATGTAGGCCGGGACCTCGACGACGTCGCTCTTGCAGCGGTCCTGCGCCTTGGTCAGCTCGTCCGCCTTGAGGTAGGCGTCGCTGCCGGCGAACGCGACGCCACCGGAGATGAACTGGGTGCGGCCCGCGCCGGAGCCGGCGGGGTCGTAGTTGACGGTCGCGTCGGGGTTCGCGCCGGTGAAGCCGGCGATCCAGGCCTGCATGGCGGCCTGCTGCGCGCTCGAGCCCGCACCGGAGATCGTGCCGCTCAGGGCGGTGCCGCCCGCGCTCGGGGCGGCGCCGCCGGCAGGAGCGGACTCGTTGGCCGCACCGCAGCCCGCGAGGAGCACGCCGGCGACGACGCCCGCCGCGGCGACTCGGGCACGGGCGACGTGCCGCTGGTTCTTCACGCTGAAGATTCCTCCGTGAACACCGGACTTCGCTGTCGCGCGGTGCCGGGAGAAGACCGCTTGATCCGGAAGGTAGGCGTACCCGGTGGACGCCGATCCCCGTCGAGGTGAACGGAGGATGAACAGGGCCGCGGGGTGAGAGAGGGCACGCACCCCTGGTGATCAGCGGCGACGCCGGGTGACGGGTCAGCGCCGGTACGACACGTCCGCGCTGAAGCGCTCGAAGCCGAGGTCGCGGTAGAGCCGGACGGCGGCGGCGTTGTCGGCCTCGACGTAGAGCACGACGGCACCCAGCCCGAGGTCACGCAGGTGCGCGAGCCCGGCGAGGGTCAGCGCCGGGCCGAGCCGGCGGCCCTGGGCGGCCGGATCGACGCCGAGCACGTAGACCTCGCCGACCGGGGCGCCGGCGTCCGCCTCGCCGGTGCCCGCGGCGTGCACCTTCGTCCAGTGGAAACCCAGCACGTGCTGCGGCGCGGTGACGTCGACGGCCAGCAGCACGCCGTCCGGGTCGAACCACGGCTCGGCCTCGCGCTCGGCGACGTCGTCGAGCGTCCAGCCACCCTGCTCGGGGTGCCACGCGAACGCGGCGTTGTTGACCCGCAGCAGCTCGGCCTCGTCCGCGCCCACCGCGAACGACCGGATCCGGACGCCGTCGGGCACCTGCAGGTCGGGCAGCGGGACGTCGAGGTCGCGGCGCATCCTCCACAGCTCGCGCTGCGCCGTGAGGCCCGCGCGCGCCGCGAGGGCGGCCGCGGCGGGCAGCGCACCGTGCGCCCACACCCGCACTGCGGGAGTCCGGTCGAGCAGCGCGGCGAGCAGGGCGGAACCGATCCCGCGGCGCCGGTGGGCGGGGTGCACGACCAGCTCGGCGACGGGGTCGGGCGCGCCGTCCGGGGCGGTCGCGGTGGGGTCGAGCTGGGCGTACCCGACGAGCGCGCCGGCCCGCACGTCCGACGAGCCGCCGCCGTCGGCCGGAGGGGCATCGGCGGAGCTACGGGCGAGCAGGTGCTCGGCGGCGGAGTGCCGCGGATGCCGGAGCTGCCGCAGCACCTGCTCGGACAGCGGCGCGGTGCCGTCGTCGGCGGCCGCCGCCGCGGCCAGTGCCTCGACCTCCGCGACGAGGGCCGGCGTGGCCGCGGTCTCCCAGGTCAGCTCGGGCGAGGTGATCGGCACCCGGCCGACCCTACCCGCGGCACCGCCCCGGACCGGTGATCGCCGAGCGCACGGGCGTCGGTGGCGGTTCGATCAACAACACGCACCCGCGGACGGCGATCACGCGTGTCGAGCCTCACCTACCCGAAGGCGTAGGTCAGGCGAGCCGGGCGTGCACCGGGCGGCCGTTGCGGCGCACGGCGAGGCGGTCGTCGTCGTCGGTCTCCTCGGTCTCCTCCGGCAGCGCACCGGTCGGGACCCCGAGACCCGCGCGGGTCGGGCGGACGAACTTGTAGCCGACGTTACGCACGGTGCCGATCATCTGCTCGTGCTCGGCGCCGAGCTTCGCCCGCAGCCGCCGCACGTGGACGTCGACGGTGCGCGTGCCACCGAAGAAGTCGTAGCCCCAGACCTCCTGCAGCAGTTGCGCACGGGTGAACACCCGGCCCGCGTGCTGGGCGAGGTACTTGAGCAGCTCGAACTCCTTGTAGGTCAGCTCGAGCAGGCGGCCGCGCAGCCGGGCCGCGTACGTGGCCTCGTCGATCACCAGCTCGCCGAGCACGAGCGCACCGCCCGCGCTCGCGGCGTCGCCACCGGGCCGGGCGCGCAGCAGCCGCAGCCGCGCGTCCACCTCGGCCGGGCCTGCGGTCGGGAGCAGGATCTCGTCCACCACCCACTCGCCCGACACGGCCACCAGACCACCCTCGGTGAGCACCGCGATGACCGGGATGTCGGTTCCGGTGCTGCCCAGCAGCCGACACAGGCTGCGGGCGGCCACCAGGTCCGTCCTCGCGTCGACGAGAACGGCGTCGTGCGGGCCGGCGTCGAGCAGCGCGGCGACCTCCGGGGCCGCGGTGCGCACACCGTGCGGAAGCAGTGTCAGTGCCGGCAGGACCGAACCTGGATCCGGGTCGGCCGTGAGCAACAGCAGCTCCACGTCGTGCCTCCTCTTCCATGCGGGCCGGGCTGGACGGGCCACCCCGGTCGACCGATTGGACGGCGGGCGACGTCGACGCACCGTTCACATCGGCGTCACGTGGCCTAAACCACCTGACGCGTTTCAGCAGAATAACCAGCGGACGCGCCAAATGCAGGACCTGCGCGGCGCAGCTCACTCGGGTGATCCAACGTGTGCACGTAACAGTTCGGTCGCAGAGCCGTGCCGCGGCGGCGGTCACAGGGCGTGCCGTAGGCTCGTCCCATGTCCGACAGGTCCGTCGCGCCCCGTCCGCGCGCGGGCTCCCGCACCGCCCTGCGGGTGAAGCGCACCGTCGCCACGCTGGTCGTGCTCGCCGCGGCCGCGGTCGGCATCGACTACGGGGCCGCCGCCCTCACCGAGGGCGTGGTCGCCCGGCAGATGCGCACCCAGCTGGGCCTGGCCGACGACCCGTCGGTGCGCGTCAACAACTTCCCGTTCCTCATCCAGGCGATCTCCGGCCGCTACCGCAGCGTGGACGTCACGGCGGACCACATCGCCGTCGGACCGCTGCGCGACGTGCAGGTCCGCAGCCAGCTGCGCGACGTCAGGGCGCCGCTGTCGGAGATGCTCGGCGACGGGCCACGCACCGTGACGGTCCGCGAGGTCGAAGGCACCGCGCGGATCGGCGCCCCGGACGTCGAGCGACTCATCCGCGAGGCGGGCAACGTGCCGGTCGACAAGCTCTACATCGACGGGATCGACGCCGACGGGCTGCAGCGCGCGGTCGACGACGGCGCGGATCCGGCGTTGCTGACGCTCGACCCCGCCACGGCGGTCCGGTTCAGCGGCACCGTGGACATCCTGGGCCAGGAGCAGCAGGTGTCGATCATCTCCGAGATGCAGCTCGCCGACGGCCGGGCCCAGATCACACCGCGCGACGTCCGTCTCGGCGACACCGACGCCGCCCCGCTGCCGGTGGCCGTGCAGCGGACCCTGAGCCGGGTCTTCACGCTGACCCTCGACCCGGGCGGGCTGCCGCTGCAGGTCACGCCCACGACGCTGCGCGCCACCAGCGGCGGGCTGGAGATCAGCGGGCTCACCGGGCGCCTCGTGCTCGGGCCCGGGCGCCCCGACGGGCTGACGTCCGCCAGAACCCGCCCGCACGAGGCTGTCACCGGATCCGCGGCGGATCAAGTCTCCCGCGGGCCGGTCCACTCGGTTACCCTCGGGGCCGTGTTCTGGCCGCTGACCCGACGACGCGCCGTCGACCTGTGCCGCGTCGGCAGCTGCCTCTGTCGGGCCTGCTGAGTCCGGGCCTCGCACATCTCGGGCCGCGCGAATCGGCCCACCGCTCCGTGACACCGCCGTGTCTCCGTCGCGCGTCGCCGCCCGGACATGCCCGCCGTTCCACCCACCCGCACCACACCACGCAGGGAGCTACCTCATGAGCCGCCAGGACGTCCTGGTCACCGCCGACTGGGCGGAGAAGAACCTGGGCACCGACGGGATCGTCTTCGTCGAGGTCGACGAAGACACCACCGCCTACGACGGGGGCCATCTCCCCGGCGCCGTCAAGATCAACTGGACCACCGAGATGCAGGACCCGGTCCGCCGCGACATCGTGAGCAAGGAGCAGTTCGAGCAGCTGCTGTCGACCAAGGGCATCGCCGACGACGACCTCGTCGTGCTCTACGGCGGCAACAACAACTGGTTCGCGGCCTACGCGTACTGGGAGTTCAAGCTCTACGGCCACGGGGGCGTCAAGCTGCTCGACGGCGGCCGCAAGAAGTGGGAGCTCGACGGGCGCACCCTGACCACGGACGAGGTCTCGCGCCCGAGCACCTCGTACACCGCCAAGGACGCCGATCTGTCGATCCGCGCCTTCCGGGACGAGGTCGTCGACTCCATCGGTGCCAAGAACCTCGTCGACGTCCGGTCGCCCGACGAGTTCTCGGGCAAGATCCTCGCGCCCGCGCACCTGCCGCAGGAGCAGAGCCAGCGACCCGGCCACATCCCCACGGCGATCAACGTGCCGTGGAGCAAGGCCGCGAACGAGGACGGCACCTTCAAGTCGGACGACGACCTGCGCGAGCTCTACGGCGAGGCCGGGCTCGACGGCTCGCAGCCGACCATCGCGTACTGCCGCATCGGCGAGCGCTCCAGCCACACCTGGGTGGTGCTGCGCGAGCTGCTCGGCCACAGCGACGTCAAGAACTACGACGGCAGCTGGACCGAGTACGGCTCGCTGATCGGCGTGCCGATCGAGCTGGGGACGGGGTCGCGCTGATGTGTGGAGCTCCTGACCAGTCGGTCACCCTTCCGGCAGGCACCGACCTGACCAAGGAGACCGTGCTCGCCGGCCGCGTGCTGGCCAGTGGGTCGCCGGTCGCCGGCGCGTTCGTCCGGCTGCTGGACGGCACGGGCGAGTTCACGGCCGAGGTCGTCGCCTCGGCGTCGGGTGACTTCCGGTTCTTCGCCGCGCCCGGCACCTGGACGCTGCGGGCGCTGTCGCGCTCGGGCAACGGCGAGACGGTGCTGACCGCGGACGGCCCCGGCCTGCACACCACCGAGCTGGCGGTCGCGTAACCCGCCGTCGCCGACGTACCGAAAGTGGCTTTGGGTGCATCTGATGCACCGAAAGCCGCTTTCGGTGCATTCGGGGGCGGGCGCTCCGGCGCGCCCGCGGTGCGGGCCGCGATCCGGCTGACCGCCCCGGTTACCCTCCCCCGCGTGCACTGGTTGTTCACCGGGCTTCTGGTCGGGGTCAGCGGGGCCACGGCCGTCTACACGCTGTGGCTGGTCCGCAGGCTCTTCACCACACCGCCCGCCCCCGCACCCGTGACGCACGAGCAGCCGGAGGTCACCCCGTGACCGACGACGGCTTCGAGGCCGGCAGCACGGTCCCCACCGCGGCGAACGCGGCGCCCGACGCGCCCCGGCGCAACCGGCCCCGCTTCGACGACCTGCCGATCCCCGACGACACCGCCAACCTGCGCGAGGGCCCCGACCTGCACCCCCTGTGCACCGGGCTGCTGCCGCTCATCGGCGTGTGGCGCGGGGCGGGTGAGATGGTCGAACCCGGGGCAGAGGATCCGGTCGCGTTCGGCCAGCAGGTCGTGTTCGCCCACGACGGTGGCCCGTTCGTGTCGTACGACTCGCGGACCTGGCTGCTCGACGACGGCGCCGTGACCGGCCCCGGCCCGCGCGAGACCGGGTTCTGGCGCCCGCAGGCCGACGGCACGCTCGAGGTCCTGATCGTGCACAGCTCCGGGTTGGTGACGCCGTTCTACGGGCGCGCCCGCAACCTCACGTCGTGGGAGATGGAGACCTGGGCGCTGGTGCGCACGGAGACCGCGCCGTCCGTGGAACGGTCGACGCGGCTGTACGGCGTGGTGCGCGGCGACCTCGCCTACGTCGACGAGCGCGAGTACGTCGCGGACGGGATGGCCCCGTTCGCGTCCGCGCACCTGAGCCGGATCGCGGGCTGAGCGCCTCGGCGATCCCTCGCCCGGCGGTGCCTCCCCGACGGCGCTCAGCCGGAGCGGGCGGGTGAGGCGGGCGCGACCTGGGTCGGCGCCTCGACGGAGCCCGCGGCCGAGTCGTCCGCGTCCTGGTCGTGAGCGGCGGGCCCGCCCACCGGCGGCGCCACCGCCTGCGTCGACTCGACGTGCTCCGCCTCCGGTGCGGGCTCGTCGGTCACCGGATCCATCAAGATCGTCTGCTCGGCAGGGTCTGCTCGGCCGGGGCCGGCGGCGCGGCGCGATCGGCCGCGTCCGGCTCGTCGGGTGCCTCCGTGGACGCAGCGGGGAACGCACCGGTCGCTGTCGCCGCGTGTCCTGCGGGCGCTTCCGCCGCGACCGCCTCGCCCTCGGGCGCGGGCTCGAACAGGTCCGGGGTACCCGGCAGCGGCTGCCCGGCGCCCACCTCGCGCCGCTCCGGCCCGCTCTCCTGGGTCGGCATGGTGATCCGCGCCGTCGGGCCCGACAGCAGGCCCTCCAGCTGGCCGCGCACCCGTGTGAGCTCGGCCAGCACGGCGTCGCGCTGGCGCACGAGGTCCGCGAGCGTTCGCCGGGCGGCGTCCTCCTCCGCCCGGACGGCGGCACGCAGGCCGGCGGCGCGCTCTTCGTCGGCCCGAACGGCGGCGCGGGCCTTGTTCCGGATCTCCGCGGCCTCCTCCTCCGCCGACTGCAGGATCGCGTGCATCCGGTCGGTGAAGGTCCCCACGACGTCGTTCGCCCCCGTGGGCGGCGGGCCGTCGGGACGGGGGCGCGGGGTCGGCCGCCCCCGGCCGCCCACCGGGGACGGCCCCAGCTTTCCGCGGGCCGTGTCGAGGTCGCTGCGCATCCGCCCCATGAGCCGCTGGAGCCGGGAGAGGTGCTCGTCGACCTGCCTCCGGTCGTAACCGCGGAGCACGACGTCGAACCGTGGGGCGCCGAAGGACCGGTCGCTCCCGTCAGCCGTCATCGTCGCCCTCCCGAAGGTCTCATCCCGTTGCACGTCGCCGGAGCATCCATGATCGTCGCTGCCCCGCGAATTTCGTCACTCTAACGGAGCATCCCGCTCGCGGCCATCCGCCCGGTGACCGTCGCCGTCGGTCGCATCCCGTGGTCGACCGCTCACCCGCACCGGGGTGACGCCTACCATCGGTGGCGTGGAGACCTCCCCGATGCCCGTCGCGGGATCGGACGGCACCCAGCAGACCGGCCGGCAGGCCACGGCGCTCCGCCGCACCCTGCACGAACGCGGGCTGCGGATGACACCGCAGCGCCAGCTGGTGCTCGACGCCGTCCGCGCCCTCGGCCACGCGACCCCCGAGCAGGTCTGCACTCAGGTGCAGCGCGAGGCCCCGGCGGTGAACATCACCACGGTCTACCGCAGCCTGGACCTGCTCGAACGGCTGGGACTGGTGCGTCACACCCATCTCGGGCACGGGGCGCCGAACTACTCGGTGCACGAGCACGAGCACGTGCACCTGGTCTGCCACGGCTGCGGGACCGTCACCGAGGTCCCGCCGGACGTCATGTCCGGTCTCACCGAGCGGCTGGCCGCGGAGGCCGGCTTCGCGCTGGACGTCACGCACGTCGCGCTCTCCGGGCACTGCCGCGACTGCCAGGACCGGGACGACCGATGACCGGGCCCGACGTCCCCGACGACACCGGTGCACCCGACCCGGATGCCGCCGTGCCCGCCCACCGGGGCGACTTCCTGGCCGAGCAACGGGCCATGGCCCGGACCGCCGCGGTCGTCGACCGCTCGCACCGGGGCGTGCTCGCCGTATCGGGCGACGACCGGTTGACCTGGCTGCACCTCCTGCTCACCCAGCACGTCAGCGAGCTGCCGGACGGGGCGGGCACGGAGGCGCTGGTCCTCGACCTGAACGGGCGGGTGCTGCACCACGCCGTCGTCGCGCACGTCGGCGGCACGGTGTGGCTCGACACGGAGCCCGGCGACGCTCCGGTGCTGCTCGACTACCTCGAGAAGATGCGGTTCTGGTCCAAGGTGGAACCGCGTGACGCCACGGACGAGCTGGCCGTGCTGAGCGTCGTCGGCCCGGACACGCCGGCGGTGCTGGACCGGGTCGGCGCGCCACTTCCTCCGGGGACGGACGGCGCCTACGCGAGCGGCGCCCTGCCGGGCGGTGGGCTGGTCCGCCGGATGCCGTGGCCCGGCACGGACGCCGCGGACCTCCTCGTTCCCCGCGCCGACAAGGACGCCTGGCTCGCCCGGCTCACCGCGGCCGGCGCGCGCCCGGCCGGGACGATGGCGTTCGAGGCGCTGCGGGTGGAGGCACTGGCGCCGCGGCTGCACCTCGACACGGACGACCGCACGATCCCGCACGAGGTCGGCTGGATCCCGTCGGCCGTGCACCTCACCAAGGGCTGCTACCGCGGGCAGGAGACGGTCGCGCGGGTGGCGAACCTGGGCCGGCCGCCGCGCCGGATGGTGCTGCTGCACCTGGACGCGGGCGACGAGGAGCTGCCGGCTCCGGGCGACCCGGTGCTCCGGGACGGGCGCGCCGTCGGCCGCGTCGGCTCCGTGGCGCAGCACCACGAGCTCGGCCCGGTCGCGCTGGCGTTGGTGAAGCGGTCGGTCCCGGTGGACGCGGAGCTGGTCGCCGGCGTGGACCACCGCGCCACCCCGGCGCGCATCGACCCCGACTCGGTGCCGCCGGACGACGGCACACCCCCGCCGGGCCGCGCCGCTCAACTGCGGGGCGGCCTGCGTCGCTGACGGCGGGCGATCAGCAGGCGCGCTGCTTGCCCGCCACGTCCGCCCAGAACTCGCGCAGCCGCTCGTAGCTCGCCTGGGCCGCCGCCTTGTCGCCCTCGCGCAGGGCCTGCAGGGCGTCGCGGACCTGGTCCGCCGAGTCGTCGTTGCGCAGCGCCTCGTCGTCGACGAGCTCGGCGACGCCGCCGTAGTCCAGCTCCACCACCGACGCCCGGTCGAAGCGGGCCAGCCAGGTCCCCGTCTCGGCGAGCACGTCCGCGGGCTCGCTGTCGCCCAGCCCGCTGCGCACGATCCGCTCGGCCTGCGCCGCCCGGGCCCGCGCGCGTCCCATCGGCACCCGCCACCACACCCGGCGCTTCCCGTCGAGGCGCAACTGCCGCTCCTCGGGATCGACCAGCGCGAACCACGGCAGCGGCACCGTCCAGCTCGCCGACACGACGTGCGCCGCACCCTCGCCCAGATCCGCCATCACCCGCTCGGCCTGCCGCCTGGCGACGGCCTCCGGAACCGGCAGCGTGCTCGCCCGCAGCAGGGGCGCCTCGGCCTCGAGGAACGCCAGCACGGCCGCGGCCGCCCGCTCCCGGGTGTCGAGCGGGCAGACCAGCGGCTCCCCCGACGCGCCGCCCAGCACCAGCACCTCGCACCCGTGCGCCAGGCCCGTGCCGTCGTTCCGCTCGTCGCCCGGCAACAGCCGTGCGGCGAGCTGCGCCCGCAGGCACACCTCCCGCTCATGGCTTCCCGCGCGCTCGGGCGCCAGCGGGCCGCGGGCCAGTGCGGCCCGGACCCGTGCGCCGGACGGCCCGTCGAATGCGCGCAGCGGCTCGTACACCCGCAGGTAGGACAGGAACGGAGCCGGCATGGGAGGGATGCTGCCAGTTCGGGCCCGGCGGTGAGCGAGCGCAGCGAGCGAACCAGTCGACTCAGCGCCTGCGCGAAGCGCCGACCGAGCGCAGCGAGGGAGTGCGGTGAGCGTGGACACCGCGGACCATCGGTGCCACGTCGCACGCCTCCCCGTCAGCAAGGTACGGTGGACACCAGGACATCACTCCAGAAGAACGGGGCCGCCGAGACATCCGGCCGCCCCTTCCCTGTTGTAAGGGGGACGAGCCATGGGGCGCGGCAGGGCCAAGGCCAAGCAGACGAAGGTGGCCCGAGAGCTCAAGTACAGCTCCCCCACTATGGATCTCGACGCCCTGCAGCGCGAGATCGGTAGCGGGACCAGGACTGCCGACAAGGAGCCCGAGGTCGACGACTACTACGACGACCCGTACGCCGCGTACATCGACGACGACGAGGACGCGACGCCAAGGCGCTGAACGGGCCCGTCTAGGGTCTACTGAGGCGTGATCTCTGTCACGCATTCCGGCCCGAGGGTCTGCGACACGGCGTTCCGCTCGTTCTCGGAGATGTATCGTCGGGAACGGCTTCAGCGCACGTCGAGGTGACTAAGGATGCGTGGAAACCTCTTCGCCGTCGCCGTCGACCTTGTGGTCCTCACGGTGCGCGACGCGGAACTGTGCGCGCTGCTGGTCCGCCGTGACTCACCGCCGTTCGCCGGGCGGTGGGGGCTTCCGGGCGGCTTCGTGCTGCCGCACGAAGACCTGCTGGACACCGCGACCCGCCGGCTGCACGAGGAGACCGGCCTCGAGCTGGGCGGTCATCACCTCGAGCAGCTCGCGAGCTACGCGGCGCCGGACCGCGACCCGCGCGGCCGGGTGCTGACGGTGGGCCACATCGCGATCGTGCCCCGGCCGCCGGAGCCGGTGCCGGGTGCGGACGCGTCGGGGACGGCGTGGCATCCGATCGCGAAGCTGGTCGACGGCGACGCGGCGGACGCCCTGCTCGCCTTCGACCACGGCAGGATCCTGGCCGACGGTGTGGAGCGGGCACAGGCGAAGCTGGAGTACACGACCCTGGCCGCGTCGTTCTGCCCGCCGGAGTTCACGGTGACGCAGCTACGCCGGGTCTACGAGGCGGTCTGGCGGCGCACGCCTGGACCCCCGCAACTTCCAGCGCAAGGTCACCTCGACGCCCGGCTTCCTGGAGCCCACCGCCACCCGCGTGACGGGCGTGCGCGGGCGGCCCGCGCAGCTGTACCGCCGCGGCCCGGCCGTGGCGCTGCACCCGCCCATGCTCCGCGGAGACACCTGATCCGTTCCGGCTTCGGCCCGCACTGTGATCACCCGCTAAGGGTGCTGATGGCGCCGAGCGACACGGTGATCGTCGGTTGAGGACGGCGAGGGCTGCGGTGGCGACCCACTACACCCTGAACCGTCGATCACGCCGCCATGAGCACCCGTAGCGGGGGATCATGGCGGCCGGGCCCCGGCTAGAAGCGCGGGTGGTCGCCCATGAGTAGCACCCGCGAGCCGGGTGGGGCGGCCGCGGGGGGTGCCTCGGCGGCCCGCCGCACCGACCCCAGCACCCACGACGGCACGTGCCGGGCCGTGAGCATCGCCAGCGCGCGGTCGACGTCGTCCGGGGGCAGCACCGCCACCATGCCGACGCCCATGTTGAACGTCTTCTCCATCTCCGCGCGCTCGACCCGGCCGCGCGCGGCGATCAGGCCGAACACCGCCGCGGGCGTCCAGCTGCCCCGCTCGACCACCGCCTCCAGCCCGGGCGGCAGCACCCGTTCCAGGTTCCGCGCCAGCCCGCCACCGGTGATGTGCGCGAACGTGCGCACGCCCGTCTCGGCGGCCACGGCCAGGCAGTCCCGGGCGTAGATCCGCGTCGGGGTCAGCAGCTCCTCGCCGAGGGTGTGGCCGAACTCCTCGACGTGACCGTGCAGCGGCATCCGCCCGATCTCGAGCAGCACGTGCCGGGCCAGCGAGTAGCCGTTGGAGTGCAGGCCGGACGCCGACATCGCGACGAGCACGTCGCCGGGGCGCACCCGTTCGGGGCGCAGGACGTCGTCCGCGTCGACGATCCCGACCCCGGTGGCCGACAGGTCGTAGCTGCCGTGCGTCATCAGACCGGGGTGCTCGGCGGTCTCGCCGCCCAGCAACGCGCAGCCGGCCTGCCGGCAGCCCTCGGCGATCCCCGAGACGATCGTGGCGATCTGCTCGGGCACCACCTTGCCGACGGCGATGTAGTCCTGCAGGAACAGCGGCTCGGCGCCGCACACGACCAGGTCGTCGACGACCATGGCCACGAGGTCCAGCCCGATCGTGTCGTGCTTGTCGACGGCCTGGGCGATGGCGACTTTCGTGCCGACGCCGTCCGTGGACGCGGCGAGCACCGGCTCGCGGTAGCGGCCCAGCCGCGGGGCGAAGAGGCCGGCGAACCCGCCGATGCCGCCCAGCACCTCCGGGCGGCCGGCCTTCTCCGCGTACGGCCGCAGTGCCTCGACGGCACGCTCGCCCGCGTCGACGTCGACGCCCGCGGCGGCGTAGCTGGCGGACCCGGTTCCGGGTGGCAGGTGCATCAGGGCCGATCCAGCGCGCCCGCGGCGCCCCAGCTCGAGACGGTCGTGAGCAACCCGTCCCGTGCGCGCTCCGGGGGCATCGCTCGACCGTCTGCTGCCGCCTGACCGCCCGAGGCCCTCGACACGGGGCCCGGGTCGCCGGACGCCGCACCCGACGTGTCGACCGCCGGCGTGCGCTCCGGCGGGCGCACGAGGTCTTCCAGCAGGTGCTTTCCCAGCCTCGCCTCCTCGGGCAGCGGGATCGGGTAGTCGCCGGTGAAGCACGCCGTGCACAGCCGCGAGCGGGGCTGCTCGCTCGCGGCGATCAGGCCCTCCAGCGAGATGTAGCCCAGGGTGTCCGCGCCGATCGACCGCCGGACACCCTCGACGTCCAGCCCGCTGGCCACCAGTTCGGCGCGGGTGGCGAAGTCGATGCCGTAGAAGCAGGGCCAGCGCACGGGCGGCGAGGCGATCCGCACGTGCACCTCCAGCGCGCCGGACTCGCGCAGCATGCGGACCAGTGCGCGCTGGGTGTTGCCGCGCACGATCGAGTCGTCGACGACGATCAGGCGCTTGCCGCGGATGACGTCGCGGAGCGGGTTCAGCTTCAGCCGGATGCCGAGCTGGCGGATGGTCTGGCTCGGCTGGATGAACGTGCGCCCGACGTAGGCGTTCTTCACCAGGCCCTGGCCGTACGGGATGCCCGAGCCCTGCGCGTAGCCGATCGCCGCGGGGGTGCCCGACTCCGGCGTGGGGATCACCAGGTCCGCCTCCACCGGCGCCTCCTGCGCCAGCAGGCGGCCGATCTCGACGCGGGCGGCGTGCACCGAGCGCCCGGAGATCGCGGTGTCCGGACGGGCGAGGTAGACGTACTCGAAGACGCAGCCCTTGGGCTCGGGCGCGGCGAAGCGGGAGCTGCGGATGCCGTCCGCGTCGATCGCCAGCAGCTCGCCGGGCTCGACCTCGCGCACCATCGACGCGCCGACGATGTCCAGCGCCGCCGTCTCGCTGGCGATGACCCAGCCGCGCTCCAGGCGGCCGAGCACGAGCGGCCGGACGCCGTGCGGGTCACGCGCGGCGTAGAGGGTCTGCTCGTCCGCGAAGGCCAGCGAGAACGCGCCGCGCAGCCGGGGCAGCAGCCGCATCGCGGACTCCTCGACCCCGATGTCGGCGGCGGATCCGGCGAGCAGCTCGCAGACCAGGTCCGAGTCGGTGCTGGCCTGCACGCCGTTGCGGCCGTTCCCGGCGCCGTTGCGCAGCGTCATGACCTCGTCGCGCAGCTCGGCGGTGTTCACCAGGTTGCCGTTGTGCCCCAGGGCGATGCCGCTGCCGGTCGCCGTGGTGCGGAACGTCGGCTGGGCGTTCTCCCAGGTGGTGGAGCCGGTCGTGGAGTACCGGACGTGGCCGACGGCCAGGTGCCCGCGCAGCGAGGACAGCACCTGCTCGTCGAAGACCTGGCTCACCAGGCCCAGGTCCTTGAAGACCACGGTGCGCCGCCCGTCCGAGACGGCGATGCCGGCGGCCTCCTGGCCGCGGTGCTGCAGCGCGTAGAGCCCGTAGTAGGTCAGCTTGGCGACGTCCTCGCCGGGTGCCCAGACGCCGAACACGCCGCATTCCTCGCGCGGGCCGGAGTCGATCTCGGTGTCGTCCACGCGGTCCTCGTAGGAGCTCGGGGGATAGGTGTGGTGCTCGTTCCGGGTGGAACTCAACGCACATCTCCTGCGATCGGCACACGACGCGGTCCGCGCCCCGTTCACTCGATGTTACGCCGCCAGAGGTCGGCCACCGACTCCGCGGGACCCGCCTCACCGAGCCACCGGCCTTGGCCCAGGTCACAGCCGAGCGCGGTCAACCACTCCATCTGCTGCGCCGTCTCCACCCATTCGGCCGTGACCTCCAGGTCGAGGGCATGCGCCATTCGGATCAACGCTTCGACGATCGAACGGTCCACGGGGTCGGCGTGCCGGTGGCGCAGGCCGTCGACGAACGAGCCGTCGATCTTCAGCGCGTGCACGGGGAGCTGCCGGAGCCACGCCAGGCCGGAGTAGCCGGTGCCGAAGTCGTCGAGCGCGAGCCGGACACCGGTCGCACGCAGCGCCGACAGCGCCGCCTTCGCCGCGGCCTCGTCCCGCACGACGGCCTGCTCGGTGATCTCGAGCTGCAGCTGCCACGGAGGCAGCTGGGTGAGATCCATCACAGCCATGACCTCGGCCGCCCAGCCCGGCTCCGCCAGCTGGACCGGCGAGACGTTGACGCTCACGTACGGCGCCCGCGCGCCCAGCTCGCGCCACCATGCCGCGGCCTGCCGGCACGCCTCGGTGAGGACCCAACGCCCCAGCCGGACGATCGCGCCGCTGCGCTCCGCCGCCTCGACGAACCGGGCCGGGCCGAGCAGCCCGTGCTCGGGATGCTGCCAGCGCACCAGCGCCTCGGCGCCCCGCACCCGGCCGTCGGCCAGGCGCACGAGCGGTTGGTAGTGCAGCAGGAACTCGCCGCGCTCCACTCCCCCGCACAGCCCCGCGAGCAGCGCGGCCCGGGCCGACTCGCCGGCGTCACGGTCAGGGTCGAACACCGCGACGCGCCCCCTTCCCTGCGCCTTGGCCCACGACAGCGCCACGTCCGCGGCCCGCCGGACATCGGCAGGTGCGGCCTTCGCCGGGCTCGCCACGGCGACGCCGATGCTCGCGGAGATCTCCACGGTGCGCCCGCCCACCCGGAACGGGAGGGCCAGCGCCTCCTGAGACGCGGCGCGCCACGAATTCGACCGCGCGGGGGTCGACGACGTGCTCCACGAGCACCGCGAACTCGTCGCCGCTGTTGCGGATGACCAGGTGGGGAGCGGCGACCTGATGCAGTCGCGTCGCGACCTCGACCAGCAGCCGGTCACCCAGGTCATGACCCAGCGCATCGTTCACGGCGGCGAAGCCGTCGAGGTCCACGACGCACAGACCGAGATAGACCGACGAGGCGGCGGCGAAGGCGCGGCGCAGCCGCTTCTCGCCGTCGGCGCGGTTGGGGAGGAGCGTGAGCGCGTCCTGCGCGACGACATGGGCCACCTGGCGGCGCAGCCCCTCTTCCTGCTCACGGTGCACGCGGTCGCGCAAGTGCGCCGGCGTAGCCCGCGGCCATCTCGTCGAGCACGATCGGGAGCCGCGTGCGGCTGTCCGTGCAGAGCGTGAAGGCGACGGGCAGCCGCTCGCGCAGCAGGGCGAGCGTGGCGGGCAGCACGTCCTCGGCGGGGTGCCGCGGGCCGGACCACTCGCCGGACAGGCCGCTGCGGAGCAGCTCGCGGCCGACCGCGCGGGACCGGAGGGCCCAGAACTGCTCGTCGCGGCAGGCCGCCGCAAGCCGGCGCAGCAGGCCGGTGAGCCGCGGGCGCAGGTTGGGCCGCACCGCGTGGGCCCCGGCGAGCGTCGCCCAGCGCCCCGCGAGATCCGCGACCGCGGCCTCGTCGCTCTCTCCCACGTCAGCGGCGTCGCAGTCCGGCCCGCACGCGCCCGCGCCGGGGTGCTCCGGGTCGAGCCGGGGCAGCGGCACGGCCGGCAGCCCGGGCCGGTCCGGCAGGCTGGGGGCACTCATCACAGCGCCACCTCCCGAGTCCGTCCGGCCGGGCCTGGCGCCGACCGGACCGATTGTCCTTGATCCGCATGCCCGGACGCCACCAGGAGGGGAACAGACTCACCCGGGAGCGTGACGGCAAGGTTACTTTTCGTCGCATCTCGGCCGGCCGAGGGGTAGGTATCGAGCGATCTCCGCAGCTCGGCCCCCGGATGCGACAAGCGCGCCGTTCGCGACAGCAGTCGCCCAGTCGACGCGTCCGGTCGCGAGCGCGAGCCAGGTGCGCGCGTCGGTCTCGACGACGTTCGGGGGTGTGCCCCGGGTGTGCCGCGGACCGGCCACGCACTGGACCGCTCCGAAGGGCGGCACACGGACCTCCACGGTGCGCCCCGGAGCGAGCTCGGCCAGCGCGGCGAGGCTCTCCTTGACCGCGGCGCGCTGCACCGCACGGTCGGGAGCCGGCCCACCGTCGAGCCACGCCTCCAGCGCCGCGAGCCCCGGGTCCATCTGGCATGCGCACCGGTCATCGCGAGCCTCGCCGCAGGAGACCTGCAGGCGATGTCACGTCGTGAAAGCCACGTTCACAGGCGGCCTCGGTCGCTCACCACCGCGGACGTGGCTCCGGAGGGACGAGCCGAGTCACAGTGCGCCACCCTCAGTTGAGCGCTCGCCCCGGCCATCGACCCCGCGTCGAACAGGGCCGGCAGGGTGCCCTCCCAGGCCGCGCGCAACTGCGGGAGGTCCAGCGTGCCCACGTCCGCGATCTCCAGCAGCCTCGCCGCCGGTGGAGCCCAGCCGCTCGACCGGCACACCCGCCGCCTTCGCCCGGGCGCCGACGGCGTCGGCGTCGGCCGGGTCCACCGTCACGAGCACCCGTCCCGCCGACTCCGCGAACAGGGCGACGAACGGATCGAGCAGGCGCGGCAGCACGACCGTCGCCCCGCGGCCGCCGACGAGGCAGGCCTCCACCAGGGCCTGGGCGAGGCCGCCGTCCGACAGGTCGTGCGACCCGGTCAGCAGGCCGTCCGCGGCAGCCGCGGCGAGCAGTGCGGCGAGCCGCTGCTCGGCGGCGAGGTCGACCTGCGGCGGACGGCCGCCCAGGTGCCCGTGCACGACGTGGGCCCACTCGCTGCCGGCGAGCTCGTCGCGCGTCGTCCCGAGGAGCAGCACGGCGTCGCCGTCGCGCACGAACCCGCTGCGGACCCGGCGCGCGACGTCGTCGAGCAGGCCGAGCACGCCCACCACCGGCGTCGGCAGGATCGCCGTCGAGCCGGTCTGGTTGTAGAAGCTGACGTTGCCGCCCGTCACCGGGATGCCCAGCTCCGCGCAGCCGTCGGCGAGCCCGCGCACCGCCTCGGCGAACTGCCACATGACGTGCGGGTCCTCCGGAGAGCCGAAGTTGAGGCAGTTCGTCACGGCCTGCGGCACGGCGCCGGACGTCGCGACGTTGCGGTAGGCCTCGGCGAGCGCGAGCTGGGTGCCCGCGTACGGGTCGAGCGCGACGAAGCGGGCGTTGCAGTCGGTCGCCACGGCGATCCCGCGCCCGGTCTCCTCGTCCACCCGGACGATCCCGGCGTCGGCGGGCTGGGCGGACGCGGTGTTGCCGCGGACGTAGCGGTCGTACTGATCGGTCACCCACGCGCGGCTGCACAGGTTCGGCGACGCCGCCATCCGCAGGATCTCCGCGCGCAGTTCGGACGGGGCCGCGGGCCGGGGCAGCCGGTCCGGCGCGTCCGCGACGAGCGCGTCCTGGGTCTCCGAGCGGGCGACCGGGCGTGCGTAGACCGGTCCGTCGTGGGCGACGGTGCGCGGCGGCACGTCGACGACCGTCTCCCCGTGCCAGGTGATCACCAGCCGGTCGCCGTCCGTGACCTCCCCGATCACCGTGGCGAGCGTGTCCCATTTCGCGCAGACGGCGAGGAAGGCGTCGACGTTCTCCGGCGTCACGACCGCGCACATCCGCTCCTGCGACTCGCTGGAGAGGACCTCCGCCGGGGTCATGCCGGTGGCGCGCAGCGGGACGCGGTCCAGCTCGATGCGCATGCCACCGTCGCCTGCGCTCGCGAGTTCGGAGGTGGCGCACGACAGCCCCGCGCCCGCCGAGGTCCTGGATGCCGACCACCAGCCCGGCGGCGAAGAGCTCCAGGCAGCACTCGATGAGCACCTTCTCGGTGAACGGGTCGCCGACCTGCACCGCGGGCAGCTTCTTGCGGCCCCCCTGCCCGGTGTCATCGGTCTCGCTGAAGGTCTCGCTGGCCAGCACGGAGACCCCGCCGATGCCGTCGAGACCGGTCCGCGCACCGAACAAGATGATCTTGTTGCCGGTGCCGGAGGCGAACGCCAGGTGCAGGTCCTCCACCCGCATCGAGCCCACGCACAGGGCGTTGACCAGCGGGTTACCGGCGTAGGTGGGGTCGAAGACGACCTCACCACCGATGTTGGGCAGGCCGAGGCAGTTCCCGTAGCCGCCGACGCCCGCGACGACCCCGGGCAGGACCCGGGCGGTGTCGGGCGCGTCCGCGGGGCCGAAGCGCAGCGGGTCGGCCACCGCGATCGGCCGCGCACCCATCGCCATGATGTCGCGCACGATGCCCCCGACGCCCGTGGCCGCGCCCTGGTAGGGCTCGACGTAGGACGGGTGGTTGTGCGACTCGACCTTGAACGTCACCGCCCAGCCGTCGCCGATCTCGACGACGCCGGCGTTCTCCCCGATCCCGGCGAGCATCCGCTCCTTCATGGCGGCCGTGGTCGTCTCGCCGAAGTAGCGCAGATGCACCTTCGACGACTTGTACGAGCAGTGCTCGCTCCACATCACCGAGTACATCGCCAGCTCGGCGTCGGTGGGCCTGCGGTCGAGGATCTCCCGGATCCGCAGGTACTCGTCGTCCTTCAGCCCCAGCTCGCGGAAGGGTTGGGGATGGTCGGGAGTGGTGGCGGCGATCTCGACGGTGTCCGTGGGCGGCGGTGCAGGCGTCACGGGCGACCAGCCTACGTACCGCCGCGCGCCTCACTTCGCGCGGCGATCGGGCCCTGCCGCCGCCTCGACGCGCGCGGGACCCGCGACACCGCGCGAGGTGGGCGGCGTCCTTCAGCTTGATCAGCCGTTCCGGCCCGACGGCAGCTGCACCACGCTCACGAAGAAGTGGTCGATCTGCTTGATGGCCTCGATGAAGCCCTCGAAGTCGACCGGCTTGGTGACGTAGGCGTTGGCGTGCAGCTGGTAGCTGCGCAGCACGTCCTCCTCCGCCTGCGACGTGGTCAGCACCACCACGGGGATGTGCCGCAGGTCCGGGTCGTCCTTGATCTCCTGCAGCACCTCGCGGCCGTCACGGCGGGGCAGGTTCAGGTCGAGCAGGACGAGGTCCGGGCGCGGCGTGTCGGCGTACGGGGGCTCCTTGCGCAGGTACGTCATGGCGGCCGCGCCGTCGGTGACGACGTCGAGGCGGTTGTGCAGGTACTCGTCGAACGCCTCGCGGGTCATCAGCACGTCGCCCGGGTCGTCTTCCACGAGCAGCACGTTGATGCAGCGCACCTCGGGCTCCGGTCACGACCGACTTCTCCTCCTCCGGGGTCGGCTCGACATCCACCGGGAGAGTGAACCGGATGACCGTGCCGGGCTCGTCGCGGGGGCCGGTGTCGAGCCAGACCCGGCCTCCGTGGAACTCGACGATCTTCTTCACCAGCGCGAGCCCGATCCCCGTGCCGGCGTAGACCTCGCGGCCGTGCAGTCGCTGGAAGATGACGAAGATCTTCTCCGCGTACTCGGGTTCGACGCCGATGCCGTTGTCCGACACGCCGATCTCCCAGAACTCGCCGTCGCGCCGCGCGTCCACCCGCACCACCGGGGCGGTGCCGGGGCGGTGGAACTTGAGCCCGTTGCCGAACAGGTTGAGCAGCAGCTGGCGCAGCAGCGCCGGGTCGCCCTGCACGCGGGGCAGGTCGCCGAGGACGATCTCGCCGTCCAGCTCGGCACGCGTCATCTCCACCTGCGCCGCCGCGGCCAGGGCGATCTCGCGCAGGTCCACCGGGGCGAAATCGGACGTCGTGCGGCCGACGCGGGAGAAGGCGAGCAGGTCGTTGATCAGGCGCTGCATGCGCTGCGCGCCGTCGACGGCGAAGCCGATGTACTGGTCGGCCCGCTCGTCGAGCTGCCCGCCGTAGCGGCGCTGCAGGAGCTGGCAGAAGCTGGAGACCTTGCGCAGCGGCTCCTGCAGGTCGTGGCTCGCGACGTAGGCGAACTGCTCGAGGTCGCGGTTGGACCGTTCCAGCTCGCGGGCCTGGTCGTCGAGCCGCTGGTTGACCTGCTGGAGAAGGTCCACCTCGTTGGAGATGTGCACCCGCATCGCGTCGACGTCCGCGCCGAGCTCGACGATCTCCCGGGGGCCGCTGCCCCGGACCTCCCGGTGCACGTCGCCCGACACCACGCTGCGCACCTGGTCCGCGAGCGCCGCGACCGGTTGGAGGACCCCGCGGCGCAGGCCCCACCCGGCGGCGGCGAGGAAGGCGGCGATCACCACCGCGATGGAGATGCCGACCCACCGCAGCGCGTCGGCCGCGCTGTTGAGGCTGTCCCGGGCGGACACGCGCTCCGTGTCGAGGACCGCGGAGAGGTCGGCCTGCGGAACGCGGATCGCGTCGAACAGCGTCTTGCCGATCGTCGGATCGGGAACCGCGGACCCGCCGGCGATCACGGGTTCGGCGTACCCGCTGCGCCAGCCCTGCACCGCCCGCTCCAGCTCGTCGACCTGCGCCACCTCCGGCCGGCCACTGAGATAGTCGCGAAGCACCGCGACGGCGGCGGCCTCGTCGGCGAGGCTGTCGCGATAGGGGGCGAGGAACTCCGCGTTGCGGGTCAGGGCGTAGCCGCGGATCCCCGTCTCCTGGTTGAGGAGCGCGATCTCGAGGCTCTGGTTCGCGCGCACCGCGGGCCCGATGTCGTCGAGCAGCGTCTCCCGGGCCTCGGTCAACCGGGTGAGGGAGACCGAACCCGCGATGATCGCCACGAGGAGGACCAGCACGGTCAGGCTCGCGCCTGCGGCGAATGCCTGGCGCAGGGTGACGCCGGTGTCCGCCCGCTCCGCCGGGTGGTCCGGGGTGAGCACGGGAGGGACGGGGACGACGGGCGTCGCCCCCGTCGAGGGCGGGGTCGAGGCGCGGTCCGTCACCGTCATGCGCGCTCCCCCGCGGCCACCGCCAGGTCGGCCGGAGCGGCGTCCGACGGTGCGGCGTCGTGCGACAGCAGCAGGATCGCGACGTCGTCCACCAGCGCTCCCCCGTTGAGCTGCTCCGCGCGCTCGACCAGCCGTTCGGGCAGCCGGTCCAGGTCGCGGTGTCGTTCTGCGGCGAGCACGTCGATCAGTCCTTCGGTCCAGAGCAGTTCATCGGGATCGGCACCCCGCCCCTCGATGAGGCCGTCGGTGTGGATGAGCATCGCCCAGCCGGGCTCGAGGGTGATCTCGACGGGGGTCCAGCTCGCGTTCGGGAGGATGCCCAGCGGCAGCCCGACCGGAGGGGCGACCGAGTACGGTGCGTCGCCGAGCACCAGCGGCGGCGGGTGTCCGGCGAGCCGGACCAGAGCGCGTGCAGCCGACCGGCCGACCCGTCGTCCGCCGCGGCTCAGGGCGACCGTGGCGGCGGTGGTGAACAGCGACCGCTCGTGCCGCTCGCTGACGAGCACCTGCTGCAGCTTGGGCAGCAGTTGGGGCTCGTCGACGCCCGCGAGGACCAGCGCGCGCCACGACACCCGCAGCAGGGCACCGAGCGCCGCCTCGTCCGGCCCGTGCCCGCACACGTCGCCGACGATCGCGTGCACCGTTCCGGAGGGGCCGAGCACGGCGTCGAAGAAGTCGCCGCCGATGACCGCGCGGGTGCGCCCCGAGCGGTAGAACGTGTGCGCCCGCACCGGGCTGCCGGCCAGCAGCGGCGACGGCAGCAGGCCGCGCTCCAGGCGGCTCGACTCGGCCGCCACGAGCTGCTCCTCGCGCAGCCGCAGGAGGCTGGCCTCGGCGCGCCGCCGCTCGACCGCGTAGCGGATGGCGCGGACGAGCACCTCGCCGTCCGCCTTGCCCTTGACGAGATAGTCCTGCGCGCCGGCCGCGACCGCGGCGATGCCGAGGTGCTCGTCGTCGAGACCGGTCAGGACGCAGACCGCCGCGCCGCTGTCGGCCGCCAGGATGGCGCGCAGCCCGTCCAGACCGGTGGTGCCGGGCAGGTTCAGGTCGAGCAGGACGCAGTCCGAGCGCTCCAGCTGGCCGCTGCGCAGAACCTCGTCGACGGACTGGACCACGACGATGTCGACGTCCGGGTCGACCTCGGCCAGCAGCTCACGGACCAGGAAGGCGTCGCCGTCGTCGTCCTCGACGAGCAGGACACGACGATGCTCACCTGACGGGTACGGCGTCAGCACACGATCGTCCTCCCACTCGGGCACACCCGGAGTGCCGCAGAACGGACGATGCGGGGCGGCGGGTCTCCGGTCCGCCGTGCCTCCGCACGCCGACTCCGGACTGCATCCACCCTAATGGTGCCCCGGGGCTTCCTGCAGTCCGGGCGGTGCCGGAGGATGGTGGGCTCTACGCCGATGCCACGGCCGCGAGCACCGCGGTGAACAGGCCGAGACCGTCCGCCGAGGGCCCGGTCAGAGGGTCGATCGCGTGCTCGGGGTGCGGCATGAGCCCCACGACCCTGCCGTTCGCCGAGGCGACCCCGGCGATGTCGCCCATCGACCCGTTGGGGGCGGCGTCGACGTACCGGAAGACGACGCGGCCGTCGCGCTCGAGCTGCGCGAGGGTGGCGGCGTCGGCGACGTAGCGGCCCTCGCCGGACTTGAGCGGAACGACGATCTCCTGACCGGCGGCGAACGATCCGGTCCAGGCGGTGGCGGCGGACTCGACGCGCAGCCGCAGGTCCCGGCAGACGAAGTGCAAGCCGGCGTTGCGGGTCAGCGCGCCAGGGAGCAGGCCGGCCTCGCAGAGGATCTGGAAGCCGTTGCAGATGCCGAGCACCGGCATGCCGCGGTCCGCGGCGGCCACGACCTCGTCCATGATCGGCGCGCGGGCCGCGATGGCTCCGGCGCGCAGGTAGTCGCCGTAGGAGAAGCCGCCTGGCACGACGAGCGCGTCCACGCCACGCAGGTCGTGGTCGGCGTGCCAGAGGTGCACGGGCTCGCCGCCGGCGAGGCGGACGGCGCGCACGGCGTCGACGTCGTCGAGCGTGCCGGGGAAGGTGATGACGCCTACTCGCATGGCGCCACCCTGACAAGCAGGTGTCGCGCCCTCACGGCGCCACCCCGACGAGCAGGGGTCGCGTGCTCATGCCCGCGTCACCCGCCAGTCTTCGATCACCGGGTTCGCCAGCAGGCTGCCTGCGATGCGGTGCAGCGTGTCGTCGTCGACGGCGTCGTCGACCTCCAGCTCGAAGTGCTTGCCCTGGCGGACCTCGGTCACGCCGGCGACCCCGAGACGGTGCAGCGCCCCCGCGACGGCCTGGCCCTGGGGGTCGAGGATCTCGGGTTTGGGCATCACGTCCACCACAACTCTGGCCACGCAGCAAGCCTACGGGGGTGGAAGAGTGGGCCCATGGAGGTCACCCACTTCGGACACTCGTGCGTGCTGCTCGACACCGGTGCGGCCCGGCTGCTGATCGACCCGGGGAACTTCTCGACGGACTTCGAGAACGTGACCGGCCTGGACGCCGTGCTCGTCACCCACCAGCACCCGGACCACCTCGACCTCGAGCGCCTGCCCGTACTGCTGCGGGCGAACCCGGACGCGCGGCTGATCGTGGACAGCGGGACGGCGGGGCAGCTGAACGACGTCGGGCACGAGACCGTCGAGCCGGGGACGACCCTGCAGGTCGCCGGCGCGCGGATCGAGGTGCTCGGCGGTCAGCACGCGGTCATCCACCCGGACATCCCGCGGATCGTGAACAACGGCTACCTCGTCGACGGCACGCACTTCCATCCCGGCGACGCGCTGGACACGGTGCCGGAGAACCTGGACGTGCTGTTCCTGCCGACGGCGGCGCCGTGGCAGAAGCTGTCGGAAGCCGTGACCTACCTGCGCGCGGTCGCCCCGCGCACCGCGGTGCCGATCCACCAGGGCATCCTCGCTGTGCCGGGCATGTACTACGGCCACTTCGAGCGCCTGGGCCCGGAGAAGACCACGGTCCGGGTCCTGGACCCGGCCACCCCCACCACCCTGTAGCCCGCGGGACCCGTTGGTCGCCACGCTCGCCGCCGCGAATGTGCGCGCCCGGGTCCGCGCGAGTCGGCACCTTTGCCTGCGCGAGTCGGCACCTTTGTCAGGCTGCGAGCGCGACATCCGTGATCGACGCGTAGGTCGCGCCCGTCGCCCCGTGTCCGAGCACCAGGTCGACCGCACGAAGCACGGCGTCGCGACGCTCGGGTCGGCGGAGGTCGTCGCCGCACACCGCGATCCGGACCACCCCGCCCCTGCGGCCGGTCAGGGACGCTCGGGCGACGAGTAGCGCGGCGGACATGGTCTCGGGCACGCGAGGACCGCTGTCGAAACCGAGCAGCCGTGCGCGTGAGAGCCCGGGGGTGGGGCCGGTGAACAGGTGCACGCCCACCGCGTCGCCGCACACCGCGAACCCGCGCGCGGCGAGGGCCGTCAGCGTGCCGACGGAGGCGCGCCAGTCCGGCGGGGCGAAGGCGACGAGCTCCAGGCCGGCACGCTCCGTGACCCACCGTGCCGCAGCGAGACGCAGCGTCGCCTCGTGGGCGGGAAGTGCCGAGAACTCCGCGCGCCGGAGTCGGTGCTGCGGGCCGAGGGGACGTCGACTGTGGTCGTAGCCGTGCAGGACGAGCGCGTCCCCGCCGCTGTGCCGCTCCCGGAGCCAGCCGGCCCGGCGTGACCTCGGCGCCAGCGGACCTTCCGGACCGACCGGACGAACCAGCAGCGACAACGGGACGCGCCGCGCGGCGAGGGTGTCGGCGAACGGCTGGAGGCCGGCGACGTCCTCGTCGGCGGTCAGCGAGACGATCAGTCGTGCAGCCACGCATCCATCTCAACCGCCCGCCGTAACGGCAGCCCTCGCCGAGTGAGCGGGGCGTGACGCGTGCCGGAACACACCGTCCTCACCGGGCCGGCACGGGTATCCCGGTGCCGGCCCCGCCAGGAGCAGGTCAGCCGTAGCGCCCCCGCTCGTGGAAGAAGTCGTCGATGACGCGGAGTTCGCCGGAGCGGGCGATCTCGTCGTAGACGTACTTGCCGACGGCGAGATCGAGGACGCCGAGGCCGAAGGGGGAGAACACCACAGGACGGTCCGCGGGGACGGTGACCCGCCCGGCCATGACGTCGTCGAGGGTCCCGGTGAGGAAGTCCCGGTTGCCGGTGCGCTGCTCGACCAGGTGCGGCGAGGTGTTCGCCTTGAGGCAGTGCTCGACGTCGTCGACGATGTTGGTGGAGGCGAGCAGGATCTCCGGGGCGAGGTCGCGCAGCGACACGTGCAGGACCATCGGGTTGTGGTCGAACCACGACACGTCGTGGACGTGCGGAACGCCTGCGATCGTGGCGAAGACGACCAGATCACTGGACCGGATCAGCGCCTCGGCGCTGTCGTGCACGACCACCTGCCCTTCGGTGCCGGTGTGGTCGAGGTAGCCGCGGAATCCGGTGGCGCTGTCCGCCGACAGGTCGAACACATGGGTCTCGTCGAACGTCCAGCCGGTGCCGGCGAGAAAGGTGTGGATGTAGCGGGCGATCAGACCGACTCCGAAGAACCCGACCCGGGTCGGCCGCGGCCGGCCCTGGCTGAGCCGGTCGGCGGCCAGCGCCGCGGACGCCGCGGTCCGGGTGGCGCTGATGATCGAGCTCTCGAGGACGGCGAAGGGGTAGCCGGTGTCGTGGTCGTTCAGGATCAGCACCGCCGAGGCGCGAGGGATGCCTGCCGCCACGTTCTCCGGGAAGCTGGAGATCCACTTGAGGCCGTCCACCCGCACCTGCCCGCCGATCGACGCGGGCAGCGCGATGATCCGGGAGGACGGGCGGTCCGGGAAGCGCAGGAAGTACGAGGGCGGATTGACCGAGTCGCCCGCGCCGTGCCACCGGTAGGTGGCCTCGACGAGCTCGACGATCCGCTTCTCCTGGCCCTGCAGCGCCTGCTGGACCTGCGCCCCGGAGATCACGGAGAACGGCGGCACGACGGGCACCTCCGCCGGGGAGGGGCTGGTGGCGGTCATCGGGTCACCGCGATCGTCGGCGAGCAGTCGGCCAGGTCGACCGGGTCGGCCATCCCGACCAGCACCTCACGCGGCCCGACGTAGGCCTCGCGACTGTGCGCGGTGCGGATGTTGTCCACCAGCAGCAGGTCCCCGGGCTGCCACGCCTCGCGGGCCGTGTTGGCCTCGTTGATTCCGTTCAGCATCTCCACGATGTCCTTACCGATCGGGTCACCGTTGCCGAAGCGGGTGTTGAACGGCAGGCCGTCCTCGCCGTAGACCTCGACCAGGTACTCGCGCACGTCCTCGGCCAGCGTCCACTGATTGAGGAAGGCGATCTGGTTGAACCAGCACGGCTGCCCTGTGACGGGGTGGCGCACGATCGCGCTGCGCCGCTGCCGGGTGCGCAGACCACCGTCGGGCTGCCAGGCGAACTCGATGCCGTTGGCCCGGCAGTAGTGCTCCACCGTGGCCCGGTTGTCGGTGCCGAACGCCGCGGTCCAGTCCGCCCCGATCTCCTCGCCGTAGGTGCGGGTGAGCATCCAGCCTTCCCGCGCGAAGCGGTCCACCAGCCCCCGCGGCAGGCTGTTGAGCACCGTCGGCGAGTCGGCCACCGCCGTCGCCCCGCCCTGGGAGGGCGCGGTGAGGCAGGCGAACATCATCGTGCCGGGGAACTGCAACGTGTAGCTCAGCTCGTGGTGCATGCACATCTGCTGGTTGGCCTGCCACTTCGTCGAGGAGTACACGCCCTCGGCGTAGGTCTGGCGCGGGGCGAACGCCTCGCGCTCGGCCATCAGACCGGAGCCGGCCAGCTCGCGGAAGACCGCGCCCACCGCGGCGGCATCACGCAGGCCGAGCCCGCGGATCAGGAGCGCCCCGTGCTCGAGCACGGTGGCGCGCAGCGCGTCCCGGTGCGTTGCGGCCCAGCGGGCCGGGTCACCGGCGGCCGTGACCGGCAGCAGCGGCGGCCTGCGGGGAGCCTGAAGCACCTGGAACGGGGAGGCGGAGACGGAGGACGACATGGAGATGTCCTTTCGATCGATCGGGCCGGTGACTACCGGGAGGAAGCGGCGATGCGCGGGCGGCGCTGCAGCACGGCACTCTGCCGCCTCGGCCGGTCGGGTGCGCAGGAAGTAGTGGCCGCCGTCGGCGAGCTCGTGCAGGTCGACCTCGTCGGCCAGCAGCCGCCACTCACGGTGGCGCTGGGCGAAGTCGGCCGTGCTCGGGTCGTCCGCGGCGACGACGACGGTGATCGGCGCCGCCATTCGGCGCGGGCGGGATGTCGAGCGCGTCGAGGAAGAAGCGGTGGGCCGACAGGCAGTCGTGCCGGTAGGCGGCGCCGACGTGCCCGGCGCGCTGCGTGTCCAGCTCGCCGAGGGCGGTGTAGCCGCCGACAGCGGCGAGCCGGGCGGCGATGTCGGCGTCGGTCTGCCCAGTCCAGCTCCGCCAGCGCAGCACGCCGGCGGTCGGCGTCACCGAGCAGCTGCGCACCCAGGATCACCCGCCGCACCGGCACCCCCTGCGCCTCGAGGGCGCGGGCCGTCGCGACGGCCAGGGCCGTGCCCGAGGAGTGGCCCCAGAGCAGGACGTCCGTCAGCCCGCGGCGGGCGATCTCCGCCACGACCTGCGCGCGACCTGACCGATCGGCGCGAACGGCTCGCTCTCACCAGCCAGGTCGTGCCCGGGCAGCTCGACGGCGTACACCGCGAGCCCGCTGCCTCGCAGCGCCCGGGCCATCGGCTCGAAGTTCACCGCGTTCCCACCCGCGTACGGGAAGCAGATCAACGCACCTGCCGGGGCACCGTCGGGCTCCGCGAGCACCTGCAACAACCCCGCACGCGACTCGACGGCCCTGGCGGCCGGTCCGGACCGGTCGTCGATCAACGCGGCCAGGTCCGCCAGCACCGGGTGCCGCGTGACGTCTTTGAGCGAGACCGTCTTCTTCAGCGCGATCGCCAGCTTCACCGCGGACAACGACGACCCACCGCGGTCGAAGAAGTGGTCGAGGCGACCGATCTGGTCTTCCGCGACCCCGAGCACGGCGGCGTAGGCCGCCGCCAGCCGCTGCTCGGTCGTGGTGCGCGGCGGATCCGCCTCCGCGGCAACCTCCAGCTCGGCGGCGAGCGCCGTCAACGCCTTCGTATCGATCTTGCCGTTCGCGGTGAGCGGCAGTTTGTCCCGCCGGTGGAACGCCACCGGGACCATGTAGTGCGGCAGCGACCGGCCCAACCGCTCCCGCAGCACCTCGGCCTCGATCTCCTGCACGCCCGCGTAGAAGGCCACCAGGTACCTACCGCGGTCGGGCCGCTCGGCCACCACCACCGCCGCGTCGTCGACGCCCGGTACCCGCAGAAGCACGTTGTCGATCTCCCCGATCTCGATCCGGAAACCGGAGATCTTGACCTGCGAGTCGCGCCGGCCGAGGAACTCCAGCTTGCCGTCGGGCGTCCAGCGTCCGTAGTCGCCGCCCTTGTACAGCCGCGTCCCCGGCCGGTGGGGATCGCTCAGGTAGACCGCTCGGGTCCGCTCCGGGTCGTTGATGTACCCGCGGCCTACGCAGACGCCGGAGAAGCAGATCAGGCCGGGGGCACCCAACGGCACCGGCACGAGGTTCTCGTCGACCACGTACACGGCCACGTTCTGCACCGCAGGCCCCAATGGCACCCGGTCACCTTCGGGGGCCCGGTCCATCACCTCGTGGTTCGTGTCGTCCGACGTCTCGGTCAACCCGTAGGCGTTGACCAGTGTGATCCCCCGGTCAGCCACGAAGAACCGCTGCGCGAGCTCCTTCTTCAACGCCTCGCCGGTGGCCGACACGCACGTCAGGTCCGGCAGGTCACGCGGATGCTGCTCCAGGTACGACAGCACCGCCTCCAGGTACGACGGCACGACCTGTAGCACGTTCACACGGCCGTCGACGATCGTGTCGACGAATCGCTCGACGTCGAGGATCACGTCCTGCTCGACGAGCACTGTCCGCCCGCCCACCAGCAGCGCCGACACCAGCTGCCACAGCGAGATGTCGAAGCACTGGGGCGCGATCTGGGCGACCACCGCCCCCTCCCCCACCCCAAGGTCGTGGATCTTGGCGTGGAGGTGGTTGAGCATTCCCGCCTGCTCGCACATCGCTCCCTTCGGCTCGCCGGTGGAGCCGGAGGTGAAGTAGATGTAGGCCAGCTGATCCGGCCCGACCGTGACTCCCAGGTTCCCGTCGGTGTGGTCCTCCGCGTAGGCGTCGTCGACCAGCAGGACCCGCGCCTCGGGCGTCCAGTCCAGCGCCTTGTCCAGCGTGGTGGTGCTTCCGGTCTCGGTCAGCACCAGCCCGCAGTCCGCCCGGGTCAGCGTCTTCGCGATCCGGTCCGCCGGGAAGTGCGGCTCGATCGGCAGGTACACCCCACCCGCCTTGAACACCGCGAGCACCGACGCCATCCAGTCCAGGTTGCGCTCGGTGACCACCGCCACCACACCCTCGCGCTGCAGCCCTCGGGCCCGGAGCGCCCGACCCAGACGGTTGGCCCGCGCGTTCAGCTCCCGGTAGCTCCACGCCCGCCCCCGGTGCACAGCGGCCACCGCGTCCGGGTGCGCGGCCACCCGCTCCTCGAACAGCTCGTGGAACCGCCGATCCGGCAACTCCCGGCGCGGACCCGCCAACCCCTCCAGCTGGAACCGCATCTCCTCGGCCGACAGCAGAGTCTGCCTGTGGTGATCCGCGTCCGGGTCGCTCGCGATCAACGCCAGCGCGGTCAGGTGGTAGCCGGCGATCCGGGAAGCGGCGTCGGCGTCGAGCACCTCGGTCCGGTAGCGCAACCGCAACGCCGGCCCGCCGCCCTCGTCCACGAACCCCACGCGCAACACCGCGCCGCCGACCAGGTCACCGTCACCCGCCGGGTCGAACACGGTCGTGAACGACGGGCCTGCCACTCCCAGCTCGCGCCGCAGGTCGTCGACCGCGACCTCGGCGTGGTGGAGAAGCTCACGCTTCGCGCGAGCCGCCTCCTCCACGACCCTTCGCCACGGGGCCGGCTCGGTGGTCAACGGGCATGGCAGCACCCGGCCGCTCGGGGCGGCATACCCGGTCACCACGTCCCGCTCACCCGACAATGCCGCCAGGACGACCGCGTGCACGGCAAGCAACGTCACGTCCGGTTCGGCGGCCGGCCCTCGCAGTGCCGCAGCTCCGGCCGCCGGAACCGCCATCGTGCACTCGCCGACCCCCGGCCGCGGGTCCGGAGTCCATCGCGGGATCACGGTGGACCCACCGGCAACCAGTACGCCCTGCCAGTACTCCCGGCCGGCCTTCGCAGGCATTCCCGTCAAGTCCTTCACCTCCGTGCGTCAGTCGTGCTAGTTCCCGGACCGTGTGCTGGTCGCCGTGGTCGATTTCGTCGTCGGTGCGTTGTCCGCGGTCTCGCGGCTCGTGCTCGTCGTCGGTGCCGGCGAGGTGGTCCGCCGCGACGTCGTGGTCCCCCGCGACGTCGTCGCCGACGTCGACTTCTGCTTGCGCGCCGCGGTCGACGTCGACGCTGCTCCCGACGCGCGACGCGGCGTCGCAGCGACGGAACGGGATCGTGTAGGCGACGAGGCGGTCGTGGCCGTCGGGGCCGAGACGACGGCACCCGGAGTGCCGTCCGCTGCCTCATCGGTGGCGTCGTCGGTCGCGGGGTCATCCGTCGCGGGGTCGTCGGTCGCGACCGCGGGGAGCATCGGTGCGGCCACCGCCGACCTCACCGGCATGGGCACCCCTACAGCCATCGCAACCCCACCGGACAGCGCCAGCACGATCAAGCTCGCCAAGGCCGTGGAGGCGCCGACCCGCACGAGACGGCGCCCCGGCAGCCGGTCGAGGTCACGTGGCGGTGTCCGATCGATGTCCGGCAGGCGGGAGACCCGCGCGGCCGGCCGGAGGTCCGCGTCGACGACGAGGACATCACGCAGGTCGTCGATGCTGTCGAAGATCTCGATGGCGGGGTTTCCGCCCCAGTTGCCGTGCGGGGCGATCTCCTCGCCCTTCATGAGGAAGGAGTCGGGTGCGAGCACCGCACCGTCGCCCATCGAGACGCCGTAGTGCACGAAAGAACCGACGCCGAGCGTGCAGCCGGCACCGAG
Organism: uncultured Actinomycetota bacterium; assembly: GCA_963780835.1. Lineage (GTDB taxonomy): Bacteria > Actinomycetota > Actinomycetes > Mycobacteriales > Pseudonocardiaceae > Pseudonocardia. The sequence goes on along the minus strand of CAWADQ010000028.1, from coordinate 110,881 downwards.
GACGGTGCGGTCGGACTTGAACGCGCCGTCCTCCTGGGAGTGGCACTGGATCACGCTGCCGGCGTTGAGCGTGCAGTTGTCGCCGATGGCGGTGAACGTCCGCTCGGTCAGGAAGCAGCCGTCGTCGAAGACCCTGCGGCCGATGCCGGACACCCAGCAGGCGCCACAGCACGGACTTGAACGGGGTGCCGTCGAAGAGCCTGAAGTACGTCTCCGAGGGCACCTTCCAGGCGCGTTCGTGCCGCCAGAAGGCGCGGGCGTAGATCGAGCAGCCCGACGGTGCCACCATCTGGAGGCGATCGACGGCCCGCTCGACCGAGACGAAGAAGACGACGGTGAACAGCAGGCCGGCCACGGTGAACGGCAGGAACGACACCGCACCCCATACCTGGTAGAGGTTCGCCGCTCCCAGGGACAGCATCGTGAGTCCGAACAGGTGAACCCACCGGGTCACCAGACGCAGCGCGACGGTGACGGCGTTGTGCCTGTTCTTGGCGCGCAGCCGGCGGCGGAGCTCGTCGGGGTTCCGGACGTCGAGATTGCTGTCGCGCGCGACCGTCCGAGGGATCTCGAAGCTGGGCGAACCCAGCAGACCCACGCCCTCCCGGATGTCCCCCTCGATCGGGACCAGGACCTTCGTTCCGAGCAGGCAGTTGTCGCCGGTGCGGCCTTGGGCGGGGTAGGCGATGTGGTTGCCGAGGAAGTTGTCGCGCCCGATCGTCACGTCCGACACGCGGAACGACGTGCTGGAGAAGTCGGCGTTGAGCAGCGACAGCCCGTCGGCCACCACGGTCCCGCTGCCGACCGAACTCAGGTACGGGTTCTCGTGCTGCACCGCCATGCCGAAGTTCGACCCCGTCTGCACGACGGGGGTGAGCTTGTATCCGAGGGACCGCAGGTAGCCGACGATGTAGGAGCTGTCGCCGAACAGCTCGGTGAAGAACTTGCGGTTGGTCAGCCGCACGATCAGCCGATGCACCCAGTAGTGGAAGCCGTAGAGCCGGTACACCCTGCCGGGCGCGATGGTCAGGTTGAGCAGCCGCGGGACCGTGACCACGAAGACGAGGCCGACCAGGGTGAAGCCGAAGAACAGCACGGCCGATGCGGCCAGGCACTCGAGGTAGAACTCCCAGGTCTGGAAAGCCGTCGAGCCCGAGTCCACCAACCGGGCCAACAGCGGGACCTCGACGAACAGCACGCGCAGGGCCGCGAACCCCAGCGGCAGGGCCACCACCAGCAGGTTCACCAGCTGCACGAGGGTGAAGACGACTCTCCGCACCGCGCTGCGGGGAGCGTGCGCGACCGTCCGGTAGTCGACCTCGGTGCGCTCGGCAGGCGAACCGTGCCAGTGCTCGCCTGCCGGCACCGCCTGCCCGCTGTGCAGTGACGACGTGTGGCCCAGCTGAGCCCCGTCGCCCATCGACGTCCCGATGTCGAGAACCGTCTTCTCGCCGACGAACACGTCCTTGCCCAGGGTGACCGGACCGGTCTGGATCACGCCGTCGTGGGCCCGGTAGCAGCTGACGAACGATTCCTTGCGGATCACCGTGCCGGCGCCGATCGTGAGCAGATCCGTGCAGACGGGCACGTTCCGGGAGAAGATCGCGACACCCCGCCCGACCTTCGCGCCCAGGGCCCGCAGGTAGAACACGTAGAGCGGCGACCCGACCAACAGCGCCAGCGGGCTCGCCCGGACGAGGACCTTGACCAGCCAGAACCGGAGGTAGGCCAGGCTCCACACCCGGATCTGGCGCGGCCGCCACCGGCCGACCAGCACCCACTTCGCCACGATCGGGAGCGCACACAGCCCGACGAAGCTCCCGGAGGCGAACATCACCGACCGCCGGTAGAGGTCCCACCACGTGAGCCCCTCGGAGACCCAGTCGAAGCCGCGTACGGCGACCAGGGAGGCGACCGACGAGTACGCAACGAAGACCAGGAACTGCAACACCCCGCACAGGACGTAGAGCGGCCTGCCGACCGGCGCTCCTGCCTCCGGTGCCGGGGCCGCCATCATGACAGGGGCAGGCCGATCCGGAGCGGCCGCGGCATTCCTGGCCCGGGAGTGCGCGACAACCGGAGCAGGCGCGGCGGCGGCCGGTGCGGTGGCGGCCGGTGCAACGGGCGCGAACGCGCCGGCCAGACGGTCGGCCGTCGGGTGCCGGTACACATCCTTGATCGACACCGACGGCAGGCCGTCCCGCTTCCGCGCCCGGGCACAGAACCGCGCCATCACCATCGAGTCCGCACCCAGGTCGTCGAAGAAGTGCGCATCGACCGACACCTGCTCGACGTCCAGAACCCCCGCCAACACCTCCGCGAACGCCTCAGCGACCGGAGCGGGCGACGTAGCCGCGGCCGGCGCGACGACAGGTGCCGGGGCGGGCGTCAGCGCGTTGACCAGATCGCTGATCGTCGGGTGCCGGTACACATCCTTGATCGACACTGACGGCAGGCCGTCCCGCTTCCGCGCCCGGGCACAGAACCGCGCCATCACCATCGAGTCCGCACCCAGGTCGTCGAAGAAGTGCGCATCGACCGACACCTGCTCGACGTCCAGGACCCCCGCCAGTATCTCGGCCAATGCCGCCGCCGCAGGGACCGGCGCAGGAACGGCAGCCGGCGCCGTGGCCGGGACGGGCGTGATGGGTGCCGCGGGCGGACCGGCCACGGGGACCCGGGCGATCACCGGCTCCACGGGCGGAGTCGGCGGAACGGCCACTCGAACTCGGGCGGTCACCGGCTCCACGGGCACGGTCGGCGGAACGGCCACAGGCACCCGCGCGGTCACCGGCTCCACGGGCGGAGTCGGCCGAACGGCCACAGGCACCCGCGCGGTCACCGGCTCCACGGGCACGGTCGGCGGGGCGGGCGGGGCAGCGGCAGGTTTGGGCAGAGCGACCGTCAGGGCGTCGGCTTCTTGTGCCACTGCGTGAACTCCTTGAACCGGTTCGCGACTACTTGGCGAGTGGGGCGGCGCCTGATGACGCCGCCTCCGCCGCTCGCTCGCAGTCAGACGAACTGCGAGGCGTCGTCAAGCTCGTCCGAGCAGACGACGTCGGCGCCGTAAAGATCGGCCACCCAGTTGGTCTGGTAGATGGTGTCGAGGTAGCGCTCGCCGAAGTCGGGGGCGATGGCCACGGCGGTCACGCCGTCGTCGTGCACGTCCAGCCAGCTCATGGCACCGCTGACCACCGTGCCGGTGGACCCGCCGAACATGAACCCACGACGGGCCAGTCGGTGGCAGGTGCGGATGGTGTCGGCCTCCTCGACGTAGATCACCTCGTCGATGAAGGACGGGTCGAGGAGCGGCGGGCGCACGTTCATGCCCAGGCCCGGGATCATCCGCCGGGCTGCGGGGGCCCCGAAGCTGACCGAGCCGACGGGGTCCACCGCGACGATCCGCACCGACGGCCGCCGCTGCTTGAACCAGCGAGCGCAGCCCATCAGCGTCCCGGTGGTACCGGCTCCGACGAACAGTACGTCCAGATCCGGGAACTGCCGGGCGATCGCCGGTGCCGTGGTGCGGTAGTGCGCCTTCCAGGCGTTGGCATTGGTGTACTGGTTGATCCAGACGTACCGGTCGTCGTCGGCGCACAGCTCCTTGATGAAGTTCATTCGCGCACCGAGCAGACCGCCTACCGGATCCGGCTCGGTGACGATGTGCACCTGGGCGCCCAGTGCCTCCATCAGCAGCCGGGTCGCCAGGTTGCACCGCGAGTCGGTCACGCAGAGGAATCGGTAGCCGCGGCTCGCGGCAATCATGCTCAACGCCACGCCGAGATTCCCCGACGAGGACTCCACCAGGAATGCACCCTGCCGTAGCAGGCCCTCCCGCTCTGCGGCCTCCACCATCGCGGTCGCGGCCTTCAGCTTGACGGAGCCGGCGAAGTTGAAACCTTCGCACTTCAGGAGAAGGGAACAATCGAGAATCGACCGGAGGTCGACGTACAGCCCGTCCTCGTTGAATTCGTCCGGGCTGGAAATTACCGGCATTACGCCCCCAAGTACAGTTGGACTTCGACTGCTCAGCCCCACCGGGTCGAGACGGTGTACCGCCGATGAACGGCCCGCTCTCCCACCGGGTTGCCGACCGAGCGCTACGGCAGCGTCGAAGTGCGTCGACAGCGAGATCTCAGAAACGCGGCTACGTCCGGAGTGGAGCGTGACCGGATGCCACCGCTCCCACCAGCTCCGGGGAACGGAGCTCGCTATGGGCCGCCGACACATGTGACGGACAGGTTCGGGCCGAGATCGTCGAGCTGTGATCACGCGGTGTCCCCTTCGCATTCGCGTGGCGCCGCGCGCTGCATCCGCGCGGCGGTGACGCTCGTTGCTACAGGTGGTCCGGCCTTGCCGTCCCCACGCACCGCTGAGGCGCGCGTCCCCCGACCCTGACGCCCGATGAGCCCTTCCCCGGCTCTCGGGCCTTGGCAACGGGGCCGTCACCTCTCGGCAACAACCCGGTTGGTCATCGTGGGGTCACAGGAGGCCGTTTCCGGGATTCCTCGGACGTCACTCGAACGTCGCAACGGCAATTAGTTGTTCCATTAAACGGATGGCGCCGCGTCGGTCGCGCGGCCAATTAATGGTTGCTCGAACAATCCGACGGATTGGATGTCCGGTACGTTGTGAGCGCCGAACGGTCGATCAGGCCCAGTGGCGGGCGGTGAGGCGCTCGTACGCCTCGACGTAGCGGGCGCGGGTGGCCGAGACGATCTCCGGAGGGACCTCCGGGCCCGGTGGGGTGCGGTCCCAGTCGAGCGTCGCCGACCAGTCGCGCACGAACTGCTTGTCGAACGAGGGCTGCGGGCGGCCGGGCGCCCAGCGGTCCGCAGGCCAGAACCGGGACGAGTCCGGCGTCAACACCTCGTCGGCCAGCACGATCTCCCCCGTCGCCGGGTCGTGGCCGAACTCCAGCTTGGTGTCGGCGACGAGGATCCCGCTCGCCGCCGCCGTCTCGGCACCGCGCGCGTAGACCGCCAGGGTCAGGTCCCGCAGCCGGGCGGCGGTCTGCGCGCCCACCAGGTCCTCGACCTCCGCGAAGGTCATGGCCTCGTCGTGCTGGCCGAGCGGCGCCTTCGTCGACGGCGTGAAGATCGGCTCGGGTAGCTGCGCACCGTCGACGAGCCCGGGCGGCAGCGTCACGCCGGACACGGCGCCGGTCTTCTCGTAGTCCTTCAGGCCGCCCCCGGTGAGGTAGCCGCGCGCGACGCACTCCACCGGCAGCATGTCCAGGCGACGGCAGCGCATCGCCCGCCCGGCGAACTCCGGCGGGACGTCGTCGCCCGAGATCACGTGGTTCGGCACGAGGTCGCCGAGCCGGTCGAACCACCACAGCGACAGCCGGGTGAGCACCGCGCCCTTGTCCGGGATCGCGGTCGGCAGCACCACGTCGTAGATCGAGACCCGGTCGGACGCGACGAGCACGAGGTCGTCCCCGTCCGCGTACACGTCGCGCACCTTGCCCGAGTGCAGGAGCTTCAATGAACCCCTTTCAACCTCGCCGGACCCGCCGCTCGTTGCGGTTCTCGGCTCAGCCGGTCGAAAGGGGTTCACAAAATCGCTCCCGGGGTGTAGGCGGCGGCCTCGGGGTGTGCGACGGTGATCTCGCCGACCCGGGCGACGACCGCGGCCACCTGCGCCGACGCCGCGCCGGTGAACGACAGCGGATCGGCGAGCAGGCCGTCGAGGGCACCCGGCGCCAGCCCCAGCCGCTCGTCGCCCTGCAGCCGGGCGACCAGGTCGTTGTCCGCCTGCCCCTTCTCCCGCATCGCGAGCGCGACCCCGACGGCGTGCTCCTTGATCACCTCGTGCGCGGTCTCCCGGCCGACCCCGGCCCGGACCGCGGCCATGAGCACGGCCGTCGTCGCGAGGAACGGCAGGTACCGGTCCAGCTCGCGGGCGATCACCGCCGGGTAGGCGCCGAACTCGTCCAGCACCGTCAGCGCCGTCTCGAACAGGCCGTCGAGCGCGAAGAACGCGTCGGGCAGCGCGACGCGGCGGACCACCGAGTCGGACACGTCGCCCTCGTTCCACTGCGCCCCGGCCAGCTCCCCCGCCATCCCGGCATAGCCGCGCAGCAGCACGAGCAGGCCGTTGATCCGCTCCGCGGAGCGCGAGTTCATCTTGTGCGGCATCGCCGACGACCCGACCTGCCCGGGCTTGAACCCCTCGGTCGCCAGCTCCGCACCGGCCATCAGGCGGATCGTCACGGCGAGCGACGACGGCGCGGCGGCGAGCTGGACCAGCGCGGTGAGCACGTCGAAGTCCAGCGACCGCGGATAGACCTGCCCGACGCTCGTGAACACGCCGGCGAAGCCGAGGTGCGTGGCGACCCGCTCCTCCAGCGCGGCGAGCTTCGACGGCATCCCCGCCGAGCAGGTCCAGCATGTCCTGCGCCGTCCCGACCGGGCCCTTGATCCCGCGCAGCGGGTAGCGGCCGCGCAGGTCGTCCAGCCGGGCGTAGGCGACGAGCAGCTCGTCCGCGGCCGTCGCGAACCGCTTGCCCAGCGTGGTGGCCTGCGCGGCGACGTTGTGGCTGCGCCCCGTCAGCACCAGCTCGGCGTGCTCGGCCGCGCGGCGGGCGAGCCGGGCGAGCAGCGCCACCGTCCGGTCCCGGACATGCTCCAGGGAGAGCCGGACCTGCAGCTGCTCGACGTTCTCGGTGAGGTCGCGGCTGGTCATCCCCTTGTGCACGTGCTCGTGCCCGGCGAGCGCGCAGAACTCCTCGATCCGCGCCTTGACGTCGTGGCGGGTGACCCGCTCACGCGCCGCGATCGAGGCGAGGTCGACCTGCTCGACGACCCGCTCGTAGTCCGCGATCGCCTGCTCGGGAACGTCGACGCCCAGGTCGCGCTGCGCCCGCAGCACCGCGATCCACAGCCGCCGCTCCAGCACGATCTTGTTCTCCGGCGACCACAGCGCGACGAGCTCGGGGCTGGCGTACCGCGCGGCGAGAACGTTGGGGATCACGTGACGCAACCCTACGTGGCGAGTTCGGCGAGCAGCGCGGCGCGGGCGGCGGCGCGGGGGTCCGGGTCCGCCTCGATGAGGCTGTTCACGACGGTGCCGTCGACGACGGCGACGAGCCGATGGAGCGCGGCGGCGCCGAGCTGGTACCCGGCCCGACCGAGGATCGCGAGGAGCAGCGCGTCGAACTCCGTGCGCGTCGCCCGCATCAACGGCGCCAGGTAGGGCCGCCTGCCGGTGGCGACCAGCCGCTCGTAACGCAGGAGCACGGCGTCGAGGCCCGCGCTGCGCGAGTCCGGCCCGAGCAGCTGGTCGAGCACCAGCTCGACCAGAGCGGACGGCGGGGCGTCGCGCGGCAGCGCCTCCAGGTCCGCCCGGACCTCGTCGAGCTCGTCGCGGCAGGTGCGTTCGGCGGCGGCGGTGACGAGGTCGTCGAGGGAGGCGAAGTAGTACGTGGTGGACGCGAGCGGCAGCCCCGCCTTCTCGGCGACGGCCCGGTGCCGCACGGCCTCGAACCCGCCGGTGCGCAGCAGGTCGGCCGCGGCGCCGACCAGCAGCGCACGCCTGCGCTCGCCCTTCTCGGTGGCCACCCCACCAGTGTCCCGCTCCCGGTCCGCACGGGCTGTGCACACCCCGGGTGGCTCGTGCACACCCCGCACGCTGTGCACGAGGGCACTGCGGTGTGCACGAGCCTGCTACAGCCGGGGGGCGAGGTAGGCCACCGCCGGTTCGAGGCGGTCCGCCAACGGCGCCGCGTCACCCGCGCGGGAGGCGCGGGAGAGTCACGACGACCGTGCCGCCGGACGCCGTGGGTGCGGTTCGGGCGCCGTCCGGCGGCTCCGTGACCGCGCCCGGCGGCAGGTAGGTGATCGTCAGGACGCCGCCGCCCACCTCCAGCGCGACGCCCCGCTCGCCGCCGGGCCGGCACTCCAGGGTGGTCGCGGCCTCGGGCGCGCCGGCGACCTCGGGCAGCGTCTGGTCGACGAGCGCCCGCAGCGCCGGGTCCTGCCGGTCCGCGCACTCGCCGGTGCCGGGGCCGAGCGGGGTGCCGATCGGCGCCACCGCCGCAGCGGCCGGACCGGGTGCCGGCACGGGCTCGGCGCCCGAGGGGACGAGCGGCGCGCCGGCGGCGTCGGGCGCCGCGGCCTCCGGGGCGGCCGCGCGCGCCGCGCCCTCCGATCCCGCAGCCCGGACCCGACGCGGCCGAGTCCGCCGCCTGCCCGGACGCCGCCGTCACCGTCGCGTCGGACGGGCCGCCCAGCCCGGCCACCACCCCCACGCCGACCACCGCCAGCACCGCCAGCGCGGCCCCGGCCACCGCCGAGCGCCGCCGCCGGGTGATCCGGCGCGACGTGGCCACCACCTGCGTGGCGTCGAACCCCGGCGGCGGTGCGCCGGAGGCCGCCTCGCGGAACAGCGCCGCGATGCGCGCCTCGTCCGCCTCTCCGTGCTCCTGCATCCGTCCCCCGATCAGCCTGCCGGTCGCAGGTCGTCCAGCGCGTCGCCGAGCGCGGCACGCAGCGCGGCCAGCCCGTGCGCCGTCTGGCTCTTCACGGTGCCTGCCGAGCACCCGAGCACCTCCGCCGTCGCCGCGACGTCCAGCCCCTCGAGGAACCGCAGCACCAGCACGGCGCGCTGGCGCGGTGGCACGGCGCGCAGGCCGTCGACCAGGACGTGCCGGGTGGCCACACCGTCCGCGAGCCCTTCGACCACTCCTTCCGGCGAGGTCTCCGTCGCGCGTTCCCGCCGCCACGGCCGCCGCGACTCGTCGACCACCGTCCGCACCAGCGTCCGCCGCATCCACGCGTCGAGCGCCGCCCGGTCGCGGATCCGGCGCCAGTGCCGGTGCAGGGCGACGAACGCCGCCTGCGCGTGGTCGTCGGCACGGTGCCAGTCGCCGCACAGGAGGTACGCCGTGCGCCGGACGGCGTCGCGGCGCGCGCGGAAGTACGCGTCGAACTCCTGCTCGGCGTCGGCCACCACACCAGGACGGGCCGACCCGCCCGCACGGTTGCGCGGGCCCTGCGACATCACCCGATAAGAGTAGTTCCGTGACCGATCCGTGACCCGGGAGGTCCGCGGGGCGCGTTCGCATGGTTGGATTGCCCCGATGCGCCCCGCTCGTGCCCGCCGGTCGTCTTCGGACGCTCCGATCGACCTGCGCTCGGACACCGTCACGCGGCCGACGAAGCGGATGCGCGAGGCCATGGCGGCCGCCGAGGTCGACGACGACGTCCTCGGTCACGACCCCACGATGCGCGAGCTCGAGACCAGGGTCGCCGGGCTGCTCGGCACGGACGACGCGCTGTGGACGCCGACCGGCTCGATGGGCAACCTCATCGCGCTGATGAGCCACCTGCGCCGCGGCGACTGCTTCCTCGCCCCCGCAGGCGCCCACGTCCTCGATGCGGAGCTGGGCACCGCCGCATGGCTGGCCGGTGGGATGCCGCGGCCGCTGCCGCACGACGCCGGGCCGGGCAAGGTCTCCCCCGGAGCCGTCCGGCGGGCGGCGGGCAGCGCCGGCCCCTACTACACGCTGCGCACCACCCTGCTGTGCCTGGAGAACACCCACAACGCGGCGGGTGGCACCGTCACCGCCCCGGACGAGCACGCCGGCGTCGCCGCCGCCGCACGTGCGGCCGGTCTGCGGGTGCACCTCGACGGCGCGCGGCTGTGGCACGCCGCCGTCGCCCTCGGCGTCCCCCCGGCGACGCTGACGGTCGGCGCGGACACCGTCCAGGTCTGCTTCAGCAAGGGGCTCGGCGCCCCGGTCGGCTCCGCCGTGGCCGGGTCCACCGAGTTCGTGCAGGAGGCGCGGCGGCTGCGCAAGATGCTCGGCGGCGGGGTCCGGCAGGGCGGGGTGCTCGCCGCGGCGGCGCTGGTCGGGCTGGACCGCATGGAGCGGCTGGCCGACGATCACGCTCAAGGCGCGGATGCTGGCCACGGGCCTGCGCGAGCGGGGCTGGTCCGTCGGGATCCCGGAGACCAACATCGTGCTGATCCCGGTCGCCGACCTGGGCGGCACGCTGCGCCGGTTCGCCGACGCGGGCGTGCTCGCCAGCAGCATGGACGGCAAGGTCCGGCTGATGCCGCACGCCGACGTCAGCGAGGCCGACATCGCGGCGGCGCTGGACCGGATCGGGCCGGTGGACCCGACGCCGACGGTCGAGCGGATGGGCCTGACCGGTCCCGGCCTGGGCTCGTCGACGCGGCGCTCCGGTCGCGCTCCGGTACGTCGAGCCGGGCACTGACCGTCTCCAACTCGGGTCGCCTCGACAACGGTCCGCACGGTCAACGCAGCCGGCCGGCAGTCACTCCACCTGTGGATCACCGCCTTGCTCCGCTGCGGCGATGATCTACAGGACATGCTTGAGCCGGTCCAGCGCGCCGCGGACGTCGTCGGCGGCGCCCGCGAACGAGAACCGCACCCAGCGGTGCCCGTCGACGGGGTCGAAGTCGACGCCCGGCGCGAGCGCGACCCCGGTCTCGGCGAGCAGCCGGTAGGTCCAGGCCATCGTGTCGTCGGTGAGGTGGGCGACGTCGGCGTAGACGTAGAAGGCGCCGTCGGCGGGGGCGAGCCGGTCGATGCCGAGCCTGCCCAGGCCGTCGAGCAGCAGCGCGCGGTTGGCCGCGTACCGGGCCACGTGCCCGTCCGCCTCCGCATAGCCCTCCGGGGTGAAGGCGGCGACGGCGGCGTGCTGGGCGAGCGCAGGCGGGCAGATCGTGAAGTTGCCGGTCAGCCGGTCGACGGCGCGGCGCAGCCGCTCGGGGACGAGCAGCCAGCCCAACCGCCAGCCGGTCATCGAGAAGTACTTGGAGAAGGAGTTGACGACCACCGCCTCCCGGGAGGTCGTCCAGGCGCAGGACGTCGCGGGGGCGCCCGGGTAGGAGATCCCGTGGTAGATCTCGTCGCTGATCAGCTGGATCCCGGCGCGCTCGCAGTGGGCCGCCAGCGCGGCCAGCTCGTCCGGCGGCAGCACGGTGCCCGTCGGGTTGGCCGGGCTGGCGACGATCAGCCCGTCGATCCCGTCGAGGTCCTCCAGCATCGCGACGGTGGGCTGGTGGCGCGTCTCCGGGCCGCACGGCAGTTCGACCACCTCGCAGCCCAGCGCCGTGAGGATGTTGCGGTAGCAGGGGTAGCCGGGGCGGGCCATCGCGACGCGGTCACCGACGTCGAAGGCCGCGAGGAAGGCGAGCAGGAAACCGCCGGACGAGCCGGTGGTCAGCACCACGTCGTCCGCGGTGACCGGAAGGCCGTACGTGTGGCCGTAGTGCGCCGCGACGCCGGCCCGCAGCTCGGGCAGGCCCAGCGCGACGGTGTAGCCGAGCACATCGCGCTCCAGCGCGTCGGCGGCCGCGAGGCGGACGGGCCGGGGCGCGGGAGTGGAGGGCTGGCCGGCGGAGAGGTTGATCAGGTCGCCGTGGGTGCGCTGCCGCTCGCCCGCGGCGGCCCAGACGTCCATGACGTGGAAGGGCGGGATCGCCGCGCGGGCGGCCTCGTGGAGAGCGGTTCGACTCACGTCTCGACCCTAAAGGTGGATGCTGATCGTCGTCGCAGGTCCGAGGCCCGCACCGGCGCGGCTTTCGCACCGCTCGTGGCGATCACCGACCGGCCGGAGTGGCGACCTTTCCCTCGACGGCACGCAGCGCGATGTCGGTGCGGTGGTGCGAGCCGAGGAGCCGGATCCCGGTCAACCGCCGGTACGCGTCGTCGCGGGCCGCGGCCAGGTCCGGGCCGGTGCCCACCACCGACAGGACCCGGCCGCCCGTGGAGACCACCGCGCCGTCGTCGCGCCTGCGGGTGCCCGCGTGCAGCACACCCTCGCCCTCCGCGCCCGTCACGACGTCACCCAGCCGCGGGATGCCCGGGTAGTTGCCGGCGGCGACGACCACCGTCACGGCGGCGCCGTCGCTCCACTCCAGCGGCGGCTGCTGCGCCAGCGTTCCCGTCGCGACCGCGTGCAGGAGCCCGGCCAGCGGCGTCCGCAGCAGCGGGAGGACGACCTGGGTCTCGGGGTCGCCGAACCGGCAGTTGAACTCGACGACCTGCGTGCCCGTCGACGTCAGCGCCAGGCCGGCGTAGAGCAGACCGGAGAACGGCGTGCCGCGGGCGACCAGTTCCGCCGCGACGGGTGCGACGACGCGCGTGACGATCTCGTCGACCAGACCCGGCGGCGCCCAGGGCAGCGGCGCGTAGGCGCCCATGCCGCCGGTGTTGGGCCCGGTGTCGTCGTCGCCGACCCGCTTGAAGTCCTGCGCGGGCAGCAGCGGCACCACCGTCAGGCCGTCCACCAGGCAGAACAGCGACACTTCCGGACCGTCGAGATACGACTCGAGCAGGACCGGGTGCCCGTCGTCCAGCAGCCGCATCGCGTGGGCGCGCGCGGCGTCGAGGTCGTCGGTGACGACCACGCCCTTGCCCGCGGCCAGGCCGTCGTCCTTGACGACGTAGGGGGCGCTGAAGCGGGCGAGCTCGGCGTCGAGGTGGGCCGGGTTGTCGACGGTCACCGCGGAGGCGGTGCGGACGCCGGCAGCGGCCATGACGTCCTTGGCGAAGGTCTTGGAGCCCTCGATCCGGGCCGCCTCGGCGGTCGGCCCGAAACAGGCGATCCCGGCGGCCCGCACGGCGTCGGCGACCCCGGCGACCAGCGGCACCTCGGGCCCGATCACCACCAGGTCGGCCTTCCAGGCCTTCGACCCGGCCGCGACGGCCTGCGGGTCGAGCACGTCCAGCCCGTGCTGCTCGGCGACCGCGGCGGTGCCCGCGTTGCCGGGGGCGCAGGCCAGCGCGGTGACGGAGGGGTCCTGCGCCAGGGCGAGGGCGATGGCGTGCTCACGAGCACCGGAGCCGACGACCAGGACGCGCACGGTTCCCGAGCCTAGGGAGTAGCTGACGGATCTTGACCGGCGGGGGGCGGGGCGTTCGTGATCCCCGCTACGGGTGTCCAGGGCATTGATCGCGGGCTGCGGGTAAACACGGTCGTCGTCACGACCACCCTCACCCCAAGCCGGTGATCATGAAGGGCTACCGCTGCCGCAGGCACCCTTAGCGGGGGATCACCGCCCGAGAACCGCCCGTCCGGGCCCGGCGCGCCCCTCGAAATTCATCGGACCGACACCCGACCGCTACGGCCCCGTTCGTACTGATCGGTCACTCTCAGCACGTGAGGGGCAGCCGGCCGATCGTCATCGGCCACCGGGGTGCCTGTGGCTACCGGCCCGAGCACACGCTGGCCTCCTACGAGCTGGCCGCCCGGCTGGGCGCCGACTTCCTCGAACCGGACCTCGTCGCCACGGCGGACGGCGTGCTCGTCGCGCGGCACGAGCCGGAGCTGGGCGCGACCACCGACATCGCGAGGCGCCCCGAGTTCGCCGACCGGCGCACCACCCGCGTCGTCGACGGCACACCGCGCACCGGATGGTTCGTCGACGACCTCACCGCCGCCGAGCTGCGCACCCTCCGCGCGGTCGAGCGGCTACCGGCCCTGCGACCGGGGAACACGCGCTACGACCGGTGCTTTCCGGTGCCGACGTTCGCCGAGATCCTCGACCTGCGCGCACGGCTGTCCCGCGAGCTGGGCCGGGCGATCGGTGTCTACCCCGAGACGAAGACTCCCGGATACTTCGCCGACCGCGGGATCCCGCTCGAAGCCGCGCTGGTCGGCGCGCTGCGCGGCGCCGGCCTCGACGGCCCGGACGCACCGGTGTTCGTCCAGTCCTTCGACGCCGCGAGCCTGCAGGTGCTGCGCACGGAGCTGCCGGTGCCCCTGGTGCACCTCGTCGACGACGACGCGCCGCACCTCGTCGCACCCGAGCACCTCGCCGTGATCGCCGGCTACGCCGACGCCGTGGGCGTCCACAAGAACCTGGTGATCCCCCGCATCGCCGGCGGGGCCCTGGGCGCTCCCGGCCCGCTCGTCGACGACGTGCACGCCGCGGGGCTCGCCGTGCACGCCTTCACGTTCCGCGACGAGAACATCTTCCTGCCCACGGACCTGCGCCGGGGCCCGGGCGACGCCGATCGGGGCGACGGCCTCGCCGAGTGCGTCGCCTTCCTCGAAGCGGGTGTGGACGGGCTGTTCGCCGACCACCCGGACACCGCCGTCGCCGCCCGCGACCTCGTGACGGGCGGGACCGTCCGGACGGCTCAGACGATGCGCAGGTCCTCGTAGCACCAGCGCCAGGATTCGCCCGGCTCGAACGAGCGCATCACCGGATGCCCGGTGTTGCGGGCATGGGCGGCGGCGTGGCGGTGCGGGCTGGAGTCGCAGCACGCGACGTGCCCGCACGCCAGGCACAGCCTCAGGTGGGCCCAGACGGTGCTCCCGATCGCCGTGCAGTCGGTGCAGGCGTCCGTACTGTCCGGTTCCGGTGTCGTCCAGGAGCGGTCGTCGTACTCGGTGGTGTGTGCGCAGCTCATCGTCGTCAATCATGGTCCTCGTGACACCGCTCTGCAGAACCACCCAGGCCGCGATCATGGCGGACGGAGGTATCTCGACGTGAGCACCGAGCTGACCCTCATCGCGCTCGTTCTCGGCTCGCTCGCGGTCACAGCCCTGTGCCGCCGCTTCGGGCTCCCGGCCCCCCTCGTGCTCGTCGTCGCCGGCCTGCTCGCCTCGCTGGCACCCGGCGTCGTCGAGGTGACGTTCGACCCGAACGTCGTGATGCTGCTGGTGCTGACCCCGCTGCTGTACTCCGCGGGCCTCGGGTCGTCCTACGCCGGCATCCGCGCGAACCTGCGGCCGATCGGGCTGCTCGCGGTCGGGCTCGTCGCGTTCACCACCGTCGTCGTCGGCTTCGTCGCCTGGTGGGTGGTGCCGGGCCTGACGCTCCCGGCGGGGTTGGTGCTCGGCGCGATCGTGGCGCCCCCCGACGCCGTCTCGGCGCTGACCGTGGGCAGGCGGCTCGGGCTGCCGCGGCGCATGATGACCATCCTCAACGGGGAGAGCCTGGGCAACGACGCGACGGCGCTGACGCTGTTCCGGGTGTTCGTCGCGGTCGCCGCAGGGACGGGCGCGACCGTGCTGGGCGGCGTCGGGATGTTCGTGCTCGCCGCCGTCGGGGGCGTGGCCGTGGGGTTCGTCGTGGGCTGGGTGGTGCACCGCATCCGCCGCAAGCTCGACGACCCGCAGGTGGAGAGCGCGCTCGGGCTCGTGGTGCCGTTCGGCGTGTACCTGCTCGCCGAGAGCCTGCACAGCTCCGGGGTGCTGGCGGTGGTCGTGGCCGGCATCTACCTCGGCTACCGCTCACCGGAGAGCGGCTACGCCACGCGCCTGCAGGACCAGGCCGTCTGGCAGGCGAGCGACACGATCCTCGAGTCGGTCGTCTTCGCGCTGATCGGGCTGCAGGCCACCGCCGATCGTGGACGCCGCGGGCGCCGGTGTCGACCTGATCGGCTACGGGCTGATCGTGACGGCAGCGGCGGTCCTGGCGCGGCCGGTGTGGGTGTTCCCGGCGACCTACCTACCGCGCGCGCTGTTCCGCGGCAAGCGCAAGAACGACCCGTACCCACCCTGGCAGGTGCCCGCGGTGATCTCGTGGACGGGGATGCGGGGCGTGGTCACGCTCGCCGCCGCGTTCGTCATCCCGCCGACGGTCCCCGAGCGCGAGACGCTGGTCTTCCTCGCGTTCTTCGTCACCGTGGCCACGCTCCTGCTCCATGGGTTGACCCTGCCCATGGTGATCCGCCGGCTCGGCGTGCGGGAGGCGCCGACGATCACGGATGTGCTCGCCGAGGCGCAGGCCCAGCAGGCCGCGGCGCAGGCCGGGATCGCCCGGCTCGACGAACTGACGGCCGACGAGTCCGAGGACAGCCCGGCGGGCCACGCAGCGATGAAGCTGCGCCACATGACGCAGATGCGGGCCAACAGCGCGTGGGAGCAGCTGGGCCGGCCGGAGGCCGAGACCGGGGAGGCGCCGAGCACGGTCTACCGGCGCCTGCGCCGCGAGATGCTGCGCACGACACGGTCGGAGTTCGTCGCGCAGCGCGATGCCGGCGAGATCGACGACGACGTGCTGCGCCGGGTGATGCGCGAGCTCGACCTCGAGGAGGCCACCCTGGACCGCGATGCCGCCGAGTGACCCGTCCGCCGTGCTGCAGGCCGACTGCGCGCGATGCCGGGCGCTGTGCTGCGTCGGGCCCGCCTTCGGCGCGTCGGCGGACTTCGCCGTCGACAAGCCGGCCGGGCAGCCCTGCACCCACCTCGGTGCGGACGACCGTTGCCGGATCCACGCACAGCTGCGACGCCGACCTGCGCGACGCCGACCTCATCGGCGCCGACCTGCGCGCGGCGGACCTGAGCGGTGCCGACCTCACCGGCGCGCTGTTCCTCACCCGAGGCCAGCTCCACGCGGCGGTGGGCGATGCCTCGACGCAGATCCCGGACCGGCTTGCGCGGCCCGCGCACTGGCGGTCAGCGTGGGAGGAAGTCGACCAGCAGTGAAGTCGTCGCGGCCGGTCGCTCCGCGTGCGGGAAGTGCCCTGTCGCGGGGAGCAGCTCGCACCGCAGGTGCGGGCCGCCCCAGCGCCGGGACGCCTCGGCGGTGCCCGCCATCAGGTACGGGTCGTCCGCGCCGTGCACCTGCAGCACCGGCACCGTCGGCGGGCGGGCGACGGCCGCGGCGAACCGGCGGCCCTCGGCCCGCACCTGGGACCGGACGGCCCAGCGGTAGTACTCGAGCGCGGAGTGCGCCACGCCGGCCACCTGCATCGCCCGCCGGTTGCCCTCGACGCTGACCGTGAAGTCGTCGGTGTCCACCCAGGCCGCGCCGGCCCGCTGCCGCATGAGGCGCTCGACGTGCACGCTCTCGTCGGTCCGCAGCCACCGCTCGGGCCGGCGCGGCACCTGGGCGGCGAGCACGCGGCCCCGCCTGCCCAGCAGCGCGCGGCCCTGCCCGGCCGGGTCGCGCACCACCGCGCGTCGGACGGCGAGGGGGTGCGGTGCGCCGAGCACCGCGAGCGCGAGGACGACGCGGGGGTGCAGCGCGGTGACCGTCCACCCGATCATGCCGCCCCAGCCGTGGCCGACGACCCGGGCCGACGGTTCGCCGAGTGCGCGGATCAGGCCGGCGACGTCACCGGCGAGCGTCCACAGGTCGTAGCCGCGCGGGGGCTTGTCCGAGTCGCCGTAGCCGCGCAGGTCCACGGCGACGGCGTGGAAGCCCGCGTCCGCGAGGACGGGCAGCTGGCGACGCCAGGTCCACCAGAACTCGGGGAAGCCGTGCAGGAGCACGACGAGCGGTGCACCCGGATCGCCGCACTCCGCGAAATGCAGGCGGATGCCGTTCGCGGAGACCTCACGGTGCTGCCAGGGGCCGGGGAGCCGGACCGACGAGGCGTCGGGGGACGGCCGGCCACGTCGCCGCAGCACCGCTTCGGGGTCCGGTCAGCGCGCCGACGCGCTGCTCGGGGCGTCCAGCTCGGGGGGCCCGTCGGAACGGCCCAGGTGCTGCAACATGTCGGCCGACTCGCGGAGGCTCTCGATCGTCCGCTCCGGCTTGCGGATCTTGCGGACCTTCCGGTAGCCGAGGAACCCGAACAGCGCGGCAACCAGAACCATCAGGACGAAGACGATGGCGAACGCCACCCACCGGAGGAACCAGAGGGAGAGCAGCTCGGCCAGGGTGAAGAAGAAGAAGAACAGGCTGAACAGGCCGATCGCCGCCGCGACGGCGAAGAACACGCTGCCGGTGACGCCCTTGCGGACCTCCGCGGTGACCTCGGCCTTGGCGAGCTCGACCTCGGCCCGCACGAGGTTGCTCAACTGCGTGGTGACATCGGTGACCAGCGCACCGATCGACTTGCCGTCCGCGCGCCGCGCCGTCTCGGGCGCGAGCGGGATCGACGGGAGCACGGGCGGGACGTCCGCCCCGCTGGGGCTGGTCGGGCTGGCCACCGCAGTCCTCCTGCACGAAACCTGACGTAGATCTTGACGTGGATCGGGCCGCCATCGTGCCACGTCCGCCCCGTCGCCGCCCCACCCGGACCGCGCGCGTCCCCGCGAGTCGGCACGTTCGCCGCCGCGAGTCGGCAGTTCCAGACCGTCGAAACCGCGGACTCAGGCCGACGAATGTGGCGCGCGGGTCAATCCGTGGGGCGGCCGCGCAGGCGCTTGACCGCTCCACGCCGGGTCTTGGCATCGAGGCGGCGCCGCTTCGAACCCGCGGTGGGCCGGGTGGGACGCCGAGGCGGCGGGTCAGGGGCCAGCGCCGCCCGCAGCGTCTCCGCAAGGCGCTCGCGGGCGGCCTCCCGGTTGCGCAGCTGGCTGCGGTGCTCCGACGCGACGAACGTGAGCACGCCGTCGACGAGCCGGGGCGCCAACCGGCGCTCCGCCCGCTCGCGCAGGTGCGGCGGGAACGAGGGCGAGCGGGCGAGGTCGAACGACAGCTCGACGCGCGAGTCGGCCGTGTTCACTCCCTGCCCGCCCGGCCCGGACGAACGGGAGAACCGCCAGTGCAGCTCGCGAGCGGGCAGCACCAGCGGTCCCCGGATCGGGAGATCACCCTCGGCCATGCGGCGGGTTACCCGTCCATGCGTGTCCTGGTGATCGGATCTAGTCCTCCGACTTGCCCTGTGCTCGAGTCCGGCGGAGATCAGGTTCATCACCGACGAGTCGGCCAGCGTCGTGACGTCACCGACCTCGCGGTTCTCCGCGATGTCGCGCAGCAGCCGACGCATGATCTTGCCGGAGCGGGTCTTCGGCAGCTCCTCGACGACCAGGATCTGACGCGGCTTGGCGATCGGGCCGATCTCCTTGGCGACGTGGTCCCGCAGCTCCTTGAGCACTGCCTCGCTCGTCGACTCGTCGTACGCGGCGTTGCCCCGGAGGATGACGAAGGCGACGATCGCCTGGCCGGTGGTCGCGTCCGAGGCGCCGACGACCGCCGCCTCGGCCACCGTCGGGTGGCTGACCAGCGCCGACTCGATCTCCGTCGTCGAGATCCGGTGCCCGGAGACGTTCATGACGTCGTCCACGCGCCCGAGCAGCCAGATCGCACCGTCGCTGTCGTACTTCGCGCCGTCACCCGCGAAGTAGTAGCCCTGATCGGCGTACCGGCTCCAGTACGTGTCCCTGTAGCGTTCCTCGTCGCGCCAGATGCCGCGCAGCATCGCCGGCCACGGCTTGTCGAGGACGAGGTAGCCGCCGCCGCCCGGGCCGACCGGCTCCGCCTCCTCGGTGACGATCTCGGCGCCGATACCGGGCAGCGGACGCATCGCCGAGCCCGGCTTGCAGTTGGTGACGCCCGGCAGCGGGGCGATCATGATGGCGCCGGTCTCGGTCTGCCACCAGGTGTCGACGATCGGGCACTTGTTGTGGCCGATGTTCTCCCGGTACCACATCCAGGCCTCGGGGTTGATCGGCTCGCCCACGCTGCCGAGCACCCGCAGCGACGACAGGTCGTACTTGTCCGGGATCTCCTTGCCCCACTTCATGAACGTGCGGATCAGCGTCGGGGCGGTGTAGTAGATCGTGACGCCGTACTTCTGGATGATCTCCCAGTGCCGACCCTGGTGCGGGGTGTTCGGCGTGCCCTCGTACATCACCGACGTCGCCCGGTTCGCCAACGGTCCGTAGACGATGTAGCTGTGCCCGGTGACCCAGCCGATGTCGGCCGTGCACCAGAAGACGCTCTCGCCGGGCTTGTGGTCGAACACGACGTGGTGGGTGTACGCGGCCTGGGTGAGGAAGCCGCCGGAGGTGTGCAGGATGCCCTTCGGCGACCCCGTCGTCCCGGATGTGTAGAGGATGAACAGCGGGTTCTCCGCGTCGAACGCCTCGGGCTCGTGCGTCTCGGACTGCCGGCCGACGATCTCGTGCCACCAGACGTCGCGGCCCTCGGTCCACGGCACCTCGGTCTCCGTGCGCTTGACGACGAGGACGTGCTCGATCGACGGCGTGTCCGCTGACCGCCTCGTCGGTGTTCTCCTTCATCGGCGCGGGCTGGCCGCGCCGGTACTGGCCGTCCGAGGTGATCAGCAGCTTGGCCTCGGCGTCCAGCACGCGCGCCTTGAGCGCGCCCGGCGAGAACCCGCCGAAGACGACGCTGTGCGCCGCACCCAGCCGCGCGCAGGCCAGCATCGAGATGACGGCCTCGGGGATCATCGGCAGCTGGATCGCGACCCGGTCGCCCGCGACGACGCCGAGCTCGGTCAGCGCGTTCGCGGCCTGGCACACCTCGCGCTGCAGGTCCGCGTAGGTGATCGTGCGCGAGTCGCCCGGCTCACCCTCCCAGTGGAACGCGACCTGCTCGCCGTGCCCGGCCTCGACGTGGCGGTCGACGCAGTTGTAGGCGACGTTGAGCTTGCCGCCGACGAACCACTTGGCGAACGGGGGCTGCCAGTCGAGCACTTGCCCGAAAGGCTCCGCCCAGGTCAACCGCTGCGCCTGCTCGGCCCAGAACCCATCGCGGTCGGCGTCGGCGCGCTTGTACCACTCTTCTGTGGCGTTGGCCTGCTCGGCGAAACCTTCCGGCGGCGGAAAGCTGCGGCTCTCGGTGGACAGGTTGTCCAGCGTGGCTCCCGACATCTCCTGTGGCCTTCCTCGTCGTGGGGCGCCGGACGCCTCGGCGACATCGCCCGGTGTAGAGGGGATGACCGTAATGCGCGAAGGCGCGGATGCGCACCGTCCTGCCGGGCAGGTTCGGACTGCCTTGAGACCCTATCGGAGTGACGTTCCCGACAGATCCGCTCGCCCCGATCATGGCGCTCCCCGGGGTGGCCGCAGCCGTCGAACGGGCCCGCGATGCGCTGGTCGGGCTGCACAACCACCCGGCGAACCGCCGCGGATGGCCGGCGACGGCGGCGGAGGCCGGCCTGCGGGCGGCCCGTGCCTCGGCGGCGCTGGACGGTGCACCGCTTCCCCGGGCGGACGGCGACGGGGTGGGCCCGGTACTGGCCGGTGCCGTGCGCGTCGCCGAGGAGCAGGGCCGCCTGCTGGGCGTCTGGCGGACGTCCCCGCTGCAGGCACTCGCCCGCCTCCACGTGCTGGCGGCGGCCGACCTCGTCGGCGAGCCCGAGCTGGGCCGCCCCCGGCCGGGGGCCGACGTCTCGGCGCGCCTCGCGCTGCTCGCGGACCTGGTCACGGGCGGGACCGCGGCTCCGGCACCCGTGGTCGTCGCCGTCGTGCACGGCGAACTGCTGGCCCTGGAACCCTTCGGTTCCGCGGACGGCGTGGTGGCCCGGGGGGCGGCCCGGCTGACCGCGGTGGCGACCGGACTGGACCCGAAGGCACTCGCGGTGCCGGAGGTCGGGCACCTGCGGCGGCAGCGCGAGTACCGGGAAACGGCCGCCGGGTTCGCAGGCGGGACCGCCGACGGGATCGCGGCGTGGGTGCGGCACTGCTGCGCCCAGTGGGAGGCGGGAGCGCGCGAGGGGCGGTCGATCGCCGAGGCCCGCTGACGGGGTGACAGATGAGTCGGGCGGCGCCTCGAAAGGCGCCGCCCGGCTGCGTACGAGTACCCGGGGATCCAGGCGTGCACTACGTGTCGTGATGGTGGCCTCGGCGTCCGGCGTCCCGATACGCAGGCCCACGACGACATGCCTCCCGCGGCGTGCCGCGCGTGGAGGGCCCGGTCCTCGCACACGGAGCCCGGACCGGGGAGGACGGGTGCTTCTCTGCCGCACCGCCCCTGGCCGACCAGGAGTCCGTGACCACTTTGTAATCGCCTTCCCCGCGCGGGGCAAGACCTCTCGGCGGGTGCACCGGTTCAGCTCAGTCAAGTGACGCACGGTGACGGTGCCGCGCGTTTCAGCGATGGCGGCGCAGCCCGTACCACCCGGCGCCGACGAGGGCTACCGCACCCAGTCCGGCGCCCGCGACCGCCGCGGCCGTGGCAGGCCGGATCCGCGGGCGCAGGGCGACGGGAATCGCGAAGGTCAGGATCGGCCAGCCGCGCTCCGCGGCGACCCGGCGCAGGGCACGATCCGGGTTGACCGCCGTCGGGTGTCCGACCGCCTCGAGCAGTGGCAGGTCGGTGATCGAGTCGGAGTACGCGCGGCAGTCCGCCAGCCGGTACCCCCGCGCGGCGGCGATGTCGCGAGCGGCCTGCGCCTTCTGCTCGCCGTAGAGGTAGAGCTCGATCTCCCCCGTGTAGCGCCCGTTGCGGACCGCCATGCGGGTGGCCTGGCAGCGGTCCGCGCCGACGAGCGCGGCGATCGGCTCGACGACCTCCAGCCCCGATGCGGACAGCACCACGACCTCGTCGCCGTTCGCCCGGTGTTCGGCGATGAGCTCCGTGGCCTCGGCGTAGACGAGAGGTTCGACGATCTCGTGCAGCATCTCGGCCACGATCGCGCGGATCTGGGCGACCTCCCACCCGGTGCACAGCGCGGTGATCCGCCGGCGCAGGGCCTCCACCGTCGCGGCGTCCGCGCCGGACACCATGATCAGAAGCTGGGCGTAGCCACTGCGCAGTGCAGCCCGGCGGGTGATCAGACCCTGCCGCCGGAAGGGCCGGCTGAAGGCGAGCGCACTCGACCCGGCGATGATCGTCTTGTCCAGGTCGAAGAACGCCGCAGCCGCGGGCGGGTTCGGTGACGGACCGGACATGTCAAGCGAGCTTGCCAGATCGACCGGAGGTGGCGGGGGCGGGTGTCTCGACAGGGATCCGCAGGTGGACGCCGTGCAACCGCTCAGCGCAATCATGGCCGGACGTCGCGGGCAAGGGCCCGATCGAGCTACAGTTGACCGCCCGGCAAGCCCGGGTGAGGTTCAGCTCAACCCCCCGGAGCTGAACCGCCGGCGGCCCCCGTCAATCCCCCCTGACGGGGGCCGTCCAGTTCGTTCCCCGTGGGCGGATCGTTCCTTGTGACGAGGCCGCCTACGCCGCATCGGTTGCCTATGCCAACGATTGCGAGACGTGCGTGCCACCCCCGGTCAGACGCGGCGGACACCACTCCATCCTGCCGCATCGCACCGACGCATCAGCGCGCCGTTTCGTCGGATACCCCGAGTTGTCCACATCCGACCGGCGCCATCCACAGCGGACCAACTCGTCGGTCCGGAGCTCCCGCGCGGCCCCACGCTTGACGTGCGGCCCGGGGCGGGCCGGACGGCGAGGGGGAGGCCCAGGTGCGCGGACGACGGCAGGGCGAGCAGGCGGAGGACCCGACGGGACCGGGGGGCGCTCGGCGCGGGCTGGTGATGGTGTCCGATGTGGACGTCCTCGACACGGTGCTCCGGACGGCTGCGGCGGCCGGGTGCGAGGTCGTCCGTGCACTGGACCCCACCGAGGCCCGCCGGAGCTGGCCGGTCGCTCCGCTCGTCCTGCTCGACGCGTCGTCGGCCCGGGCATGTGCGGACAGCGGGCTCCCGCGACGGGCGGGCGTCATCGTGGCGGTCTCGGGCGAGCCACCGCCCGAGGCGTGGAAGCACGCGGTGGCGGTGGGGGCCGAACACGTGATCTCACTGCCGGAGGCGGAACCGTGGCTGGTGGCCGCACTCGCGCAGGCCGTGGAGGGCGGGGGCGGCGACGGCGCCGTGCTCGCCGTCGTCGGGGGCCGGGGTGGCGCCGGTGCGTCCGTGTTCGCGGTGGCGACGGCCGTCCAGGCGGCCCGCAGCGGCGACAGGGTGCTGCTCGTCGACTGCGACCCCCTCGGTGGCGGCCTGGACCTCGTGCTCGGTGCGGAAGACCTGGGCGGCCTGCGCTGGCCCGGGGTCGGCACCGGGGTGGGCCGGGTTCCGGCGAGCGCCCTGCACGCGGCACTTCCGGCACCGGACCTCGACCCCCGGGGCGGGCTGGCCGTGCTGTCGTGCGACCGGTCGGCGCACGGGCCCTCCCCGGACGCGGTGGCATCGGTGCTGGACGCCGGCCGCCGGGCGGGCGAGACGGTGGTCTGTGACCTCCCGCGCTACCCGACCGAGGCCGCCGTCGCCGCCCTCGAGGTCGCCGACCTCACCGTCCTGGTGGTGCCCGCGGACGTGCGGGCGTGTGCAGCGGCGGCGCGCGTGGCGGCGGTCGTGGCCGAGCACGGGTGTCCGTCCACCGGGCTGGTCGTGCGTGGTCCCGCACCGGGCGGCATCGGCCCGGACGAGGTCGCGACGGCGCTCGACCTGCCGCTGGTCGCGGCGATGCGGGCGGAACGGGGGCTCGCGCGCATGCTGGAGCGCGGCGAGGCACCCGGTCGTAGCCGCGGCCCGCTGGCCACCGCCGCTACGACGGTGCTGGACGCGCTGCGCTCCTCGGCAGCGGGGCGGGCGTCGTGACGAGGGCGGTCGGGGTCGAGCGGCACTGGGACGAGGGCGCACCGGAACACCCGCACGTGGACCCGCTGCTCGTCGACCGCGTGCGCACCCGGCTCGCCGCCGCGGGCGGTCTCCCGACGCCGGCCGCCGTCGCGGCCGCCGTCCGCGCGGAGACCGGCGGGGTGACGACGGACCTCGACGTGCTCGCCGCACTGCGCGTCCTCCGGCAGGAGTTCGTGGGGGCCGGTCCCCTCGACGCATTGCTGCGCGACCCGCGCACCACGGACGTCCTCGTGGGCGGCGGGGGCATCGTGTGGGTGGAGCGAGGCGCGGGGCTGGAACGCGCCGGAGTCCGCCTTTCCGACGAGGCCGCCGTGCGGCGGCTGGCCCAGCGGCTCGCCCTGGCGGCCGGTCGTCGCCTCGACGACGCGAGCCCGTGCGTCGACGGGTGGCTCGCCGATGCCGGGGTCCGGGTGCACGCGGTCCTGGCGCCGATCGCCAGAGACGGCACCTGCCTGTCGCTGCGCGTGCTGCGGCCTGCCGCCCACGATCTCGCCGCCCTGCGTGCCGGTGGCGCCCTGGACGACACCGGCGTCGCCCTCCTGCGGTCCGTGCTGGCCGGCCGGCTGGCGCTGCTGGTGTCCGGTGGGACGGGCACGGGGAAGACAACGCTGCTCAACGCCCTGTTGGGCGAGGTGGAGCCGCGTGAGCGGATCGTCCTGGTGGAAGACAGCGAGGAGCTTCGCCCGCGGCACCCGCACGTCGTCCGGCTCGTCGCGCGCGCCGCGAACATCGAGGGCGCGGGCGGGGTGCCGCTGCGCGACCTGGTCCGACATGCCTTACGGATGCGACCGGACCGCCTGGTCGTGGGCGAGGTGCGCGGCGCCGAGGTGTGCGACCTGCTGTCCGCGATGAACACCGGCCACGAGGGCGGGGCCGGCACCCTGCATGCCAACTCGGCGCGCGAGGTCCCCGCGCGGCTGGAGGCGCTCGCCTCGACGGGCGGCCTGTCCCGCGCGGCGCTGCACAGCCAGTTCGCCGCCGCGGTCCAGGTCGTCCTGCACATGCGCAGGCTCCGGTCCGGGGCACGGGTCCTGGACGCCGTCGGCGTACCGGTCCGGGCCGGTGGCGTGGTCGAGGTCGTCCCCGCGTGGACACGCACCGGTGGCTGGGCCGAAGGGCGGTCGGCGCTCGGCGCCGTCCTCGCCGAGCGGGAGGTGCCGGTCCCGTGGCGGGCATGACGTCGGCGGCGGCCGGCGCCCCGCACCGGCCGGGCCTCGCCGGCGACAAGGAGGAACAGGTCCGATGGTGAGGCCGGCACTCGCGGTGGCGTGCCTGGCGCTCGCCCTGGCCGTGCTCGTCTTTCCCGAACGCACGGCCCCGCTGCGGTTGGCTGCGGTGCAGCGGCGGCCGGGCGTACCGCACGGCGCCCGGGTACTGCCCGTGGCCGTCGTGGTGGTGACCGGGGCGCTCGCCGGGCTGCTCGCGCTCGGCCCGGCCGGTGCGGTGGTGGGCGCCGCAGGTGCGGTGACGTGCCGGAACGCGCGGGCCCAGGTGCGCCGCGACCGCGCGGCGGCCGCGACGTCGGCGGCCCTCGCGGCGGCGCTCGACCGCATCGTCGAGGAGCTGCGCGCGGGCGCGCATCCGACCACGGCGCTGCAGGGGGCGGCGACGGACCCGGAACCGGCGAGTGCCGTACTCCTCCCGGCGGCGACGGCCGCGGCACTCGGCGACGGGGTGCCCGCGGCACTCGAGGCGGAGGCGGCGCGGCGGCCGGAGCTCGCCCGCGATCTGCGGCGCGTCGCGGGCGCGTGGGCGCTCGCCGAACGGCACGGTGTCCCCCTGGCTGACCTCCTCGCCGCGGTGCACGCGGACCTGCGATGGCGGCTCGCCTACGCAGGCCGGGTCGGTGCCGCGCTGGCGGGGCCGCGAGCCACGGCCGCTGTGCTGACCGCGCTGCCCGTGCTGGGCATCCTCCTGGGCGAGCTGGTGGGCGCCGGACCGCTCCAGGTGCTGCGTTCGGGCGTGCTGGGCCAGGTGCTCGTGGTGTCCGGTGTCGGGCTGGCCGCCGCAGGGGCGGCGTGGGCCCGCGCGGTTCTCCGGTCGGCGGTGCCGCGATGAACGAGCCGCTCGCCGCCCTCGCACTGGCCGCAGCGCTGCTGCTCGCGTCCGGCCGGTCGGGATCGGGGCGCCTCCGGGGCACGATCTCCGGTCCGGCCAGCGGGGTCGACGCCCGCGGCGACCACGGCCGCGTCCGAGAGATGGTGCTCGGCGGCCTCGCCGTGGGAGTGCTCGCCTGGGCGATCACCGGCTCGCCGCCGGTAGCGGTGGTCGCGGCAGCCGGCGGATGTGGCCTACCGGTGGTGCTCCACCGGCTCGGCAGGCGTCCGGCGCGCGCTGACGACGCGGTCGAGCTCGCTGCCGCCTGGGCAGGGATGGCGGTCTGTCTGGAGGCAGGCCTGCCGGTGGCATCGGCGGTCGCCGCGGCGGCAGCGTCGCTCGACGGCTCCACCGGCCTCGCACTGCGGCGGGTCGCCGGCCTACTCGAACTCGGCGCGGATCCGGCGGAGGCCTGGCACGTCGCTCAGGACCACCCCGCGACCGCCGCGTTCGCCCGCACCGCGGCCCGGTCGGCCGCCACCGGCGCCGCACTCGCCCGTGCCGCGCGCGCCGAGAGCACCCGGACGCGCGAGGCGCTCACCGACATCGCCGAGGCGCGGGCGCAGCGTGCCGGTGTCCTGATCGCCGCCCCGCTCGGCCTGTGCTTCCTTCCGGCCTTCCTCGTGCTCGGCGTCGCACCGGTCGTGATCGGCCTGGCCGGAGAGGTGCTTCCGCGATGGTGACCAGCCCGACCGTCCTCGACCACATCCCCACCAGGAGGAACCCATGTCCCTGTCCACCCTGCCGCGCCGACGCATCCACCCGGCCGTCGACGGACGCTCCCGCGCACCGCGGGTCGACCTCCGGTCGCGCCGCCGCGGCGATCCCGGCGCCGACGCGGCGGCGCGATCGGGCTCCCGGTTCCGATGCGGTCGGCTTGCCCGCCTGCTGCGCGACGACGCAGGCATGTCGACGGTCGAATACGCCATCGGCTGTGTGGCCGCCGCAGGCTTCGCCGCCCTCCTGTACAGCGTCGTCACCGGCGACTCGGTCACGGCCGCCCTCACCCAGCTCGTGCAGAGGGCGCTCACGGCCGGGTTCTGACGGAGCCCCGACGACCCTCCACACCGGCGCACTGCCGGCGCGAGCCGGGCGGATCGGGAGGAGCACTGCGGGCCGACGCTCGGATCGCGGGGCGGTCACCATCGAGGCGGCGCTCGCCCTGTGCAGCCTCACCCTGGTCGCCGCGCTCGCCCTCGGCGCGATCGGCGCCGGGGCGGCGTCGGTGCGCTGCACGGACGCCGCCCGCGAGCTGGTCCGGCTGGCCGCCCGCGGCGAGCCGGACCGCGGTCGGACCGTCGCGGCACACCTGGCGCCGGCCGGTGCCCGCATCGAGCTGACGGTGCGCGGCGACGAGGCGGTCGGTGAGGTGACCGCCGCACCGGTCCGGCTGCTGCCCGTCCACGTCGTCGGCCGGGCGGTCGCGGTGCTCGAACCAGGAACCGTGCTCGCGGGCGGCGGGGTACCGGCCGGCGCCTCGCCGCCGGACGTGGACGTGTCGACGACGGGTGGCGGACCGTGACACGTCGAGGTGGCGGGGCGCCCGCGGCCGTCGAGCCCCCGTCCGATGCGGTGGACCGTGGCTCGGCGACCGTGTGGGCGGCGATCACCGTCGCGGCCCTGGTCGCGGTGCTGTCCGCAGTGCTCGGAGTGGTCGGTGCCGTCGGCGGGCGCCACCGCGCCGAGGCCGCCGCAGACCTGGCTGCGCTCGCCGCGGCCGGGCAGGCGATGCGCGGCGAGGCCGTGGCCTGCCGGCGAGCGGGTGACGTGGCCGCCGGCAGCGGCGGCCGGATGGTCCTGTGCCGGGTGCACGGCGTGGAAGCCGTCGTGGAGGTCGAAGTGGCACTACGTGCGACGGTGTTCGGCGCCATGACCGCCCGCGCCCGGGCGCGCGCCGGTCCGGCGCAGCCGCCGCCCCGGCCGGGACCGTTCGGCGACATCGGAGCCGCCTTACCGCAGGCATCTCGGAACCCGCTAAGCACGCGCGCACGGTTCGCCTTCCGGAATGCCCTGAAAGATCGCGCCGAGCGGTCGGTGGGGTCGGTTGAACGGACGTCCGTCGACGCAGGGCTGCACGCCGGCCGAGACGATCACCAGCCGTCGCGCGGAGACGCCGGCGCCGCGCGTTCACCGTTGCCATCGGGCCGATCGGCGACCGTCGCTGGCATGGCGGGCCACCACGGGGCCTACTGGATTCCGCTCGACGGTTCGGCACACACCGGACCAGCGACCACGATGTCGCTCCCCAGTCTGCGGTGGGGTCGGCGCGTCCCTCGGACGCCCACCCCCGACCGGCTCCACCGCGCCGCGGCCGCCGCCGGCCGGCTCGGCCCCCGACGGGCCGGCCGGCGGTGGCCGAAGATCCGCCGGGAGATCGCGACAGCCCTACGAACGGCCGCTCACGGCCTCGAGCACCACGCCGAGCACCGTCACCGCGCCCGCCTTGTCGAGTGGAGCGTTGCCGTTGCCGCATTTGGGCGACTGCACGCACGACGGGCAACCGGCCCGGCACTCGCAGTCGACGATCGCCGCGCGGGTGGCCGTCAGCCAGGGCACGAGCACGGCATGGCCGCGCTCGGCGAACCCTGCGCCGCCCGGGTGGCCGTCGTGGACGAAGACGGTCGCGCAGCCGGTGTGCGGGTGGACGAGCGTCGACATCCCGCCGATGTCCCACCGGTCGCAGGTCGCGAACAGGGGCAACAGCCCGATTGCGGCGTGCTCGGCGGCGTGCAGGGCGCCGGGGATGCGCGCCGCAGGCAGACCCGCGCCGAGCAGCGCGCCGTCGTCGACGTCGTACCAGACGGCGCGCGTCGCGAGCGTCTGCGCGGGCATGTCCAGCGGCACGGTCTCCAGCACGACGCCGTCGGGCGTGCGGCGCTGATAGGCGGTCACCTGCGTGGTGACGCTGACCTCGCCGAACGACACGCGGACAGCGCCGTGGTCGCGGTGCTCGGTCATCCGCACCACGGCGACGTCCGCCGTCGACCGTGCGTCCGTCCGCCAGTCGGGTGCGGCGGCGTGCACCAGGGCGAGCCGGGCGTCCAGATCGAGGTCGTCGACGACGTAGCTCTCGCCCCGGTGCAGGTACACCGCGCCCGGATGAACGCTCGCGGGCGCGGCGGCGCCCTCCACCGTGCCGAGCATCCGACCCGTGTCGACCTCGACCACCGCCACCTGCCCCTGCCCGGCCCCGCGCAGGTCCACCGACCCGGCAGGGCCGTGCGCCGACGACGGCCAGAACCACCCCGTGGGCCTGCGGCGCAGCACCCCGTCGGCCACCAGCTCGGCCAGCACCGCCGCGGCCGCCGGACCGCCGAGCACGTCGACGTCCGCCTCGGTCAGCGGCAGCTCGGCCGCCGCGCAGGCCAGGTGCGGGGCGAGCACGTACGGATTCGTGGGATCGAGGACGCAGCCTTCCACCGGGGCACCGAGCAGGGCGTCGGGATGGTGGACGAGATAGGTGTCGAGCGGGTCGTCGCGGGCCACCAGCACCACCAGCGCCTCGTCCCGACCGCGCCCGGCCCGGCCGGCCTGCTGCCAGAAGGAGGCCCGGGTGCCGGGGAAGCCGGCCACGACCACGGCGTCCAGCCCGGCGATGTCGACGCCGAGCTCCAGCGCGTTCGTGGTGGCCACGCCCAGGAGGTCACCGCGGACCAGGGCGGCCTCCAGCGCCCGCCGCTCCTCCGGCAGGTAGCCGCCCCGGTAGGGCGACACCCGGGCCACCAGCGCCGGCTCCACCTCGGCGAGCACCCGCTGCGCACCGAGCGCCGTCAACTCCGCACCACGACGCGAACGGACGAAGGCCAGCGTGCGCGCACCTTCGATGACGAGGTCCGCCAGCATCCGCGCCGACTCCGCGCCCGCGGATCGGCGCACCGGCGCGCCGTTCTCGCCCGTCAGCTCGTCGAGCAGAGGCGGCTCCCACAGCGCGACGGTGCGGCCCGCAGTGGGAGACCCGTCGTCGCTCACGGCCACGACCTCCCGTCCGACCAGCCGTGTCGCGAAGGCCGCCGGGGCCGCCACCGTCGCGGACGCCAGCACGATCGTCGGACGCGCTCCGTACCGGGCGCAGACCCGCAGCAGGCGCCGCAGCAGGAGCGCCACGTGCGAGCCGAACAGCCCGCGGTAGGTGTGGCACTCGTCCAGCACGACGTAGCGCAGGCGGCGCAGATAGCTCGCCCATCGGGCGTGCTGCGGCAGCAGGGAGCGGTGCAGCATGTCGGGATTGCTGAACAGCCACCGCCCGTGCTGGCGGGCCCAGTCCCGCTCGGCGAGCGGGGTGTCGCCGTCGTACGGCGCGGCACGCACGTCCGGGAGGTCGAGCGCCGCGAGCGCCCGCAGCTGGTCCGCGGCAAGCGCCTTGGTGGGCGAGAGGTACAGGGCCGTGGCCCGCCGGTCCGCGGCGAAGGCCGCCAGCACCGGCAGCTGGTAGGCCAGCGACTTCCCCGACGCCGTGCCGGTCGCCACCACGACATCCCGTCCGGTGTACGCCAGGCCGGCGGCCCGCGCCTGGTGGCTCCAGGGCTGTCGGACGCCCCGCTCGACGAAGGCCGCGCGCACCTCGGGGGGCACCCAGTCCGGCCAGTCGACGGCGCATCCGGGCCGTGGAGGCAGGTGGACGGCGTGCCGCAGCGGACCGTCCGCCTCACCGGACGGGCCGGGTTCGCTTCCGGCGAGCACGCGTTCCAGCAGCCGCCCGGCCCGGCCGGGAGCGGGCCGGGACCGGGCGACCTCCCACACCTGTCCGGTCATCCCGTCGAGGTTCGCACACGCCACCGACAACTGGACGCAACGGCGGCCCGACGAGGGGCATGTCGAGGATCGGCTGCGGCCGGCCGGGTCGTCGTCGCCCGCTCAGCCCAGCGCCGCGACCGCCTTCGTCGCGATCACGGTCTGTTCCGCCCGCGCCGCCGGCCAGCCCTCCGTTCGCGGCTGGCGGGTCAGCAGCACCACGACGAAGCGCTCCTCCGGGTCCACGACGCCCGCGGTGTGCAGGTAGTACCGCCCCGAGAAGCAGCACATCCAGCCCTGCTTGGCCACCGCGCCCGACCCGTCCCCGCGGATGTCGGGTGCCAGCAGTCCGAATGCCTGGTCGAAGCCGTCCTTGGCCGTCGAGGGCGCGGCCTTCATGTCCGAGATCAGCAGGGCCCGGTCGTCGTCGGGCATGTCGTCGAGCACGTACTTCCACAGCGTCGCGTAGTCGGCCGGGGTCACCTCGACCTCGCCCCACTCGCCGAACCGGCGGGGTGCCGCCGTGCCCTCGAGGCCGAGCTTCGCACTCACCCGCGCGGGCGCCCCGGCTCCGTCGAACTTCTCCCACAGCGCGCTCATCGCGCTGTCGTCGCTGGGCCCGAGCGCCCGCGCGACGAGCTTCAGATCGTCGTCGGTGACCCGCAGCCCCTCGGTCCGCCGCCGGTCGAGCACGTCGACGATGACGATCAGCTTGGACAGGGACGCGGTGTAGAACCGCTCGTGCCCCCGCTCGCCGACCACCAGCTCGTCCGTGCTCCGGTCGAACACCGCGACACCGAGCTCCGTCGAGGACGACGCCTGCTCCTGTGCCGCGTTCACGGCCGCCTGCGCGAGCCCGCGCTGCACCGGCGGTGGCTCGGGAGCCGGGATCGGCGCATCGTCCGGGATGGGGACGGCCTCGGTCGGCGGTGCCGCGGCTGCGTTGGCCACCGCCTGCGCGAGAGGGCCACCGTCGGTCACGAGCAGGGGAACCGCGGCCGCCAACACGAGCAGCGTGCACAGCGCCGGACGCAGCGTCGCGCGCCATCCGCGCCTGGTGGTCACGTTGTCCTCACGTACGCGACACCGTCCGGGTTCGCCTCTCTCTTCCGTGCTCCGCAATTCTGCATCGATCCATGATCGGAGGTGTGACCGACGTCCCCCGACAACTTGCCCCAGCAGGCCACTTACACTGCACGCGCCCTCGCCGCATCTTGACGTGCGGCCTCGGGCGCAAGACGCCAGGGGTGCCGTCACGTTCCCTGGACGCAGTGTTCCCATGAACCAGGAGGACGGATGGATTTGTCCGCCACAGCCGCGCCGAGCCTCGAGCTCGCCGCGAGTGACCGCATCGTCGTCGGTGTGGTCGCAGTGGTAGCGCTCGCCGCCCTGGCCATCGGCTTCGTCCTGATGCGGGAGGTGCTGGCCGCCGGCCAGGGCACCGCCAAGATGCAGGAGATCGGCCGAGCGGTCCAGGAAGGCGCCGCTGCCTATCTCAACCGCCAGTTCCGCACGCTCGGCATCTTCGTCGTCGTGGTCTTCGTACTGCTGTTCGCGCTGCCCGCCGACGATATCGGCGTGCGCATCGGCCGGTCCATCTTCTTCGTGATCGGCGCGGTCTTCTCCGCGACGATCGGTTACCTCGGTATGTGGCTCGCCACACGGGCGAACATCCGCGTCGCCGCGGCGTCCCGCGAGGAGGGCGGCCGGGAGAGGGCCACCCGCATCGCGTTCCGCACCGGTGGCGTCGTCGGCATGTTCACGGTCGGACTCGGGCTGTTCGGCGCGGCTGTCGTCGTGCTCGCCTACGCCGGCCAGGCGCCCCATGTGCTGGAGGGCTTCGGCTTCGGCGCGGCCCTGCTGGCGATGTTCATGCGGGTCGGCGGCGGCATCTTCACCAAGGCCGCCGACGTGGGCGCGGACCTCGTCGGCAAGGTCGAGCAGGGCATCCCGGAGGACGACCCGCGCAACGCCGCCACCATCGCGGACAACGTCGGCGACAACGTCGGCGACTGCGCGGGCATGGCCGCGGACCTGTTCGAGTCGTACGCCGTGATGCTGGTCGCCGCCCTCATCCTGGGCACCGCGGCGTTCGGTCTGCAGGGCCTGCTCTTCCCGCTGATCGTGCCGGCCATCGGCGTGCTCACCGCCGTGATCGGTATCTTCATCACCCGGGCCCGCGAGGGCGAGGGCGGTCTGAAGGCGATCAACCGCAGCTTCTACATCTCGGCGCTGATCTCGGCCGTGCTGTGCGTCATCGCGGCCTTCACCTACCTGCCGGGCAGCTTCGCGGAGCTGGTCAACCCGACCGACGACAGCGTCGCCGGCCTGACCGCGGACCCGCGGGTCATCGCCTCGGTCGCCGTGATCATCGGCATCGTGCTGGCCGGCATCATCCTGTGGCTGACCGGCTACTTCACCGGCACCGAGCACAAGCCCGTCCGGGGCGTCGCCGAGTCGTCGCGCACCGGCGCGGCCACGGTGATCCTCTCCGGCATCTCGATCGGCTTCGAGTCGGCGGTCTACACCGCGCTCGTGATCAGTGCCGCGGTGTACGGGGCGTTCCTGCTGTCGGGCTCGATCGTCGTGTCGCTGTTCGCCGTGGCCCTCGCCGGCACCGGCCTGCTGACCACCGTCGGCGTGATCGTCGCGATGGACACCTTCGGCCCGGTCAGCGACAACGCCCAGGGCATCGCCGAGATGTCGGGCGACGTCACCGGCGCCGGCGTCGAGATCCTGACCGAGCTCGACGCGGTCGGGAACACCACCAAGGCGATCACCAAGGGCATCGCGATCGCGACGGCGGTGCTCGCCGCGACCGCGCTGTTCGGCTCCTACCGCGACGCCATCAACAGCACGCTGCGCTCGGCGGGCGTCGCGATCGACCGGGCCGGCTCCGGGTTCAACTTCGAGGTGTTCAGCCCGAACACCCTGGTCGGCGTGATCATCGGCGCCTCGGTCGTGTTCATGTTCTCGGGCCTCGCGGTCAACGCCGTCACCCGGGCCGCGGGCGCGATCGTGTTCGAGGTGCGCCGCCAGTTCCGCGACCACCCCGGGATCATGGACTACTCGGAACGTCCGGACTACAGCCGCGTCGTGGACATCTGCACGCGCGACTCGCTGCGCGAGCTGGCCACCCCCGGCCTGCTGGCAATCCTCGCCCCGATCGCGGTCGGCTTCGGCCTGGGCGTCGGCCCGCTGGCCGGCTACCTGGCGGGCGCCATCGCGACCGGCACCCTGATGGCCATCTTCCTGGCCAACTCGGGCGGTGCCTGGGACAACGCCAAGAAGCTGGTCGAAGACGGCCACCACGGAGGCAAGGGCTCGGAGGCGCACGCCGCGACCGTCATCGGCGACACCGTCGGCGACCCGTTCAAGGACACCGCCGGCCCGGCGATCAACCCGCTGATCAAGGTGATGAACCTGGTCTCGGTGCTGATCGCCCCGGCCATCGTGGCCTTCTCGGTCGGCGCGGACGCCAACCCGGGCCTCCGGCTGGCCATCGCGGGCGTCGCCGTGGCGATCATCGTCGCGGCGGTCGTCGTCACCAAGCGGCGCACCACCTCGATCGCCGACACCCCGGCGGTCGACCCCGTCAGCTGAGAGGTGTGGGGAACCGCGTCTCGCACCTGGCAGTTCCCCACAACCGTCGGCCCTGACAGACGGCCCCCACCCTCCCCGGGTGGGGGCCGTCGTCGTTCCGTCACTCCACCTGTCACCTGCTTGCGCGCGCGTCGCCAGGCTGCTTTGGCCCGGCGCGCCGCGGGCCCGGCGACTGCACCCGCCGACGGGGCGGGGCACACTACCGAGGTTCCGCGTCCTCGACCCCGGAGCGGCATATGCCTTCCGCGCCCCGCCCGCGCCGCCTGGCGCTCGTCGCCGTGCTCAGTGCCGTGCTGCTCGGAACCGGCTGCACGGCGACCGTCGCGGGCACGCCGGCCGCGGACCCGGCGCCCGCTCCCACCGAGGGGCCGGGCAGCGACCCGGTCCTGTGGGTGGACCGGGTGTGCGGCTCCCTGCTGACCTTCACCGGCCCGGCGCTGGCCCAACCGCAGTTCGGCGACACCCCGAACCTGCCCGGTATCAAGCGGAAGCTCACCGACTACCTCAACAGCATCATCACCGGCCTGCAGCAGAGCCGCGCCCAGCTCGGGCAGGTCGGCCGGTCCCCGGTCGGCGGCGGCGACGAGGCCGTGGCGCGCATCAACGACGTGCTGACCAAGCTGGAGACCGACATCACCGGGGCCAAAGCGAAAGTCGACTCCGCCGACCCGGACGACCCGCAGGCGTTCCTCGCGACGATCACCGATGCCGAGAACCAGCTCGGGCAGATCAGCGCGCCGGACGCGCTCGCCGACCTCAGCGCCTCCCCCCGGTTGCAGAAGGCCGCAGCGAAGGCGGCCAACTGCCAGCAGCTCTCGGCGCAGGGCAGCAACCCGCCGGGCTGACCACCGGTGTGGCCGCACTACCTCTCGTCGAACGCGTGTTCTACCGTGCGCCCCGTGTCCTCCGTGTCACAGCTCTCGCTCTTCTCGGCAGGCGCCCGCCCGCCGCAGCCGGGCGACCTCGCGGGCCTGCTGTGCGGCCCGGGCCAGATCGTGCGGTTCGGCTCGGGCGACACGGCGCGGCTGTCCGTGGTGCTGGCCGACCCCCGGCGGGCGCCGGTGGTCGTCGCCGCGTGCGTCGCGGTCGGCATCGACGCCGAGCCGGCGGTGACCGAGAGCGGGGCGACCGCAGTCCGCACCGCGTTCCGCCGTGACCTGGTCGGTCTGGCGCAGAGCTGGACCCTGGGCGCTGTGAAGACCGTGCCGGCGGGAATGCAGCTGGACGGGGCCGTGTTGCGGGTGTGGATGGTCGCGGCGGGTCGTTGGGACGGCCGGGGTGTCGAGCTTCTGCTCGACCCGCACGCACCACAGACCCATCTGGCATTGATCGCCGCGGCGACGCGGGCCGGCATCTCGCCGGCCCGGAGCGGGCGCGGGACCGCGCTCCGGATCACCGGCAACCGGCGCATCAGGCGGTTCCTGGAGCTCGTCGGGGCCCCGCCCACAGGTCTTGCTCCGGACGAGTGGCCGGAGGCGGGGGTGGCACGGACCGTTGACAGCGCGGCTACGCTCCCGTCCGTCCGACCGACGACGCGCGGAGTGTGACAGAAGGAACACGTGGCGTGCGCTACGGGAGGAGTCCCTCCGTCCGTGGATACTGGCGGCCACGGAGACGAACACAGAGGTGCCGCACGCGGCGGACAATGGAGTGACTACGACGTGACGACCGGAACGAGCCCGACGACCGACACCGCAGCCGACGGCGCCCGCGCGCAAGGCGGGCGGCGGCCGGCGTTCCGCCACGCCCACCGCCCCCGCAACCGGCCGCCCGACGCGCCGCTTGGTGATCGTCGAGTCGCCGACCAAGGCCAAGAAGATCGCGCCCTACCTGGGCAACGACTACGTCGTCGAGTCGTCCGTCGGCCACATCCGCGATCTTCCGCGCGGTGCCGCGGACGTCCCTGCCAAGTACAAGGGCGAGGCCTGGG
The DNA here is from genome assembly GCA_963780835.1 of uncultured Actinomycetota bacterium. Classification (GTDB taxonomy): domain Bacteria; phylum Actinomycetota; class Actinomycetes; order Mycobacteriales; family Pseudonocardiaceae; genus Pseudonocardia. The sequence goes on along the minus strand of CAWADQ010000028.1, from coordinate 74,302 downwards.
CCCGGCTCGGCGTGGACGTCGACAACCAGTTCCAGCCGCTCTACATCGTGACGCCGGAGAAGAAGGGCAAGGTCTCCGAGCTGCGCGACGCGCTGAAGAGCGTCGACGAGCTGCTGCTCGCCACGGACCCGGACCGCGAGGGCGAGGCCATCGCCTGGCACCTGCTCGACACCCTCAAGCCGAAGGTGCCGGTCCGGCGGATGGTGTTCCACGAGATCACCGAGCCCGCCATCCGCGCGGCCGCCGCGAACCTGCGCGATCTCGACCAGGACCTCGTCGACGCGCAGGAGACCCGCCGCATCCTGGACCGCCTCTACGGCTACGAGGTCTCCCCGGTGCTGTGGAAGAAGGTCATGCCGCGGCTGTCGGCAGGCCGGGTGCAGTCGGTGGCCACGCGGATCATCGTGCAGCGCGAGCGCGAGCGGATGGCGTTCGTCGCCGCCGGCTACTGGGACATCGCCGCGACCCTGGATGCGGGTGCGCAGGCGACGCCGCGCACGTTCCCGGCGCGCCTCGTCACCGTCGACGGCGACCGCATCGCCACGGGCCGCGACTTCGGCCCGGACGGACAGCTGCGCGGTGACGCCCGCGTGCTCGACGAGGGCAGCGCACGCCGCCTCGCCGAGGCGCTGCACGGCCGCGACCTGGCCGTCACGTCCGTCGAGTCGCGGCCCTACACGCGCAAGCCCTACGCGCCGTTCATGACCTCGACGCTGCAGCAGGAGGCGGGCCGCAAGCTGCGCTTCTCGGCGGAGCGCACGATGCGCTCGGCCCAGCGGCTGTACGAGAACGGCTACATCACCTACATGCGTACCGACTCGACCACGCTGTCGGAGTCGGCGATCAACGCCGCACGCGCGCAGGCGCGGGAGCTCTACGGCGACGCCTACGTCTCCCCGACCCCGCGGCAGTACACCCGCAAGGTCAAGAACGCGCAGGAGGCGCACGAGGCCATCCGGCCGTCCGGGGAGACGTTCCGCACCCCGGGGCAGGTGGCCCGTGAGGTCGACGGCGACGACTTCCGGCTGTACGAGCTGATCTGGCAGCGCACGGTCGCCTCCCAGATGGCCGACGCGCGCGGCACCACGGTCAGCGTGCGGATCACCGGGACCGCCGGAACCGGCGAGGAGTGCGTGTTCGCCGCGTCCGGGCGCACGATCACGTTCGCCGGTTTCCTCAAGGCCTACGTCGAGACCGTCGACGACCAGGCGGGCGGCGAGGCGGACGACGCCGAGTCGCGGCTGCCGGAGCTGACCCAGGGCCAGGCGCTGACCGCCGTCGAGCTGCGGCCGGACGGCCACACCACGAATCCGCCCGCCCGCTACACCGAGGCGAGCCTGGTCAAGTCGCTGGAGGAGCTGGGGATCGGGCGGCCGTCGACGTACGCGTCGATCATCAAGACGATCCAGGACCGCGGCTACGTCTGGAAGAAGGGCAGCGCCCTGGTGCCGTCCTGGGTCGCGTTCGCCGTGATCGGGCTGCTGGAGCACCACTTCGGCCGGCTCGTCGACTACGACTTCACCGCCGCGATGGAGGACGAGCTCGACTCGATCGCCTCGGGCACGGACTCGCGCACGGCCTGGCTCAACGGCTTCTACTTCGGCGGCGCGCAGGGCAGCGAGGGGTCGGTGGCCCGCGCGGGCGGCCTCAAGAAGCTGGTCGGCATGAACCTCGAGGAGATCGACGCCCGCGAGATCAACTCGATCCCGATGTTCGACGACGTCGTGGTGCGGGTCGGGCGGTACGGGCCGTACCTGGAGCGGGTGCGCGACGGGGTGTCCCAGCGCGCGAACCTGCCCGACGACCTGCCGCCGGACGAGCTGACGGCCGAGGTCGCCGAGCAGCTGTTCGCCGTTCCGCAGGAGGGGCGCTCGCTGGGCGTCGACCCGCTGACCGGGAACGAGATCGTCGCGAAGGAGGGCCGGTACGGGCCGTACGTCACGGAGATTCTGCCCGACACCTCCGACGCCTCGCCCAAGAAGAAGGCCAAGCCGCGGACCGGGTCGCTGTTCAAGGACATGTCGGTGGAGACGGTGACGCTGGAGCAGGCCGTCCAGCTGCTGACGCTGCCGCGCGTGGTGGGCATCGACCCCGAGAGCGGTGAGGAGATCACCGCGCAGAACGGGCGCTACGGGCCGTACCTCAAGAAGGGCACGGACTCGCGGTCGCTGACCAGCGAAGACCAGCTGTTCACCGTGACCCTGGACGAGGCGCTGGAGATCTACCGGCAGCCCAAGCAGCGCGGGCGACGCGCGGCCGGGGCCACGCCTCCGCTCCGCGAGCTGGGTGTGGACGCCGCGACCGAGCAAGCCGATGGTGATCAAGGATGGCCGGTTCGGGCCGTACGTGACGGACGGCGAGACGAACGCGTCGCTGCGCAAGGGCGACGGCGTCGAGGAGATCACGGACGAGCGCGCCTCGGAGCTGCTGGCCGAGCGCCGTGCCAAGGCCCCGACGCCGAAGAAGACCCCGGCGAAGAAGCCGGCCGCGACGAGGAAGGCGCCGGCGCGCAAGAAGACTCCGGCCCCGAAGTAGCGCCGGCGCGCAGGAGGCGCCGTCCACCCGGGAACCTGCGCCAGCCGGTGGCGCGGGTCCGGGCGCTCGCGCCTGAAAGGCGCACCATTGTTCGCCGTTCATGATCGAACAGCAATGACGCGCCTCTGACCCGCTGAGCGGGTTACTGCGACACCAGAAGCGCCTTCACCGCCGCCGACACCCGCTTGCCGTCCGCCCGGCCCGCCGCGGCCGCCTGGGCCTTCTTCATGACCTGGCCCATCTGCCGCGGGCCCGGCGCCTGGCCCGTCTCGGCCTGCACCGCGGCCACCGCGTCCCGGGCGAGCGCGGCGAGCTCGTCGTCGCCGAGCTGCTGCGGCAGGTACCGCGCCAGGATCTCGCCCTCGGCGCGCTCCTGCGCCGCCAGCTCGTCGCGCCCCGCGGCGGAGAACGCCTCGGCGGACTCCGCGCGCTTCTTGGCCTCCTTGGTGATGACCTGGAGAACCTCGGCGTCGTCGAGCTCTCGTGCGTGCGTGCCCGCCACCTCGACGGTGTGCACCGCCGTCAGCGTCATCCGCAGAGTGGACTTGACCAGCTCGTCGCGTGCCTTCATCGCCGAGGTGAGGTCGGCGCGGAGGCGTTCCTTGAGGGTGCTCATGCATCCTCCTCGCTGTCGCTCGTCGGCCGCGTTCGCGGCGCTACTGGTGAATGGTGAGCTCGCGGGCTCGCTCACGCCGCGACGGTAGTCCACACGTACCCTGCAGCGGTGAACAGCTGGGCACGGGCCGCCACCGGAGTCGTCGCCGCCGGAGCGGCCACGGCCGTCTACGCGGCCGGCATCGAGCGGCGGCGCTGGACCCTGCGCGAGGCGACGCTCCCGGTCCTGCCCCCCGGCACGCGCGACATCACGGTCCTGCACCTGTCGGACCTGCACATGACCCCCGGCCAGCGCTCGAAGCAGCGCTGGGTCGCCTCGCTCGCGGAGCTGGAGCCGGACCTCGTCGTCGACACCGGGGACAACCTCGCCCACACCCGCGCCGTGCCCGGCGTCCTCGCCGCGCTGGACCCGCTCCTCTCGGTGCCCGGGGTCTTCGTGTGGGGCAGCAACGACTACTTCGGTCCGACGTTCAAGAACCCCGCCCGGTACCTGCTCCCTGCCTTGCAGAAGCACGTCTACGGCCCGGCCCTGCCGTGGCGGGACCTGCGCGCGGCGCTGATCGAGCGCGGCTGGCACGACGCCACGCACACCCGCTTCACGATCGACGTCGCCGGTGTCACGATCGCCGTTGCGGGCGTGGACGACCCGCACATCCGGCACGACCGCTACGACCTGGTCGCCGGCCCGCCGGACGCCGACGCCACGCTCAAGCTCGGCCTGACCCACTCCCCCGAGCCCCGCGTCCTCGACGCCTTCGCCGGCGACGGATACGACCTGGTCCTCGCCGGCCACACCCACGGCGGCCAGCTCCGCCTTCCCGGCTACGGCGCGATCGTCACCAACTGCGGCCTCGACCGCTCCCGCGCCCGCGGCGCCTCCCGCTGGGGCAGCCACATGCGCCTGCACGTGTCCGCCGGCCTGGGCACCTCCCCGTTCGCCCCCGTCCGGTTCTGCTGCCCGCCCGAGGCCAGCCTGCTGACCCTCGTCGCCCGCCCGGCAGACCTGGTGTCGATGGCGGACACCCCCGCGGAGGCAGCCGCGGACGTCGGCTAGACTCGTCCGCGGCTCGCAGGACATCGCGGGCTATCGGGGTGTGGCGCAGCTTGGTAGCGCGCTTCGTTCGGGACGAAGAGGTCGCAGGTTCAAATCCTGTCACCCCGACCATATCAAACGGCCTGGTCAGCGGCTCGTCACGAGCTGTCCCCCGGGCCTGGGTGGTGGCGGCATCCACGCGATGGCCGGCAACTCACCGGATCTATCGGGCTGGACGACACCCGGACACGGGTAGGGTCAGCGGCCCCCGACACCGAAACTCAGGTCACTGAGCAGGAGGACCCGATGCAACTCGATCTGTCCGACGACGATGTTGAACTGCTCAAAGACGTCTTGGTCACCGCGCTCGATCGTCTGACTTCCGAGATCGGGCACACGGATAACCCCGTCTATCGTCAGAACCTCAAGGGTCGACGTGAACGACTGCGCGGTCTCATCGACGTTTTCGGCGGCAAGCAGCAAGGGTGACGGCTCGTCCCAGGGTGGTGCCGTCGCACCTCACGCCCGCCGCCGCGCACCTCGTGGGGCCGACGCACCTGCCGTGCAGGGTGTGAGGGCCGCACTCGCTGTGTGACAGCCTGCCTGGGGTGCGGCGGCGACGAGACAGCACTCGTGTCGCACCCAACGGCGCCGTCGCACACCTCGTCGGGCCGCCAAGACCGGACGGTCTCCGGCGTAGGCTCCGGCCCGATGGCTGCTCCGGACCCGGATGACACGGCAGGACGGCCCGGTTCGCATGCCTGACCGTCGGCTCGTGGCGGCGGTCTTCGCCGGGGGCGCGCTCGGCACGGCCGCCCGCGCGGCGCTGAGCACCGCATTTCCGGTCTCCGGGGCGCAGTGGCCGTGGCCGACGTTCGCGGTGAACATTCTCGGCGCCTTCCTGCTGGGCTACTTCACCACGCGGCTGCAGGAGCGTCTGCCGTTGTCGAGCTATCGCCGCCCCTTACTGGGAACAGGTGTGTGCGGCGGTTTGACCACGTTCTCCACGATGCAGGTGGAGATCGTCAGGATGCTGGACGGGCGCCACGTCGGCCTGGCGCTCGGATACACGGCGGCGAGCCTGGCGGGTGGCTACGCGGCGATCCAGATCGCCACGTCGATGGTGCGTCGCGTGCGGGTGCGCGCGTGAACCCGGCGGTGTGGGTGGGCGTCGTCCTCATCGGTGGCTGCGGCGCGGTCCTGCGGTTCCTCGTCGACGGGGCGGTGTCCGCACGACTCGGCCGCTCCTTCCCCTACGGCACCCTGATCGTCAATCTCTCGGGGGCCGCGGTGCTCGGCTTCCTGACCGGGCTCGCCCTCGCCCCCGAGGAAGCTCTGCTCGCCGGCACGGCTGCGGTCGGCTCGTACACCACGTTCTCCACGTGGATGTTCGAGACCCAACGGCTCGGCGAAGACCGCCAGGTGCGCTATCTGATCGCGAACCTGGCCATCAGCCTGCTGGCCGGCGTCGCCCTCGCCGCGGCCGGCAGGTGGGCGGGGGCGCACCTGTGACCGAGGACTGTCTCAAGCTCACCACCTACTTCGGCGAGCGGCACCGGATCGACGGGCACTTCCTGGCCGACGCACAGGTGGACCTGTTCGGACGGCACGGCGTCGCCAGCAGTATCCTTCATGCGCGGCGTCGAGGGCTTCGGGCTCAAGCACCACCTGCGCTCGGACCGGCTGCTGAGCTTGTCGGAAGACCTGCCGGTGGTGTCGGTGGCGATCGACACCCGGCCCCGGGTCGAGGCGGTGCTCGACGAGCTGCGCACCGTGCAGCAGACCGGCCTGATCACCCTGGAGCGGGCCAGGATGCTCCGCGGCGAGATCGGCCCGGTCGTACTGCCCGAGGACCTGCACGAAGCCACCAAACTGACCATCTACATCGGCCGACGTGAACGCGTCGGCCGGGTGCCGGCCTTCGTCGCGGTCTGCGACCTGCTGCACCGGCACGGGATAGCCGGCGCGAGCGCGCTGCTGGGCGTCGACGGCACCCGGCACGGTGACCGCAAGCGGGCGCGGTTCTTCGCCGGGAACGCCGACGTCCCCATGATGATCATTGCGGTCGGCGCGGGAGAGCGCATCGGACGGGTGCTGCCCGAGCTCGGGGCCCTCCTCGCCCGACCATTGATCACGTTGGAGCGGGTGCGCGTGTGCAAGCGCGACGGACAGCTCGTCGAGCTCGCCGCACGCCCTTCCCGCCACGGACAGCCACGGCATGGCGATGTGGCAGAAGCTGATGATCTACACCTCGGAAGGCTCCCTCAGCGACGGCCGCCCCGTCCACCGAGCGATCGTGCAGGAGCTCCGCCGGTCCGGTGCCCGCGGCGCCACCGCCATACGCGGCGTCTGGGGCTTCGCCGGGAGCCGCCGTCCGCACGGCGACCGCCTGTTCCAGCTCGGCCGACGGGTACCGGTGCTCACCATCGTCATCGACTCACCCGAGCGGATCCCGGCGTCCTTCTCGATCATCGACGACCTCACGCGCGAGCACGGTGTCGTGACCAGCGAGATGGTCCCCGCGCTGACCACGATGACCGGCACGACGCGGCATGGCGGCCTTCGCCTCGCCCGACACCGCTACTAGCGTGACGGTCAGTCCAGCAGGCGGCCGCACGACTCGACGATCATGAGCCGCATGACGGCGTCGAGGTGCGGGAGCTCCACCGCCAGCAGGTCGAGCAGGGCGGCGAGGGCCAGGGCGTCTTCGGTGCGGGTCAGACCGGCGCGCCGGGCACCGTCCGGGTCGTCACGCAGGCGTAGCGGCGGTACGGCGGAGGAGATCGGCGTCAGCGCGGTCCCTGCGCAGGTTCCGGGGCATCGGTGCGGTCTTCCCCTCGTGACGGCATGTGGGCCGGCTCGGGAAGAAGCCGATGCGGTCCAGCATGCCCAGGCATTCGACGCCATGCCACCAGGGGGATGGGGCGCGGACGTCGGATGTAACGAACGCCACCCATGGTTCCTGCAGGTGCGTCGTCGGTCGGGGACGCCACGCCGGGCGAGCGGAGCACGGTGGGTCGTCACCGCAGCAGTTTCTGCACCTCGCGGAACCGGGGATGCGTCGAGTCGCGCAGCCACTCGAACAGCACCATCTCCGACGTCACGACCTCCGCCCCGTGCCCCCGCATCCGCTCGAGCGCGGCGTCGCGGTCCGCCGGGTCGCGGGAGCCCACGGCGTCCGCCACCACGACGACGCGGTGCTCGGACTCCAGCAGCTCCGCCACCGTCTGCAGCACGCAGACGTGCGCCTCGACGCCCGCGACGACGACCTCGCGCGCCGTCGGGGGCAGGAGCGTCGGGTCCGCCACGCCCGAGAACCGTGTCTTCGCGACGACGTTCTGCGGGTGGCCGGCCAGCTCCGCCACGGTCGGACCGAGCCCGGCCGGGTACTGCTCGGTCGCGCACACCGGCACCCCGAGCAGCTGCGCCGCCTCCGCGAGCCGGACGGCGCGGGCGACCACGGTCTCGCTGTCGTGGATCACGGGCACCAGCCGTTGCTGGAAGTCGACGAGCAGAAGCACGGTACCCGCGGCGGTGAGCAGCACGCGTAGACGGTATGCACCCGGCGACCGTCGCCGCTACTGTCCCCGGCCATGGCCGGCTGGGAGGAGTTCGCCACGGCCGCCCCGAAGATCGCCGAGATCTTCGTCCGCCGCCACGCGGCCGCAGGCGGCCTGTGCATGCTCGCGACCCTGCGGCCGGACGGGTTCCCGCGGATCAGCCCGATGGAGCCGCGGATCTTCGAGGGCACGCTGTGGATCGGCGGGATGCCGGGCACGGCGAAGTTCCGGGACCTCCTCGCAGACCCGCGGTTCGCGCTGCACACCGCCACGGTCGACACCCATGTCGCCGACGGTGACGCGAAGGTGTGGGGCACCGTCGAGGACGTGCACGACGAGGACCTGCACCAGCGCTACGCGGAGCACCTGTACGCGGAGACCGGCTTCGACCTGCGCGGTCGCACGTTCGACCACTTCTTCGCCACGCACCTCGTCGGCGCGGCCGCGGTCGAGGTCGGCGGCGGGCACATGGACGTGACGGTGTGGCGAGAAGGCGCCTCGGAGCACGTCGTCCGCAAGCACTGAAAGCCATGTTCCGGCGCCGGAGATCCGGCGCGAACCGAGCTGACCCGCCCGATCGTTACCGTCCTGTCCGTTACGCCGGCCGGGACGGCCGGAACCGCCCGCTACGCTCGGACCATGTCGGACCTACGGCCTCGGCTGCTCGTCTTCATCGTCGCCTACTACGCCGAGTCGACCTTGACGTCCGTGCTGGAGCGCATCCCGGCCCAGGTCCGCGACGACTACGACTGCGAGATCCTGGTCGTCGACGACGCGTCGGAAGACCGCACGTTCGCGCTCGGCCGCGAATACCAGCAGGCGCACCCCGAGATCCGGATGACGGTCCTGCGCAACGAGCTCAACCAGGGTTACGGCGGCAACCAGAAGATCGGCTACACGTTCGCGATCGAGCACGGGTTCGACGTCGTCGTCCTCCTGCACGGCGACGGCCAGTACGCGCCCGAGGAGATGCCGCAGCTGCTCGCCCCGCTGCGCGACGGCGCGGACGCCGTGTTCGGCAGCCGGATGATGACGCCGTTCGGCGCGCTGCGCGGGGGGATGCCGCTCTACAAGTACGTCGGCAACCGGGTCCTCACGGCGATGCAGAACGCGCTGCTGCGGACCCGGCTCAGCGAGTTCCACAGCGGTTACCGCGCCTATTCGGTGCCGGCGCTGCGCCGGATCCGCTTCGCGCTCAACTCCGACGACTTCCACTTCGACACCGAGATCATCATCCAGCTGCTCAACGCGGAGCAGAAGATCGCCGAGGTGCCGATCCCCACGCACTACGGCGACGAGATCTGCTACGTCGACGGCGTCCGGTACGCCAAGGACGTCATGATGACGACGTTCCAGCGGGTCGCCCACGGCCTCGGGGTGTTCAACCAACGCCGCTTCGAGCCCGTGTCGGACGACCACGCGAACAGCCATTACGACGTCAAGCTCGGCTACCCGAGCAGCCACCAGTTCGCGCTCGACGCCGTGCCCCCGGGCAGTCGCGTGCTCGACATCGGCGCCGGCCCCGGCCGGATGGCCCAGGAGCTGGTGGCCAAGGGCTGCGAGGTCACGGTCGTCGACCAGTTCCCGGCGCCGGACGCGCCCGGCGACGTCGAGGTCCTCCAGCAGAACCTCGACGACCCGCCGGTCTTCGACGCCCGCAAGTACGACCACCTGCTGATGCTCGACGTGATCGAGCACCTGAAGGACCCCGAGCAGTTCCTCGACCAGCTCGTCGACCAGTTCGACTACGGCCCCCGGACCCTCGTGCTCACCACCCCGAACGTCGCGTTCGCCACCCAGCGGCTGATGTTGCTGTTCGGGCAGTTCAACTACGGCAACGCGGGGATCCTGGACCGCACCCACACCCGGCTGTTCACCTTCCGCAGCCTGAAGCGGCTGCTCGTCGACTCGGGCTTCCGCCTGCGCGAGGTGCGCGGCGTCCCGGCTCCGTGGCCGAAGGTCCTCGGCGACGGGGCGCTGGGACGGGCCGCGGTGCGCCTGAACCAGCTGCTCATCCGGCTGAGCCGGACGCTGTTCTCCTATCAGATCTTCGTGGTGGCCGACTGCACCCCGAACGTCCGGTTCGTGCTCGAAGACTCCCGGTCGCGCAGCGAGCACCCGCACGGGTGAGAGCCGACTCGCGGCTCACGGCCTTCCTCACCGCGCTCGGGGCCGTCGCCGTCGGGGCGGCGGTGCAGGTCGCCGACGGCTACGGCCGGCCCGCCGCGTTCGTCTGGCTGACGGTCGCGGTCGTCGCCGTGCTGCTCGCCGTCGTGCTGCCGACCCACCGCACGGTCGAGGCCGCGCTCGCCCGGGCGCTGCCGCCGATCCTGGTGGTGGCGCTGGCCTGGCAGCTCTGGGCCATGCAGCAGCGGGTGCCGGCCGGGCCGTTCCTGCTGGTGCCGGAGTGGCGGACGACGTTCCTGCTCGCCGCGGTGGTCGTCGTGGTCGCGGCGTTCGCGATCCTGGTGGGGCGCCGGATCGTGCGGAACGTCGCCGTTCTGGTCCTGCTGGGGACGCACCTGGCGCTGGGGATCTGGACGATCCGGATCCTGCCGCAGCCGTGGCCGATGATCGACGTCTACATGTTCCAGCGTGACTCGGTCGCCGCCCTGCTCGCCGGCGTCGACCCCTACGCGATCACCTTCCCCAACCCGTACCCGACGGGCGCCTACTACGGGCCGGGGATGGTCGTCGACGGCCGCCTCACCTTCGGGTTCGTCTACCCGCCGCTCAGCGTGTTCCTGTCGGTGCTGGGCGACGTGGATCGGCGGGGACGTCCGGTACGCGCAGCTCGGCGCGATGACGCTGGCGGCGGCGTTCATGGCGTACACGCGGCGCGGGCCGGCTCGGCGCGCTCGCGGCCGGGCTCTACCTGTTCACCCCGCGGAACCTGTTCGTGCTGGAGCAGAGCTGGACCGAGCCGTTCGTCGTGCTGTTCCTCGCGGCGACGGTGTGGTGCGCGGCGCGGCACCCGCGCGTCGCCCCGTACGTGCTGGGGCTGTTCCTCGCCGTGAAGCAGTACGCGGTGCTGGCGCTGCCCCTCGCGCTGCTGGTCGGGCGGCCGCCGATGACGTTCGCGGGGTTCCGCCGGACGGCGGTGCCCGCGGTCGTCGTGGCCGCCGTCGTGACGCTGCCGCTGGCCCTCTGGGAACCGACCGGGTTCCTGCGGGCCGTCGTCGAGCTGCAGTTCTACCAGCCGTTCCGGCCCGAGGCCCTGAGCTACCTCGGCCTGCTCGCCGGTCCGGACCGGCAGCCGCCGTTCGGGACGGGGGTGGCGTTCGCGGTCGCGGCAGTGGTGATGGTCCTGGCGCTGTGGCGGGCGGCCCGAACGCCGGCGGGGTTCGCGCTGGGCGTGTCGGCGCTGTTCCTGGCGTTCTTCGTGCTGAACAAGCAGGCGTTCGCGAACTACTACTTCTTCGTCGTCGGCGCGCTGTGCGTGGCGGTCGCGGCGGCGGAGCCGGCCGAGCGGGCATGGAGAGACGGGCCGGCGGGCGGCGCGCGTCAGCGCTGCACCACCAGCACCGTGAACCCCGCGATCTCCTCCCGCCGGTAGGTCGCGCGCTCGCGCGTCGAGCTGGGCCTCGACGGCCTCCGGCTGCGCCCGCGGCTCCGACGGGTGGAACACGTAGGCGACGACGGGCGCCGCAGGCGAACCCGTCGCGGTAGGGCCGGTACCGGTCGTCGGCGATGGCGAGGGGCACGACCACCGGGTCTTCGTCGAACAGGAACGTGAGCCGGTAGGCCAGCCAGTACTGGGCCGCCGCGTAGTGGATGCCCTGCGCCCGGAGCGCGTCGGCCAGCACGACCTCGTCCTGCGCGACGCCGCGCGGGTCGCGCACCGGGATCCCGTCCTGCACGTACGGCGCGTACGCGTACCAGCCGCCGATCCCGACGGCGACGACGAGCGGCGCGATCCCGACGGCGAACCACCGCGTCCCCAGCGCGTGGGCCGCGGGCGCCAGCGTGAACGGCGCGAGCCAGATGATCGGGGCGAGGTACCGGGCCGACAGCAGGTCCGCGGGCATCGTCGAGACGAGGAACCCACCGATCGACGCCGCGGTGCCGATCAGGCCGAGCGCGCCGAGCCCGCGGACGGCGACGGGCCCGATCCGCCCGACGACCGCGACGGCCGCCCAGCAGACGGCCACCGCGAACGTGCACGCCGCCGCTGCCTGGATCACCTGCAGCGGCCACGGCGCAGGCCACAGGTGATGCTCCAGCGTCACCGGGTCCTGCACGAACACCTTCACGCCCAGCAGGTAGGGCAGGCACTGGTCGACCATCAGCGTCCAGCTGGCGCCGATCTTGTCGAGGGTCAGGCCTGCCTTGGCCCCGTCGGCCACCGGCTGCGCCCGCGACCAGGCGATCACGGCGACGCCGGCGGCGAGCCCGAGCAGGAGGGCGCCGACGGCGCGCGCACGCTGCAGCGGAACGCGGTCGGACGTCCGGCTCGCCCCGCGTCGCGGTGAGCGCGCACCACAGCGCGAACACGCCGACGGCGGGCATCATCTGCAGCGTGAAGAGGTCGAGGTAGACCGCGAACCCGGCCACGAACCCGCTGCCCGCCAGCCACAGCGGGGCCCGGCGACCGCGCGCTCGCGACGCGAGCCATACGGCGAGCACGGTGGTGGTGATGGCCCACTGCCGCGGGGCGTAGAGCGCGACGCCGTTGATCGGCTGTGGCGCGAACACCAGCGGCAGGCACGCGACGGCCGCGCCTCCCCGCCCGACGGCGCGGCGGAGCACGTCGTAGGTCAGGACGACGAGGACCAGGTACCCGATCAGCGGCACGACCATGAGCGTCAGCGCCGACGGCCCGGTGACCGCGAACGCCGCGGCGACCAGCGCCGCGTCGAGCGACGCCTGGTAGCCCGCACCCCACAGGAACCACGACCACTCGCCGTGCAGGATGTGCATCGCCTGCAACCCGACGACGGCGGCGTCGGAGTTCACCCCGCGGGCGTTGACGAGCGCGGGCAGCCGGGCGAGGACCGACGCCACCACGAGCAGGAGCGGCGGCAGCCAGGCCGCGACGCGGGTGAACGGGCGGGCGGGCGGGTCCAGGACCCCGGTCGCGGTTGCCATCGTGGGGCACCGTATCGACCCGGATCGGCCGGCCGCCCGATCGTTACCGGCCCGAGGCCGCGTCCACCGGGCCTCGGCCGAGAGGGCGTCGCCCACGACGAGCGGCCGGTGGGTGGCGGCCCGCACGCCGTCGGACGGCACCTCGACCGGTCGTCGCCCGGGCCGGGCGGCCGACAGGAGTCACATCACGAAACTGCAACGGGACCCCCGTCGCCCCGACACCATGGGTGAAGACCGATCGAGAGGCGACCCGTGGACGACCCCATCGACACCCGCTCCCCCACCGAACCCGTGGCCCCCGGGCTGCGCGAGCTGCCGCCCTACCTCGTGGCCGGCAACCGGTTCGGCTCGTACGGCTTCGGGGCCGGGCTGAGCGGGCTGCTGCTCACCCTGGCGCCGTTCGGGCACGCCGTCGCCTGGCTTCTCGTCCTCGCGGCGGTGGTGCTGGGCGCCGTCGGCTTCCTGCGCTACGCCCAGGACGGCGCGACCAACCGCGACACCTCCGTCGTGGGCCTCGCGATGGGCTGGATCGGGCTCACGATCCTGCTCGCCCAGCTGGCGGCCTCGCTCAACCTGCCGCCGGAGGCGTACTTCTACTCGGGACCGTGAGCCTCAGACCGTGAAGCCGACCGGAACCGCTCCAGCGCCAGCTCGGGGTCGCCCGACGCCCAGCCCTCGAGGCCCACGACACCGTCGTAGCCGAGGCGGTCCAGCGCCGCCGCCACCGCCGGGTAGTGGATCTCCCCGGTGCCCGGCTCGCAGCGCCCGGGAACGTCGGCGACCTGGATCTCGCCGATCGACGCCCAGCGCGCGCTCGACGAGCTGCACGAGGTTCCCCTCGCCGATCTGGGCGTGGTACAGGTCGAGGTTCAGCGTGAGGTGCGGGCTGTCGACGGCCTCGACCAGCGCGAGGGTGTCGGCGGCCTTGGCGAACGGCGTGCCGGGATGGTCGACGGCCGTGTTGAGGTTCTCCAGCGTGAACACCCGCCCGGCCCGCTCACCCAGCTCGGCGAGCCGGCTCAGGGTCTTCACGGCCTGCAGCCACATGGCGGGGGTGACGACCTCGGTCGGGAGCACCGGCAGCCCCTGCGGGTCGAGCCCCGTCCCGTGCACGTTGAGGCGCGGGCAGTCGAGCTTCTCGGCGACCTTCAGCGACTCCTCGGCCGTCCGGAGCAGCTCCTCCGCTCCGTCCGGGTCGGCGAGCGTGCCGGTGATGTAGCCGGTCATCGACGAGAACGTGGCACCGGTGCGGGCGAGCGCGTCGACGTCCTTCGTGGTCCAGTCCCAGATCTCCACCTCGAAGCCCGCGTCGGCGATCCGCCGGACCCGCTCGAGGAACGGCAGGTCGACGAACACCATCTCGGCGGAGACGGCCAGCCGGTAGGTGCTGCCGGTGCTCACGGGTGCGTCACTTGGACACCTCCTCGATCCGGACCGGACGCCCGGCGCGCACCGACTCGGCCGCGGCCAGGGCGATCGCGAGCGCGGCACGCGCGTCCTCGCCCGTCACGGAGGCGGGGGTGCCGGTGCGCACCGCGTCGGCGAACGCCGCGAGCTCCGCGACGTAGGCGTCGGGCAGCAGCTCCTGGTCGCTGCGCACGGTGTCGACCAGCCGCCCGGCGGAGCCGGAGAAGACCATGCCGGTGCGGCGGCCGTCGCCCATCGTCGCCATGCCGCCCGAGCCGAACACCTCGCCCCGCACGTCGTAGCCGTACGTGGCCTCGAAGCAGGCCTCGGCCACGCCCGTGGCGCCGTTGTCGAACTTCACGACGACCAGCGCGGTGTCGAGCAGGCCCTTGTCGCGCCACTCCGGCTCCACCAGCGCGTCCGCGGTGGCGTACACCTCGACGGCCTCGGCGCCGGGGTTGAGGAACCGCAGCGCGTCGAAGTCGTGGATCAGGGTCTCGTTGAAGATCGTGTTCGGCGCGACGCGGGACGGATCGAAGCCGCCGGGGTCGCGGGTCACCGACCGCACCAGCCGCGGGGTGCCGAGCGTGCCGTCGTCCAGCAGGGCCCGGGCGGCACGCCAGTCGGCGGCGAAGCGGCGGTTGAAGCCGACCTGCAGCACGACGCCGGCGGCGCGCGCGGCGTCGATCGCCCGGTCCACGTCCGCCAGCGTGCAGCCCCATCGGCTTCTCGCAGAACACGCCCTTGCCCGCGGTGGCGGCCGCCACGACGAGGTCGGCGTGGAACCGCGCAGGCGCGGCGATCACCACGGCGTCGACCTCCGGGCTCGCGAACGCCTCCGCCGCGTCCGTGTACGCCGTGTCCGCCCCCAGCTCGGCCGCGAGCCGCTCGGCCGCGCCCGGCGCCGGGTCGGCCACCGCGGCCAGCCGCACTCCCGGGATCCGCCGGGCCAGCGTCTCGCCGTGGAAGGCGCCCATCCGCCCCGACCCGATGAGGGCCACCCGCACGTCCGCCATGTCGTCTCCTCCTGACTAGAACGTTATAGGAGCAAGCGTGCACCACCGCGACCTGCTCGTCAATAGAACGTTCTAGTAGTGGTGGTCGGCATGGACCGGCGCACCACCCTCGCGGACGTCGCGGCGCGGGCCGGCGTCTCGACGGCGCTGGTGTCGATCGTCATGCGGGAGGCGCCCGGCGCGAGCGCGGCGACCCGCGAGCGGGTGCGGGCCATCGCGGACGAGCTGGGCTACCGGCCCGACAGCCGCGCCCGGTTGCTGCGCCGCAGCCGCAGCCGGCTGCTCGGTGTGGTGTTCGGCGTGCAGCACGCCTTCCACGGCGATCTGGTGGACGGGCTGTACGCGGCGGCGGACCGGGTGGGCTACGAGCTGGCGCTGAGCGCGGTGACCCCCGGGCGCGACGAGGAGCGCGCGGTGGGGAGCCTGCTGCAGGACCGCTGCGAGGCGCTGGTGCTGCTCGGCCCGCAGGCGCCGGCGGCGTACCTGGCGACACTCGCGGCCCGGCTCCCGGTGGTGGTCGTCGCCCGCGCCGTGCGGAACCGGGCGGTGGACGTCGTGCGCACGGACGACGCGGCCGGGCTCGAGCAGGCCGTGGACCACCTCGTCGAGCTCGGGCACCGGCGCATCGCGCACGTCGACGGCGGCCGGGCGCCCGGCGCGGCCGAGCGCCGCCGCGGCTACACCGACGCGCTGCACCGGCACGGCCTGGGGAGCAACGCGCTGATGGTGCCCGGCGGGCTGACCGAGGACGACGGCGCCGCCGCGGCCCGCGCCCTGCTTGAGCTGACCAGTTCCCACATGCCGACCGCCGTCACCGTCTTCAACGACCGGTGCGCCACGGGCGTGCTGGACGTCCTGCGCGGCGCGGGGGTGGCGGTCCCCAGCGACATGAGTGTGGTGGGGTTCGACGACAGCCGCCTGGCGCGCCTGTCGCACGTCGACCTCACCACGATCGCCCAGGACGCCGCGACGATGACCGAACTGGCCGTCGCCCGGGCCGTCGCGCGCCTCGACGGCACCGCGGTGGGCGAACGGGAGCAGGTCGTGGCGCCGCGGCTGGTGGTCCGGGGTACGACCGCCCCGCCGCCGCCTGATCCACGCGCTCCTGCACACCCAGCGCCTCGTGCACAGGCCGCACGATGTGCACGACAGGCGCCCGTTGTGCACGGCCGGGCGCCGTCTGCACGGCACGTGGTGATCTGCGAGTCGAGAGGGCGGACCCTGCTCACACCCGCGGCCATTGACAGGGCCCGGCGCACCGAACGATGCTCGCAGGCGCTCGATGCCAGCCGACCGAGAGGCCGTCATGTCGCAGAACGCCGCCGTTCCCACCGCGAGGGTGGCCCCCGCACCCGTGCCGCTGCGGGAGCTGCTGCCCTGGGCGCTGTTCGCCGGCGTGCTCCTGCTCGGGCCTCCTCTACCTGGTGGGCCTGGACCAGGGCGCGACGTCGCTGGTACCCGGCTCGCTGATCCACGAGTTCGTCCACGACGGCCGCCACCTGCTGGCGTTCCCGTGCCACTGACCGGCGGCTCGGCGGTGGTCCGCGCGCTGCTCGTCCGCGGGATGCTCGCGGGCCTCGCCGCCGGAGTCGCGGCGTTCGTGTTCGCCTACCTCGTTCGGTGAGCCCGGCGTGAACGGCGGCATCGCGTTCGAGGAGCAGGGCATGCACGGCCACGGCGGTGAGGAGCTGGTCAGCCGCGGCGTCCAGAGCACCGTCGGGCTGCTCGTCGGCGTGCTGGTCTACGCGGTGGCGATCGGCGGGATCCTCGCCCTCGTGTACGCGGCCACGCGGGGCCGCGTCGGACCCGCCGGGCCCCGCGCCGCGGCGCTCGTCCTGGCCGCGGTCGGGTTCGCGGTCGTCGTGCTGGTGCCGTTCCTCAAGTACCCGGGCAACCCGCCGGGGTCGTCGGACGGTGGCTCGATCGGCCAGCGCACCGGCCTCTACCTGGTGATGCTGCTGTTCTCCGTGCTCGTCGCGGCGCTCGCCACCGCCCTGGGCAAGAACCTCGTGGCGCGGCTCGGGACGTGGAACGCCACGATCGTGGCCGTCGTCGCCTACCTGCTGGTGGTGGCGATCGGCGGGGCGCTGCTGCCGGCCGTGAACGAGACGCCGGACGGCTTCCCGGCGACGGTGCTCTACGACTTCCGGATCGCCGCGCTGGGCGTGCACGTCGTGCTGTGGTCCGTGCTCGGGCTGGTGTTCGGCGCGCTGGTCGAGCGCGGCGCCCGCCGCGACAGCAGGTGCTCGCGAGCGAGCAGGTCGTGCCTCGCGGCGATCGCCTGAGCTCAGCCGGTGCGCTGCGGGATCAGCCTGCCGACCGACACCGTGATCGTGTGCCAGCCGGTGGCGCCGTCCGGGAACGGGTCGACGCGCTCCTCCGGCTGGACCGCGCCCGTGCCGTCCGTCGCCCGCACCGAGAGCGAGTGCGAGCCGGGGGTGGCCGGCCAGTCGTAGCGCCACTGCACCCAGGTGTCGACCGACGGCACGGGCAGCAGGGTCGCCGGCTGCCACCCGCCGTCGTCGACCCGCACCTCGACGGCCCGGATCCCGCGGCCCTGGGCCCACGCCACGCCCGCGACCGGCACGGCGCCGGGGGTGAGCGGGGCGAACGGCGCGGGCCGGTCGATCCGTGACGCGGTCTTCACCGTGCCCTGCGGCGCCCAGCCGCGCTCCACCCAGTACGCGTCGACGTCGGCGAACGTGGTGGCCTCCAGCTCGCCGAGCCACTTGCAGGCGCCGACGTAGCCGTAGAGCCCGGGCGTGAGCATGCGCACGGGGAAGCCGTGCTCCGGCGG
This sequence comes from uncultured Actinomycetota bacterium, assembly GCA_963780835.1. Classification (GTDB taxonomy): domain Bacteria; phylum Actinomycetota; class Actinomycetes; order Mycobacteriales; family Pseudonocardiaceae; genus Pseudonocardia. The sequence goes on along the minus strand of CAWADQ010000028.1, from coordinate 56,251 downwards.
CAGCGGCTCGCCGTTCATCCCGACGCAGAGCAGCGGCTCGCGCCCGTCGAACAGCGCGGCCATCGGGGTGCCGATCGTCATGCCGTCGACGGAGCGGGCGAGCAGCTGGTCCGCACCCGGCCGCACGCCGACCTCGCGCAGCAGCGGAGCCAGCGGAACGCCGAGCCAGCGGGCGGTGCCGATGTAGGGGCCGCCGACCTCGTTGGACACGCAGTTGAGGGTGACGACGCGCTCGACGAGCGGGCGGTCGAGCAGCTCGGCGAACGACAGCTCGGCGGGCGAGTCGACCATCCCGCCGATCGTGAGCCGCCAGGAGTCGAGATCGACGCGCGGCACGGTCAGTGCGGTGTCGACGCGGTAGAAGTCGGGGTTGGCGGTCACGAACCCGGGCTCGACGCCGGCCGGGAGCGGCGGAGCGGGCTCGGTGGGCGCGGGGAGCCGCACCGACTCGCGTACGCGCGTGCTGGTGGCGGACCGGCCGAGCAGGACGGCGACTCCTCCGGTGGCCGCGGCGCCGACGGCGACGAGCGCGGCGGCGCCGAGGAACGCCCGCCGGTCCACGGCGACGCCCGCGGGCTCGTCCGGAGGAGCGGCCGGGTCGTCGGGCACGCCGGGTGCCAGCAGATCGCGTGACGGAGTGAGCGAACGCGGCGTTGGGTACGTCAGATTGACCGAACGCCGCGTTCGCTCACTTCCGGCCGGGTGCAGAGCACGCAGCAGCACCACCAGCGCACCGGCGATCACCAGCCCCCCGACCAGCGACGGCAGGGCGTCGACGAGCTCCGCCGCCGGGCGGGTCACCGCCGCGGCCACCCCCACCAGCCCCAGGACCGCCACCCCAACCAGGCCGGCGACCCGGTTCCGGAAGGCGACGACCCCCAGCCCCGCCGCGAGCACCGCCAGCACGACGGCGATCCCGCCGAGCAGCACGGGCTTGTCCGCGGTGCCGAGCGTCGCGACGGCGAACTCCTTGACCGGCGTCGGCGCGGCGTCGACCAGCACTCGCTCCGACGGCGATCACCGTGCCGGCCTGCGGACGGCCGAGCAGCGCCGCCACGAGCTCGGCCACGGCCGCGCCCGACGCCACCGCGAGCAGCCCCGCCAGGGCGGGTAACCCGGATCGGTTCATGACATCCCCTCCCCTGGATACACCTCGGGGCCCGCCGCAGCGCGCGACGGGCCCCGAGGCGCCCAGTTCGTCAGCGCGTCAGCCCCTCAGGAATCAGCGCTGTGGCATCAGCACGGTGTCGACGATGTAGACGGTCGCGTTCTCGGTCTGCACGTTGCCGCACACCACCGACGAGTTGCCGTTGACGGTGAAGGCGGTGCCGCTGCCGGCGACCATGAGGTCCTGGCCCTCGAGCGTCTTGTGCGTGCCGGCGAGCTGGTCGGGCGACAGCCGCCCGGCCACCACGTGGTAGGTGAGGACCTTGGTCAGCTGGTCGTTGTCGTTGAGGACCCCGTTGAGGGTGGCGCTCGGGATCTTCTCGAACGCGGTGTTGGCCGGGGCGAAGACGGTGATGCCCTTCGCGCTGTTGAGCGAGTCGACCAGGTTGGCCTTCTTCACCGCGGTGACCAGCGTGGACAGCACCGGGTTCCCGGACGCCGCGGTCGCGACGGGCACCTTGGCCATGGCGGCGAAGCTGCCAGGGTTCGACGCGTCGGTGGGGACGGCGGCACAGCCGGCGCCGAACTCGTCACTCGCGGCCATGGCCGAGCCGGACGGGGCCATCGACGGCGGCGCCATCGGAGCCGCAGCCGGGGCGGGCGGGGCGGGCGCGGCGGCCGGAGCGGCTGCGCCGCCACAGGCCGAGAGCGAGACGGTGCACAGGGCGGCCGCGGCGAAGGAGGCAAGTTTCAGGGCACGCATGGGAGAACCTTTCCGAGGAATGGAGTGTTGCCAGGTGGTTCGAGGCTGCAGGGAAAACGGATGGGACACGTTCGGGTGACGCTGGTTTCAGTGCCGGTCGACGCCGAATCCGACCCCGGCGAGAGCGATGCCGAGGACGAGGTGCAGAATGTTGTCGCTCGCGTTCAGAGCGACGAGGTTCAGGCCCGTTCCCACGAGGAAGAGGCCGGCCACGAAGAGCACGAGGTAGAGCACGCCGAAGGCCCGGTTCGCGGTCCGGGCCGGCCGGTCACCGCGCAGCGCCGCCGCGATCAGCACCGCGCCGATCGCCAGATGGACGACGTTGTGCAGCACGTTGACCTGGAACAATCCCAGCAGTGCCCCACCGCTCGGGCCGACGGCCGGGTGGCCGCCGGACACCAGGAAACCTGCGAGGCCGACGACCACGAAGACCGCCCCGAAGGCGAGCGCGACGATGCCGTTGACCGACCGGCCGGCGACCGTCCGCGATCCCGCGCGACTGACCATGACATTTCCCTCCGAATTCCGGCGCCACCGTCGGTGGTGGCTCGAGAGGTATTCGGAGGGGAATGTCGGGAGGGATGGGTGTCAGACCAGAGAAATTCCCACCAAAGGCGTGGTCGAGGGCACCGGGGAACCGCCGGCCGGTTCGAGGGAAACGGCGAACACTGACGCGTCCGCGCACTCCCCCGATCAGCTCGGTCGCCTGCGCCTGGCCGGCCGGGAGCAGCCCGGCGGAGACCGGGGTGACGCTGCCCGTGGGGACGAGCCAGAGCTGGTAGGCCCGGTCCGGCCCCGGTGGCGGTGCGTCGGCCAGCACGACGACACCGGCGTCCTGCGTGTCGGACATGACGACGGTCACCCGGCCACCGCCGGTGAGATCGCCCGCGTGCAGCGCGGCGTCCGGCGCCGCCAGCACCGCCTGGATGCGGTCGGCCTGCTGCTGGGCCAGCGCGACGGCGGTCCGCTGGTCGTCGAGCCGCTGCTCCTGCACCGCGTAGGTCGTCGCGGCCGCGCCGATGCCGAGCACGCCGACGACCGCAGCGGCCGCGGCGATCCGACGCCAGCGGGCCACCGGCGACGCGACCCCGCGCCGGTGCCCGTTCGGGGGCAGCTGGGGGGTGGCGGCCGCGCGGGCGAGCACCTGCTCGCGCATCCGCGGCGGCGGCACGGACCAGGAGCCCTCGGCGAGGCGCGTCGCCGTCTCGCGGTACTCGGCGACCTCGACGGTGCAGGCCTCGCACTCGGCGAGGTGGCGGTCGAACGCGACGCGCTCGAGGTCGTCCACCGCGTCGAGCGCGTACGCGCCGCCGAGGGCGTGGATGTCCGGGCTCGTCATGGGGTCACCTCGACGTTCAGGCAGTCCCGCAGGCGGATCAGACCGTCCCGCATCCGGGTCTTGACGGTGGGCAGGGCGGCGTCGAGCAGCGTCGCCACTTCGCGGTAGGTGTGACCTCCGTAGTAGGCGAGGGTGATCGCCTGGCGCTGCAGCTCGGTGAGACCGTCGAGGCAGCGGCGGACCTGCTGGCGCTCCATCCGGCTGCCCACCTGGTCCGCGACCTCGTCGTAGGGCACGTGCACCGACGCCGCGGCGACCTTCTGCAGGCGGTCGGACGCGGCCTGCTCGGAGCGCACGCGGTCCACCGTGCGGCGGTGCGCGATGGTGAGCACCCACGAGAGCCCGCTGCCCCGCTGGGCGTCGAACCGGCTCGCGGTGCGCCAGACCTCGACGAGCACCTCCTGGGCCATCTCCTCGGCCTGCGCCGGGTCCCGCAGCACGCGGCGGGCCAGCCCGAACACGCGCGGCGCGAGCAGGTCGTAGAGCCGGGTGAAGGCGGCGTCGTCACCGCGGGCGACGGCCCGCAGCAGGTTGTCGATCTCGCTACGTTCCGGCTGGGGCTCCGCGGGCTTCCCGGTACCGCGGGGGTACCGGCCCGGATCGTTCATCACACGTCCCCCTCCGCCGGGCCGCTCGGGGCCGTGGCGTCAGGGATTCGATCGCACCGGCCTTCCGGATGGGCCACGGGACACGCCCTTCGGGATGAGCCGTGCGCCCGGCGGCGCCGCACGCGCCGGTCGGATCAGCGTCGAGGTCGGCCGATGCCCGCCGCGTAGAGCACGGCCAGCACCGATCCCGTCGGTCCTGCGACCCACAGCCACCAGGGGTAGACCGGCTCGTCCACGGTCAGCGAGACGATCCCCCAGACGGTCAGGTTGACGACGACGATGCTGAGCCACACGAGCGTCAGCACCCGCATCGCCATGCCGCCGGGGGTCGGGCTGAACACGCCCGGGCGCGCCGGGGCGGGCGGTGGCGCGGGCAGGTCCGCGGTGATGCGCGCGAGCTCGCCGCGGGTGCGGGAGGCCCAGACGGTGCGCACGCGCTCGTCGAACTCGGTCAGATCGAGCTGGCCCACGTCGTGCGCCCGGCGCAGCCGGTCCTGGACCTGCGCCCGCTCGGCGTCCGACACGCGCAGGTCGTCGGAGGGCACCGGGGGTGTCGGCTCCGTCACCCCGTCGATGATGGCACTGAATTCACTCATGCACGAGCGCGCATATATAGTGCGGCGGTGGGTGCGGGACATGGGCACGGCCGCCCGAACGAGGCCAGTGCGGGCGGGCGACACGTCCGCCGGTTGTGGATCTCGCTGGGCGTCCTGCTGGCCTTCCTGGCGATCGAGGTCGTCGTCGGCCTCGCGACGTCGTCGCTGGCCCTGCTGTCCGACGCCGGGCACATGTTCACCGACGTCCTGGGCGTCGGCATGGCCCTGGCCGCGATCTCGGCCGCGCGCGGGGCCGGGACGTCGGACCGCCGCACGTTCGGGCTCTACCGCGCCGAGGTGCTGGCCGCGCTCGCGAACGCCGTGCTGCTGTGCGGGGTCGCGGTGTGGGTGGTGATCGAGGCCGTGCGCCGGTTCGCCGCCCCGCCCGAGATCCCGGGACTGCCGTTGATGCTCACCGCGGCCGCCGGGCTCGCCGCGAACGTCCTGGTCTTCAGGTTGCTCCGCGACGGCGCGAAGGAGAGCCTCAACCTGCGCGGGGCCTACCTCGAGGTGCTCGCCGACATGCTCGGCTCCGTCGGCGTGCTCCTCGCCGGCGCCGTCATGCTGATCACCGGCTGGGGGTATGCGGACCCGCTGGTCGCCATCGCGATCGGCGTCTTCGTCGTGCCGCGGGCGATCGGCCTGGGGTGCCAGGCGGTGCGGATCCTCGTGCAGGCCGCGCCCGCGCACGTCGACGTGAAGCAGATGCGCGTCGAGCTGGCGGCCCTGCCGGGAGTGCGCGACGTCCACGACGTGCACGTCTGGACGCTGACCTCCGGCATGGAGGTGGGGTCGGCGCACCTGTCGATCGACGCGGAGTCCGACCCGGGCACGGTGCTGTCCGCGGCCCGCCTCCTGCTGGCCGACGGGCACGGCCTGCCGCACTTCACGGTGCAGGTCGAACCGCCGGGCGCGCACACGCACTGCACCGAGCTGAGCTGGTGACCTCGGGTCGTCAGGCGATCACGAGGAGGAACAGCCCGACCATCGTGTAGGCGACCATCAGCAGGACGAGCGGAATCTGGTCGGCGAGCCGGCGGTGCGGGGGCAGCAGCGCGAGGCAGCGGTCGTGCGCGACGACGACGGCGACGACGTGGCCCACCAGCACCGCGCCGATCTGGACGGCGGCGACGAGGCCCGGGTGCGGCACCGCGGCCGCCTCGCCGAGCTCGTGCAGCGGCGCCACCAGCTGGCTGAGCGCGCGCGGGCCCTCCACCAGCAGCAACGTCAGGTAGTGCGCGATCGTGTAGCCGGTGGCGATCGGGACGAGGGTGGGCACCAGCGCAGCCGCGAGCCGGCCGGTCGCGAGGCGGTAGAGCAGCGCCACGACGCCGACCAGCGCGACGAGCACGAGCGTGTCGACGACGGCGGCCGGCACCGGTAGCAGGTTCCGGGCCTGCGCCCACCCGGGCCATCCGCTCAGCCCGTCGAACACCGTCGAGCCCCACCACACCGCGACGAAGGCGACGAGCCCGGGCGCGGGGCGCACCGCCGCGAGGCCGCGCAACGGGTTCCGCAGCCGGGGGCCGTCGTCCCAGGTGAGCGGGGCCAGCGCCCCGACCAGGGACGAGTAGGCCTCGAAGGTGTCGCCGCGGTCGAACCAGGCCGGGCCGTGGCGCAGCGCCGCCGCGGTGTGGATCGCGGCGTAGAGCAGCAGGAAGGTCGCGACGACGGCGGGGACGTCGCGCATCGGGGCGACGAGTTCCAGCCAGACGAAGGCGGCCAGCCCGACCGCGGCGGGTTCGTACCCCACATCGGGAAGCGGCCGGGTGGGGCGGCGGCGCAGCGGGGCCAGCAGGCGGTGCAGCGCGCGCAGCGGGTTGACGGCCCGCCAGACGGGCCCGAGCAGCAGCGAGACCGGCACGAGGCCCACCCACAGCAGCACGTAGAGCGCCCGCGGGGCGGGGTTGGCCTCGTCGTCCTGGGGGCCGAGGAACCCGAACACGATGACGGCGGTCGCGAGCAGCAGCATCACGGCCTGCCCGAACCGCGAACTCGGGCTGTCGAACGTGCCGACTCGCGCCGGCAAAGGTGGCGACTCGCGGGGAAGGGGGGCGGGGCCGCCAGCGGCAGGCGTCGCGGGCACGGGATCGCGCGCCGCGTCCGGGCCCGCGAAGCGGGGTTCGCGCCAGAGCAGCGCGACGGCCAGGAACGAGAAGAGGACGACGACACCGCCGGTCTGCAGCACGAGCTCGCCGGGCAGCGGCAGGCCGCGGACCTCGCCGACGCCGTGGGCGAGAACGACCTGGCCAGCGAGAACGTCCTGGACGCCGGATGGATCATGGGCTACTCCCCTGCCGGACCGGGTGCCGGCGCCGTGCGGCGCAGCACCGTCACCCCCGCGGCGGCCACCCCGAACCCGCCGCCGAGGGTCAACGCGACGAGCACGCGGTCGAAGGTCGCGCCCCAGGCGAACGGGACGACCGCGTCGATCAAGGTGAAGGCGTCCACCGGGGCGATCACGATCGCGAACAGCCCGCCCGCGGCGCAGCACAGCAGCGGCCCGGCCGGGCGCCGGCGCACCGTCAGCCACACGCCCGCGGCGGCCAGCGGCCAGCCCAGCAGCGCGTACCCGGCGGCGCTGAGCAGCATCGCGGCGAACGCCCGATCCTGCGGGACCAGGGCGGAGCCGACGACGTGCAGCAGGTGCGCGACCGCGACCACGCCCGTCGCGACGGCCAGCGCGACGGCGCCCCACCGCCGGCCGGCGCCGCGCGTTCCGGCCACCAGCGGGACGGCGAGTGCCGCCAGCGCGACGGTCCACCACAGCCCGGCGGGCGGTGGTGGGGGCCAGTACTGCTCGCCGTGGACGGTGACCGTCTCGTCCCCGACCCGCAGCGGCACGGCCCAGTCGAGCCGGTCGCCCGGTGGCCGCGGGTGCGCCGCGGCGGCGGTGATCCGCGGATCCGACCACCACGCCCGCGCCCCGGGGGCGACGGTCGGGAGCCCGGAGAGCGCCGACCCGGGCAGCGGCTCGACGACCACCGGCACCGCGGTGTCGTTGTCGATCCGCAGCCGCGCGCCGAACTCGACGGCCTGCACGTCGAGACCGGGCACGGGTGGTTCGACGGCGAGCACGCGGGCCTCGCTGGGCGCCGAGGTGAGGCCGCCGGCATGCGCGAACGCCGGCGTGGGCGCCGCGGGGAGCAGCAGCGCCACGAACGCCGCGAGCAGGGCTGCTCGGACCAGCGCCACGAGCAGCGCGGCACGGTGATCCCGCCGGGCACGCACCCCATCACTGTAGGAGCCCCGATCAGGCCGCTCGACGCAGCAGGCGGGGCCGGGTGCGGCAGGATCGAGCGGGTGAGCGCACCCACGCATCCGGTCGCCGCCGTCCCGGACCGGCTCTTCGCCGACGACGCGCGCGAGGAGCGGTGGCGGGCGCGGTTCACCGCGACCCGCATGTCGCGCCCCACGTGGGCCCGCGACGCGCCGGACCGCAACGTCTACACCTCCAACGCCACCGGCACGATCGAGGTCTACGCCTGGGACCGGGCCACCGACACGCACCGGCAGGTCACCGACCGGCGCGCGGGCACGCACCTCGCCACGCTGCCGCCCGACGGGAAGAGCATCTGGTGGTTCGCCGACACCGACGGCGACGAGTTCGGGCACTGGGTCACGGAGGCCTTCGCCGGCCGCGCGGCCGGGCCGCGAGCACCGACCGGCACAGGGACGACCGGCACAGGGGAACCGAGCCCAGGGGAACCGGCGCGGCGCGCGAGCCGGGCGTCCGGCACCGAGCCGGTCCCGGCCCTGCCCGGCGTCGAGGACGGCTACCCGGCCGGCCTCGAGATCGGCCGCCGGCTCGTCGCCGCCGGCACCTCCACCGACGACGGCACCCGCATCTGGCTCCGGGACCGGACGACCGACGCGCCCGCGCGGGTCGTGTACGCGCACGCCGAGGACGCCGGCGTCGGTGCCCTCTCCGACGACGAGACGCTGCTGGCGATCTCCCACTCCGAGCACGGTGACTCGCGCCACCCGGCCGTCCGGATCGTCCGCACCGCGGACGGGAGCGCCGTCGCCGAGAAGTCCGACGGCCCGGGACGCGGCCTCACCCCGCTCGCCTTCGCCCCCGTCCCGGGCGACCAGCGGCTGCTGCTCCTGCACGAGCGCCGCGGCCGCGAGGAGCTGCTGGTCTGGGACGTCGCCGCCGGCACCGAGACCGAACTCGCGATCGACCTGCCCGGCGAGCTCGCGGCCGACTTCGCCCCCGACGCGAAGGCGCTGCTCGTCTGGCACACGCATGCGGCGCGCACCCGGCTGTACCGCTACGACCTCGCGACCGGCGAGCTGACCGCCCTGCCCACCGCGCCGGGCTGCGTGGGCTCGGCCGAGGTCCGTCCGGACGGCACGGTCGAGTACTCCTGCTCGTCGGCCGCGGAGCCGCCGACCGTCCGCGCGCTGCACCCCGGCGGCATGGACCGCGTGCTGATCACGCCGCCGGGCGATCGTCCGCCGTGCTCGGTGCCGGTCGAGGACCTGTGGGTGGACGGCCCGGGCGGGCCGGTGCACGCCCTCGTCGCCCGGCCCGCGGGCGCGACCGGACCGGCGCCCGCGGTCGTCAGCCTGCACGGCGGCCCGCACGCCGCCGACGAAGACCGCTTCTCCGCGGTCCGGGCGCTGTGGGTGGACGCCGGGTTCACGGTCGTCGAGATCAACTATCGCGGCTCGACGGGCTACGGCAGCGCCTGGCGGGACGCCATCGAGGGCCGCCCGGGGCTGACCGAGCTGGAGGACGTCGCGGCCGTCGTCGACGCCTGCGTGGCCGAGGGGATCGTCGACCCGGAGCGGACCGTGGTGGAGGGCTGGTCGTGGGGCGGCTACCTGGCGCTGCTGGCCGCAGGGACGCAGCCCGCACGGTGGGCAGGGGTGCTGGCCGGCGTTCCCGTGGCCGACTACCTCGCCGCCTACGCCGACGAGATGGAGCAGCTGCGCGCGTTCGACCGGGCGCTGTTCGGCGGCTCCCCCGAGCAGCGGCCCGAGGTGTACCGCGCGTCGTCGCCGCTGACCTACGTCGACGCCGTGGCCGCGCCCGTGCTCGTGCTGGCCGGGGAGAACGACCCCCGCTGCCCGATCCGCCAGATCGACAACTACCTCGACGCGCTGGCGGCCCGGGGGGCGACGTACGAGGTCAGCCGGTTCGACGCCGGTCACGGTTCGCTCGTGGTCGACGAGACGATGCGGCACGCCGCCACCGAGGTCGCGTTCGCCCGCCGGGCCTGCGGCCTCTGACAGCGGGAGCACGACCTCTCGGAACGGGTGGACGAGGCGAGCCCACTCGAATGCGTGAGGCTGAGCACGCTAGGCAAACGTGTGCGTCATGCTGTGTTAGCAAGGTCGTAACGCAGGGCGACAACGATGGAGTGGTCCCCGAGGAGGTGGCGTCGTGGCGCTGTGGCGCGTTCACGTGGAGCTGGAGGACAGACCGGGCCGGCTCGGCGAGCTGGCCACGGCAGTCGGCGCCGCAGGCTGCAACATCCTCTCGGTGCACGTCGTCGGTGAGCCGACGGACCGCGGCTCGGTCACCGACGAGCTGCTGGTCCGGGTGCCCGAGGGCATCGACCCCTCCGTCCTGATCATGGCCGCGGCCCGCGTGAAGGCACCCTGCACCCTGCACGTCCCGGCGGACGCGACGGAGCTGTCGGACCCGGTCACCACCGCGCTGGCCCTGGCCCGGATGGTGGCGGCGGACCCGGGGAGCGCGCCGCGCGCGGTCGCGACGCTGCTGCACGCCCGGCTCGTCGACCCGGCCGCGGCGCCCGCCCCGGACCTGCACACGCACCCGATCCGGGTCGGCGCGCAGCACCTGCTGCTCGGCCGGGCCTGGCCGTTCACCGCCACCGAGCTGTCGCGCGCGGCCGCGCTGCTCGAGCTGTCCGCCCAGCTGTCGCTGACGGCGCCCACGCCGGAGCCGGCGCTCGACACGATGCTGCTGCTGCACGACGGCTCCGAGGTGCTGCTCCGCGAGGCGGGGCCGTCGGACGTGCCGCTCGTGGACGCGCTGCACGCGCGCTGCTCGCCTGCGTCCCGGCGCGCGCGGTTCCTCAGCCCCTCCCCGCGCCTGAACCCGCAGCAGCTGCGCGCGCTCGTCGACCCGGTCGGCGGGCGTTCGGTCCTCGCGCTGACCCGCGACGGCGGCAGCGCGGTCGGCCTGGCGGACCTGCGCCTGTCCGACCCCCTGTCGCCCACCCCGACCGCGACCTTCGGGGTGCTGGTCGAGGACACCTGGCAGCACCGGGGCCTGGGCACCGCGCTGGTGCGGCGCGTCGCGGAGACGGCCGAGGAGCTCGGGATGCGCGAGCTGATCGGCACCGTGCCCGCGGACGAGGTGCGGATCACCCGGCTGCTGCGCCGGGCCGGCCTGCGTCCGACGGCGGTGCTCGCGGACGGGACGCTGCAGCTCAACGTCCCGCTGGAGACCCCGGCCGCAATGGCCTGACCCGCCGGTACACGCGTGCCTCCCATGGGCGGAGCGCCGCGAGACGTGCAGCATCAGCCATGTCGGCAGGGTCGGGGTAGTTGCCCAGCACCAGCTCCGCCCCGGCCCATCCGTCGATCTCGGCATCCACCTTCTCGCCGGTGAAGTTGCCCAGCACCAGCAGCTCGACCTCGCCCCGGTCGTCGGAGTACCGGCGGGTGAACGCGTACACGGCGTCGTCGTCGGGCAGCAGCATCGTGAAGTCGCCGTGCGCCACGGCCGGCTCGGTGTGCCGGAGCGAGATCAGCCGGCGGTAGTGCGAGAAGACCGAGCCGGGGTCGTCGACCTGCGCCGCCGCGTTCACCTCCGGGTAGTCGGGGTTGACGGCGATCCACGGGATGCCGGTCGTGAACCCGGCGTGCGGCGAGGCGTCCCACTGCACGGGGGTGCGGGCGTTGTCGCGGCCCATCGCCCGCAGCGCGGCGAGCACGTGCTCCGGCTCCTCCCCGCGCGCGACGGCGACGGCGTAGTGGTTGAGCGACTCGATGTCGCGGAAGTCGGCGATCGAGCCGAACGGCATGTTGCGCATGCCGAGCTCCTCGCCCTGGTAGACGTAGGGCGTGCCGCGATGCAGGTGCAGCACCGTCGCGAGCATCGTCGCCGACTGCACCCGGTACGCGCCGTCGTCGCCCCAGCGCGACACGATCCGCGGCTGGTCGTGGTTGTTCCAGTACAGGCTGTTCCAGCCGGTCGCGGCCAGCCCCGCCTGCCAGCGGCCGAACGACGCCTTGAGGTCCCGCAGCCGGAACGGGCGCACGTCCCACTTCGAGGCGCCCTGGTCCAGCGCCACGTGCTCGAACTGGAAGACCATGTCGACCTCGGCCCGGGCCGGGTCGGTGAACAGCACGGCCTGCTCGACGGTCACCCCGGGCATCTCCCCGACCGTGATCGGCGCCGCGTCGAGCCCGGCGAACACCTCGCGGTGCATCTCGGCGAGGAACTCGTGGATGCGCGGCCCGCAGATGAACCCGGCCGAGCCGTCGCCGTAGGGCGAGGTCGCGGCGGTCACGATCCCGTCGGGCAGGGCGCCGTCCGGGCCCACGACCTTGGAGATGAAGTTGACGACGTCCATCCGGAAGCCGTCGACGCCGCGCTCCACCCAGCCGCGCATCATCCGGTACACCGCCGCCCGGACCTGCGGGTTCTCCCAGTTCAGGTCGGGCTGCTTGCGGGCGAACAGGTGCAGGTAGTACTCGCCGGACGCCGGGTCGTACTCCCAGGCGGGCCCCGAGAAGAACGACACCCAGTTCGTCGGCTCCGCGCCCGGCTGCCCCGGCTCCATCCCCGCGCGGGGCGGCCGCCAGAAGTACCAGTCGCGCTTCTCGCTGCGCGGGTCCGAGCGCGACTCGACGAACCACGAGTGCTCGTCGCTGGTGTGGTTGACGACGAGGTCCATGACCAGCTTGATGCCGCGGCCGTGCAGCGCCGCGATCAGCTCGTCGACGTCGGCCAGGCTGCCGAAGGTGGGGTCGACGTTCTCGTAGTCGCTGATGTCGTAGCCGGCGTCGTCCTGCGGCGAGGGGTAGATCGGGGAGAGCCAGACGACGTCCACGCCGAGCCGGGCGAGATGGTCGACCCGGTCGATGATCCCGCGCAGGTCGCCGATCCCGTCGCCGTCGGAGTCGGCGAAGCTGCGGGGATAGATCTGGTAGACCACCGCAGAACGCCACCACGGCGCGTCGGTCATCGTCGGTCCCTCCGGTCGGGTGAGCGGAGAGCGTGGCACAACTCCGGATCTCTCACCCGATGGGTGGGTGAGAGATCCCCTACTGGTACGAGACGAAGACGATGTCCGGGCTGACCTGCATCGTCTGGGTCGGGTCGAGCATGGGCCGGTCTTCGTCGATGAAGTTCTTCCAGCCCCAGTAGACGTTCGGCGAGTTCGCCCGCAAGGTGTTCCAGGTGTCGCGCTTCATGCCCTGGGTGCCGAACCCGTCGGCGTGGACCATGACCGCGAGCTCGTCGTGCGCCGTGTTCAGCCGCTCCCGGCCGACGATCATCGACGTGCGGAACTGGTGCAGCATCAGCACCTTCTGCGGCAGGTGGGCATCCCGGACCAGGCCCGCGAGCCAGTCGCCGACCCGGTTGATCTCGTCGACGTTCACCGACCCGATCTGCACGCGGTGCACCTGTCCCGGCTGCAGTCGCCACTCCGGGTCCAGCGCGAGGCCGACGTGCGGCTCCACGAGCAGCTCCTGGTAGCGCTTGGCCTGGGTGAGGAAGTCGGTGCGGCCCGGCTGCAGGTCGAGCATCACGTAGGCGCCCGCGGCCTTCGCGGCGTCGACGTAGGGCCGGATCTTGGCGATCTCGACCTCGTTCGAGTAGTCGCCGTCGGCCCCCGGCTGTCCGGCCGCGACCGTCGTGATGATCTCGAAGGCCGGGACGACCGGCACGTCGGAGTGCGGCTGGAACTGCGCGACGAGGTTCTTGACGCGCGTGATCGAGCCGTTGAGGTCCTGCTCGCCCAGGGAGCCGAGCGCGGCGGTGCCCGGGGTGCCGTAGAGGGCGACCATCCGCCGGCCGGGGAACGCGAGCTGGCCGCCTCCGGGCAGCTGAACGCCGGTGCGGACGACGGCGAGCCGCTGCGCGAGCTGGTCGACGGTCCCGAAGCCGCCGCCCAGCGCCAGCACCTTCTCCTCGGGGGCGGACGACAGCATCGTGATGAGGGTGCCGCTCCCGCGGGGGTCCGGCGTCCGCAGCACGTCCACCGGCACCCCGGCGGCACGGGCGGTGGCGGTGGGAGCGACCTGGTCGCTGCCGGAGCGCGCCAGCACGACCAGCCCGGCGAGGGGTTGCGGAGGAGTGGTCGCGGGAAGGTCGGGCACGGCCTCGGCGACGGGGCCGACCGGGGCCGAGCTGGGCCCGGCGGCTGCGGGCGGCGTCACGGTCGCCGCGGCCACCGTCAGCAGCTCGGGTTTCGCGCGGTCCAGACCACCGACGGCGTCGGTGAGCGTGTTCGGGTCGACCGCGCGCGCCGACCGCACATCCACCTTGATCAGCCCGGCGAGCGCCTCGGGAGCCGCGGGCACGACCCGTGGCCCGCCGGCCTTCTGCGCGGCCCACTCCTGGGCGCCCTGCCCGACCGCCAGCAGCGCCTGCGGACCCAGGCGGGCGACCTCGCCGGTGACCGCCGTCGCGTCGGCGGGGTCGGCGGACGCGCCGGGGGTGAGCAGCATGGGCGCGCCGAGCGCGACCGCGGCGGAGGCGGCGCCGGCCTGCCCGCCGGCGTCGCCGTCGGCGGCCAGCACCACGACGGGAGCGCTCGTGTACAGCGCGGCGCTGGCCGCCACCGCGAGCGGCACCGGTGCGGTGGGCGCGAGGACGGTCGCGGGGTCGGCGGGTGCGCCGAGCCGCGGCGTCGGGATGACCTCGCGGATGGCCTCCGTCGCCGTGCAGCCGGCGAGCACCGCGCCGGACGTCATCAACGCGACCCCCACCCGGGCCCGCCACCCGAGCCTGCGCCGCCGCACACCCCGATTACCTGCACCCCGACCACCAGCATGCGGCCGGGCGAACCCCCGCGTCGCCCCCACACACCGACCGTAGGTGGCCCGGCGACCGTCGCGCAGAACTACGGGACAGGTTCCCTCCTCCGGGTCACGCCCCGTTGCCGTCTCAGCGGAAGCACAGGCGGCTCGGGCAGACTGGTGAGCGATGAGCGCCCTCCCCGACGAGCTGCCCGGCCGCACGCGTCCCCCCGTCCATCCCGTACGACTCGTGCTCGCGCTGCTGGTCGTCGCCGCGGCGGCCGTCGGCCTGCTGCCGGACCTGCTGGGCCTCGACGGGCGCAGCCCCTTCGCCCAGCTCGTGGCGTTCCGCCCGACACTGCTCGCCGGGCTGGTGGTGCTCGCGGTCGGTGCCACCGTCGCGGCGGGGGTCCGCAAGCGGGGCTGGACGCTCGCCGTGGGCCTGCTCGCGGTGGCCGCGGTCGGCACCGTCATGGTGGCGCCGCGGGCGCTGGCCGGCGTGACCGTTCCCGAACCCGACGCGCCCACCCGGCCCGCGCTCACGGTCCTGAGCTTCAACACCTACGAGGGCCAGGCGGATGTCGACGCCCTCGCCGCGCTGATCCGCGACACGAAGCCCGATCTGATCGCCCTGCCCGAGTCGGCGGGGCGTTTCCGGGACAAGCTCGCCCCGCTGGTGCCGGACTACCGGTTCTCGCCGTCGCAGGAGCGGGGCCGCGACGTGCAGGGGGTCACGGCAGCGGTCCGCGCCGACCTGGGTGACGTCGCCGTCCAGGTGGACCGCTCGACGGGATTCCCCTCCGTGACGGTCTCGGGTGGCGGGCTGGGCACCCTGCGGTTCGTCGCCTTCCACTCCGTCGCCCCCACCCCCGGTGCCGTGCCGCAGTGGCGCAGCGACCTGGCGGCGGTCGGCCGCTGGTGCGCGGACCCGCAGTCCGGCCCGGTGATCGTCGCGGGTGACTTCAACAGCACGCTCGACCACTCGGTCTTCCGCTCCGCGACGACGGGATGCACGGACGCGGCCGAGCGCGCCGGGGAGGGGCTGGTGGGCACCTGGCCGAGCCGCTCGCCGCGGTGGCTGGGCACGCAGATCGACCACGTCCTCGTCCGCGGTGGGATCACCCCGGAGACGCGTGTCGGTGCGCGACGTCCCCGGCAGCGATCACCGCGCCGTGCTCGCCCGGGTCCTGCTGCTGCCTAGCTGACCTGCGGGATGCCCAGCGCGGGCGTCCGGACCACCGACGGGGCGCCCTCCTCGACGAAGACCTCCTCGAGGTCGAAGGTCTCGATGTCGACGACGAAGCCGCGGATCCGGGTGCCGGGCAGCAGGAACGGGTTGTGGCGCAGCTGGGCCATGTCGCGGCGCACGCTCACCTGGCGGGTCGCGGAAGGCGTGGGTGCGCCACGGCGGCCGCATCCCGACCTCGTTCGCCAGCTCCTCGGAGAAGTCCTCGTCGGTGAAGGTGCCGAGGCCGCAGCCGGCGTGCTGCATGAGCAGGATCTCGCGGGTCTCCAGCTTGCGCTGGCTGATCGTCAGCGAGCGGACGACGTCGTCGGTGACCACGCCGCCGGCGTTGCGCAGCACGTGCACCTCGCCCATCTTCAGACCGAACAGCGCGAAGACGTCGAGCCGCGAGTCCATGCAGGTGAGCACGACGGTGTGCAGGGCGGGTGGCACCGCGAGGCCCTCGGCACTCGCCTTCGCGAGGCGCCCGCCGCCCGCCTCGTATCGCCGGATGAGCTCCTCGATCGACAACTCGGCTCTCCTCCCCCACGACGACCAGAGCGGGCCGTCGCGTCATGAAACGCGGCGACCCGCCCTGGTCGCGTCATACTGTGCGCGGAATTACTGAGGGTCCTGAGACACCCGGCCCGCGTGCCCGCACGCCCTGGGGTGTCTCAGGATCCTCACATCCCGGCGGCCACCGTCTCGGCGATCTCGTAGGTGTTGAGCGCCGCACCCTTGCGCAGGTTGTCGCCGCACACGAACAGTTCGAGCGTGTTCGGGAAGTCGAGCGCCTGCCGGATCCGGCCGACGTAGGTGGGGTCCTCGCCGACGACGTCCGCCGGGGTCGGGAACTCGCCCGACGCCGGGTCGTCGCGCAGCACGACGGTCGGCTGCTCGGCGAGCACCTTGCGCGCGGCCTCGACCGACACCTCGCGGGCGAACGTCGCGTGCACCACCAGCGAGTGCGTGGTGACGACCGGGACGCGGACGCACGTCGCCGACACCTTGAGATCGGCGATGCCGAGGATCTTGCGCGACTCGTTGCGCACCTTCAGCTCCTCGGACGACCACCCGTCGTCCTTGAGGGAGCCGGCCCAGGGCACGACGTTCAGCGCCAGCGGCGCCGGGAACGGTGACGCCCCCGCCAGGCCCGCCTCGGCGAGCGCCGCGGCGACGTCGCCGCCGCGCACGCCCACGTCCTTGCCGGCAACGGCCGCGATCTCGGCCTGCAGCCGGTCGATCCCGGGCTGACCCGCGCCCGACGCGGCCTGGTACGACGCGACGACCAGCGACTCCAGCGTGAACTCGCGGTGCAGCGCGCCCAGCACCGCCATCATCGACAGCGTGGTGCAGTTGGGGTTCGCGATGATCCCCTTGGGCCGGTGCGCGGCGGCGTCCGCGTTCACCTCGGGGACGACCAGCGGCACGTCGGGGTCCATCCGGAAGGCGCCGGAGTTGTCGACCGCCACGGCCCCGCGCTCCGCGGCGATGGGCGCCCACTGGGCGCTGACCTCGTCCGGCACGTCGAAGAGCGCGATGTCCACGCCGTCGAAGACCTCGGGTGCGAGCGCCTGCACGGTGAGGTCCGCACCGCGCACCCGGATGACCTTGCCGGCCGAGCGCGGCGAGGCCACGAGGCGGATCTCGCTCCACGGCACGCTCTCGCGCGCCTCGATGATGTCGATCATCGTGGTGCCGACGGCGCCCGTGGCCCCGACGATCGCGACGACCGGTCCCTGTTGACTCATGGCTAACGCCCCGTTCCCGCGTGCACGACGGCGAGCTCGTCCCCGCCCAGTTCGAAGGCCGCGTGCAGAGCGCGGACGGCGTCGTCGAGCTGCTCCTCGCGGCAGATCACCGAGATGCGGATCTCGGAGGTGTTCATCGTCTCGATGTTGATCCCCACCGCCGACAGCGCCTCGCAGAAGGTCGCCGTGACGCCCGGGTGGTTGCGCATCCCGGCCCCGACCAGCGACACCTTGCCCACGTTGCCGTCCGCGAGCAGGTCCCCGAAGCCGATCTCGGCCTGCCCGGCGCGGAGCGCGGCCACGGCCCGCGGGGCGTCGGTGCGCGGCAGGGTGAAGGTGATGTCGGTCTGTCCCTCGCCCGCCCGGCTGACGTTCTGCAGCACCATGTCGATGTTGATCTCGGCATCGGCGACCGTGCGGAAGATCCGCGCCGCCATCCCGGGGGTGTCGGGCACACCCACGACCGTGATCTTGGCCTCGGACCGGTCGTGCGCCACGCCGGTGAGGATCGCGTCTTCCACGGGGATCTCCTCGATGGAGCCGGTGACGAGGCTGCCCGGCTTCTCGTTGTACGAGCTGCGCACGCGCAGCGGGACCTGGTAGCGGCGCGCGTACTCGACCGCGCGCAGGTGCAGGACCTTCGCCCCGCTGGCCGCCATCTCGAGCATCTCCTCGTAGGTGATGTCGGCCACCAGGCGCGCGTCCGCCACGATCCGCGGGTCTGCCGAGAAGATCCCGTCGACGTCGGTGTAGATCTCGCAGACGTCGGCCTCCAGCGCGGCGGCGAGCGCGACGGCGGTGGTGTCGCTGCCGCCGCGGCCGAGCGTCGTGACGTCCTTGCTGCCCTGGCTCACACCCTGGAACCCGGCGACGAGCACGATGTTGCCCTCGTCCAGCGCCTTCCGCAGCCGGTGCGGGGTGACCTGGACGATCCGGGCGTCGCCGTGCTTCGCCGTGGTGATCATCCCGGCCTGGGAGCCGGTGAACGAGATCGCCTTGGCGCCGAGTGCGGAGATCGCCATCGCGACCAGCGCGTTGCTGATCCGCTCGCCCGCGGTGAGCAGCATGTCCATCTCGCGGGGCGGGGGCGCGGGGCTCACCTGCTCGGCGAGGTCGAGCAGCTCGTCCGTGGTGTCGCCCATCGCGGAGACGACCACGACGACGTCGTTGCCCTCCTTGTGCGTACGGACGATCCGCTCGGCGACCCGCTTGATGCGGTCGGCGTCCTGGACCGACGATCCGCCGTACTTCTGCACGACGAGGGCCACCGCCGACCTCCCCGGGGTTCGCTCTTCAAGCTCCTCAGGGGGAGCCCGGTCGGTAAGTCACTGTACCGCCCGGGTCCGACACGATCGGGTTGCGGCCGATCCGGCTCAGCCGATTCTCGACGCCAGCCGGACCACGACGGCCGTGATCAGCAGCCAGGCCAGCGCGGCAGCGCCGTAGTTGAGCAGCACGGCGAGCATCGGGTCAGGAACCAGGAAGAGGTTCGACAGCCCCAGGTCGAACGTGGCGGCCAGCCGGGCGATCAGCGCGGCGACGACGTTGGCCGGGTTGGCCTGCAGCAGGGTCAGGACGATGTGCAGCATCAGCACCGCGACGATGGTGTAGCCGATCGTGCGCAGCACCCGGGCCACCGCATTGGCGCCCCGGGCCGTCGCTCCCGTCACCAGTGACCCTCCCCACGTCGCCTGCGCGAACTGCCTGCACCGGCCCGCCATCGTGCCAGATCGACCACTGTCGGGTGACGTACCCGCATCCCCGCCTTGCCCGTGGCGGGGGGTGTGGGGCTACCCTCGGGCCCGTGGTGCGACTGCTTCTTCGCTGCCGCGGCGGGGTCTGACCGACCGGCCCCTCGTCGCGGTGGTGGCGCGTGCGCCGGTCTCGTCCTGATCCGGCACACCCATGGAGTTCGCCGTGAGTCATCCCATCCCCTCAGTCCAGCCGCGGACGCACCCCCGCCGGCCCGATCCCCGAGGGCCAGGCCGCCTGGAACGTCCAGCGCACGTCGCAGATGCCCGTCCACCGCTACAAGTCGTTCCACGACCTGGTCGAGCCCGTATCCCTGCCCGACCGCACCTGGCCGGACAGGCGGATCACGAAGGCGCCGCTGTGGTGCGCGGTGGACCTGCGCGACGGCAACCAGGCCCTGATCGACCCCATGAGCCCCGCCCGCAAGCGGCGCATGTTCGAGCTGCTCGTCCGCATGGGCTACAAGGAGATCGAGGTCGGCTTCCCGTCGGCGAGCCAGACGGACTTCGACTTCGTCCGCGAGATCATCACCACTGACGCCATCCCGGACGACGTCACGATCCAGGTGCTCACCCAGGCCCGCCCCGAGCTGATCGAGCGCACGTTCGAGGCCTGCGAGGGCGCACCGCGGGCGATCGTGCACCTGTACAACTCGACGTCGATCCTGCAGCGGCGGGTCGTCTTCCGGTCGGACCGCCTGGGCATCCGCAAGATCGCCGAGAACGGCGCCGAGGACGTCGCCCGCTTCAGCGAGAAGTACCCCGACACCGACTGGCGCTTCCAGTACTCGCCCGAGTCGTACACCGGCACCGAGCTGGAGTACGCCGTCGAGGTCTGCAACGCCGTGTCCGCGATCTGGCAGCCGACCCCCGAGTCGCCGATGATCGTCAACCTGCCGGCGACCGTCGAGATGGCCACCCCGAACGTCTACGCCGACTCGATCGAATGGATGCACCGCCACCTGGAGCGGCGCGACGGGATCGTGCTCTCGCTGCACCCGCACAACGACCGCGGCACCGGTGTCGCCGCCGCCGAGCTGGGCTACCAGGCCGGCGCGGACCGGATCGAGGGGTGCCTGTTCGGCAACGGCGAGCGCACCGGCAACGTGGACCTGGTGACGCTCGGGATGAACCTGTTCACCCAGGGCATCGACCCGCAGATCGACTTCTCCGACATCGACGACATCCGCCGCACCGTCGAGTACTGCAACCAGCTGCCCGTCCACGAGCGCCACCCGTGGGGCGGCGACCTGGTCTACACCGCGTTCTCCGGCAGCCACCAGGACGCGATCAACAAGGGCTTCGACGCCATGCGCGCGGCGGCCGCCGAGGCCGGCTACGACGTCGACGACCACCCGTGGGAGGTCCCGTACCTGCCGGTCGACCCCAAGGACATCGGCCGGACGTACGAGGCCGTGATCCGGGTGAACAGCCAGTCCGGCAAGGGCGGCGTCGCCTACGTCATGAAGACCGAGCACCAGATGGAGCTGCCGCGCCGGCTGCAGGTCGAGTTCTCGAAGGTGATCCAGCAGGTCACCGACTCCGCGGGCGGCGAGGTCTCGCCCAAGGAGATGCGCGACGTCTTCGACGCCGAGTACCTCGAGCGCGTCACCCCGCTGAAGCTGATGCGGCACCGCATCTCGTCGGACGGCGAGGGCACGACCGAGATCCTCGCGACGGTCCGGGTGGAGAGCGACGTCCACGAGATCACGGGGTCGGGCAACGGTCCGATCGCGGCGTTCGTCGATGCGCTGGCCGGGATCGGCTTCGACGTGCGGGTGTTCGACTACCACGAGCACGCGATGTCGGCGGGCGACGACGCCCGCGCCGCGGCGTACGTCGAGTGCGCGGTGGAGGACACCGTGCTGTGGGGCGTGGGCGTGAACGGCTCGATCGTCAGCGCGTCGCTGAAGGCCGTCGTGTCGGCGGTGAACCGGGCGATGCGGTAGGCCCTTACTCCAGGCATTCGGCGAGTCGCCGGAGGCCCTCGTCGATGTGCTCGGTCGGGATCGCGCCGTAGCCGAGGACGAGCCCCTGCGGCCCGTCGGTCCCGATCCGGAAGTGCGACAACGGCTGCAACGCGACGTCGCGCGCGAGTGCCCGCGCGACGACGGCCGTGTCGTCACCGCCGGCCCGCAGGAGTGCGGCGAGGTGCAGCCCGGCCGCCGACGGGATCACCTGGAGGTGCGCCGCGAGCGGGCCGGTGAGCGCGGCCTGGATCATCTGGTGTCGCGGGGCGTAGACCGCCCGCATGCGCCGGATGTGCCGGGCGAGGTGCCCGTCCGCGACGAACCGGGCCGCGGCCGCCTGCAGCGGCACCTGGGTGTGCCAGTCGGTGAGGTGCTTGGCCTTGCGCAGCGCGTCGTGCAGCGGAGGTGGTGCGACGACGAAGCCGAGCCGCAGCGTGGGCAGCAGCACCTTGGAGAACGAGCCGACGTACAGCACACGACCGGTGTGGTCCAGGCCGTGCAGCGGCTCCAGGGGCCGCCCGCCGTAGCGGTACTCGCTGTCGTAGTCGTCTTCGATGATCGCGGCGCCGGTGCGCTCGGCCCAGGCGAGCAGCGCCAGGCGCCGGCGCAACGACATCGCCACGCCGAGCGGGAACTGGTGCGCCGGGGTCACGTACACCAGGCGCGCATCGTCGGGCAGAGCGTCGGTCACGAGACCCTCGGCGTCGACGGGCACCCCCACCACCTGCGCTCCGTGCGCGGTGAACACCCCGCGCACCGGCCGGTAGCCGGGGTCCTCCACCGCGACCCGCTCGCCCGGTTCGACCAGGACCCGGGCGATCAGGTCGACCGCCTGCTGGCTGCCGCTGGTGACGAAGACGTCGTCGGCCACGGCGCGCACCGCGCGGGAGACGCCGACGTGCCGGGCGATCGCGGTCCGCAGCGCGCCGACGCCGGCCGGGTCGATGTGGGCCGCCGAGCCGACGGCGCCCGGCCGGAGCTGCTCGGCCACGAGCGCACGCCAGGTGGAGTACGGGAAGCGGGAGGCGTCCGGGACACCGGGCGGAAGTCGAAGTCGGCGTCGAGGTCGCTCATCACGAGGGGCTCGTACAGGCCGTCCCAGACCGGACGCGGACGCAGCGGCGAGGTGGCCGGCCGCTCGTCCGTGTACGGGTGGGGCGTGGCGCTGACGAACGTTCCCGCCCCGACCCGGCCGTGGACGAAGCCCTCGGCGAGCAGCCGGTCGAAGGCCACGCCGACGGTGGTCCGCGACACCGCCAGCCGCCCTGCCAGCTCCCGGGTCGACGGCAGCCGCTGCCCCGGCTGCACCCGCCCTGCCACGATCGCCGCCCGGATCTGGTCGTACATCTTGGTGGACAGGTCCCCCGGACCGTCGAGGCTGATGTGCAGCTCCACGCGGGCAGGGTAGGCCGAAGTGGCCCACTCGAACGAGAGCGAATTGGCCCTTACCGCTGGGCCGGTCACTTCCTAGGGTCGACGGCATGAACGACGACCGGACCGCCGTCATGCTGCTGGTGTACGCCCTGGAAGACGCCTGGGCCCGCCACGATGCCGACGCGTACGGCGCCCTCTTCACGTCGGACGCCACGTACACGACGTTCCTCGGCACCCGGTACCGGGGCCGGGCCGAGATCGTCGAGAGCCACCGGGCCCTGTTCACCCGGGCGCTGCGCGGTACCCGGATCGCCAACGACATCCTCGACGTCCGGTTCTACGGCCCGGACACCGCGGTGCTCACCAGCAGCGGCGACACCTACAAGGGCGGACGACCGGAGAGGCTGGGCAAGGTCCAGACCTACACGATCGTCCGCCGGCCGGACGGGGCCTGGCGAATCGCGGCGTTCCAGAACACCAAGCGGCGCCCGCTGCTCGAGGAGCTGTCGTTCCGGCTCGCGCCGGCGGCGCGGCCCGGTTCCGGCGCGCCGGTCACCGCCGGTCGCCGGTAGAGCCGGGGAGCGCCGGGCGTCGCCGTGTGGCCGGGGGGCACACGGCGACGCCCGGTGGTGTCGACTGCACCGGACGTTCGCCGACGGGACAGTGACGACCGTTGGCCGACCATGCGTGGCGGTGCTCCCGGACGGGTGACGCGCGCCGGGTACCGTCGGTCTGGTGCGACTCCCGGTGACCCCGCTCGCCGCGTACCTGCTCGTGCTCGGCTGGGCGAGCATCCCGTTCGCGCCCGCCGAGCCGGTGCTCGTCGGCGCCGGCTCCTACGCGGCGACCGGCGCGCTGCACCTGCCGCTCGTCGTCGCCGTGGCCGCGGCCGGCTCGCTGGCCAGCGACCTCGCCAAGTACGCGCTCGGCCGCGCGGCCGGCCCGGCGCTCCTGAACCGCCTGAAGCGCCGGGAGTCCGGGGCGCGGGCCGTCGAGTGGATCGAGTCACGGGCCCGGCTGATCGGGCCGGCCGTGATCGTGCCCTCGTACTTCGTGCCGTTCGGCGTGGTGGCCGCGACGCTGCTGTGCGGCGCGCTGCGGATGCGGCTGGGCCCGGTCGCCGCCGCGTCGACGGTCGGCGCCGCGCTGTGGTCCGCGATGTTCGTGCTGCTCGGCTTCGCCGGCGGCGCCGTCACCCACAACCCGCTGACCGGTGCGCTGCTCGCGCTGCCCGTCGCCCTCGTGCTCGGCGCCCTGCTGTCCCGCGTGGCGACGACCCGCACGCCCGGCTGACGCCGGTCAGGCGAAGTCGAACTCCCCGGCCTTCACCCCGGCCACGAACGCGACCCACTCCTCGTCGGTGAACGCCAACGCCTGCTGCGCGCGGTCCTTGGTGTCCCGCACGAGGACGGCGCCGTCGTCGGCGCCGGCCGACCTCGACGCAGTTGCCGAAGCTGCAGAAGCTACTGACACGGAACTCGATCACGAAGGAACCTTCCCGGGGGGAGCGAAGTGGGAGGCACTGCGGCGAACGGCGTCCCTCGACGCACCCGCGTCGAGGGAGCGGGCGAGCGCGTCGTCGAAGACCTTGCGGTACAGGTCCACATCGGACTCAGTCTCCAGGAACGTCTCCCCGGCGTGACCCTCGATGTAGACGAGGTCGGATCCTAGATCATCCGGAATCTCCAGCAGCATGAAGTGGTCCATGTGCGCCCGAGCGCAGCCCCGCGGTGAACGGCAGCACCCGGACGACGACGTGCGGCAGCTCCATAGAGCCAGCAGATGGCGCATCTGCGCCGCCATCACGGCCGGGCCGCCGACCACGCGAAAGAGCACCGACTCGTCGACGACGAGGTCAGCCGCAGCGGGTCGGGGCCGCGCAGCCGTCCTGGCGCCGCAGCCGCAGCTCGACGAGCTGCTCGATCTCCTGCGCCGAGTGGTGGGGCAGCTGCGCCGACAGGACAGCCCGCGCGTAGTCCGGTGTCTGGAGCAGGCCGTGAAGGGCGCCGAAGTCGAACGACCGCAGCGCCACCGCGTCGGTCTCCAGCGCGGCGTAGCGTCCCGGCGCGTCGAGGAAGAACGCTCTCGGGCTGCACCCCGTCGGTGTACGACGCCCACCAGCCCTCGGTGCGGCTCTCCCGCACCAGCCGCAGGAGCATCTCGCGCTCGGTGTCGCCGCGTGACGTCGTAGATGCGGATCAGCGCACGGACGTCGGCCGCCTTGGGATGCCCTTGCCCGTCTCCAGCCGGGAGATCTTCGAGGTCGAGCACCGCAGCTGGCCGGCGACCTCGTCGAGGTGCAGGCCCTTGCCCGTCCGCAGCCGACGGAGCTCGGCACCCAGCCGCCTGCGCGGACCGGCCGGCCCGGAAGCGACCACGACGCACCCCTCCGTTCCTCTCTACTGGACGATCCCGTCCGTTCTACTGCAATCTCATCCGAATGCAATTGCATAGACTGCGCTGCGTAGGCGATCCTGGAGGCGGACGGAGCTCCCCCTCCGCTCCCGGCTCCCGAGAGGAGGCAGTCGTGAATCCCCGTCACCTGCACTCCTCCGCTCGCACCACCGGACCCGCGCCCGCGACCCGGGCCGCCTCGGTCCGTCCCTCTGCCCGCCACTGCTCGGGCACAGCGACCTCCCGGCAACCAGCCGGAGCAGGAGACTACGGCGAGGGGAACGCGGATGAAGACGACGCCATCCACCGGTAGCCGATTCGACGGGCGGGGGTGGTCACCGTGATCGCGGTTCTGGCCATCGGGCTCGTTGCACTGATCGTCCTGGCCGTCCTCGTCGGCATCGTCGATGCCACGCAGGCCGGCACGTGGCGCGGGATCGCCCGGGAGCGCCGGGCGGACTGGGAACAGCGCCGGCGCGAGGAGCGCCTCACCACGGCCCGGAACCGCTTCCCGGGCTTCTGATCGATCACCGCGACGCCCCCGGCCGCCGGGCAGGACTTACAACGCCCGGCGGCCGGAGAGGGCCCGGCCCAGCGTCAGTTCGTCGGCGAACTCGAGGTCCCCGCCCATCGGGAGGCCCGAGGCGGGACGCGTGACCGACAGGCCGGGGAAGTCGCGCAGCAGGCGCACCAGATAGGTGGCCGTCGCCTCCCCCTCGGTGTTGGGGTCGGTGGCGATGATGACCTCCGCGATGTCGGTCTCGTCCGCCGCTGGCCCCGTTCCGCCCAGCCGGGCGAGCAGCTCACGGATGCGCAGCGAGTCGGGCCCGACGCCGGCCAGCGGGTCCAGCGCCCCACCGAGGACGTGGTAGCGGCCCTTGAACTCGCGGGTTCGCTCCACCGCGAGCACGTCCTTCGGCTCCTCGACGACGCAGACGATCGTCGGGTCACGCCGAGCGTCGGAGCAGTAGCGGCACCGCTGCGCCGCAGAGACGTTGCCGCACACCTCGCAGAACCGCACGCCCTGCTTCACCTTCTGCAGGACGTCCTGCAGCCGCGACACGTCGGCGGGGTCCGCGGCCAGCAGGTGGAACGCGATGCGTTGCGCGCTCTTCGGCCCGACCCCGGGCAGCCGGCCCAGCTCGTCGATCAGGTCCTGGACCGGGCCCTCGAACATCGAGATCCTCGGCGCCCTAGAAGCCGGGCAGGCCGAGCCCACCCGCCTCGCCGCCCAGGCCTCCGGCCAGCGGGCCCATCTTCTCCGCCTGCAGCTGCTGCGCCGCCCGCGCGGCGTCCTGCAGCGCACCGACCACCAGGTCCTGGAGGGTGTCGACGTCGTCGGGGTCGACGACCTGCGGATCGATCCGCACGGCGAGCACCTCGCCTGCGGCGGTCATGGTCACCTGCACCAGGCCGTTGCCGGCCTGCCCGGTCACCTCGGAGGAGGCGAGTTCGGCTTGCGCCGCGATGAGCTGCTCCTGCATCTTCTGCGCCTGCTGCATGATCATCTGCAGGTCGGGCTGGCCCGGTTGCACTCGCGGTCTCCTCGCGTCGTCACCCGCGTCCGCGCGGGTCTGCTGCCTGCCAGCCTAACGCGGGTCCTCCAGGACCGACGCCGCAGCGGAGCACGGTGGAGATCGGCAGGTGGGGCTGGTGGCAGGCTTCGCGGCGTGCCCGCCCTGCTGCGCTCCCTCCTCCGGCCCGGCACCGTCGTCGCGGTGCTCGTCCTGGCCGCGTGCTCGCCGACACCGCCGGCGCCCCCGGCCGCGCCCTCCGTGGCTCCTGCCGTCCCGACCACCGTGACCGGGCCGACGAGCGCCGCACCCGTGTCCCCGAGCCCGTCGACGACGGTCTCCGCCGCCGCGACGTCCGCGCGCGCCCGCGTCGTCGTCCTCGACCCCGGCCACAACGGAGGCAACGCCGGCGCCCCTGCGGCGATCAACCGCCAGGTTCCCGACGGTCGCGGGGGCACGAAGGCCTGCAACACGACGGGGACCTCGACGGACGCCGGGTACGCCGAGCACGCCTTCACCTTCGACGTCGCGCAGCGCGTGGAGCAACGCCTGACCGCGCGTGGCGTCCATGTCGTGCTGACCCGCACCGACGACCACGGCGTGGGCCCGTGCGTCGACGAGCGCGGGCGCGCCGGTGATCAGGCCGACGCCGACGCCGTCGTGTCGATCCACGCCGACGGCGCCGCTCCGTCGGGCAAGGGCTTCCACGTGGCGTACTCCGACCCGCCGCTCAACGCGGCCCAACGCGGGCCGGCCCGCACGCTGGCCACCGACCTGCGCGACGGCCTGAGCGCCGCCGGTTTCCCCCGCTCGACCTACATCGGCCGCGACGGCCTCTCCCCGCGCACCGACCTCGCCGGGCTCAACCTGGCCACGCGCCCGACCGCGCTGGTCGAGTGCGCGAACATGCGCAACGCCGCCGAGGCGGCGGTCGTGACGTCGGCGGCGGGCCGGGACCGCTACGCAGCGGCGATCGCGGACGGGATCCTGCGGTTCCTCGGGTCGTGATCGCCGCGAGCGTCGCACCACGGCTGTGCTGACGACCCTGACGCGACGCTCGGATCGATCACGAGGCACCGCGAGTGTCCCGGCGACTCCCTACGGGATCGCGGGACGGATCAGCGCCGGTCGATGGCGGTCGCGCCGAGCTGGGCGCTCAGCAGCTCGATCGCGACCTCCTCGGGGTCGCGGCGGACGGTCGGGGCCGCGGCGTCCGCGGCGGCCTCGGCCATCATCGCCTCCTCGTCCTCCGGCGGGACCTCCTCGTCCGGCGGCTCCGGCGGGAGCGGCTCACCGTCGTCGGGGGCCGAACGACGAGTGGGAGCAGGCCGCGACGGCGTGGGACGGGACGGCCGCTGCGGCGGAGCGGAGGCACGGCTTGCCGCAGGTCGCGCCGGCGGCGGTGCAGCGTCGCCGTGGTCGCAGCGCACCCGCCAGCGCACGCCGAGCACGGCGTGCAGGGCGTCGGCGATGACGTCGGTGTTGCGCTGCTCCGACAGGCGGCGGGCGAGCGGCTCGGAGCCGATCGTGAGCACGAGGACGTCGCCGTCGACGGCGCGAACGGTCGCGTTGACCATCAGCGCTCCGGTGCTGCGGCTGCGCTGCTTGGCGGCGGCGAGGATCTCCGACCAGACCCGCCGGACGGCGGCGGCGTCGAGCGAGGTCGGCGCGGCAGGCTCGCCGACCGGCTGCGGTGCGGGGTGATCCGCTTCCTGCCCGACCTGAGCGCTCGGGCGAGGTCGACGGCTCGCTCGGCGGAGCAGGCGCACGGTCGTCGGCGGACACCGGCGCTGGCTCGGGAGGCTCGTCGCCGACGTCGGGCGCGGGGTCGGCTCGGTGGCAGCGGGCCTCGGGCCCGCTTCACCGCAGCGCCGTTCGGAGCCTCACCGACGGCCGCGCGCACGGGCTCGGGGCGCTCCACCCGGTCTGCAGCGGCCCGGTCCGTCGCTGCTGCGTCTGCTGCGGCTCGTCGGGACGCGGCGATCCGGTCGCTCCCGCGACATTCGTCCCCGGGGCGGCGAGCCGTCCCCTCCGGCGACGGCTCGCTCCCGGCCCGTCTGGAGCGCACGAACGTCCGCCGAGCCGCGCCCGACTGCGTCGCATCCGGCCCCGGCGGAGGGGCCGCCGCGCTCTCCCCGTGCGGCACCGGCGCGGGTGCGATCGACGCGCGGCGCTCGATCCGTTCGAGCCGCTCCAGCAGCGCGGGCTCCCCCGTCGACGCCGCAGGCAGCAACATCCGTGCACACAGCAGTTCCAGCAGCAGGCGCGGCGCCGTCGCTCCGCGCATCTCGATCAGGCCCGCGTGCAGGATCTCCCCGTAGCGCACCAGCGTCGCGGGGCCCAGCCGGGCCGCCTGCTCCACCATGCGCTCGGCCTCGTCCGCACCGACGTCGACGAGGCCGCGCTGCGCGGCGTCCGGGATCGCCTGGACGAGCGTCAGGTCGCGCAGCCGCTGGAGCAGGTCCGCGGCGAACCGGCGCGGGTCCAGCCCGGCCTCGACGAGCCGGTCGACGGTCTCGAACACGGCCGCCCGGTCGCCCGCCGCCAGCGCGTCCACGACGTCGTCGATCAGCGCGACGTCCGTGACGCCGAGCAGCGCCACCGCCCGCTCGTAGGTGACCCCCTCCGGCCCTGCGCCGGCCAGGAGCTGGTCGAGCACCGACAGGGTGTCGCGGGCCGACCCGCCGCCCGCGCGCAGGACGAGCGGGAACACCGCCGGCGCGACGACCGCGCTCTCCTCGGCGCAGATCCGCTCCAGCAGGCCGCGCAGGGTGCCCGGCGGGATCAGCCGGAACGGGTAGTGGTGCGTGCGCGACCGGATCGTCGACAGCACCTTCTCCGGCTCGGTGGTGGCGAACACGAAGACGAGGTGGTCCGGCGGCTCCTCGACGATCTTCAGCAGGGCGTTGAAGCCCTGCGTGGTGACCATGTGTGCCTCGTCGACGATGAACACCCGGTAGCGCGACTCCGCCGGCGCGTAGAAGGCCCGGTCGCGCAGCTCGCGGGCGTCGTCGACACCGCCGTGCGACGCCGCGTCCAGCTCGACGACGTCGATGTTCCCCGGCCCCTCCGGCGCCAGCGCGACACACGAGGAGCACACGCCGCACGGGTCCGGAGTCGGCCCCTGCTCGCAGTTCAGCGAGCGGGCGAGGATGCGCGCCGACGACGTCTTGCCGCAGCCGCGGGGCCCGGAGAACAGGTACGCGTGGTTGATCCGCCCGGCCTTGAGCGCGATGCGCAACGGCCCGGTGACGTGCTCCTGCCCGACGACGTCGGCGAACCGCGCCGGACGGTACTTCCGGTACAGAGCCAGCGCCACGAGGCGAGGCTACCGACCGCGGAGCCTGCGGTGGGGCGGTACCCACGAAGAAGGCGGACCCCGCGCACCCGCCAGAGCCCGTTGACCCTTGCTGCCTTCCGGCCCTGGGGGAGTTCACAGGATGGACGCCGCGCGGGGCCCGCCTCAGAGCATAGACCGGTGGCCGGCGGCCGCGGCGAGGAGGCTAAGCTCCGACGCGGAGGATTCGCCTAGTGGCCTATGGCGCACGCTTGGAAAGCGTGTTGGGTTCACGCCCTCGCGGGTTCGAATCCCGCATCCTCCGCCAGCCTGACCAGGCAAAACGCCGGGCCACCCCGTGATGGGTGAGCCTGGCGTTGTCGTCCATTCAGTTGCAGTCCACGACCGCCACGAGCTCGGCGGGCAGACCGCCCGCACGCCGTCCAGCCCGGACTTGGTGGTCGTCGGTCTCCGGTCGGGCGAGGGCCCGTCGATGGCAGTGGCCAGGCTTTCGCCCGCAGGTCCCGCCGCAGCCGTGCGTGTAGCGCGGGCGCAGCCGCCCACGGCGGACCAGAGCGTGCAGCCCTCCGGGTCGACGTCCGAACATCGCGGCCCCAGCGCCTCACCCTGCCGAAGGCGATCGGCGGAAGGTGGCGATGGCCGCTTGAAGCTCGTGGAGTGCGTGGTTCCTGGCGCCGGCGAGGGAGGGTGCGTCGGTGAGCTGCGCGGTCCGGATCGGGACGTGGCGGGGGAGTCGCTCGAACTCGGCGGCGATGGCGTCGAGGACGACGGGCTCGGTGCCCCACGTCCCGCCGATGATGACGAGTTCGGGGTCTGAGAAGGCGACCACGGCGGCGAGGACGCCGCAGATCGCCTGGGCCAGGGTGGCCAGCAGATCGCGTGCTCGTGCATCGTCGCGTTCGACCGCCGCCAGTAGTGCGTGCACGTCGATCGCCGTCGATGCGGGACGGCGGAGACCGACAGCGCGCCGAACACGTCGATGAGGGGGACGGCCCGGCCGTCCGGACCGATCGCGAGGACGTGGGCGATCTCGCCGACCAGGCCGGCGTGCCCCCGGCGTACCACCCCGTCGTTGACGACGGCGCAGCCCAGGCCCTCGCCCAGGTGCAGGTAGGCGAAGTCGTCCAGCTGAGGGACGCCGGCGTCGCGTTCGGCTCGCGCCGCCCAGTTGACGTCGTTGTCGACCATCACCGGACCGTCGACGAGCCCGGCCAGCACGTCCGCCGGGGACAGTTCGCCGAGCAGGAACGGGGAGTCGGGTAGGTGGACCAGGCGGCCGGTGGCCCGGTCCACCGGGTCGGCCGCGCTGACCACCGCGAGCCGGGGCTGTCGTGAGACATCCTTTTGCGCCTGGCGGGCCGCCGCCGTCAGTGCCGCGCTGACCTGCGCCGGCCGTGCCGGGCGCGCAACCTCTGCGGTCGCCGTCGACATCACGTCGCCGTGGGCGTCCAGCAGCTCGGCCACGATCCCCTCCGGCGCCACGCCGACCACCAGGGCGCAGCCGACGTCCTCGGCGAGGCCGTAGTACGAGCCCACCCGCCCACGCCCGGTTGTCCGTTCCCCCGTGTCCGCCAGCAGGCCCGCCTCGCACAGCCGGCGCACGCTGTCGGACACCGTCGGCTTGGACAATCCCGTTCGCGCGGCGAGCTCGGCACGGGTCAGACGCCGCTGCTCCATGAGGGCGCGCAGCACGTGCTCGTCGGTCAGCGACCGCAGCAGGTCGAGCGATGGCTTGGCAGGCGTCACGTCACAGAGTCTAGTAAGGACTCTTGCCTAGAACGTCGGCAGCGCCCCTACGAGTGCCTTCTAGTAAGGAGTCCTCACCAAAGGAGCTGACGATGACGTCCGCCTCGACCCTCGGCACCCCGTCCCTGCCGGCGCTGCCGCACTGGGAGACCCCGCCGGCCGACCTGAAGGCGGCGATCCGGGAGATCAAGACGGCACTGCGGGCCCGCATCGCCGCGTCCGGACGCACGGTCGAGGAGGTCTTCGCCGTCGTCGAGGCGCGCGTTGCCGAGCGGGTGGCCGAGATCGCGGCGGAGAAGGAGCGCGGCGAGACGGTCTGGCCGGTGATCGACTACGCCGACATCGAGGCC
Organism: uncultured Actinomycetota bacterium; assembly: GCA_963780835.1. Classification (GTDB taxonomy): domain Bacteria; phylum Actinomycetota; class Actinomycetes; order Mycobacteriales; family Pseudonocardiaceae; genus Pseudonocardia. The sequence goes on along the minus strand of CAWADQ010000028.1, from coordinate 24,514 downwards.
GGCACCGTCCCCACCGACGCGGTGGCCAAGCTCCGCCGCCGCGGCTGCCTCGTCGTGCGCGGTCACTTCCCGCACGAGCAGGCCACGGCCTGGGACCAGGGCATCGTCGACTACGTCGAGAGCAACCGGTTCTTCGAGAACTACCGCGGGCCGGGTGACGACTTCTTCGGCAGCGTCGGCTCCAAGCCCGAGATCTACCCCGTCTACTGGTCGCCCGCACAGATGCAGGCCCGCCAGAGCGGCCGGATGGCCCGCGTGCAGGCATTCCTCAACAGCCAGTGGCGCAGCGAATCCGACGGCGTGCAGTGGTTCGACCCCGACCGCGACTCGCTCTACCCCGACCGCATCCGCCGCCGGCCCCCGGGCGCCGACTCCGGCGGGCTCGGTACCCACCTCGACCCCGGCACCCTCGACCTGTGGATGACCGAGGCCTACCAGAAGGCGTTCCGGCACCTTTTCGACGGCACCGTCGAGCAGTACGACCCCTGGGACGCCGCCTACCGCACCGCCGGCCCGCAATACCCCGGCACCACCATGTGCTCGGCGTTCCGCACCTTCCAGGGCTGGACCGCGCTCTCCGACATGGACCACGACCAGGGCGTCCTGCACACCGTCCCCATCCCCGAGGCCATGGGCTACCTCATGCTCCGCCCGCTGCTCGCCGACGTCCCCGACGACGACATGTGCGGCGTCACCGTCAACCAGGTCTTCCCCGCCAACGAGAAGTGGCACCCCCTGCTCATGCAGGCCGTCACCGGCATCCCCGACGTCAAGGCCGGTGACTCCGTCTGGTGGCTCTGCGACATGATCCACGGCGTCGACCCCGTCACCGACCAGAAGGGCTGGGGCAACGTCATGTACATCCCCGCCGCCCCCTGGTGCCCCCGCAACGAGACCTACGCCGCTAGCGTGCGCGAGGCCTTCCTGACCGGTTCCAGCCCCAGCGACTTCCCCACCGAGCACTACGAGCGCACCTGGGACAACCGCTTCACCGCCGACGACCTCAACCAGACCGGCCGACGCGGCCTCGGCCTGGACTGACCCGCGGACCCCGCGCTCACCAGGAGTTACGGAGCCGTTGGGAAGCTGTGACGTCAGAAATGATCGTCATGTCGTCCCGGCGTGTCATCGTGCAGGTCCGGCCTCGCATGACGATCCCTGGGAGCACAACATGACCGTCACCGGCATCATCAGCGCCATCGTGGTTGGCCTCATCATCGGAGCACTGGGGCGCCTCGTCGTGCCCGGCAAGCAGAACATCCCGATCTGGCTGACGATCGTCGTCGGTATCGTCGCCGCGCTCATCGGTACGTTCATCGCCCGCCTCCTGCACGTCGCCGAGACCCGCGGCTTCGACTGGATCGAACTGATCATCCAGATCGTCCTCGCCGCGATCGGCGTCGTCCTCGCCGCCAACCTCTACTCCCGACGCGGTATCCAGCGCTGATTGCGCCCGGCGGCCACCGCGGCCACCGCGGCCGGATCGCCGCACCTCGCGTGCGGCGATCCGGTCACCGACCTGCTCAACTTCGCGCCGACGCTCGGCGCCCCGTCTCCACGTCCGGAGAATGGATCTCATGGACGCCCTGGTGCGCGGTGCGCGGATCGCCTACGACGACGAGGGCTCCGGGCCGCTCGTCGTCCGCCTCCACGGTCTCACCGGCAGCCGCGCCGCCGACGTCACGACGGGAGCGTTCGATCCCGGCCCGCTGATCCGGTCCGGGTGGCGGGTGGTCCGCTACGACGCGCGCGGCCACGGCCGGTCCGGTGGGGAGAAGGCCGAGAACGAGTACGCGTGGCCCGACCTCGCCCGCGATCTGCTCGGCCTCCTGGACGTGCTGGGGGTCGACGACGCGGTCAGCGGCATCGGGTCGTCGATGGGGACGGCGACCCTGCTGCACGCGGTGACGCTCGCCCCCGACCGCCTCGACCGGCTCGTGCTCACCTGCCCGCCGACCGCGTGGGCCGCCCGCGCCGCACAGGCCGGCGTCTACCGCGCCGGTGCGCTGTTCGTCGAGCGCAACGGGAAGGAGGCGTTCCTGCGGGGCAGGCGGGCGCAGCCGCGGCCGACGGTGCTCGCCGAGGTGCCCGAGGGGCCGGTCGACATCGACGAGGCGCTGCTGCCGACGGTCCTGCGCGGGGCCGCGGCGTCGGATCTGCCCGCACCCGAGGCGATCGCCGCCATCCGACGGCCGACGCTCATCCTGGCCTGGGACGGCGACCCGGGACACCCCGTCGCGACGGCAGAACGGCTGCACGACCTCATTCCGGGCTCCGCGTTGTCCATCGCGCGATCGCCCGACGAGCTACGCGGTTGGGGCGACCGGATCACCGGTTTCCTCGGCTGAGTCTTCTGCGCCACCAGCAAACGTGGCGACTCGCGCAGGCAAACGTGGCGACTCGCGGAGCGGCGGCGGGATGTGGTGCGGGAGGCTGGGATCGTGACCGGACTCGTCGGCGCGATCGTGCTGCCCGACGGCACGGCCGTGCGCGGGCGCGGGCGGCGCGCACCGCTGCCCCCGGGCCCGCTGCCCGAGTTCGGGCTGTATCTCGGGAAGCCGGGGGCGTGGGAGCCGGAGTGGTCCGCCGAGTGGGTCGACTGGCCCGACTTCCGCACCCCGCGCGACGCGGATGGTGCCGCTGCCGCCATCGTCCGCGCCTACGAGCAGGCGCGGGCCGGGCGCCGCGTCGAGGTCGCCTGCGGGGGCGGCACCGGCCGGACCGGCACGGTCATCGCCTGCATGGGCGTCCTCGCGGGCTGCCCGGTCGACGACGTCGTGGCCTGGACCCGCCGGAACTACCGGCGGCACGCCGTGGAGACGCCCGGGCAGCGGCGCTGGATCCGGTGGTTCGCGGCGCACCAGGGCTGAGGGCGCGATCTTCATCCCATCGTTGCCGACGCCGGAGGTGCGCACACTGCACAATCCCCGCGTGACGATCCTGAGCCGAGCCGGGCTGATCCTTGCCGCCACCCTCCTTGCGGCGGCCTGCGCGCCCGCCGGCGCGCCGAGCACGACCGGCCCGTCGGCGCCGGCGACCACCGGGGGGCAGGCGTGCGCCAAGGGTGCCTTGCCGACCGTGGCCGCGGGCACGCTCACGGTCGGCACCGATCAGCCCGTCTACCAGCCCTGGTACGTCGACGACAAGCCCGAGAACGGGCAGGGCTTCGAGAGTGCGGTCGCCTACGCGATCGCCGACCAGCTCGGCTACCCGAAGGACAAGGTCGCCTGGACCCGCGTGCCGTTCAACGCCGCGATCCAGCCCGGCCCGAAACCCTTCGACCTCAACCTCACCGAGTTCTCGATCACCGACGAGCGCAAGCAGGCCGTCGACTTCTCGGCGCCCTACTACGACGTCAAGCAGGCCGTGGTCGCGCTCTCCGACAACCCGTTCGCCGGCAGCGCGAACCTCGCCGGCCTCGCGGGCGCCCGGCTGGGCGCGCAGGTCGGTACCACCAGCTACGACGCGATCAACGACGTGATCAAACCGACCACCCCCGCGTCGGTGTTCAACACGAACGACGACGCGAAGCTGGCGCTGTCGAACGGGCAGGTGGACGCGATCGTCGTCGACCTCCCGACCGCCTTCTTCATCACCTCGGCCGAGCTCCAGAACGCCAAGATCGTCGGGCAGCTGCCGGCGGGTACGGGCACGCCCGAGCAGTTCGGCGCGGTGCTGGACAAGGGCAGCCCGCTGACGTCGTGCGTGTCGGAGGCGGTGGACGCGCTGCGCTCGGCGGGGACGCTGACGGCGCTGGAGAAGCAGTGGCTGACGGCGGCGGGCAGCGCCCCCGAGCTGACGTGACGGGCGCCGCTCGGCGCACCGCGGAAGCCGCCGCCCTCGAGGCCTCGTGCCAGGAAAGCCACCTTCATGGCGTTGCAGGACATGAAGGTGGCTTTCCTGGCAAGTTCTGGCGCGGTTCCCAGGAAGACCGCCGGTGACGACCGGGGCGCCTCCCGAACTCAGCCCGCTGGCCCGCGAGCGGCTCGCCTACCGGCGCTCGCGCGCCCGCCGCTCCACGCTCGTCGCACTCGTCTCGACGGTCGTGTTCGCGGCCGTCGTGGCCCTCGGCGTCACCAGCACGCCCGGCTGGCCGCGCGTCCGGGCGACGTTCTTCGATCCCGCGATCGCCTGGTCCTCGCTCCCGTCGATCCTCGAGGGACTGTGGCTCAACCTCCGGGTGCTGGTCGTCACCGAGATCGGCGTGCTCGCGCTGGGCCTGTTGATCGCCGTGCTGCGCACCCTGCGCGGCCCGGTGTTCTTCCCGCTGCGCGCGCTCGCGACCGGGTACGTCGACCTGTTCCGCGGCGTCCCGCTCCTGATCGCGCTCTACCTGATCGGTTTCGGGGTGCCCGCGCTGCGGCTGCAGGGCGTCCCCACCAGCACCGCGGTGCTCGGCACGATCACCCTGGTCCTCGTCTACTCCGCCTACCTCGCCGAGGTCTTCCGGGCCGGGATCGAGTCGATCCATCCCTCGCAGCGGGCGGCGGCGCGCTCGCTGGGGCTCACCCACCGCCAGTCGATGCGGCTGGTGATCCTCCCCCAGGCCGTCCGGCGGGTGCTGCCGCCGCTGCTCAACGACTTCGTCGCGCTGCAGAAGGACGTCGGACTGATCTCGGTGCTCGGCGCGGTCGACGCGATCCGGGCCGCGCAGATCGCGTCGGCACGCACGTTCAACTTCACGCCGTACGTGGTGGCGGCGGTGCTGTTCATCCTGCTCGCGGTGCCGACCGGCCGGATCGCGGACACCGTGGCGGCCCGGGCCGCGCGCCGGCAGGGCTTGGCGTGAGCGAGCGCAGCGAGCGAACAATTCAATGAGGGAGGCCGAGTGAACACGCCTGTCCTGGAGGTGCGGGGCCTGGTCAAGAGGTACGGCGACACGCCCGTGCTCCGCGGCGTCGACCTGACCGTCGAGGAGCACCGGGTCGTCACGCTGATCGGCTCGTCGGGGTCGGGCAAGTCGACCCTGCTGCGCTGCGTCGACCTGCTCGAAGAGATCGACGACGGGCAGGTGCTGCTCGACGGCGTCGACGTCTCCGACCCGCGGGCGGACGTCGCAGCCGCGCAGCGCCGGATGGGCATCGTCTTCCAGGCGTTCAACCTCTTCCCGCACATGACCGTGCTGCAGAACATCACACTTGCCCCGCGCGTGGTGCACGGCGTCGGCACCGGGGAGGCCGAGGAGCGGGCCCGCGAGTTGCTGGACCGGGTCGGCCTCGAGACGTTCGCCGGAGCCCACCCGGACCGGCTGTCCGGCGGGCAGCAGCAGCGCGTGGCGATCGCGCGTGCGCTGGCGGTGCGGCCCCGGCTGCTCCTGCTCGACGAGATCACCTCGGCGCTCGACCCGGAGCTCGTCGGCGAGGTGCTCGCGATCGTCCGGGAGCTGGCCGCGAGCGGGATGACGATCCTCATGGCCACCCACGAGATGGGGTTCGCCAAGCAGGTCGCCGACACCGTCTGCTTCCTCGACGGCGGTCGGGTGCTGGAGTCCGGGCCACCGGCGCAGGTGCTCGGCGACCCGCTGCACGAACGGACCCGACGCTTCCTCACCCACGTCGTGGAGGCGGGACGGCTCACGTAGGAGACGCCGGTCCACGAACGGCTGACGGCCTGGTGGAGGCGTCGCGGAGGAGCGCGGAAGCAGCCACCGGCCGGGCACGATCAGGTCACGATCAGTGACGTCACACTTCGGATGTGAATGGTTCGCGCTCCGATCGGGCACCCCGCGGTTACACGGGCCGTGAACAGGCCCCTGGAGGAGCAGACGGAGGAACAATGACCGTCACGGGCATCATCACGGCGATCATCATCGGTGCGATCATCGGCGCGTTGGGCCGGCTGGTCGTTCCGGGTCGGCAGCCAATCCCGATCTGGCTGACGATCGTCGTGGGTATCGTGGCCGCATTCATCGGCACCTGGCTCGCAGGCGTTCTCGGCATCTCGACTTCTACGCCGGGCATCGACTGGCTGGAGCTGCTGGTGCAGGTCGTCGTCGCGGCGATCGGTGTGGTCATCGTGGCAAACCTGTACGCGCGGCGTGGCGTGCGTGGTCGTCGAACTCTCTGACCACGCCTGACGCACACAGGAGCCGGGCACCCCTCGCGGGTGCCCGGCTCCTGCGCTGTCCGGCCACAGGAGGCGCACAGGATCCGCACAGGAACGCGACAGCGGCGCAGCCCAACCTGGTGGGGAACCAGTTGGGAGAACCCCGTGCACACCTCGACCTTGCCCAGACCGCCCGGCTCCGCGCCGTCGGGCCCCGCCGCGACCTGGCCCCGCCGGTCCACGCCGGGGCACCACCGACGGTCCGGCCCGTCCCCCACGCGCTCCCGCTGGGAGCGCCCGGCGCTACTCGCGCTGCTGGTCGGGACGGCCGTGCTCTACCTGTGGAACCTGTCGGCGTCGGGCTACGCGAACGACTTCTACGCCGCGGCCGTGCAGGCCGGCACGCAGTCGTGGAAGGCCTGGCTGTTCGGCTCGCTGGACTCCGGCAACGCGATCACCGTCGACAAACCCCCGGCGTCGCTGTGGGTGATGACGCTCAGTGCGCGGATCTTCGGCTTCAACTCCTGGAGCCTGCTGGTGCCGCAGGCGCTGATGGGCGTCGGGTCCGTCGCCCTGCTGCACGCGGCCGTCCGCCGCTGGGCGGGGCCCGTCGCAGGCCTCCTGGCCGGCGCCGCGCTGGCGTTGACGCCCGCCGCCGTGCTGATGTTCCGCTTCGACAACCCCGACGCTCTGCTGGTCCTGCTGCTCGTCACCGGGGCGTACGCGACGGTGCGGGCGATCGACGCCGTCACCGTCCGCGCCGCGACCTGGTGGCTGGTCGCCGCCGGTGCGGCCGTCGGCTTCGGATTCCTCACGAAGATGGGCCAGGCCCTGCTGGTCGTGCCGGCGTTCGGGCTGGCCTACCTGGTCGCCGGGCCGCCGCGGCTGCGCACGCGACTGGTGCAGTTGCTCGCCGCGCTCGGCTCGATGATCGTCTCGGCCGGCTGGTTCATCGCCCTGGTCGAGCTGTGGCCTGCCGACTCGCGGCCCTACATCGGCGGCTCGACGACGAACTCGCTGCTGGAGCTGGCGCTGGGCTACAACGGTCTGGGTCGCATCCTCGGCGGGAGCGGCAACGGCGGGGGTGGCTTCGGGGGCGGCAACGCCGGGTTCGGCGGCGAGGCCGGCATCCTGCGACTGTTCACCGACGAGCTGGGCCTCGAGATCTCCTGGCTGCTGCCCGCGGCGTTGATCGCACTGGTCGCGCTGGTCGTCCTCGCAGGGCGCCGGCCGCTACCGGGGGACGAGATCGGGGAAGCCGGCAGGATCCGTCACGTCCCGCCGCAGGCCCCGATCTCGTCCTCCCGTCGAACCGCCTGCGTGCGGCAGCGCTGCTGTGGGGCGGCTGGACGCTGGTGACCGGCGTGGTCTTCAGCTTCATGAGCGGGACGATGCACCCGTATTACACGGTGGCACTCGCGCCGGGGATCGCCGCGCTGGTGGGCGTCGGGTCGACCGCGCTGTGGGCTCGGCGCGAGTCGCTCGCCGCCCGCGGCGGGTTGGCGCTCATGGTCGCAGCGACCGCGGCGTGGAGCTTCGTGCTGCTGGCCGGCTCGGCCGAGTCGTTCGCGTGGCTCCGCTGGGTCGTCATCGGCCTCGCTGTGCCGGCCGTCGCGGGGCTGCTGGTCGGCGCGGGCCGGCTGCAGCGAGCCGCACTGGTGGGTGTGGTCGCCGCGCTGCTGACGGGGCTGGTGGGCAGCGGGGCGTATGCGGTCGCGACGGCGTCGGTGGCGCACACGGGAAGCATCCCGACGGTCGGAACGACCAGCAGCGCGATGGGCGGCGGACCGGGTGGTGGCGCACCGTCGGGTGACCGGCCCGCGGGTGCCCCGGGAGTGGACGACGCGTCCAGCACCTCGGACGCCGGTGCCACCGGAGCTCCGCCGCAGGGCATGGGCGGCGGGATGGGCGTGAGCACCAACAGCGAGCTGACCGCGCTGCTCACGGCCACGGACGGCACGTGGTCCGCAGCGGTCGCGACCTCGCAGACCGCGGCGTCGCTGGAACTCGCGACCGGCACGGCCGTGATGTCGACCGGTGGCTGGGGCGGCTCGGACGGTGCGGTGACCCTGGAGCAGTTCCAGGCCGACGTCGCCTCCGGACAGATCTCCTACTACGTCGGCGGTGGCCAGGGCGGCGGCCAGGGCGGCGACTCGGACAGCACGAGCAGCCAGATCGCCGAGTGGGTGGCGGCGAACTACACCGCGACGACGGTGGGCGGGCAGACGGTGTACGACCTGCAGTCCTGATCGTCCGCCCGGCCCGGCTGATACCGAAATGAGCGAAAGTGGCTTTGGGTGCACTGAATGCACCGAAAGCCACTTTCGCTTCATTCGGGACGGGCGTTGGCCAGATGACCGAGCGAAAGTCTTTCGCTCCATCGGGGGACCCCGAATGGTGTCTCGACACATACCTTCGCCAGCGGTGGAATGTCCTGCCGGCCGGAATGCGGCCGCGCGGCCGTGGGCCGCCCCCGTCCGGACGGGCACCTCACCGAAGGAGCGACCATGTCCAGGATGACGATCGACTGCCGCGCCGTACCCAGCGAGTCGGGCTGCAGCCTGACCATCAGCGGCGAGGAGGACGAGGTGCTGCGCGCCGCCACGGCGCACGCCATCGACGTCCACGGCCACACCGACGGCGAGGAGCTGCGCGCCGGACTGCGCGCCGCGCTGGTCCCGGAGGTCGCGTCCCTCAGCGTCGGCGAGGGCGCGTTCGTGCAGGTGATCGAGTTCCGCACGACCCGACTGCCCGAGTTCCAGGACGTCGAAGACCGCTGGCGGGACGAGATCGGCGCCGACCGGACCGCCCAGTGGGCGGTCACGGGGGCGGACCGCAACGCCCCGGACCGCTACGTACAGATCGTGGGCTTCCCGGACCACGAGTCGGCGATGGCCAACTCGAAACATCCCGCGACGAGCCGGTTCGCCGAGGAGCTCGGTGGACTCTGCGAGGGCGAAGCGGTCTTCCACGACCTCGACGTGCGCCGGGTACAGGCACTCTGAGGCCGCGGCCCCCTGTTCGGAAGTGACCGAAAGTGGCTTTGGGTGCGGTAGATGCACCCAAAGCCACTTTCGCTTCATGGGGCCGGGAGCACCCCGCTCAGCGCGGCCAGAGGATCGCCTGGGTGCAGCGAAAAAGCGCGAGCGTGCGGCCGGTCTCCTCGGCGGTCACGGTCGCGTCCCACACCTGCGTGGTCCGGCCGCCGTGCGCGAGCCGGGCACGGCAGACGACCGCGCCGTCCCGCACCGTGCCGAGGAAGTTCGCCTTGAGCTCGATCGTCGTGAACCCCGTCGCTCCTTCCGGCAGCACCAGCCGGCAGCCGAAGCCACAGGCCGTGTCCGCGAGCCCGACCACGGTCGCCGCGTGCAGGTAGCCGTTGGGGGCGAGCAGATCGGGGCGAACGGGCATGCGCGCCGTCAGCCCGTCGTCGTGCGTCTCGACGACGGTGAACCCGATCAGTCCCGGAAAGTGGCCGCCGGTCAGTGCGTTGAGCCGCTCCGCCGTGCCCGCGTCGATGCTCTCCCGCATGATCGCGAGCGTAGCCGCCGCGCCGGATGCGCCCGCCCCCCGCGAGCACGGCAAGTTGCGCGTCGGCGCTCCTCGGGAACTCGTCGCCGTGCCCCACACGTTCTCCGGATGACCGATCTGGAGGATTCGTGAAGTTCCGCCTGCACCGCACGCTGCGCCTCGGCCCGTTCCGCATCCACCTCACCGAGCGTGGGTTCAGCTCGTGGGGCGTGCAACTGGGTCGCTGGTCGTGGAACGCCCGCACGCGGCGACACACCGTCGACACCCCCGGCTGGGGCTACGTCCAGACCCGCGGCCGCCGCTGACTCACACCCGGAACGCCCCGTCGCGCAGCACGGGCACGGACAGGCTGCGGTCCAGCTCAGCCGCGATCTCGACGTCGTCGAGGTAGCCGGCGTCGGTCAACTCACGCCCGCTCGCGCACGCCCGCAACGCCGCGCCGACCACTTGAGCCAGTCCGGCGCGGACATGGGCGGGACTCGGGACCGATGTCACCTGACGATCAACGCGGACCAGCGTGGGTTGATCATCCGGGCGGTATTGGGCCTGTTCGCAGGCCGATAGCCGCCGCACGATCAACCCAGCGCCCGCCTAGCTGATCGTGCGGGTGGAACCAGGCCCGATCCGGCACCGATTCCCACCGGATGATCAACGCGGCCCCGGCTGCGCTGATCATCCGGCGGGATGATCGCCGCATGTGCGCCTCCGGTGATGATCGGCCGATCATGCTTCGAAGCCCGCATACGGCGATCACCGCGCAGGGCGGTGCCGAGTAGCGTCGGGCCCTTGCCGACCCTCCCGCTCGCCGACGTCGCCGCCGCCCTGCGCGCGGCGGGCTGCGTCTTCGCCGAGGACGAGGCGCGCCTGCTCGTCGGCTCCGCCCGCTCCCCCGCCGACCTGTCCACCCGCATCGCGCGCCGGGTCGCCGGCGAGCCGCTGGAGCATGTGCTGGGCTGGGCGGAGTTCTGCGGCCTGCGGATCGTCGTCGGCCCCGGGGTCTTCGTGCCGCGGCGGCGGACCGAGTTGCTGGTCCGGCTGGCGACACCGCTCCTCCGGCCGGGCGACGTCGTGGTCGAGCTGTGCTGCGGCGCCGCCGCGGTGGCCACCGCCCTGGTTGCGGCAGTGCCCGGGATCGTGCCGCACGCCGTCGACATCGAACCCGCTGCGGTGGCGTGCGCCCGCCGCAACCTCGGCGACGGGCGGGTGTACGAGGGAGACCTCGACGCACCCCTGCCGGCGGCGCTGCAGGGACGGGTCGCCGTCGTGGTCGCGAACGCGCCCTACGTGCCGACCAACGCGATCGCGCTGATGCCGCCCGAGGCCCGTGACCACGAGCCGCGGGTGGCCCTCGACGGCGGCGCGGACGGGCTCGACGTCCAGCGGCGCGTCGCCGCCGCAGCGCCCCGTTGGCTTGCGCCCGGGGGCAGCCTGCTGATCGAGACCAGCGAGCGGCAGGCCCCGTCGACGGCCGCCGCGGTCGCCGCCGCCGGGCTGGTACCGCGGGTGGAGCGGTCCGAGGAGCTCGACGGCACCGCCGTCATCGGTGTCCGAGCATGATCGACGACCCGTCCCGAAGCACCGTCGTCGCCTGGTACGAGACGCTGCCCGAGGACCTTGCGCTGCTGGTCGAGCGCGTCCAGGTCGGCGCAGGCCGGCTGCTCGGCGACACGTTCACCCCCCGCGACCCCACCCAGGTGCACGCCACGCTGATCGGCCTCGAAAGCGCGCCCGCCCCGTTCGATCACGCACCACTGGCCGCGCACCTGCGCGACGCACTGTCGCCGCCGTGGACCATCCGTTTCGGCGGCTTCGCCCCCGGCGACCGGCGGTGGCTCAGCCGCGGGTTGCCGTTGCACGAGCGGATGGTCGGCGTGTACGGCAGCAAGGTCGTGCTCATCGGCTGGCCCGTCGTCGATGGTGAGCCGCAACGCATCCTCGCCGAGCTGCGGCTGCGCTGTGCAGAGTTCGGCGTCACCCACAGCTACGGGGACGATCCCGACGTCTACCTGGTCCTCGGCGAGGTGACCGGCGCTCCCAGCGCCCACGTCGCAGCGGTGATCCGGCACGAGCTGGCGGCGGCCCCGGTGTACGTGCCGCTCTCCGTGGCCGACCTCGCGCTCGTGACGTACGACGACACCGCCCTGCCGCGGGTGTCGACGACCTGGTGCCCGCTCTGACACGGACGGGGCCATAGCGCCATCGGACAGGTGGCCGACCGACTCCCGCCGGGTACCCCTCCGGTCCGGTCCGGTCCGCGCCGGGCCAGAGCGCCGACGACCACGGCCGCGAGCACGAAGCCCAGCATGTAGCCGAACGACGGAATGGACCATCCGGACTGCTGACTCGCGAACCACGGTAGCCCCGCCACGCCGACATCCCGCAGTTCGACCGTGCATCGATACCGCCGTCCGTCCCGGAAGACAGGCGGCCCTTGGGCACCGTGAGGAGATCATCGGCCCTTGCCGTGGTCGCCCGCCCCACGCGACGAGCTCGTCGGTGATCAGGCTGTCCACCGCAGGCGGCCGGCTGCCAACGGCGATGAGCGGCCGGTCCCGACGACTTCCGCGTCGGCGTTTCTCACGGTTCGGACCTGCGCGAACGGGAGGGAAGGAGACGACCACCGGGTACCGGTGGACTTGACGCCCAGATGGTTGACGGAGCACATTTGCGCTTTCAAGCGGCGCCGCCCCGGACCTCGGTGCCCGTTCCGTCCGGCCCGGCAGTCGCCGGGCGCCACCTCCGGCATCGAGGCACTTCGTGATCCGCAGCGAGCCGCACACCGTCCAGCGTGATCGGCTCGGCGTCCTCAACGTCGCGGGTGACCTGAACCGCGAGGGGCTGGACCTGTTGCGCCAGCGCTGCCGCGCCGAGCTCGCCGCGCAGGTCACCACGCTCGTGATCGATTTCACCGGTATGACCGACTTCCCGTCAGCGCTGTTCAGCCTGCTCGCCGAGACCGGAGCAACCCTGCGCAACCGCGACGCCCGGTTGCAGATGATCGGGCTGAACGAGGCCATCGACTTCATCGCGGGTGCGGGCGAGCAGTCGACGTCCGCCTCCACCGCCTGAGTTCGCCGCCGGATCCGCAGACACCGGGCAGGATCACCAGCAGCCGATCAATCCTCGGACAGGTCGTCACCCGAGATCGACGCCCAGAACTCGGGAGCGGCGGCCATCGCACCCGGTGTCGTGATCGGTTTGATGGCGGCGGCGGCCTCCTGGACGTCGAACAACTGCACCCGCATGAGCTTCAGTCGCTCGTCGAGGCACGCGGCGAGCGCACGCAGCTTCTCGAGCCGACCCTTGGGCGTCGTCTCACTGTTCCATGCCTCGCGGAGCTCGTCGGACGTCGCCTTGAGCTGCATCTGGCGCTTGTCCAGCTCGAACGCCGCCGCGATCTTCGCCTTCCACGATGCCGTCCTGGCCGGCCGGCGGGGTCGTCACCGGAACCCCGCCGGACGCACTCGAGCGGTTCGCTCCGCCCACCTTGACCAGCGCGGGCCCGACCGGGGTCGACTCCATCGGCCGGGCCGGCCTGCGCCCGGGCCCCCCGGCATCGCTGGGATCGAGATCCGGCGCCCGTGGTGCGTTCCTGATCTCCGCCGGCGTCAGGGGCAGGTCGCGCCGATCCAGTCGACCGCCGACCAGCTTGGCCTCCCTGCTGGTCAGTTGCACGAGCTGCGCTCGAAGCTGCCGGATGGTGGCGAGCTCCTCCCGGCTCTGCCGGACGGCGGCGGTGACGCCCCGCTGGTCGCCGGCTCTCTGCCGGGCGCGCCGGTCGGCCGCCAGGGTCAGGGCTCGGGTACGTGCCGCGCTGAGCTGCTCCTCGAGCGCGATCCGCTCGATGACCGCACTCTTCGCCTGGCCGCCACTCCGCCACGAGAACGTCTCCTCCGGCAGGGACATGTAGGCGTTGTGAGCCGGTATGTAGGCCTGCTGCGCCCGCTCGTAGGCGGTCGCGGTCTCCTGGACCTTGCGTTGCGCATTCGCGTCGTGCGGAGCTTTCGTGGCCGCGTCCACCGCCTTGGTGTGTTCCGATCGGGCGCCCTCGAGCGCGGCTTGAGCCGCTTCCCGGCGGGCCAGCACCTCTTGGCGGTGAGTCTGGGCAGGAGTCATCCTTTGATCGTCGGCGGGCGAGGCGACGGCCAGCTCGTAGATCTCGAACGCCTCGTCCTGAGCGTGCTGGTCCAGCTCTCGAGCGGGCGATCGACGCCGGTTGGCGGCTTCCGCCTCCTGGACGATGCTGTCGGGAACGTACGCATTCTTGTCGGACTTGGTTCTGTCGATCGCGACGCGGACACCGCGGAAAGTGGTCACGGTGTGCTGGGTCTCGTGGACCGCGTTGTCGACAAGAGTGGCGAAGTCCTGCGGACTCGGGTGCGCGGCATCCACGGACTCCGGGCTCAAGGCCATCGTCCACATGGCAGCGGTGAAGACCGCGGCGCCCACCTCCCGGCCGGTGAACGTGACCCTCACCGGAGGGATCCCCTCGCGAGCGAGCTGCGCGTTGATGATGTTCCGGATCTCCTCGCGTCGACCCTCGGGTCCGAGCTGCTCCCACCGGAGGTAGACCGACACGTAGTCCGCCGCCCGGGCACGGGCCCGGGCGTCGGGCTGCGCCAACGGCACCTGCGTCCCACCCGGCTGAGTGCCGCCCTGCATCGATAGCTCGTCGACCGCGTACTCCGCTGCACGACGCCTCTGCTCGGCGCGATTCGCGCGACCGCGCGTCGTGTCGAGCGCCGATCCGGGGGCGATGCCCAGCTCCTCGGCTTTCGGCCCGGGAGCCCGCTGCACAGTGGCCCGGTCCGTGGACATCAGCCCTGCTACGGCTCCGTTGCCCGCGGTCCGCTGCAACCGGAGAACGGCCGCCGCACCGGGACGACCGACCACGGGCTCACGGACGGCATCGCCCTTGGTCTTCGGCGGAGCGCGCAGGGGCGTTCCCCCGCACCCCTGGACTGGTGAGGCGGTCCACCGTCCCGGTGTACACACAGGCTGACGCTGCCGTCACGGCTTCTCGGGCAGCTTTTCGGGCAAGCAGCCAGCCGACCGCGCTCCGCGGCCCGGTCCGGGAACAGCGAGGACGGTTTACGCCAGGCTGCCGCTGGGCGTCGCTGCGACGACCGGCGCTGCGAGCGTTTCGAGCGCGGCAGCGGCCTGCATCGCGCCACCGCAGCCGCCGATCGCGACCGCCATCTGTGTCGCGCCCGCCGTGTAGCGGTCGTCTCGGAGGATGTCCGTCGCCGCCTGTGCGATCACATCGCTGCTGGAGTCCGGCATCAGCATCCGGCCTGCGCCGAGGTTCTGGACGTGCTCCGCGTTGAAGAACTGATCGCGGCCCATGGGCGTGCACAGCAGCGGAACACCGCGACCGAGCGCGGCCATCGTGGTGCCGACGCCGGCGTGCGTGATCACCAGGGAAGCCGACGGGAGGATCTCGGCGTGCGGCGCGTACCGCACCACCTGCGTGTTGGCGGCTGCGGTGACGGATGCGGGATCGATCGACGGTCCGGTCGTCACGATGGCGCGCACCGGCAACTGCGCGACCGCATCGACGCACCGCTGCAGCAGGTCGGCCTGGCCCTGGTCGCTCGTGCTGAGGCTGACGAGGACCAGCGGCTTCGACCCGTCGCCGAGGTCGACGCCGTCGATCTCGCGGGACAGCGGAGGTGCGTCGAGCACGGGACCGATGCGCACCACGTTGGCCGCGTCGCGCACGTCGGGCTCGAACTCCTTCG
This sequence comes from uncultured Actinomycetota bacterium, assembly GCA_963780835.1. Taxonomy (GTDB): domain Bacteria; phylum Actinomycetota; class Actinomycetes; order Mycobacteriales; family Pseudonocardiaceae; genus Pseudonocardia. Next base: position 9,197 of record CAWADQ010000028.1, on the reverse strand, counting down.
GCAGCGCGACCATCGCGCATGCGCAGGCGTCATGGATGTCGCCGAGTCGCTCGATGGCGGGCAGGCCGAGCGCGGCGCGCTGCGCGTTCGCGATCGGCACGCCCGGCGCGAACATCTCGACCAGCGGTCCGCCCCGGAAGATGGTGTACGGCGTGTGGAACAGCGTCGCGGTCGGCGTGCCCGATGCCAGCGCGACGTCGATCGCGGTGAACAGCATGCAGTCGAGCAGCACCGCGTCGGCCGGCTCCCGTTCCAGCTCCAGCGCGACGTCCCGAGCGATGGTCGAGTTGAAGCAGAGCTCCTCGACCAGCAGCTTCACCTCGGCCTCGAAGTCGTCCGGATCGTTCATCGCGTCCCAGAGCGGACCCTGGCTCAACGGAACGAAGCGGGTTCCCACATCGCCGCACCGCTCGACGATCGTGTTGTGCCCCATCATCCGGACATCGTGGCCGCGCTCGACGAGCGTGCGGCCAATTCCCAGCGTCGGCACGAGGTTCCCGGCGCCGTCCCAGGTGACGATCAGGTAGCGGGTCATGTTGCACTCTCCTCAGCTCCCGCCGAACTTGACAGCCTGTAAACTACTGTAGGTTGACAACGTGTCAAGTAGCGGGCGCCCGGAGACCCGGACCCAGATCCTCGAGGCGGCGCGCGCGATGTTCGAGGAGCACGGCTACCACGGCGCCGGCCTCGCGGCCGTGGCGAAGACTGCCGGAGTCTCCAGGCAGGCGATCTACCTGCACTTCCCGTCCAAAGCTGAGCTGCTGACCGAGCTACACCTGCACATCTTCGCCACGGACGTCGTGCCGGCCGTCCAGCGGCATCCGGTCACCGACGCGATGACCGCGTGGGAGGCGATCGACGCGACGATCGCCTCGGACGTCGAGGTGGTAGCCAAGATATGGCGGATCCACGAGGCCCTGACGGTGGCCCGACGGCAGCATCCGGAGGTCGACCAGACCCTGCGCCCGCGGGAGAAGGAGCGCTACGACGAGCTGGTCGGGCTCGGACACCGGCTCGAGCGGGAGGGCGGCCTGCCTCCGGAGATCGGTGTCGGGCTGTTCGCGGACATGATGTGGGGCCTGCTGAACGTCGGCACCTACTACAACCTCGTCATCGAGCGGGGCTGGTCGCTGGAGCAGTACCGGGACTGGGGGCGTTCGACGCTGAGGCTTCAGATCGGCGCCTGAAACGGCAATACCGCCAGCGCTATTCGTAGATCAGCCCCGGTGTTGGGGCAGGCGTGAACTCCGAGCCGTCGTGATGTTGGCGGATGCCGGTCTCGCTGTGACCCGGAAGAACGAGGGCCTCTCGCTGGCGTGCGACCCTGCGAAGCTTCTCCACGGAGGCGGCCCAGCCGAGGGGGTCAGCAGCGCCTCGCCTGGACGCCCTACGCGAGCACACGCTGCACCGATGGGCCGATTGTCCGCTGCCCGGTACACGCGAAGACTGCTGAGCGCTCCGGAGAGTCTGGAGAGATGATCGAGCCCGAGGAAGATCCATGACGCAGACGGCAAGCCAGCGACCGCCGATGGCGGGCATCCATCACGTCTCACCGACCGTCACCGACGTCGAGGCGAGTGCGGCGTGGTACCAGCGGGTGCTGGGGCTGGAGCGGATTCCGCCGCGCTTCCCGCACTTCGGCAATGAGGAGACCGGCTACGCGGTCGTGCTGGCCGATCCGGCGGCCGGGGTGATGATCGGACTGCACCACAACGTTGCGAACGGTGGGGAGCCATGCGACGAGAGGCGTACCGGTCTGGATCACATTGCCATCGCCGTCCCGACCCGTTCTGACCTTGACGCCTGGGCGGCATGGCTGGACCACCTCGGCGTTCCCCACGCAGGGGTGAACGACGCGACGGATCCCGTGAAGTACTCCGTGCTGGTGTTCCGAGACCCGGACAACATCCAGTTGGAGCTGTTCTTCATGGAGACGTGAGCGACCCGTCCGGAGGAGGCATCCGTGCGCACCGTCCCGGCGTTGTGCCTGGTCAGGCTTGGCGGTAGCGGTGGGATGTGAACCCACGGACGCTTGCACGTCGGGTCGGACGCCGACCAGCCCGGCGAGTTCGGCGACCTGGTAGCCGGGTGTGGTGGCCGCGGCGGTAGTCATCGCGCGACGGTAGACCTGTGAGCCGACTCTCAGGTCAAGCGCGACTTCGGCCGTCTGGCCGGCAGCCGGCCCGCGCCGCCGTAGGCGGCGCCCTTGATCCCGTAGAGAGCGATTCGGCAGCATCGCGAGCGTCGAGTCGGGGCTACGCGTCGATGACGTTTACGCCGTCGTGCACCAGCTCTTGGGCGAGCATGACGAGGATGCCGTCGGGTCCGCGGACGTAGGTCAGCCTATAGGTGTCCTGGTACTGGGCGATGCCGCGCAGGACGTCGCCGCCGTGCTTCCGGACAATCTCAACGGCGGCGTCGATGTCGTCCACCGCGAAAGCCACGCGGTGCATGCCGATCGTATTCGGCTCGACCGGCTCGGTCTGGATCGCGTCGGGATGCCGGTATTGGAAGAGTTCAAGGCGGCCGTGGCCGTCGGGGGTCTGGAGCATGGCGATGTCAGCGTGGTTGCCGTCGAGACCGACCGCGGTATCGGTCCACTCGCCGCTGACGGTGTCGCGACCGAGGACGGTGAGGCCGAGGTCAGTGAAGAAGGCGATCGCCGCGTCGAGGTCACGGACGGCGATGCCGACGTTGTCGAGTCTGATGGGCATGTCGGCACGCTACGTGATCTGGCACAAGCCAACGCCATATCTCGGCGCGGCAGTCTCACTGCTCACTGAGCCTTTCCGCGCAACATCGCGATCACGGGCTGTCTCGTAAGCCAGGTCGGCCAGCCCGAGGTGGCCGTCCGGCCTCGGTTGTCGCCTCGACAGAGGAGTCACGACCATGCCGATCATCCGTTCCGATACGTCGATCGTCACCCAGATCAACGTATTCACCGTGGCTCCAGGTGGTCAGCAGCCGCTGATCGACCATCTGGCCCACGCTGCCACGGTCGCGCGTGAGGTCGACGGGTGGCTGTCGGCCAGCCTGCACCGCAGCCTGGATGGCACTCGTGTCGTCAACTACGCGCAGAGCGCCAACGAGGCGGCGGCCTTGCGTGTGATCAAGCACCTGACCGACCAGGGCCTCATCGACGCCAATGCCGCCTACGGCGCGGCGCACCCTGGCCTCTACGAGGTCGTCTTCACCGTCGACCGCGCCGGCTGAGCCTGCACCCCAGGTCGAGTCCGAGTCGCCGGCCGCGTGGGCGGCCTGATCTGGCAGGTCGACGAGAAGTCCATCTCGCCTCCCACAGCACCTACGGCACCCGCCTGGAGCGCTCCATCTTCATGGGCCGCTGCCCGTGAGAAGATCCGCCGCCACGTCCGGCCAAGGAATCGGTAGAAGCGATCGGGAAGGAACACGGCGTCTGCGACGATCATTGCGCCGGAGAACAGTGGCAGTCCCAGAAGTACCGCAATGCCCAAGTGCATACCGAGCAGGATCGTGACGAAGACGTACTTCAACCTGCCGAACAGGACGAACGGGAAGGCCACCTGCACCAGTACTGTCAGATAGCTGACGACGGCGACCAGCAGCTGCTGACTGTCCACCATGTGTGACAACGTGGGCCACGGCTGGAAGAGGTCGAGATTCATGACGTAGTGCAGAGCGGTCCCGTTCGCCCAGAGCCCACCCTGCACCTTGTACAAGCCCGCAGAACCGTACAAGATGCAGACCTGCGCAGCGATGACAAACATGCCGCAGTTGTGTACGACCGTGATCAGCAACCGGCGGACGGCAACGAGTTGGCACCAGAGGTCGGACGCTCCGAGCCGTGTCGGCCGGCTTGCGCACCTTACTGTGGACTTCTGCAGCCGGTTTCTGCGCGCATCGAGGGACCAGCGCCGACCGCACGCCGTCAGGCAGAGGTACTGAGCCATGAGGAGCATCAGGTTGTCTCCGCCATCGGTCATGAATATCGCCCTCGCGTGGAACGACGCCACGACGATCGCGAACACGATGGACATCGCCCTGGTCCGCCAACCGAGCATGAAGAGTGCACACGTGACGACAGCCAACGCGTAGCATCCCTCGAAATACAGCAGACTGTCGGACAGCGTGAGAATGCTGAACCAGCCGGTCTGGTCGAAGAGTTGGGTCGCCAAAGCCGGTGTCCACGGTGAATCAGGACCCCAGATCTCATGCCGGTGCGGAAACTCCCTCAACAGGAAGGCGAGGTAGAGCAGCCCGTACCCGACGCGGAGCACCGCCGCTGCATACAGGGAGATCGGCTGCTCGATCAGCGCCGTGTACATGTTGCTGACCGGCGAGGGTTGCCGGCCCGGCGAGGTTGGCACGAGTGGTGTCTGCTCAGTTCTCATCACGCCCCGCCTTCCACCACGGCAGGTACCTGGTCTCGGCGGGTGACGCCAGTGCAGTACCGTCCGCACCGCTGGCGGCGCCAGGCGCCGCGATCGGTCGGGTGATCACCTGCAACTGGATTTCCTCGAACGTACTGTGGCGTTGTCCGGCTACCCGATCCACCGCGATGTTGCGCAGGTACTTCTGTATCATCAGTGCCCGCTCCGAGTTCGACCGATCGTCACTGCCGTGCAATTCGAGGTAACTGGTCCAGGCCCGGCGCAGCATGTTCTGTGTCGTATGACTTGGAAAGAAGTTGTGCTGGACGTCCGACTCGTCGACAGCGGTCAGATCGAACCAATCGGTGACCTGTCGGGTACCGTCCGGGGCGGTGTGCATGGTCCTTGCCAAGATTTGCCGAGTTACTGGCTCCGGATCCGGAGCGAAGAGTCGCCAGCTTTGTTCGAACAGCGGGTATATCCACCCGTTGATCTGACTGCTGTAACGCTGGGAAACGACATTCGGCGGGGCGACGTGCAGAAATACCAGAAGTACGTGGAGGAGAGCCGCGGCCAGACACAGGACCACGGCGCTCCCCGTCGCCGCCTCCAGCAGGAAGGACGGACCTGAACGTTCTGGTGACGTATCGGACGCCGGGCCCGACGCCTTCCTCGGCGGCGTCGCGCTACTGGTCGCGGCGTCGTCCGATTCGCGGCCGGATTTCCCCGCGTCCACCGGCTCCACGCCCTCCAGCAAGTGGCAGCGGCCGTACCTTTCCGATCTGCGTGCTTCCCTCACTGCTGCATCTCCTGCGCTTCGTACGAACAACCGAGCTCACTCGAGACATGCGCGAGAAGCCTCATTGAGGAGCGACTGTTGTCGCGAGGGGTGTCGTCCGACCCGCGTCTGCGGTTTCTGGCCTGGACCGATGCCTCGATCCGCGCACTGACGCACGGATCGAGGCATCCGGATCACCCTTGAGGACGTGATCAATCCTTGTCGTGGGCGCCCTTGTCGTAGGCACCCTTGTCGCGATCACCCTTGTCGCGATCGTGCTCGCCCTTGTCGTGGGCGCCCTTGTCGTGCTCGCCCTTGTCGTGCTCGCCCTTGTCCACTCCGCGGTCACCCTTGTCGTGCTCGCCGCCGCCAGTGCCGCCGCCGGTGGAACCCGCAGTGGAACCGCCGGTGGAACCCGCGGTGGACCCGGCGGTGGAACCCGCAGTGGAACCGGCGGTAGCGCCCGCAGTGGAACCGGCAGTAGCGCCCGCAGTAGCCCGCATAGACCGGCCGTGGAACCGGCCGTGGAACCCGCGGTCGTGCCGGCCGTCGTGCCCGCAGTGGTGCCGCCAGTGGTGCCGCCAGTAGGACCAGCAGTCGTGCCGCCAGTAGGACCAGCAGTCGTGCCGCCCGTGATGAGGCCGCCGGTCGTGGTGCCCGCGACCAGGCCGCCGGTCGTGGTGCCCGCGACCAGGCCGCCGGTCGGGTGCCCGCGACCAGGCCGCCGGTCGTGGGGCCAGCGATCAGGCCGCCAGTAGTACCGCCACCCGTGCAGATCGGCCTCGTGATGGTGTTCGAGTCCAGGGTGACCGCGCCGGTCAGTGCCAACAGCCTGCCGTTCACCGTTGCGTTGGTGTTCGCCGTGATGGAGATGTTAGCGATGACAGTTCCGACGAACGGGTTGGTGCCAGTCCCGAGGGTCGCAGAGCTGCCGACCTTCCAGAAGACGTTGCACGCGTCCGCGCCATTGATCAGCACGACGCTGCTGTTCGATGCCGTGGTGAGGGTAGACCCGATCTGGAAGATGAAGACGGCGTTGGGGTCGCCCTGGGCATCGAGGGTGAGCGGACCGGTCAACTGAGCGGACGAGTCGAAGCAGTAGACGCCCGCCACGAGTGTGAGCCCGCCAAGGTCCTGGCCTGAGAGGTTCACATCGCAGGGCTGACCCGCGAGAGTACCGTATGCGGTCGTCGCGTCGGACCGGGCCTGGGCGGCAACTGCGTCGTTCGCGTGAAACGTCCCGTTGACCACGGTTCCGGGCGGAAAACCGGTGATTGCGGGATTCGGGGCCGTGCCGAGATCGCCGCTCACCACGGTTGGGCCGGTGTTGGTGACCCCGGAACTGCCGAGGACCGCGAAGCTCCCGGCGGTGCCCAGCGTTGGCGCTGTTTGTGCCTGGGCACTTCCCGCGAGCGCGAACAGTCCCGCCGAGACCAGCACGGTCGTCAACACGGCGCCGACACGCATGCCTAGACTGCGTGGTGACAGGTACCTGGCCGGTGGAAACATCCCGATGTCCTCCATTTCTTAACCGCGGGCTGCGGTTCACCGCCACAACGACCGGGCATAGCTGGCGGTCGCGCCACGAACAGGCGCGATGGCGCCACGAACGAGGGAATTGCGTCGAGCGGCAACAGGCTGCACCAGGGCGTCGGCACTGTTGATCTAGACGCTGCTCCGCCAGATCGGCAGAACTAAACGTGATCTTCCGGTATGGCAGCGCATTGCAGGCGCGGTCCGGCTGTCAGTGGTATCGGTCGGGCGGCTGCTACGCGCGCACCGACGAGGTGCGGATGACCTACGACGAGAAGCGAATGCGTTGCGCCGCCTCCAGCGGCTCCCCGACCTCGACTGGACATTCTTGGGCCGTCACCGGGTGGGCCGTGGCAGCCTGGTGAAGGCAATTGAGACCAGAAGTGAGACAAGACGGCGAACGCCGGGCGCTCCGCGATCGAGAGGCCCGGCGTTTTGCCTGTTCAGGCTGGCGGTAGCGGTGGGATTTGAACCCACGGACGCTTGCACGTCACACGCTTTCGAGGCGTGCTCCTTCGGCCGCTCGGACACGCTACCGCCGAGAAGCTTAGCCGACCGCACCGTCGCCCGGCGTTGGGAGGTACCCCGCCACCGCGAGCCCGATGTCCACCAGACCACCCCGAGGGAGGTCCGCCACGGACTCGAGCGAAATCCACGCGGCGGTGTCGGTGCTGCCGCCGATCTCGTCGCGCAGCTCCCCGCCCATGACCTCCGCTGTGTAGATCACGCAGATGGCCTGGTGGTCGACCGGGCCCTCGGGCCGGTCGAGCAGCCACCGGAACGACTCGACGGTGAGCAGCTGCCGCAACTCCACCCGGTAACCGGTCTCCTCCTCGACCTCGCGGATCGCCCCGTCCCGCGGGTCCTCGCCGTGGTCGAGGCCGCCGCCGGGCAGGGTCCAGCGCGGCGGTTTCGAGCCGATCCAGCGGGCGAGCAGAACGGCCCCGTCGCGCACGCACACCGCGTACGAGCCGATCCGCAGCACCGGGGTCGGTGAGCTCACGGGACCTCCCGGTGGAGCAGGAAGAACGATTCCATCAGCGCAGCGCACTCGGCCTCCAGCACGCCGCCGACCACCTCGGGCCGGTGGTTGAGCCGCCGGTCGCGCAGGACGTCCCAGAGCGAGCCGACCGCACCGGTCCGCGGCTCCCACGCCCCGAACACGACCCGTGACACCCGCGCCAGGCCGATCGCGCCGGCGCACATCGTGCACGGCTCCACGGTCACGGCCAGCGTGCAACCGTCGAGCCGCCACTCCCCCCGGGCCGCCGCCGCGGCCCGCAGCGCGAGCACCTCGGCGTGCGCGGTCGGGTCGCCGAGCGCCTCGCGCGCGTTGCAGCCTGCCGCCAGCTCGCGCCCGTCGGCGTCCACGATGACGGCCCCGACGGGGACGTCGCCCGTCCGCGGGGCCAGGATCGCCAGTTCCAGGGCGCGCCGGACGAGCGCCTCGTCGGCGGCGTGCACGTCCCGGTACGTCACAGGAGGCTGTTCACCAGAGGACAATCAGAGGATCACGGGACGTCGACGACCTCGGCCAGCGCGTCGGCGAACCCGCAGCGGCGGCCGATCGCGGCCAGCTGCTCGTCCGGGTAGAGCTCGATCTGCGACGCGAGCACCTCCAGCTCGTCCGCGGGCAGGCCGAGGTCGGCGAGGATGCTGAGGTCCCCCTCGGGCCACACGTCGTCCAGCGCGTCGTCGTCCGGGGGCAGGTCCACCCGCAGCAGGTCCAGGACGTCCGCGGCGACGTCGTAGTCGAGCGCCGCGGCGGCGTCGGACACCATCAGCGCCACCCCGCCGGGGATCGGGCGGAGGAGCACGAAGAACTCGTCGTCCACGTCGAGCAGTCCGAGCACGGCGCCGGTGGAGCGCAGGCCGCGCAGCTCGGTGATGGCGGCGTCGAGGTCGACCAGCGAGTCCGGGTCCATGCGCGCGCACCGCCAGCGCCCGTCCTCCCGGATCGCGGCCACGGCATAGCCCGGGAGCGCCTCGTCCCGCACCCCCGGCGGCGCCTTCGCGCTCTGCACGGCCATGTCCCTACGGTAGGCCCCCGCGGGCCGTGCACAAAGCCACAGAAGGATGTCGCTCGTTCACCGCATCGGGCGGGATGCCAGGATCGGCTCATGCGCTCGGCCGACCCCCAGCTCGCCGGGCTCGGCGAGCAGGCGCGGCGGCTGCAGCCGCGCACCGTGGCGTTACGGCGGGCGTTGCACCGCCACCCCGAGCTGGGCTGAACCTGCCCCGGACGCGCGACGCCGTCGTCGCCGAGCTGGCCAACCTGCCGGTTCAGGTGCACCACGGCCGCGCGACGACGTCGATCGTCGGCGTCCTCGATGGCGCCCGGCCCGGTTCGACGGTGCTGCTGCGGGCCGACATGGATGCGCTCCCCCTGCAGGAGGACGCGGGCCTCCCGTTCCGTTCCCAGGTGGACGGCGCGATGCACGCCTGCGGCACGACATGCACGTCGCGATGCTCGCCACCGCCGCCCGGCTGCTCGTCGCCCGACGCGAGCAGCTGGCGGGGCGGGTGCTGCTGATGTT
>CAWADQ010000027.1:0-83326 GCA_963780835.1 uncultured Actinomycetota bacterium | reverse complement strand
GCACCGTCAGCGTGCGTGGACGCGTTCGACGAGCTTGTCGAGGGTGTCGTGGTCGACGCTCATGCCCTGGAAGGCGGCCAGGGTGGACATGGGCATGGTGCCGATGACGGACACGAGCTCGGCGTCGCGGGTCGGGTCGGGCTGGCCGGCGGCGACGGCCTCCCGGATGAGCGCGAGGCCGGTGGGGTCGGCCATCCACTCGTGCAGGGTCGAATCCGCGGTGAGCGGCGGCGCGATCGGGGGTGCGTCGATCGTCACGCTGCGGGCCAGGGGCAGGTCGCGGGAGTGGCGGCCGACCTCGACGGCGAACTCCCCGGCCTCGACCACCCACGTGCCCAGCAGCTCCGACCAGAAGGAGAAGGCCCGCTGGTCCAGCGTGATCGTCACCTGCCGCGACTCCCCCGGCTCCAGGCTCACCTTGGCGAACCCCTTCAGCTCGCGCACCGGCCGGGCGACCGAGGCCTCGACGTCGCGGACGTAGACCTGGACGACCTCCGCGCCCGCGACCGGGCCGGTGTTGGCGACGGTGACCGTCACGTCGGCGGCCAGGTTGCCGTCGGCGACGGACCCCGAGGTCGCGACGTTCAGGTCGGACAGCGCGAACGTCGTGTAGGACAGCCCGAACCCGAAGGGGAACGCGACGTCGGTGCGCGTGGCGTCGTAGCCCCGGTAGCCGATGAACAGCCCCTCCCCGTAGCGCACCACCCGGGAGTCGCCCGGGAAGTTCAGGTAGGAGGAGTTGTCCTCGAGCCGATTCGGGACGGTCTCGGCCAGCCGGCCGGACGGGTTGACCTTCCCGGACAGCACGTCCGCGATCGCGCCGCCCGCCGCCTGGCCGCCCAGCCACGCCTCGACGAGCGCGCGGGCGTGCGGCGTGACCTCCCCGAGCTCGACGGTCGAGCCGTTGACGAGCACGACGACGACGTTCGGGTTCGCCGCCGCGACCGCGTGCAGGGCGGCGATCTGGTTGGCGGGCAGGCGCAGGTGGGTGCGGTCGAAGCCCTCCGACTCGTCGGCGCCCGGCAGCCCGATCAGCATGACCACCGTCTCCGCGGCCGCGGCGACGTCGACCGCCTCGGCACGCAACTCGTCGTCGGCGCTCGTGTCGCCGATCCCGTAGCCCGGCGCGAACGTGACCTCCGCGAACGTCGCGGCGAGCTCGTCGAGGGCGATCTCGACCCGGGTGGGGTTGACCTGCGAGCTGCCCGCGCCCTGGAACCGCGGGGTCCGGGCGAACTCGCCGATGACGGCGATCCGGGCCGTCGGGGCGAGCGGCAGGATCGGGCCGTCGTTCTTCAGCAGCACCACCGACTCCGCCGCCGCGGCCCGGGCCAGCACGTGGTGGGCGTCGGTGTCGAACTGCTCGTCCAGCTCCAGGACGTCCATGCCCTTGTCCACCAGTTCGAGGACGGTGCGGACGCGGGCGTCCAGGACCCCGCCCGACACCTCCCCGGCGCGGACGGCCGCCACGATCTGCCCGGGGCTGCGCGGCAGGTTGGGCGGCATCTCCAGGTCCAGGCCCGCTTCGAGCGCGGGGACCCGGTGGTAGACCGCGCCCCAGTCGGACACCACGAGCCCCGCGAACCCGAACTCCTCACGCAGGACCCGCGTGAGCAGCCACGGGTTCTCCGACGCGGACAGCCCGTTGACCTTGTTGTACGAGCACATGATCGTCCAGGGTTGGCACGCCGTGACGATCCGCTCGAACGCCGGCAGGTAGATCTCGCGCAGGGTCCGCTCGTCGACCTGCGCGTCCACCCGCAGCCGATCGGTCTCCTGGTTGTTGGCCGCGTAGTGCTTGACCGAGGTGCCCACCCCGCGCGACTGGATGCCGTCGACGATCCCCACGCCCAGCTCGCCGGCCAGGTAGGGGTCTTCGGAGAAGTACTCGAAGTTGCGCCCGCACAGCGGCGACCGCTTCATGTTGATCCCCGGGCCCAGGATGACCGACAGGTTGCACGCGCGCGCCTCCTGTGCCAGTGCCTCCCCGATCCGCCGCAACAGATCCGGGTTCCACGCCGAGGCGACCGCCGACGCCGTCGGGAAGCACGTCGCGGGCAGGCTGCCCCCGAGCCCGACGTGATCGCCCGCCCCCGGCTGGGCCCGCAGGCCGTGCGGGCCGTCCGACACCATGATCTCGGGGATGCCGAGCCGCTCGACCGGCGCCGTGTACCAGAACGAGGAACCCGACGTCAGCGACGCCTTCTCCTCCAGGGTCAGCTCGGACAGCAGGGCGTCGATGTCGAGGCTCATGCGGGCAGCGCCTTTCCGCGGATGGGGTCGCCGGCGTCGGCGAACGCACCCTGGTCCTTACCACGCCCGCCGCCGTCGGGCAGGGCGGCGACGCGGGTCAGCGCAGCAGCTTGCCCAGCATCTCCCCCACCATCGTCACCACGCCCGGCTCGTGACCGTTCGGAACGAGGTTCACGATGATCCCCTCGACGCCCGGGTCGAGCACCCGCCGCTGGAGTCCGCGGCCACGTCGTCCGGGGTTCCGACGAACTGGCGGGCGGTGGCGGCGCGGTACTCCTCGTCCGACATCGCGTCCGGGTTCGCGCCGATCTTGCGCAGGTGGTCGCGCTGCAGCCGGCGGGCCTTGTCGCCGTCCTCGTCCACCATCAGCGAGACGAGCGTGCTGTCTCGATGCCGGCGCGATCCCGGCCGACCTCGGCGCAGCGCTGGTCGAGCGCCTCCAGCTTCCGGGGAAGGTCCGCGGGGTCGCAGATGATGTTGAGGTGGTCGGCGTAGCGCGCGGCGAGCCCGAACGTCTTCCGCTCCCCGCCGCCGCCGAGCATGATCGGCAGGTCGTCGCGGATGCGGGGCTCGTTGACGGCGTTCTCGGCGTGGTACCACGCGCCGTCCACGCTGGGGTGCCGGCCGCGCAGCATCGGCTCGATGATCTGCAGCGCCTCGTCGAGCCGGGCGAACCGCTCGGTGAACGTGCCGAACTCGAATCCGAGCTGCCGGTGCTCCAGCTCGAACCAGCCGGCGCCGATCCCCAGCACCGCTCGGCCACCGCTGACCACGTCCAGCGTGGTCACCGCCTTGGCCAGCAAGGTCGGTTGGCGGTAGGTGTTGCCGGTGACCAGGGTCGACAGCTGGACGCGCTCGGTGGCCGTGGCCAGCGCCCCGAGCGCCGTGTAGGACTCGAGCATCGGCTCGTCCGGCCGGCCGATGCCGGGCAGCTGATAGAAGTGGTCCATCACCAGGACAGCGTCGAACCCGGCCGCCTCGGCCTCGCGCGCCTGCGCGACCACGGTCGGGAACAGGTCCGCCACCGGGCCGCCGTAGGTGAAGTTCGGGATCTGGTATCCCAGACGAATGCCCATACATCGCAGGCTAATGGAGGAATCGTGCGCGTGATCGAGACCGGCGCAGCTCCGGCGCACACGGGTCCGGTTCCCCAGGCGGTGGAGGCCGGTGGCTGGATCTACGTGTCGGCGTTGTTCGGTGCGGACCCGACCACGCACGCGATCCCGGCGGACGCACGCGCCGAGGCCGAGCAGCTGTTCGCGAACCTCGCGGCCATCCTGGAGGCGGCGGGGGCCGGCCTGACCGACGTCGTGCGGGTGGGGATCGTCATGCGGGCGTTGCAGCGTGATCGGCCGGTGTTCAACCAGGTGTGGGCGCAGCGGTTCGGTGACCACCGGCCGGCGCGCTCGGCCGTCGAGGCCTCGGACTTCGGCCGGAAGGGCGAGAACGCCCGCTTCATGGTCGAGGTGACCGCCTTCCGCGGGTGACGCGGCGGGTGGCGACGACCAGGGCGCGGGCCAGGGATTCCCACGGGCGCGACGCGACCGGCGAGGGCGTGATCGTGAGGTCTGCTCAGACCGCGTCCCCCCGTCGAGGAGTCCTGATGTCGGTGCGAACAGAGGACGTCCGTGCGTTCACGATCGACGTTCCCGAGGAGCAGCTCGACGACCTGCACCGCCGCATCACCGCGACGAAATGGCCGGACCGGGAGACGGACCCGACCCAGGGGGTGCGGCTCGAGACGATCCGGGCGCTGGCCGACTACTGGGCGACGGGCTACGACTGGCGCGCGTTCGAGCGACGGTTCGCGGCCCTCCCGCACTTCGTCACCGAGATCGACGGCGTCGACATCCACTTCATCCACGTCCGCTCCGCCCACGACGACGCGTTGCCGCTCATCGTCACCCACGGGTGGCCGGGCTCGACGATCGAGCAACTGAAGATCATCGGACCGCTGACCGACCCGACGGCGCACGGCGCGAACGCATCCGACGCCTTCCACCTCGTGATCCCGTCGCTGCCGGGCCACGGGTTCTCGGGGAAACCGACCGAGACGGGCTGGGACCCCGTCCGCATCGCCCGCGCCTGGGTCGAGCTGATGAGACGGCTCGGGTACACGAGGTTCGTCGCGCAGGGCGGCGACTGGGGCAACGCCGTCACGGAGCAGATGGCCCTGCTGACGCCCCCGGGGCTGCTCGGCATCCACACCAACATGCCGGCGACCGTTCCCCCCGACGTCTCGCGGGCGCTCGCGACCGGCGGCCCGCCGCCCGCCGGCCTCTCCGCCGACGAGAAGACGGCATACGAGGTGCTGGCCCACTTCTTCGCGACCGGTGTCGGTTACGCGAACGAGATGGCCAACCGGCCGCAGACGCTCTACGGCATCGCCGACTCCCCGGTCGGCCTCGCGGCCTGGATGCTCGACCACGACGTCGCCAGCTACGAGCTCATCGCGCGCGCGTTCGCCGGGAATCCCGGCGGCCTGTCCCGGGACGACGTGCTCGACAACGTCACGCACTATTGGCTGACGAACTCGGGCGTCTCCTCCGCGCGGCTCTACTGGGAGAGCAAGCTGGCCTTCTTCGACGCCAAGGGCGTCGAGATCCCGGTCGGTGTGACCGTGTTCCCGGACGAGCTGTACCCGGCTCCGCAGAGCTGGGCGGAGCGGGCGTATCCCAAGCTCGTCCACTACAACCGGGTTGCCGAAGGCGGCCACTTCGCGGCCTGGGAGCAGCCGCAGACCCTCTCGGAGGAGGTTCGGGCGACGTTCAGGTCACTGCGATGACCGCGGCGGCCGCGTTGCCGGTCGAGGGCAGGCTCCCGGGCTTCGGCGGCGCCACCGCCTGGCTCAACACCGCACCGCTGACGCCGGCCGGTCTGCGCGGGAAGGTCGTCGCCGTCCAGTTCTGCACCTTCTCGTGCATCAACTGGCTGCGCACCGTGCCGTACGTGCGGGCCTGGGCCGAGAAGTATCGCGACGACGGGTTGGTCGTGCTCGGCGTCCACTCGCCGGAGTTCCCGTTCGAGCACGACCTGGGAAAGATCCGGTCCGCCCTTGACCAGATGGGCGTCGAGTACCCGGTCGCGGTGGACAACGAATTCGCGGTCTGGCGCGCCTTCGACAACGCCTACTGGCCCGCCCTCTACCTCGTCGACGCCGGCGGGCGGATCCGGCATCACCACTTCGGCGAGGAGGACTACGAGCGGTCCGAGCGGGTCATCCAGCGGCTGCTCGCCGAGGCGGGCCGCGCCGATGTCGACGGCGACCTGGTGTCGGTCGCCCCGGACGGCGTCTACCTCGGCGCCGACTGGGACAGGCTCGGGTCGCCGGAGACCTACGTCGGCTACGCCCGGGCCACCGGCTTCGCGTCACCGGGTGGCCTCGCGCCCGACCGCAGCCAGGTCTACCGCGAGCCGTCGCGGCTCAGGCTCAACAACTGGGCCCTCTCCGGCGACTGGACGGTGGGAGAGCAGGTCGCCACCATGAACGAGCCCGGTGGCCGGATCGTGCACCGCTTCCAGGGCCGGGACGTCAACCTGGTGCTGGGCTCCCGGTCGCGCTTCCTGGTGACGGTCGACGGGAAGCCGCCGCACGGCTCGCGTGGTCTCGACGTGGACGGGCAGGGGGCCGGGACCGTCGCCGAGGAACGGCTCTACCAGCTGATCCGCCAGGACGGCCCGATCACCGAGCGCACGTTCGAGATCACCTTCGCCAACGTCGGCGCCCAGGCCTACGTGTTCACCTTCGGGTAGGCGGCTCCGGTGACCTCCGCAGGTTGAGGGCCTCGAACTCGTCGATCCGGATCATCTGGCCGGTGAGGCCGTGCCCCTCGTCGCCGACCAGGTACGCGACGGCGTCGGCGATCCGGTTCGGCGCGCACGGCCCGTCGACGGCGAGCGCCACGCCGTTCACCGTGATGTCCCGCTCACGGAGCTCGACCGCGAGCGTCCGGATGAGGACCTCGGTGGCGGCCGTGGTCGCCGCGTGGTCGCCGTAGGTTCGGCAGGGCCGCTGCCGAGCTGGTCAGGTTGACGATCGCGCCGCCGGTGCGCAGCCGGCGCGCGGCCTCCCGGTTGACGATCAGTGTGGCCCTGGTGGTGATCCGGCACAGGGCGTCGAACTCCTCGAGGTCGATGTCGGTCACGAGAGTCGGGCCGGTCCGGCTGCCGACGGTGTGCACGACGACGTCGACGCCGCCGAACGCCTCGATCGCCTCGTCGAAGAGCCGCTTCACGTCCACGTCGTCGGCGACGTCCGCGCGGACCGCCACGGCGGCGCCGTTGCCGGCCAGGACCGCCTCGACAGTCGCCTCCGCCGCGCGCTGGTCGTGGAGGTAGTCGACGACGACGGCGTAGCCGCGGCTCACCAGCCTGCGGACCGTCGCCCGGCCGGCGCCGCGTGACCCGCCCGTCACGATCGCCACCCGACCCGCGGACGCCTCGTTGTACGAGGTGGTCATCGTTCCAGCCTGGGCCGCGGCGTCGCGGGTCGCGCCAGGGTGTTCCCGTGCCCGGGACCCTGGTCCTACTGTGGCCCGGTGGCCGCGGCACACAGGCTGGCCTTCCGAGGGCGCTCACGCGAGCGCCAGGTACTCGACCACCTGCTGGACCGGGTCCGCGGCGGCGAGAGCGCGGTGCTGGTCATCCGGGGTGAGGCCGGGATCGGCAAGACCGCGCTGCTGCACTACTGCGCGCGCCAGGCCGCCGGCTGTCGGGTCGTTCAGCTCTCCGGCGTGGAGTCCGAGCTGGAACTGCCGTTGGCGGCGCTGCACCAGCTGTGCGCGCCGATGCTCGGCGACCTCGCCACGCTGCCGGAACCCCAGCAGGACGCGGTGCGGGTCGCGTTCGGCCTGGCGACGGGGAGCGTCCCGGATCGGTTCCTGGTCGGGCTGGCGGTGTTGGGTCTGCTGGCGGAGGCCGCGTCACGGCGACCGGTGGTGTGGCTGATCGACGACGCCCAGTGGCTCGACGTCGCGTCCTCCCAGGTCTTGGAGTTCGTCGGCCGACGCCTGCTGGCCGAGTCCGTCGGGATTCTGTTCGCGGTCCGGGAACCGGCCGACGAGCGGCTCTTCCGCGGCATGCCGGACCTGCCCCTCGACGGCCTCACCGGCGACGACGCGCAGGCGCTGCTCGCTGCCGCCGTCCCCGGCCATCTGGACGAGCAGATTCGGGACCGGCTCGTCGCCGAGACCCGTGGCAATCCGCTGGCGCTGCTGGAGCTCGTCCACCGAACGAGCACGGCCGAGTTGGCAGGCGGCTTCGCGGTGCCCCCGACCGGGACACCTCCACGACCACTACCTGCGCCACGTGCGGGCCCTCCCGATGCCGACGCAGCGGCTGATGCTGCTGGCGGCCGCCGACCCCACCGGGGACGCCACCCTCGTCTGGCGGGCGGCCCGCACCCTGGGCGTCGGACGGCCGGAGGCGGCGGCGCCGCGTCCGAGCAGTTGCTCGAGATCGGCGCACGGGTCCGGTTCCGGCATCCCCTGGTGCGCTCGGCCGCCTATGCGGCCGGGTCACCGCAGGACCGCTGCTCGGCACACCGGGCGCTCGCCGAGGCGACGGACGGCCGCGCCGATCCGGAACATCGGGTGTGGCACCTGGCCGCCGCGGCCACGGGACCGGACGAGGACGTCGCCTCGCAGCTCGAGCGGACGGCGGGCCGGGCCCAGGCCCGCGCCGGGCTCGCCGGGGCGGCGGCGTTCCTCCAACGGTCGGTGGCCTTGACCGCCGCGCCGGAGCGACGCGCCGAACGCGCCCTGGCCGCCGCTCATGCCCATCTCCAGGCCGGCTCGTTCGAGGCCGCGCTCGGTCTGCTCGCCGAGGCCGAGGCCGCCGCCGTGGACGAACTGCAGCGCGCCCGCGCGGAGCAGCTCCGGGGACAGGTCGCCCGTGTCTCGGACTACGGGCGGGAGGCGCCGGTCCGGTTGCTGCGGGCCGCCGCCCGGCTCGAGTCACTCGATCTCCGACTCGCCCGGGACTCGTACCTTCACGCCCTGTTCGCGTCCATCGTCGCCGGTCGGCTGGCACAACCCGGCGGCCGGCTCCTCGAGGTCGCCCGGGCAGCACGATCGGTCGCGCCGCCGGAGCACGCTCCCCTGCCCCGTGATCTGTTGCTCGACGGCATGGCGACGATGATCATCGACGGGCGGGCCGCGGCGGAGCCCACTCTGCGGCGGGCCGTGCACGCATTCCTCCGACGACCAGATCTCCGCCGAAGACTGGGCTCAGTGGGGCCTTCTCGGTACCGGAGCGGCCGTCGCACTCTGGGACTTCGACAGCTGGGCCGTGATGAGCGGCCGGCATCTCGAGTTCGCCCGCGCCTCGGGCGCGTTGGCCCCGCTGTCCGCCGCACTGAACGCCCACCGGGTCGTCGCCACCTTCTGCGGCGACTTCGAGACCGCGGCATCGCTGGGCCTGGAGGAGAACGCGGTCAAGGAGGTGACCGGAGTCCGGATCGCCTCGTACGGCGGCATGCTGCTGGCCGCCTACCAGGGGCGGCCCGTGGAAGCAGAAGAGCTCGTCGCCGCCAACGCCGACGACGCGTTCGCCCGCGGGGACGGACGTGGCCTCTATTTCGCCGACTGGGCGACAGCGATCCTCCACAACGGTCTCGGGCACTACCGGAAGGCATTGCTCGCGGCGGAGCACGCGGCCGAAGACGACTATGCGCCGTATTGCGGGAGGGCGCTCCCGGAGCTGATCGAGGCCGCGGTCAGAAGTGGGGAGGCCGCGCTCGCGGCCGACGGGCTGCGGCGACTGTCGGCGACTGTCGTCGAGGGCTCCGACTGGGTGTCGGGCCTCCAGGCGCGCTCGCGAGCGTTGCTGAGTGACGGCGAGCCGGCGGAACGCTGCTACGTCGAAGCGGTCGAGCGGCTCGGACGCACCCGGCTGCGACCCGATCTCGCCCGCGCCCACCTGCTCTACGGCGAGTGGCTGCGTCGCGAGAGCCGACGAGTCGACGCGCGCCACCAGCTCCGCACGGCCTACGACATGTTCGCCGTCATGGGCGCCCAGGCGTTCGCCGACCGCGCGCGCAGGGAGCTGCTGGCCACGGGCGAGAAGCTCCGCAAGCGGGAGGTCGACACCCAGGCCGAGCTCACCTCGCAGGAGGAGCACATCGCCCGGTTGGCCCGAGACGGACGCACCAACCCCGAGATCGCCGCCGAACTGTTCCTCAGCGCCCGCACCGTCGAATGGCACCTCCGCAAGGTGTTCACGAAGCTCCGGATCACCTCACGCAAGGACCTCGGCCCCGTGCTGGCTGCCCACGGCCGGAGCACGACGCACGAGTGAGGGTCGGCCTCTACGTACAACTGCGTATCTGGTATCAGCAGGTTTCGCCCTACGGTGGTCAATCGGAGGAGATGCCACCCTCACCATTCGGCGAGCACCTCCGCGTCGCCCGTTTCTTTCGATTCCACGAGTGTGGGCGACGGCAGACCGACGCGAGGAGCCGTCATGGCCGATACCCCGACCGATGCAGTCGAGATCAAATGCACGCTGTCCGACACGTCCCTGGACTCGGCCATGACGTCGCTGAACCTGGGCGATCCGGACCGGAAACGGACGATCTGGTTCTTCGACTCGATCGATTCGACCGAGCGCCGCCCCCGACTGTTCCGAGCAGGAATCATTCTCCGGCTGCGACGCAAGAAGGACGGGCCCGGCGAGAGCACCCTCAAACTGCGACCCGCCCGGGCAGAACTCCTCGTCGGCGACTTCCGGGCCGGCACCGGCCACTTCGGTGAACGCTACTCCGTCGAGTGGGACTGGGCTCACGAGCAGGTACTGGCGGCCAGCATGGACGCCGACGTGGATCGCAAGGCCGCGGACGAGATGGTGCACGAGCCGACCGCCGACCGCTTCTCCGTCGACCAATTGCGTCTGCTCCACGAGGCGGGCACGCCGCCGTCGCTCCCCGTTCGCCGGCATTCGCGCCGTCGGTCCGATCGCCTCCAAGCGTTGGGATCACGTCGGCGAGGGCCCGTTGGCCGCGCTCCGCGCGGAGCGATGGACCTACGGCGACGACAAGAAGTTCCTCGAGCTCTCCCTGAAGGTGAAGGACCTCACCGCCGCCGCGAAGTGCCGCGAAGCGCTGCTCGACGTCCTGGCGCGGCGCGGCCTGAAGCCCGACCCCGCCGGGATGTCCAAGACCGAGACAGTGCTCATGGACCTGCTGGTCGCCCCGAACCACGCCTGGTGACGCGAGATCCCCGACGAAGGGTGGACGTGATGGCGATCCTCTATGGAACCCTCCGTGGACGTGTCGACCGGTACAAGCGCGAAGACCATGTGTCGACACCCCATCTGCATGTGCGGGTCCTCGACCAGACCGGGCAGCCGTGGCGCATCGCCGTGAACGTCCAGTCCGAAGACAAGTCCGACGTCGTCTTCTGGGTGATCGACCCGCTCGCCGCACACCCGATCCTGGACGGCCTCGACGCGCTGGGAACCGGATTCACCCCCCAGCCGCCCGACTCCCGCCACGCGCTCGACTTCACCAAAGCGCCGTTGTTCGACCTGGCGCTGGGCCGGGTGCTGCCGCCGTCGGGCGCCGCCAGCGCGGACGACCTCCAGGACCTGCTCTCGCTCTACCTCGATCAATGCAAGGCTGCGGGCGGCGAGATCTTCGCGTTCGGCGCCAAGTTCACCCAGAACCTGCACAAGGACATCGACGCGGAGTTCGGCAACACCGATGGGCTCCACGGCGTCCACGACATCCACATGAATCAGGGCAATCATGGCGACCACGAGGCCGACAACGGCGCCTTCCACGACGGCGGGCTCATCCTGAGCTTCGCCGGCCGGCATGTCGGCGTCTTCCTCGCCTTTCAGACCCAACGCGTCCCGACCGACGCCACCGGCTTCCCCGCCCCGGACGCGCGTCCGCTCAGCGCCGTCATCGGCAATCCCGGACCGAACGCTCGGGGCCACCGAGTCAGCGATCTACATCGCCCACGCGCTGATCAACCCGACGGGCGCGGACCCCGGCCAGGAAGTCGTCGTGCTGGCCAACCTGGCCACCACACCGCGCACACTCGGCGGATGGACGCTGACCGACCGCAACGGCCGCGCCACAGCCGTCGACGTCACCATCCCCGCCGGCGCCGCCATGCCGATCGAGTTGGACGGCACCGGGGTGCAGTTGGGCAACGACGGCGGCAATCTCGTCCTCCACGACGACACGGGCACGATGATCGACTCCGTCGTGTACAGCAACACCGAGGCCCAGCCCGAGAATCGGTACGTCCGATTCCGCCATTGAGGAGCGCGCCGAGCTCGGCCGGCTCACGACGAAGAGCGGGTGAGCCAGCCGCGGATCAGGTTGGCCAGCGCGACGGGTGCGTCGTACTGGATGAGGTGGCCCGCGCCGGGAACCTCGACGAGGTCGGCGCCGGGGATCAGGTCGGCGAGGCGTCGACCGGTCTGGATCGGGATCCAGCCGTCGTCGGTACCCCAGACGACCCGGACCGGGAGATCCAGCTCCCCGATGCGCCGCTCGTTCTCCACCAGGTACTGCTCGTCGTACTGCGCGATCTGTCGGTAGAAGGCACTGCGCCCGTCGTCGGTCAGCCACGGGGCGGCGAGCTGGTCGAGGTCGGGCGCCGTCAGTCCGCGGTGGCTGGCATTGCTGATGTAGGTCCGGACGATCGCCTCGTGGATGTAGGGCGGGAGGTGCTCGAGGGTGTCCGGATGGTCCCGAACGAAGCGGAAGAAGGGCGACCCGGTGGGCGGGATCGCGACGACGTCGACGAGCAGCAGCGAGGCGTAGGCGACCTGTTCGATCAGCGTGGCGCGGATCGACACCGCCCCGCCGAAGTCGTGCGCGACGACGTGGGGCCGGTCCAGTTCCCAGTGCTCGATCAGTGCGGCGAAGGCGGCTGCCTGGGCCCCGAAGTGGACCGGGTCGTCGGGCCGCTTCGACGAGCGGCCGTATCCCGGCATGTCCCAGACATGGACCGTGAAGGTGTCGCTGAGCGCGTCTGCGTAGCGAGACCACACCGTCGACGAGAACGGTGTGCCGTGGCAGAAGACGACTGCCGGGCCGGTCCCGGCTCGGCCGCAGGCGATCGTGCGGCCCTGCCACGCGAACTCCTCGGCCAGCTCCACGACCTCAAGTCAAGCACGGTAGAGCAGCGCGGGGCAGTCGTCGGGCCCACGGCTCTGTCAGACGGTCGTGCTGACGATCACGCCTCAGGAGCGAACTCCAGGTCGCACGCGGTGAGGTCCGGGATGACGGCATCAGCGGACGTGAGATCTGAGGCTGGGTGGGAGGTCGTCACGGCCAGCACCCGGGCCCCCGCTGCGCGGCCGGCGTGGACTCCGGCAGGAGCGTCCTCGACGACCAGGCAACGGCGGATGTCGCGGCCGAGGGCGGCGGCCGCTTTCAGGTAGCCCTCAGGCTCGGGCTTGCCCGCCTCGACGGCTTCCGCCGACACCAACACCTCAGGGATGGGCAGGCCGGCCGCCGTCAGGCGGGCTCGCATCAGCTCCCGCGAGCCTGAGGTCACGGCGGCCCAGCGATCGGCGGGAAGACGACGCAACAGGCTCTGCGTTCCCGGGAGCGCTCTCACATCGTCCATGTCCGCCAGGTCCCACTGTTCGATCTCGGCCGTCGCCGTCGCCAGCTCCTCGGCGGGGAGGAACATGCCCAGCGTGTCCTCGGTGCGTCGCCCGTGGCAGATGCGGAGGACCTCGTCGGCGTCGATGCCGTGCTTCGCGGCCCAGGTCGTCCACGTCCGGATGACCGCGGCGGTGGAGTCCACCAGCGTTCCGTCGATGTCGAACAGGATCGCGTCGACGGGAAAGCGCATGGCCGCCACGCTACGGGAGCCGCCCGGCCGGGCGTCGTCGAACGCAGCTGCCCCTCAACCGACCTCGGGCCGGGTGAGCGCAGTCACGCTCGCCGGGTCCACGGCGGCGCCCTCGCCGGCGAAGATCTCCAGCTCGTACAGCCGACCGTCGACCACGTGCAGCACGACGCTGACGTGACCGTCCGGGCCTCGGCCGCTCGAGCTCACGGCGAGGTAGTCCGCGCGGCCGGTGTCGGACAGCCGGATGGTCGTCTCCACGGGTAGTGGCGCCGCCGGCGTGGACAGCCGCAACGACGAGCACCCGCACCTGCATTCACCGACGACAGCGGTGTCGGCGGCCTGGTCGACCAACTCCTGGCCGACCGCTGCGGCCAGCCAGGACAGCAGCCGGCGCTCCGGTCCAGACGGCCGACGGGAGGATTCGAGGTAGCGGAACACCGACTGACCGGGCGTCGAATCCGGAGGCACGCGTGCAGTGTGCCCGAGAGTCCCGGTTCGACAGCGACCATCTAACGTTCGTCGAGTGTCGCGCCGTCCCGATGTCGCCATTCCTTCCCTCGTCGCCTCTGCGGTGACACCGTCACTCTTGTGTACAACGGCCCGACGTTCGGCTTGGTCCACGGGGCGTGGAATCGGGGTTCGTGCTGGGCGCCCCTCGTTGCCGAGCTCGAGCGCCGCGGCTTGCCCTGCGTGGTGGTGGACCTGCCGTCAGATCAACCCGACGCCGGCGTGGACGATTACGCCGAACACGTAGTGCGTAGCTGCATGCACGTCACGGGTCCTCTCGTGCTCGTCGGGCACTCACTCGGTGGGCTGACAGTCCCTGTCGTGGCCTCTCGGCGGCCGGTTGTGCTGCTGGTGTATCTCTGCGCGCTGCTCCCCGAGCCGGGTCGCAGCCTCATCGAGCAGCGGGCCGCCACCGGACCGGGCCATGATGACCACAGCTTGGCGCGAGGAGTACGTACCGCAGCAGGTCACGCTGGCGGACGGCCGCGTCGAGTGGCCACCCGAACTGGCCCGGGAGATCTTCTACCACGACTGTCCCGAAGCGGAGATGGAGCTGGGTTGGGCTGGTGACCCACACCCTGCGCGAGACCGTGGCGACCTTCCTCGATGACGCCGACGTCTCGACGCGCCGCATCAGCGACCAACTCGGGCACGCACAGGTGTCCATGACCCAGGACCGCTACCTCGGACGCCGGCCCGTCGGACGCCACGCGTGTTCGCCGACTCACCTCCGGCGGGTGAGGACGAGCTGACCTGGCCCGCGGACGATCCTCGCCAAGGGAAGAACCCATGGCGCCCAGGAGGCCTGGACATGTCCGCACCTCGGCAGACCGCACACTCGGACAGGAACTCTTCCTCGGTCGCGCCCACGCACCGGGCCGGCACCGCAGGTTGGGTTGTCGGACTGAGCCTCTTCGCAGGCATCATGATGATGATTACGGGCCTGTTCAACGCGATGGAGGGAGTCGTTGCGCTGGCCCGCAACGAGGTCTACGCCATCACCCCCCGGTACATCTTCACCTTCGACCTGACGACGTGGGGTTGGATCCAAATCATCCTCGGCATCATTGTTCTGGCCGCGGGCGTCGGTGTGATAACGGGACAGCTCTGGGGGCGCGTGGTCGGTATCACGATCGCAGCGCTGACCATGCTCGCCAACTTCGCGTTCATCCCCTACTACCCGGTATGGTCCCTGCTGATCATCGCGTTGAACGTCTTCGTGATCTGGGCGCTGTGCGTATACGACCGGGATGCGGCCGCCGCCGTCGGCTCCTGACGGCCACCCGAATCCGACCGCGGTGCGATCTCTGATCCGCGAGGTCGCCGAAGAGTCCGGCATGACATGCCGCCCCGCGACGGAGGGACGCAACAGCCATGCCGATGCTCGACGTCGACGGGGTGCGGCTGGCCTACGACGACGTCGGTCGTCGCGACGGGGTCCCCTTGGTGTTCATTCACGGCTGGACGGCGAACCGACATCGCTGGGACCACCAGCTGGGCCACTTCGCGGGCCGGTACCGGGTCATCAGCCTCGACCTCCGCGGACATGGCGATAGCGATCGCACGCCGGACCTCTACACGATCCGCGGTCTGGCCCGTGAGGTTCTCGCGCTGCTCGACGGGCTCGGCGTGGACCGGTTCATCCCCGTGGGGCACTCGATGGGAGGAATGATCGCCCTCACGCTTGCCCTGGAGCATCCGAGACGCGTGGAACGCTTGGTGGTCGTCGACTCTGTAAGCCGCATGATGTACAGCCGAGGCCGCCGGGTCCTGATTCACCTGTCGCGACTACTGCCGTTCAGGATGTTCGTTGCGGTAAACATTCGACGAGCATTCAAACCGGGGTTTCCACCGGCTGAGATCGCCCGCTACATCACACAAGCACAGTCCACGCCTCGCCAGGTTGTCATGGGATGCTTCGCGGCAATGCGCAGATTCGACGTTCTGGATCGCGCCGGCGAGCTGAAACTCCCGATGTTGATCCTGCACGGTTTCTACGACGTGCAGTTTCCGCTGCAGCAAGCGCTCCGCATGGCGGTCCAGGTTCCCGACTCGTTCGTCAAAGTACTCAACACCGGACACGAGGCCCCCGCCGAAGATCCACAGGCAGTGACACGAGCTATAGACTGCTTTCTGCGGACACCATGTTCTGCGAGTAATTCTCGCCCCTCCAATTGACGGATTTGCGAGGTCGGCAACGGTGCATGAGTCCGGGTTCGGCGACGGATCCATGAGGACCCGTGGCCGACCGTCGCGCACTCATCCGTCGTGGGTGAGTGCCCGTGACGGTGGGCGCGTAACACTGGCGTCATGACCGAAGTGAGCTGGCAGGAGCTCCGGGTCGAGGTCCAGGGGCGTCCGGTCTTCGTCCGCAGGGGTCCGGAGGTTCCCGGCTCGGTCCCGCTCGTGCACGTACACGGCTTCGCGGTCTCCGGCAGCTACATGCTTCCGACAGCCGCGGCGCTCGCACACCGCGCGACGACGCTGGTCCCCGACCTACCGGGCTATGGACAGAGCGCAGCCTGGGGTCATGCGCTGGGAATCCCGTCGCTGGCCTGGGCACTCCTCGACGTTCTCGACGCACTCGGACTCGAGCGCGTGGTCCTGGTCGGCAACTCGATGGGCGGGCCGGTGTGCCTGGAGGTCGCCCACAGCGCACCCGAGCGCGTGGCCGGCGCCGTGCTCGTCTCGCCCGCGGGCGGGATGCACAACCAGCCGCTCGCCCGGGCACTCCTGCAGCTCGCACGCGACGCGCCGCGCGAGAACCCGCGCATGGCCCGCGTCGTGCTCCCCGACTATCTGCACTTCGGCCCCGTGAACGCCCTGCAGCTGTTCGGCGAGCTCGTGCGATTCCCCTCGCTCGAACGCATCCTGCGGACGCGTGTGCCCACCCTTGCCGTGCTCGGCACCCGTGACCCGCTCATGCCGCCGCCGTGGCGGGTACAGGAGGTCGGCCGCCTGGCGCCGCCGCACGTGACGATCGCGGTGATCGAGGGCGCGGCGCACGCGATGAACTTCAGCCACCCCGGCGAGCTCGCCCACGTGATCGGCTGCTGGCTCGACGGCCGAGAGATCACGGACGACCCGGATGAGCCAGGCCACGCACAGGTCCTGCAGATCCGGCGCGGAGACAAGTGATCCCTGAGCTGCCGCACCAGCTCACTCTCCCCGGTGAACGACCGGTCGTTGCTGCGGGCATCGGCCGGTGAGGCCGGGACGGCGTGCTGCAACTGGTCATGATCGAGGACCTAGGACGCGAGCCGCGACAGAGCCCGGCCCGGTAGTCCGGGAAGACACGCCACGTACCGCGGGTCTCGGTCTCGCCACCCTCGCCGCGACGGAGCCCGGCCGACGACGCCGGGAAGACCCTGGAGCGGCCTGCGGATTATCCACCGGCGCCATCCAGCCGCGACGGAGCCCGGCCGACGAGGGGGAAGACGTGGCGCCGGGTGTAGGCGGCGGCCTCGCGCGTGGTGCCGCGACGGAGCCCGGCCGAGGAGGCCGGGAAGACCAGTCGTCCGGCATCGGGTTGCCGGTTCCGACGATGCGGCCGCGACGGAGCCCGGCCGAGGAGGCCGGGAAGACCCTGGACTAGGTCGGACAGCTGGCCGGCGCGCTCTCGCCGCGACGGAGCCCGGCCGAGGAGGCCGGGAAGACGGGCTGATCGGGCTCGGCTAGGTGGGACGGCCGAAGGAGCCGCGACGGAGCCCGGCCGAGGAGGCCGGGAAGACCGTCGGGGTCCGGCACGGTTCCTGCTCGCGAGCGATCGCCGCGACGGAGCCCGGCCGAGGAGGCCGGGAAGACCCGACGGCCTCACCCCATCGAGCGCCGGTACCGACCGGCGCCTGCGGGGACGTCGGCCCGGCCAGCGCGCGCAGGCGGTCGAGCACGCCGTCGGCGAGTGTGATGACGCAGTCCTTCGCCGACGTCTCCTGGACGGTGAGGCGCTTCGCCGCAGTCAGCCGCCGCCAGGCGGTCGCGTCGTCCCGGTGGCGGTCGACGTCGAAGACGAACGGCCGCACGGTCGGGGCACCGGTGGCCGTGAGCCGAACGAGGTCCAGGCCGGGCAGCGGCACCCCGGTTCGATCGCGCTGCCGCAGCGCGGTGACGGTGTCCACCAGCGCTGTCGACAGGTGGGCCTCGTCCACCAGCACCAGTGAGTCGGTGCCGACCAGCGCGGCGTCGAGGTCGCTCACCCCGTAGCCGCGAAACAGCAGACGGCTGCCGATCTGGTCAACGGTGCCGAGCACGACCGCCGGGCGGTCCGGGCGCCCACGCCGCCGCCCAGGTCGTCCCGCCCCGCATACGCGTGACGGGCAGAAGCTCACCGTCGGCCTCGGGGGAGTACGTCCGCAGACCGGCTGCGATGCGACCGAGCACGTCGTCCCTGCCCTCGGCCTCCGTGATCGTTGTTGCAAGGTGCCGGGCGTGGTCATAGGCCTCGTCGACGACGATCCGGCGGTCGACGACGAAGAAGCACCGCCGCCGGCCGGGTCGGCTCTCGGCCGGATCGCCTGCCGTTGCAGCGGCAACGAACACGGCGACGTCGAGCATCGAGGTCTTGCCCAGCCCGGTCGGAACGTCGATCAGATCCGGCCAGCGTCGGTCCGTCAGCACCTGCTCGACCAGGTCTGACTGCCACCGAAACGGCTCGTGGTCGTGGATCGCGCGGTAGTAGGCAGAGAACTCGGCTGCCTGCAGTGCGGTGTTGTGCGCGCTGGTCATCCTCGCTCCTCGACCGGCGCCAGCAGCCCGACGCCCAGGTACCGGCCGGCTCCGACCAGCACCGGCCCGGACACACGCCGGTCGAACGTGACGGCGATGTGCCGGAACAGCCGGCCCTTGCTCTGCCCGGGCAGGTCCTGGGGTCGGAGCCGGGCGGCACCGGTGATCAACGGCTCGACGCTGATCTCGACATCGATCGGCTGCGGGAGCCCGACCCGGCCCAGGCACGCCAGGACCTCCGCCTCGATCTGGCTCGGGCGCTTCGGGTAGCGGTCGAGGACGACCGGTGTGACCGAGATCCAACGATCGCTGCCCTGGCGCCAGCGCTGCTCACTGCCGCCCCAGGGACGGACCAGTCCGGGCTGGTAGAGCACCTCGACCTCGCCGAAGCCCGGCAGGGGCAGCGCGATGGCGCCACCACGATCGTCTCGGCGCAGACCGAGCACCGCGCGGAGCACCGCCTTGCGATCCTCGGCGGGCAGGTCGGGAACCGCCACGGCGAGCCCCAGCAGGTGACCGTCGGCATGCGCGTGACCGACGTCGGGCAGCGCCAGGAACGCTACGTGGGGGCGCCCGTCGGCGCTGTGCCCGTGCAGGACCGCCGGCGCGTTCCGGCCGGCAACCCGCAGGACCGCCGACCGCAGTGCCTCGGTGAGCCGGACCGTCAGCTGTGACTGCGGCTTGAAACCCGCGAACCGGAACGCCAGCAGATCGGTGTAGACCGACGGGACGATCAGCTGGTCCGCAGTGTCTATGCACCCGGCTTGAGCTGAGCTCCGGGTGCGGTAACCCTGGTACCGGCTCACCTCCCACGCGGGCAGGCCAGCCGCGAACTGCGCGTCGAGCTGGTCGAGGTATCCCGCGTACGGCACGCGCATCGACACCTCACGGTCCAGCAGGTCGCACGGCTCCAATGCCCTACGACTGTCCGCATCGTCGAGCGCTCCGGCGCTGTCGGCACCTACCGAGGCGCCGACGAGGGCCACGCCGGTCGATCGACCCAGGTAGGGGATGCGACGCGCCATGCCGTCAAGAGCCTCGACAACCTCCGGCTCCGGGTCACCCACCCAGACCATGCTCACTTTGGGGCTGGCCGGCAACGCACGCGTCCTTGTCCGTAAACCGTTCGTCCGGCCCGGGTGCGTCTGTGCCGGACGAGTTCGCGTGATGACGCCGCGAACCATTCCCGCAGCTCACAGGCAGTGTAGCTGTCCGTCCCGTACCGCCTTGTGCCGTCAGGTTTCGGCGCATCCGTGCACACATCGAGCACACGCCCGCGGACCGCCGGCCTTCTGAGGTGCCTCAGCCCGCCCCACATCAGGCGGGCCCGGACGCGGCGATGGAAGCGCCGGCCGGACCCTTGATCGCATCGGAGCTGCGACCCATGCCCACCGTCTACCCCACACACGAGACGGTGACCTTCGACGGCAAGCGCTACCGCGTCGAGCGCACCGCCGGCTACGGCGGCCCGGGGACATTGGTCGAGCGATGGCCCGGCATCGGTGTCGTCGGCGGCATCCGGGCCTGGCGCGGGCACTCCTGGGCCAAGTCGGTCACGTGGAACGCGGCGGTGAACCCGACCGGCGACCGCGCGCGCGGATGGGTTCACGTCGCGGCGGGCCGCGCTGGTGTGGCTGCTCGCTCAGTCCTCGCGCTGACGTTGCTCGCGCATCTGCCGCTGGACGTCCGACCAGTGCCAGCGGTAGCGGCCGCCCATCGTGGTAACCGTCGGCACCAGCCTGCCTTGCCGGACCCAGGCGCTGATCGTTGCGGGGGCAACGCCGATGCGGCGGGCGATCTCGCCGGACGACAGGAGCGGCTCGTCACGCGAGCCGCGTTCGTCGTGGTGATCGCCCATGGCGTTCACGCTAGTTGCGGCTTTCGAATGAACAAGGACGTCCTAGCGATCGGTGGCTAGCATGATGAACATGTGTTCCATGGCGATCATGGCGAACATGCGTTACTGATAGGGCCATGGCGTTGGATCCGTCGCGTACTGACTTCTGCCCGCTCGGGTACCGGTGCGAGTCCTGCGGGTGTGCCGGCCCGGGCCTGGCCGTCGTGGTGCTCAACGTGCTCGGCGCCAATCTCTGCCTCACCGAGTGCCCCCGGTGCGCAGGGAGCGGGCGAATGCCGGCGGTGCTGCTGTCGACCGCGGAGAAGCTCGTCGCGCAGCACGCGGCTCACCTGACCGGCGGCGGTGAGCGGCGAGTGCTCCGGCCGCGCAGGGGTGGCGTCGACGGCCCGCCGGCGTGACGGCGGATCGGCCGGGAGGGCGGCCAGCGGGTACCTTGATGCCCCGGCCTCGCAACCGGTTCGTCTTCGACCCGGCTACGGCCGCGGCGCTGGCGGCCCATGTGCAGGAGCTGCGGCGTCGCGAGCTGCGGGCGGCGACGGTGCGACTGCGGCGGGAGACGGTGCGACTGCGGCGGGAGACGGTGCGGGTGCGCCGGTTCGCCGAGTTCGTGGCGCCGGTGCCGGTGCTCGACGCCGGCGGGGCGGATGTGGAGCGCGTGGTTCGACGCCCTGCTCGAGGTGGAGGAGGACGACCCGTCCCGTCGCACCTTCGACGGCTACTTGCGGCGCGTCCGGGAGAGCATGCGGGACCGCGAAGCCGTCCCCCCGACCCTCCCAGCACAGCTGGCCTACCTCGACGACAAGGCGGGTGGCGCGTGGCGCGTGACGGGATCTACAAGCGCTGCGGCTGCACCGAGGTCGTCGACGGCAAGCGCCGCCAGCTCGGCGCGCGCTGCCCAGGCTCCGACGCAAGGGCGGCGCGTGGAGCTCCACCCACGGCATGTGGTGGTTCCGCGTGCGCGTCCGCGGGGTCGCGCAGCCGGTCCGCGGCGGCGGATTCGACTCGCGCGAAGACGCCGAGCGGGAGCGCGACCGGGTACGCGACCGCGGCCGCCGCGGCGCGACCGTCGTCCGCTGCCCGCCAGTCGAGGTGTTCCTACCGGAGTGGCTCGACGGGAAGGCCGATCTCGCTGCGAGCACCCGCCGCTCCTACTCCGCGCACCTCCGCAACCACCTCGTGCCGCCGCTCGGGCACCTGCGCCTCGACGAGGTGCGCATCGGGCACGTCGCCGAGGCGATCTCCGGCGTCGAGGGCAGCGATGCGACCCGGCAGCGGGTGCGCGCGACGCTGCGCTCGGCCCTGAACGACGCCATCCGCGAGGGCCTGATCATCGTCAACCCAGCCGCTCTGGTGAAGCTCCCGGCGGGGAAGCGACCGAAGGCGCTCTTCTGGACCGACGAGCGGGTGGAGCGCTGGACTGCGGCCGTCGAGCGGTTAGAAGCGGCCGACGCGGACGACTCGGCACGCGAGCAGCTGGAAGCTGCGGCGCAGCCGCCGAGCGCGGTCATGGTGTGGACGCCGGCACAGCTCGGGACGTTCGTTCCTGGACGCGGTCGCCGGTGATCGGCTGTACGCACCGTGGCACCTCGTCTCGCACCGCGGGCCCCGCCGGGGCGAGGTGTGCGGGCTGGAGTGGCAGGACGTCGACCTGGCCGCCGGCACGGCCGCCATCGCCCGCCAGCTCGTGCAGCTCGGCTGGGACGTCATCGAGACGCCGCCGAAGTCCGACGCGGGCCGGCGCACGATCGCGCTCGAGGCGGGCACCGTGGCCGCACTGCGGGCCGACCGGCGCGCACAGGCAGCCGACCGGCTCGCCTGGGGTGCCGCGTGGCAGGAGACGGGCAAGGTGTTCGTCCGGGAGGACGGCAGCGCGCTGCACCCGGCGCAGGTGACCGCTCGGTTCCAGGACCTCGCGACAGCGGCCGGCCTGCCCCCGATCCGCCTGCTGGTTCCACCCAGCTCCTGATTATCGCGGCCGGTGTGCCGATGAAGGTGGTGCAGGAGACGCTCGGGCACAGCAGCTCGGCGATCACCGCCGACACGTACACGAGCGTCTACCCGACAGTCGCCACCGAGGCGGCCGAGGCCGCGGCCGCGCTCATTCCACGAGCGGTCGGCGGAACGACTGGGCACACATCGAGCACAGAAGCGGCGTCCGCGGGTACCGCAAAGCGGCGAACCCGCAGCTCAGCGAGTGGGCCCCCGGGGGATCGAACCCCGAACCCGCGGATTAAAAGTCCGCTGCTCTACCGATTGAGCTAGAGGCCCCAGACCTGCGTTCGCACCCTACTGGACCGCCCCGCGCGCGAGCGTCACTGCTGCTCCGGAGGCAGCTCCTCCATCTCCGCCAGCTGCGACTCCAGGTGCTCGACCGACCACATGTACCGCCCCGACGGGCTGCGCCAGGTCGGCTTGATCCAGCCCTTCGACACCCAGTACAGCAGCGACCGGTGACTCACCCCGACGGCCTCCGCCGCTTTGCCCGTGGTCACCAGGTCCTTACGGGACGGTCGGGTCGGCGGAGTGCTCACGCTCCGCATCCTGCCATCTTCCGCCGTTCATGCAGGTCCAAGCACCAGTGGCTCTCGCGAAGGTGTAGTCTTGCGAGATAACGGCACTGGCTCGGTAACAGCGAGTTAAGCTTGTATTGTTCGAGTTGCGCGATTGGCGAGCTGAGGGGCGGCCATGCAAGCTGATCGGACGGGAAACCGCAGGTCATCGGATGAGCTGTGGGCGGGGCTCGTCATCGAGATCGCGGCGATGCCGGACGTCGTGGCGAACCTGCTGCGCGAGCATCAGCCCGACGAGGCGGGGTACTGCCGCGGGACCGGGTGCGGCACGGCAGGCCGTGGCGTGCCGACGAGGCGGTGGCCGTGCTCGCTGCACATGCTCGCCTCGGCGGCGGACGCGACGCTCCGGGCCGGATCGACGCCGCCCGGACCGTGACCGCCCATGCGTCGACCGGGCGCCACGCCGCCGTCGACTCCGCACCACGTTCCCGCACACCGCGCAGGCCGCAACATGTGCGGAGTGCGAAAAGTGTCGCGAGGTCGACACCGCGGCGCGAGGTCGAGACCCCGACCGCGGCGCCGGGACCGCGGCTACTCGGGCCGCTCGGCCAACGAGCGCAGCCGGGCGCGCACCTTGTCGACGTCCCACCGAGCATGGCCCCCCGCGGAGACCAGCTCCGGCTCCAGCAACCCGGTCTGGCGGTAGCGCTGGATCGTGCGTGCCGACAGCCCCAGCGCGCGGGCGAGCTCGGCGGTTGTCACCAGCCGGCCGTTTTCCACGTGATCACCGTAAGGGCTGGTCAGACGGCGTGTACGGGCGAGGGCGCTGATGTCGTGACTGGCGGCATTGGCGGATTTCCGGCAACCTTCAAAAAGATCGACCCAGTGTGCCCGCTCGACTTCGGTGTGTGTTCTCCATGACGTTCCGGGCGCTCGGGCGGCCCTGGGACACTGGAGTGGTGATTGCCCCCGCGACCCCGGCGCCCTGCACGGCAGCGCGCCCGTTGCAGATCGGCCCGTACCGCTGCGACACCCCCGTCGTGCTCGCGCCGATGGCCGGCATCACCAACCCCGGATTCCGCCGCCTGTGCCGTGAGCAGGGCTCGGGCTTCTACGTCTGCGAAATGATCACCTCGCGTGGGCTCGTGGAGCGCAACCCGCTGACCTTCCGCATGATCGCGTTCGACGCGGACGAGCACCCGCGCTCGTTGCAGCTCTACGGTGTCGACCCGGCGACGGTCGGGGCCGCCGTGCGCGTGATCGTGGAGCAGGACCTGGCCGACCACGTGGACCTCAACTTCGGCTGCCCCGTCCCCAAGGTGACGCGCCGGGGTGGCGGGGCGGCGCTGCCCTACAAGCGGCGGCTCTTCGACCGGATCGTGCGCGCCGCGGTCGACAACGCCGGGCCCATGCCCGTCACCGTCAAGATGCGGATCGGGATCGACGACGAGCACCGCACCCACCTCGAGGCCGGTCGCATCGCCGCGGACGCGGGGATCTCGGCCGTCGCCCTGCACGCACGGACAGCCGCGCAGCGGTACTCGGGGACGGCCGACTGGTCCGAGATCGCCCGGCTGCGCGACGCCCTGCCGGCGGAGCTCCCCGTGCTCGGCAACGGCGACATCTTCAGCGCCGCGGACGCGCTCGCGATGGTCGCGGAGACGGGATGCGACGGCGTCGTGGTCGGGCGGGGCTGCCTGGGCCGTCCGTGGCTGTTCGGCGACCTCGAGGCCGCGTTCGCCGGTCGCCCGCTGCCGCCCGCGCCGACGCTCGGACAGGTCGCGGCGACGCTGCGCCGGCACGCCGTGCTGCTGTGCGGGCACATGGGGACGGACAAGGGCATCCGCGACGCCCGCAAGCACGTCGCCTGGTACCTCAAGGGCTTCGCGGTGGGCTCCGAGACCCGCCGCCGGCTCGGGCTCGTCGAGAGCCTGGACGAGCTGGACGAACTGCTCGCCACCCTCGACCTGCAGCAGGGCTTCCCGGCCGACGCCGAGGGCCCCCGCGGACGCCAGGGCTCGCCGGGGCGGGTCGTGCTGCCCGAGCGCTGGCTGCACGACCCGGACGACCCATCGGTCCCGTTCGGCGCAGAGCTGGAGCACTCGGGCGGGTGAGAGGCATCCCCGAACGAGACCCGGAGCAGCTACCCCGGTCGGGTGGATTGCCCCGCGGGGGCTCAAGCGGCGCGTTTGTCCAGTCGACAACGCCTGCGACAGGAGGTGGCCGGAAGATGGACTGCTCGGTGGTGGACACGCCGGTTCACGACGTGCCGTCGCCCTACCTCGACCTCGATCCGACGACCGGCCCGACCGGCCTCGACGCGCTCGGGTACGACCGCGCCGCGGTGCACACGGCCGCGGCCGAGCGTCTCGCGCGGCTGGGCCGGTGGGAGCAGGCCTACGACCACCTGCGGGCCGCGGTCCGGCTGATGCAGGGCCGGACCGGCCCGGGCGACGAGCTGGACCGCCTGCGCCGCGAGCACGCCGAGGCGCGGGAGCTGAGCCGCCGCGACAGCCTCACGGCCACCTACAACCGCCGGTACCTCGACGAGTGCCTGGCCACGCTGCTCGACCAGCCGGTCGACCCGGCCGTCCGCACCCTGGGGCTGTCGGTGGCGCTCGTCGACATCGACCACTTCAAGCTGGTCAACGACACGTACGGCCACCTGCTGGGCGACCGCGTGCTGCAACGGCTCGTCGGGGTGCTGGGCAGCGGCCTGCCCGGCGGGGCGTTCTGCGCCCGGTTCGGCGGCGAGGAGTTCGCGCTGGTGCTGCCCGGGCAGGGGTACGCCGAATCCGTCGAGACCTGCGAGGCCGCGCGGGACCGGGTGGCGCGCCACCCGTGGGCCGAGATCGCGGACGGGTTGCATGTGACGGTGAGCGTGGGCGTCGCGCACTGCATCGGGTGGCCGACGGAGGTCGAGCGGCTGGTCGGCGAGGCGGACGTGCTGCTGTACACGGCGAAGCAGGCGGGCCGCAACGCCGTGGGCTTCCGCGACACCGACACCGGCTTCGTCCGGCTGGCGGGTGCCGCGGCCGCTCGCCGCTCCATCCCCCAGCTGCCTGCGCACGAGCCGGCGGTGCGGCGGCCGGCCGTCAGCTGACCGCACCCGCACACCCACCCGCCGTGTGACGGGCACGTTGTGGATGGGCACGTTGTGGATCCCGCTGCACACCCCGGTGACTGCGCTCCGTACGCTCCGAAGACCGAGGGGCCGGGACGACCCGTCCCCGCCCTGCTCCCGTGACGGTCGGAGGAGGTGGCGTGACCAGCGATCAGTACCGGGTCCGACGCCCCCCTGCCCGGCCGCGCCCGCCACGGGTCGAATCGTCGGACGAGTTCCTGGTCCGGCACGGTTTGCTGCCCTCGTCGGAGCGGCCTCCACCGGGGGGCAACGGTCGGCAGGGGCCGCCCGGTCGGGCACTGCCGCCACCCGGCCGCGGCGCCCCGCCGGGATGGCCCGCAGCCCTCGGAGGACCGACCACTCAGCGTGACGAGAGGTCGTGGCCGGACCCGCCACAGCGCGGCGTCCCCGGAGACCGACGGCGACCCGAGGCGTACCTCCCGCCGAACGGCACGGGGGCGCGGTTCCGCGAGGTCCCGCCGGCTCAGCCGGACGGCGCGCGCCGAGCGAACGGTTTCGGTGACGGAGGGCGGTTCGACGCCCGCACGCCCGGACGTCGCGGTCGCGCCGACGGGGGCGCCGTGTCGGAGCCGCGCCGGCCGCGCACGTCCCGTCCCGCCGACCCTGCGCCGCCCGGCGGCGACCATCGGCCACCGTCCGAGCCCCGCAACGGTGCCCCGGGCGGCCGGCGACGCGGGGAGCTGCGGACCGCCCCACCGGTCGACACCGGTCGTCGGCGAACCGACTTCGCCGACGATCCGGACCCGGCCGGGCCGGAGCGGCCGCTCCCCCACGGAGCCGACGGGCCGCGTCGCGACACGGAACCCCGCCGGCGGGAATATCGCGACAGGGACCGGCCCGGTACCGGGACTACCCGACGGCCCGCCCCGAGAGGGTGCGCGACGGCCCGGCACGACCCCGCCGGGACCGGACGAACCCGCACCGCCCCGATCGGCACGGGCCGGACCGACCGCGTCGGCGGGCGGCGGGCGCCCGGGCAGGACCTCGGCCATCGGGCACCCGGCCGCCGGGCCGACACCGCCCGCGCCGGGCGACGGCCTGCCGACGACGGGGGCGGCCCGTCGCCGGCCACCGCCGGCGCGCGGGACGAGCTGCGGCCGGCCGGCCGCCGACGGCCGCCAGAACCGGACGTCGCGGAGCTGCCGACCACTGCGGTCCCTCGGGATCGCCGGCAGCCACCGGAACCGGACGCCGACGAGCAGCCGACCACGAGAGACGCGGACGCAGCGGGCCGCCGGGGCCGCCGACGGGCGCCGGAACCCGACGCTGAGGAATACCCGGCCACGGACGTCGCGCCGGGGCCGCCGAGGGCCGCCGACGGCGCCGGCACGGACGCTCGGCTCACGCGCCGTCGGAACCTCCGGCACGGGCCGGTCCGTGGCCCGCGCCCGGGCCGAGGCCCGCACTGCGAAGGTGCCCGCCCGGTCGACCACCGCGCGCGACGCCACGACCTCCGCCGACCCCCGGACGGCCGACGCACCGGCGCGCGGCCCGGCCGAACGGGTCCCCCCGCGCAGGAAGGCCCGCGTCGACCCGGAGGACGCCGGCGAGCGCCTGCGGGCGGACCGCATCGACGAGACCCTCACCCGCCTCACCGCCGCCCACGCCGGGCTCGTCCTCGGCCTGCACGATCAGGACGACGACGACATCGACGAGGGCGACGACGTCGACGAGCGCCCGGCCCCTCGCCGGACGCGCCTGGCCGTGCGCGTGGGCCGCTACGCCGTCGCCGCCCTCGCGCTGCTCCTGGTCGTCGTCGCAGGCCTGGGTTGGGTCGGCCGAGCCCGGCTCGACGGGGCGCTGATCCAGGTCGCGGCCGTCGGCGGCCCGCCCGACGGTGTTCTCGACGCCGCCGCGCAGACCGGGGACGAGAACGTCCTGGTGCTCGCCACCGACAGCGGCGGCTCCGCCGGCGCCACCACCCGGGCGAACACCGTCACCGTGCTGCACCGCGACGCGCGGGGTGACCGGACGGTCGCCGTGACGCTGCCCCCGGACCTGGAGATCACCCGACCGCCGTGCGAGCGCTGGGACGCCCCGGCGGCCGCCTACAACGACCAGACCGTCCCCGCCGAGCCGCGCACGACCTTCGACAGCGCCTACGCCGTCGGCGGGCCGCGCTGTGCGACCCGGGCCGCCCAGCAGATCACCGGCCTGGCGATCACCCGGTTCGTCGCCGTCGACCTCGCGGCGACCTCGGCGCTGGTCGAGGCCGTCGGCGGGGTGCAGGTGTGCGTGGAGCGACCCGTCCTCGACTCGGTGCTCGGCCCGGTCGTCACGACCGCCGGAACGGGCCCGCTCAACGGCGCCCGCGCCGCGAGCCTGGTGCGGGCGGCCGACGTGCGGGGCGAGCCGGCGGGCGACGCCGCGCTCGTCCAGCGCCAGCTTCGGGTGCTCGCGGCGGCGCTCGCGCGGGCACTGTCCCCGAGCGCGCTGCTGCACCCGGGCCGCGTGAACGGCCTGCTGCCGGCGCTGCGTACCACGGTGGTGTCGACCGGGACGGGGGTGGCCGACCTCCTCGCGCTGTCGAGCGGGCTCGGCGACGTGCGGGCCGTGCCGACCGCGCCGCAGGCCAACAGCCGGGGCAACCAGGAGATGCGCGAGGCCGACGCGAAGGCCCTGTTCACCGCAGTGCGCACCGACGCCCCGTTGCCGGCCACGGACCAGGCCGCGGACCAGGCGACGCCGAGCGACGTCACCGCGGACGTCCTCAACGCCTCCGGCCGCGACGGCCTCGCCGCCGAGGTGGCGGGCACCCTGGGCGACCTGGGATTCCGCACGGCGGAGGTGAAGAACGCGGGTCAGCCCGCGCTCGACACCGTCGTCCGGTTCTCCCCGGACCGCGCCGAGCAGGCCCGGCTGCTCGCCGGCGCGGTGCCCTCGGCCAACCCGGTGCCCGATCCCGGCTCCACCGGCGTGCTGCAACTCGTGCTCGGCCGGTCGTTCGACGGCACGGTCCGCGCCGCCACCGCTCCGGAGCCGGTCGCCGACACAGCAACCGCACCGGCGGCGACCTGCAGCTGATCGTCCGCGACCGTTCACCGCCGGTTCATCCACGGCTCCGCTTCGCCGAGTGGACAAGAACTACTCTCGACCCATGCGCGACGTCTATCAAGAACAGCTCACGGGCCTCGCGGACGCGCTCGCCGACATGTGCCAGCAGACCGCGGTGGCGATGGAGCATGCGACCCACGCCCTGCTGAAGGCCGACCTGCAGCTCGCCGAGCAGGTGATCGCCGACGACGCCGGCATCGACGAGCTGCGCGTCGCGGCCGAGGAGAAGGCATTCGGCCTACTCGCGCTCCAGGCGCCGGTGGCCACCGACCTGCGGGTGGTGATCTCCGCGATCCACGGCGCCGGTGACATCGAGCGCATGGGCGACCTCGCCCTGCACGTCGCGCAGGCCGCGCGGCGCCGGCACCCCCAGCTGGTACTGCCGGACGAGGTGGCCCCCTACTTCGCGGAGATGGGCAAGATCGCCGTCGCGCTCGCGCAGAAGGCGGCCGAGGTGATCCGCAGCCGGGACGTCGAGATGGCCGCGACGCTCGAGGCCGACGACGACGCGATGGACGATCTGCACCGGCACCTGTTCAGCGTGCTCATGGCGCCGCGCTGGGCGCACGGCGTCGGCCCGGCGGTCGACATCACGCTGCTCGGCCGGTTCTACGAGCGATACGCGGACCACGCCGTCACGGTCGCCCGCCGCGTCGTCTACGTCGTGACCGGCCGCATGCCCGGGTCGCTGCCGGTCTGACCTACCCCTGATGGCCCCGCCCACCCTCCCCCAGCTTCTCGAGCAGCTCTCCGAGCTGCTGGGACGGATGTGCACGGAGGCGGCGACGAACCTGCGCGGCGCGACCGCCGGCCTGCTGGACGGGCGCGTGCGGCTGGCCGAGAAGATCGTCGAGGGGAAATCGACGATGCGCGAGCTGGGGGCCGAGGTCGAGAAGGCTGCCACGGACGCGCTGCTGTTCCACGCCCCCGTCGCGGGCGATCTGCGGACGGTGGTCTGCGCGATCCGCTCGTCCGAGGACCTGGAACGCATGGGAGTGCTCGCCCGGCACGTGGCGGAGGTGGCGCTGCGGCGCCGGTCCCGGTGCGCGGTGCCCGAGCAGGTCCGCCCGGCCTTCGCCGAGATGAGCCGGCTCGGCGTGGAGATGGCGCTCAAGACGGCCGAGGTCGTGCGCACGCGCAACCTGCTCCTGGCCGTCGAGCTCGACGCCGACGACGAGGCGATGGACGCCCTGCACGCGCGGATGTTCGGGGTGTTGATGGGCCGGTCGTGGCCGCACGGCGTCGCGGCGGCGGTCGACGTCACGCTGCTCGCCCGCTACTACGAGCGGTTCGCGGACCACGCCGTGCTGGTGGCGGAGGAGACGGTGACGGCGGTGACGGCACACCGGCCCCGGGAGGTAGCCGAGTTCCTGCACGGGCAGCGGTTCGCGGCCGGGTGATCGGCGCTGCCATGCTGGCGCCGTGCCGTCCGGTCCGCCTGCGCGGAGGGTGTTCCTCTCCCACACCTCGGAGCTGAGGAGGCTGCCCGCCGGGCGCTCGTTCGTGGACGCGGCGAAGGAGGCGGTGAGCCGGGCCGGCGACGCCATCACCGACATGGCCTACTTCGCTGCCCGCGACGATGCGCCCGCTCACGTGTGCCGGGACGCCGTGCGCGCAGCGGACGTGTTCGTGCTGATCGCCGGCTTCCGCTACGGATCCCCCGTGCGCGACGACCCGGAGCGGTCGTACTGCGAGCTGGAGTTCGACACCGCCACGGCGGCGGGGCTCCCACGCCTGGTCCTGCTGCTGGGCGACGCGACGGCGGGGCCGCGCGAGCTGTTCATGGACCCGGAACACGGTGCGCGGCAGGAGAGCTTCCGCGCGCGGTTGTGCGACAACGGTGTCACCGTGGCGACGGTCGTCGACCCGGCGGAGTTGGAACTCGCGCTCTACCAGGCGCTGACCCGGCTCGCGCCGGTGGTGCGTTCGATCCGGTCCGTTCCGCCGCAGCGCGGCGACGAAGTCAACCGGCCCGACCTCCTGGACCAGCTGGTCGAGGCGGTCGTCGCGCCGGGCGCGGGCCCGGTCGGCGTGACCACCGGGCTCGTCGGAGCAGGTGGCTTCGGCAAGACCACCGGGACCTGCGGGCCGGCCGAGTGATCCGCCACCTTCCTGACCGCGCGGCCGGAGTCGCTCCTCGCCGCACCCGACGGCTCCTGGATCGCCGCTGTATCGATCGCGGGCTCACCGCAGGCGACCCGGCTGACGGTGTGGAACACGACGACCGGCGACCGCCTCTTCACCCGGACCGGGGCGGCCACCTACGGGCCGTGCCTGACAGCCCCACGCAACGGATCGTGGCTCGCGGCCGCGGTGGGCAGCACGCGCGACGCCGTCGGCGAGATCGTGATCTGGGATGCACGGACGCTCACCCCGCGGTGCGTCCTGCCCGGGCCGGGCGATGACGTGTGCGCGCTGGCGGCGAGTCACGACGGGTCGTGGCTCACCGCGGGTTACCAGAACCGAGGCAACGAGGGCTCGACCACGGGGATGGCCGTCTGGGACACCGCGTCGGGAACGCTGCGGAACCGACTTGTCGGACCGGCGACTGCCGCGACGGCGTTCGCGGTCGCCCCCGACGACTCGTGGCTCGTGTCGGGTCACGGCGAGTGGATCTCACGGCAACGCCGTCGCGGCGCGATCGCAGTCTGGGACCCGCCCACCGGCGCCCACCTGCACGCCTTCGACTGCGCCGGCCCCGTGGCGGCGCTGGCCGTCTCGCCGGACGGCACCCGGCTCGCGGCCACCGTGGACCGGCCCCGGGCCGGCGGCGGGGGCGAGATCCGGGTCTGGTCGACGGACCGTTGGCGCCCCCTCGCCGCACTCCGGGTCGCCGGGACACTGGAGCCCGTCGTCTGGGCGAAAGACATCGTGGTGGCCGGCGGCGATCGCGGCGTCTACTGCCTGAGGCTGCGCGACGCCTGATGTCCCCGCACCGCCCAGCTCCGGATCATCCGACGACGCCTCATCGGACTGCTCCAGGAGGCATGACCCCGTCGGTCATCCCGGTCTCCACCACCTGCTCCGCGACGGCGAGCAGCTTGCAGTTGGTGTGCTGCGAGCGCCGGCGCAGCACCTCGAACGCCTCGTCAGCGGGCACCCCGTAGCGGCACATGATGATGCCCTTGGCCTGCCCGATCAGGTCCCGGTTGCCCAGCGCCCGCTCGATCCGCTCCCGGTGGAAGGAGTCGGCGAGGGCGACCGCGGCGAGCGTGGCCAGGACGCGCGCCGCGGGCTCGGCACCGTTGCGGAAGACGTCGGGCTGCGCACCGTAGAAGCTGAGCGTGCCGAGCATCTGGTCGTCGACGAACAGCGGCACGCAGAGCATGCTGCCCACGGCACACTGCTGCGCGACGCGGCAGAACTCGGGCCATCGGGTGTCGGCGGCGATGTCGTGCATGCGCACCACGATCTGCTTGCGGGCCGCGGTGAGGCACGGCCCGGTGCCCAGCCGGATCTGCAGGTCGTCGAGCTCGCGCGGCGCCGGCCCGGACGCGAACACCGTGTTGAGGTTCTGGTCCGGATCGGTGACGATCAGCCCGGCCTCGCGTGCGGCCGGGACGATCCGGACCGCCTCGCCGACGATCTGCGACACGAGCGAGGCGGCATCGGCGGCGGGCACGCGCAGGGTGCGGACGAGCTGCTCGACGGTCGACCACAGGCCGATCTCGTCCGCCCCCGGCTTCATCTGCGCCTCGTCCACATCCGAACTCCTACCGGAACCCATCGGTGCGCCGCCACGGGACCCGTCCCGGAGTTCGTCGAAAGGTGGACTCTGCGCACCGGTGATAACGT
Source organism: uncultured Actinomycetota bacterium (assembly GCA_963780835.1). GTDB lineage: Bacteria > Actinomycetota > Actinomycetes > Mycobacteriales > Pseudonocardiaceae > Pseudonocardia. The sequence continues at coordinate 50,662 of CAWADQ010000027.1, read as the reverse complement.
CGATATCGGCACGCTCCCCATGGCGATGCTCCGGGTGCATCCAGCCGCCCTCCACCATCTCAGGAGGCGCTGCCGCATGCCCGCAGCACAGACGGCCACCGTCGACGCGCCCGTGCGGGCGGAGAACGAGTACGCCCACCTGGCTCCGCTGTTCGCCGAGTTCGCCCGGCTGCCCGCAGGCCACCCGCGCCGTGCGCAGCTGCGCGCCGAGCTGATCACCGGCTACCTACCGGTGGCCTACAACATCGCGCACCGCTTCGTGCACCGCGGCGACAATCTGGACGACCTCGAGCAGGTCGCGACGCTGGGGCTGATCGGGGCGGTCGACCGGTTCGAGCCGGAACGCGGCGTCGACTTCCTGTCGTTCGCCGTCCCCACGATCACCGGCGAGATCCGGCGCTACTTCCGCGACCGCTCGCGGACCATCCGCATCCCGCGCCGGATCATCCAGCAGCAGGCCGGCCTCTACGAGGCCGCGAACCAGCTCACGCAGCGCCTCCGCCGCGCACCGCGGCCCAGCGAGCTCGCCGAGCACCTCGGCATCTCCCGCGACGAGGTGATCGAGATCCTGCAGGTCCACATGACCGCCTCCCCGTCGTCCCTGGACGAGCAGCCGCCGGACGACGAGCGTCCCGGCCGAAGCCGGGTCGCCGCGCTCGGGGACGTCGACCCCGGCCTCGGCCTGGTCGAGGACCGCATGGCTGTCGTCCCGCTGCTGGCCCAGCTGCCGGACCGGGAACGGCGAATCCTGCAGCTGCGCTTCTTCCACGACATGACGCAGACCGAGATCGCCGCACTCACCGGAATCTCGCAGATGCACGTCTCCCGGCTGCTCTCGCGCACCCTCGGCACGCTGCGTAGCCGCCTGCAGGAGGCGTAACCGCACTTCCACCGGTGTGCTGACGAACGTCCACCTGGGCTGAGCGGGGGTGATCGTCGGTCGGGCGCGTCCGCTCATGATCGAACCACTTGGACGCGCCCGATCGGCGATCGACAACTTGAGCTCGCGCGGACCGCGATCACCCGCGTCCCGAGACGGGTAGCCACGAGTAGTCCGCCGGTGCGCGCCGCCATCATGGCGATCGTGGCCTCCTACTCGGTGAACGATCGCGCCGTCGCCCGAGCCCGCGAGCTGATCGACGCCCACCAGTACGTGCTGCGCAGCCAGTGGGGCGACGTCCAGCCGAGCGCCGCCGACGGCACCCGCTACCTCGAGTCGCACTCGTGGGACGAGTACGCCGCCTGGCACCTCGGGCTCACCGACGGCGCCACCGAGCACACCAAGGGCCGCTACGCGTTCGTCTACGGCGACTTCCGGCGCCTGCACAGGATGGGGCTGATCGCCTGCCAGTACCGGGCGGCGGAGTGGGGACACAAGGACATCGAGCTGGCGGCCCACGACCTTCTGCAGTATCTGGACGGTTCCCGCTCGTGACCACGCGCGGGTTCGGCGAACCCTACCCTTCGCGGAACTGGACGCCGAACCCGCCGCGGGGATAGTGCCATTTCAGCGCACCAGGGGCGGCGATTGCAAGGCAGGTTCCGCACTCCAGGCAAGCGGCATATTCCACCGCGATGGTCCCGTCGGGTTCTTCGCTGTAGACGTGGGCCGGGCAGCAGGCGACGATGGCCTTACCCGTTCCCGTGGCCTTGGCGATCTCCTGGTTGACCTCGATATGGCTTTCCTCGTCGTCGAGGTTGAAACGGTTCTTGGTCAGGCGCTCGGTGACAGATAGTGGTTTCATAGCGCCCGCGCTCCCGCAATCCCGTCCTTGACCAGCTGCATGATCTTCAGCGGCGAATGAGCCAGCGACTCGCGAGCCACCTTGACGAGATGCTTGCGAGGCTGCATGTCGAGGTTGAACGTGCGGTACAGGACGTCGGCCAACAGCTCGCCGTATTCCTTGTACATCCGATCCGTCTCGAGGAAATGCGGTGCCTTGGCGTAGGTCTCCATGTCTTTCCCGACGTAGGAGGCGAACAGCTTCTCCCGGTATGCGGCCAGGGCCGTCGTGGAGGTGTTCTTCTGGTCCAGCGCGGAGCCGATGGCCTCCGCGGCGGCGACCGCGGAGCCGACCGCGAGGTCCATACCGCGCACGGTCAGGCCGGTGTTGAGCGTGAGCCCGGCGGCGTCGCCGACGACGACCATGCCGTCCATGACGATGTCGCCCACCATGTCCAGGCCGCCCTCGGCGACCAGGTGGCAGCCGTACTCCAGCAATTCGCCGCCCTCGAGGTAGGGCGCGATGAACCGGTGCTCGAGGAAATGGTCGAAGATGTCGGTGACGACCTTCTTCTTCGCCGTGAGGTCGTCCAGGCGGACGACGATGCCGATGGACAGTGAGTCGATGTTGGTATAGAGGAAGCCGCCACCGCCCACCCCTTCGGTGCAGTCACCGACCGCGGCGATCGCCGCTCCCTCGTCGCCGGTCAGGGTGAACCGATCCTCGATCGTCTTCCGGGGCAGTGAGACGACCGCCTTCACGCCGACGGCGAGGTGGTGCAGCGGCGGCTTCTTGCGCAGACCGGCATCCTGGGCGATGAAGGAGTTCACGCCGTCGGCGGCCACCACCACGTGGGCCCGTAGCTCGTCGTCGCCCGCCTGGACGCCGACGACCCTGGTGCCTTCGGTGAGGACGCGGTCCACCCGGACACCGGGCATGATCAGGGCGCCGGCCTCCTCGCACTTGGCGGCCAGCCACGGGTCCAGCTTCGCGCGCAGCACCGTGACGGCATTGACCGGCTCGGCCAGCCGGGCGTCCTTGTAGTCGATGGCGACCGAGCTGTCGGCGTTGATGAAGTTGATGTAGTTGCGGGTGATCCGCCGCTCGACCGGCGCCTCGGCGAGGAAGTCGGGGAAGACCTGCTCCATGCCGCGGGAGTACAGGACCCCGCCGGACAGGTTCTTCGAGCCGGCCTCCTCACCGCGCTCGATCAGCAGCACCGAACGGCCCTGCTGGGCGAGCTGGTAGGCCGTGACGCAGCCGGCGATGCCGGCGCCGATGACGATGACGTCGAAGTCGGGTTCAGCTGGTTCTGTCATCGGGCACCGTCATTTCAGTGCGGCGGTGATCGCCGGCACGAGCTGGTAGAGGTCACCGACCAGGCCGTGGTCGGCCTCCTTGAAGATCGCGGCGTTCGGGTCGGTGTTGATCGCGACGATGGTCTCCGCCCCGGTCACGCCGACCATGTGCTGCAGCTGGCCGGAGACGCCGATGGCGAGGTAGAGCTGAGGGGCGATGCGCGCGCCGGAACTGCCGATGTAGCGGTCCTTGCCCATCCAGTTCAGGCCCTCGGCCACCGGGCGGGTGCAGGCGATCTCGGCGCCGACGGCGCGGGCGAGCTCCTCGATGAGGGCGAGGTCCTCCTTGGACTTCAGGCCGCGGCCGATGCCGATGACCCGGTGGGCGGCGTTGAGGTCCACCTCGTCGAAGCCGTGCGTCCGGGTCTCGATCACCTTGACGCCCAGCGGCGGCGCGGAGACCTCCTCGATGGGCGCGCCGGTGCCGTCGGCCGACGGCACCGAACCGCCGTCCAGCAGCAGCGCCACCGGGCCGGACACGGCGACGGTCTCGTCGGCGATGTCACCGAAGACGGCGTTGACCACGACGACGCCGTCGCCGTCGACGGCGACCGAGCGGGCTCCGGTCAGCACGGCCGCCTTGAGGCGGGCGGCGGCGGCGCCGAGGAGCACCCGCTCCCCGGGGTTGCGACCGGCGAGCACGACCCGGGGTGGGTCGGCGGCGACGGCGTCGGCCACCGCGGGGGCGTTCGCCTCGGCGGGCACGTCGTCCGGCGCGTTGCACCAGACCACCTTGTCCACGCCGCTCCTGGCCACGATCTCGGCCACCGAACGGGGCCCGGCGACCACGGCCCCGACCGGGCCGCCCAGGGAACGCGCGACCGTGACGAGGTTGCCGATTGTCGGCTGGTCCCCGACGACGATCCAGGCGTTCACACTCATTGTCTGTTCCTTCCTCAGAGTGCGCCGGCCTGGCGGAGCGCGGTGACGAGCTCGTCCGCGGCCTTGGCCGGGTCGGCGGTGTCGATGAGCTGGCCCTTGCGGACCTTGCGCTCCGGGAGGCCTCGGCCGGTCACCGTCATGACCGCGTTCTGCGGGGGCACCTTCAGGGCTGCGAGCTCCAGGTGCTCCACCGGCTTCTTGCCCGCGGCGAGGAGGTCCTTCATGCCGGGCACCCGCGGCGCCGCGGCGTCCGCGGAGGTGGCCAGCACGGCAGGACCGGAGATCTCGAGCACCTGCGCGCCGCCCGGGACCGCGCGCTCGACGCGCAGCTCGCCCGCCTTGCCGGTCACCGAGGTGACCTCGGCAACGGCCGGCCAGCCGAGCTCGCCTGCCAGCACGGTGGGCACCATCTTGGCCGCCACGTCCATCGACGAGTCGCCGGTGACGACGAGGTCCACGTCGCCGATGTGCCTGATCACCTCGGCCAGCACCGCGGCCAGCTCGGAGCGCCCGGCGTCGGCCAGGGACCCGTCCTCGACGATCACGACCCGGTCCAGGCCTCGACCGAGGGCGGCCTTGCAGGCGAGCGGCGCCCCGACGCCCTTGTCCCCGACCGTCACTCCGATCAGCTCGGCGCCCGTTTCGGCGGCGAGTTGGCGGGCCACCTCGATGGCCACGGGGTCGTAGGCGGACAAGCCCGGCTTGGCCCGGCTCCAGTCCACCGTGCCGTCGGGGCGTGCCGTCGCCTCTTCCGGGTCACGGGTCCACTTGTAGGCGACCACAATCTTCATCACGATCCTCCTGACGGCAGCCACCGCAATCGGTGGTGGCCGGTTGTCCTCAACGCAAGGCGTTTCTCGCGATGACCATCCGCTGCACCTCGGACGTTCCCTCGTACAGTTCGGTGATCTTCGCGTCGCGGTAGTGCCGCTCCACCGGATAGGCTTCCGTGTAACCGTATCCGCCGTGGATCTGGATCGCCTTGCCGGCCACCCTGGTGGCCACCTCGGACGCGAACAGCTTGGCCATCGCACCCTCTGTGGAATAGGACTGGCCGCTGCCCGCGCACGCATGCGGCGCGATAGACCAGGAGCCGGGCCGCGTCGATATCCAGAGCCATATCGGCGATCATCCACTGAATGGCCTGCAGGTTCGCGATCGGCTTGCCGAACTGGACGCGCTCCTTCGCATACGCGACCGCAGCGTCGAGCGCCGCCTGGGCGATGCCCAGCGCCTGCGCGGAAACCCCGATCCGCCCGCCGTCGAGCGTCTGCCATGGCAATCTTGAAGCCCTCGCCCTCCTCGCCCAGGAGCGCCTCCTTCGGGACGCGGCAGTCGGTGAAGTAGATGGGCGGCGTGCTGGAACCGCGAATCCCCATCTTGTGCTCGGCCTCGCCGACCGAGAATCCGGGGGTGTCCCTCTCGACGATGAACGCGCTGATCCCGCGCGTCCCCTTCGTCGTGTCGGTCTTCGCGAAGACGATGTAGATCTCGGCGTGCGGTGCGTTGCTGATGAACATCTTGGACCCGTTGAGGACGTACCCGTCCGCGTCCCGCGTCGCCGTGCACGTGCCCGCGGCCGCGTCGGTTCCCGCGGCGGGCTCCGTCAGGGCGAAAGCACCCAGGCGGCGGCCGGACGTCATGTCGTGCATGTACTGGTCTTTCTGAGCCCGGGTTCCGAACGTGTAGATCGGCCAGGTGGCGAGCGAGTTGTGCGACGACATGATGATGCCGGTGCTCGCACACGCCCGCGAGATCTCCTCGACCGCGATGACATAGCTCACGTAGTCCGTGCCCGCGCCACCCTCCTTCTCCGGGAAGGTCATGCCCATGAGGTTCATCTCGGCCAGCCTCGGCAGGAGCTCGGCGGGGAAACGGTGGTCGCGGTCGATTTCGGCCGCGATGGGCACTATCTCGGCCTCGGCGAACTCCCTGACCGCATCCCGGATCAGCTGCTGCTCATCAGTCAGCTCGAAGTCCATTGTGGGTACCTCCCCAAATCTCGACCGTCCGCGGCGCAGCGGTATTCAAGAATCATGTTCTGGCGGGCCCCGCCGCTGGTGATTGCGACTACCATCGAAGCCCTGGACAATTCCAGCCAACCGGAAATAGCGCGGCTATGCCAAATTCATCACGCCAGAAGCCTGACTGATCCACCCCCTGGCCCGGTAGGGGCGAAGGTCCCTGCACGCGGGAGCCGTCGGACGTCAGATGAACGGATATCCGTCCCGACCGGCGGTGCGGTCGCGTCGCGCCGCCGTCACCCCGCGCCGGGTGCGGCGCCGGGCGGTCCGGTAACGCAGCGTCGTCGTCCCGCGACCCTCACGGAGCACGGAGGCCCGCGCGGTCGTCGCCTCGGTCGGCCTCCGGGTGGACGGTGCCGGGACCCGTTGTCGAGACTGGAGGGCGGCGGGCTCGGGAGGGGTGTGATGAGCGACGTGCCACCGGCGAGCGCGAACAGCCGGTTCCCGCTGCCCCGGTGCGGCCGGGTCGCCCTCGCCGCGGTCGATCCGCCCGACACGGACGAGGCGACACCGGTCTGGTCCGATGTGATCCCGCTGGGCGACGACCGCGTCGGCCTGGTCGTCGCCGACACCGGTCACCACGCGGTTCCGGTGGCGCAGCTGCGGCGCCTGATGGCCGAGGCCCTCGGCGGGGAGCGCTCGCCGGTCCGGGCCCTCGAGGCGCTGGACCGGTGCGTCGCCGGGCGACCCGGTCCGCCGGTGGACGGTGCCGCGCAGTGCGCCGTGCTCGACGGTGCCACCGGCACACTGCTCTGGTCGGGGGCCGGTCCGCGCGCGCCGCTGGTCGTCGGCCCGGCCGGCGGGCGGCTCCTGACCGGCGGTGACGGGCCGGCGTTCGGCCGGGCCGACCAGCGGTTCCGGCAGGCCGAGGAGACCCTCGAGGCGGGCACCACGGTGGTTCTCGGGTTCCCCGGAGCGGGCGACGATCTCGCCGCCTGCGCGGCCCGCCACCACGACCTCGCCCCCGACGACCTGGCCGCCGCGCTGCTCGCCGGGACGGGCGCCGGGGCCGCTCCTGTCCTGCTCCTCGCCCGCCTGATCCCCGCCCCGCTCGCCGAGCGCCTGCCCGCCGACCCGCGGCGGCTGTCGGCGGTGCGCCGCCGGCTCGGCGCCTGGAGCGCCCAGGCGGCGCTGTCCGACGACACGACCGCGGACCTGCAGCTGATGCTCAGCGAGGCCGCGACCAACTCCGTCGAACACGCCTACCGGGACGGGCCCCCCGGTGAGTTCGCCTACTCCGTGCGACGGCGCGACGACGGCGCGATCCGCGTGGAGGTGCAGGACTTCGGACGGTGGCGGCCACCGCCCGCGGATCCCGGGTACCGCGGCAGGGGCCTCGCCGTGATCCACAACCTGGCCGACGAGGTGACGTTCGAGGTCGGCGAGTCCGGCACCCGGATCGCGTTCACGGTCCCGGACGACCCGACCCCGCTCGCGCAGCGCGGTGCCGCCCCCGGCGCGGCGCAGTGGTGGACGACCGGCTCCGGACACGCCCGATGACCTCGGCACTCGTCGACGCCGTCGGCGACCGTCCCCTGCCGCTCGCCGTCACCGCCACCGCCGAGCACGTCGTCGTCCGGCTCAACTCGGCGGCCCGGAAGCTGGTGGGCGACGTCGTCGGCCGGCCGATCCGGGACGCCCTGCCGCACCCGGCGCTGCTCGCCGCCCTCGACGCCGCCTATCACCGCGGCGAACCGGGCGCCGTGCCGCTGCCGGCTCCGGACGTGGTGGTCGGCTGCCTCCCCGTGGCCGACGGGGTGGTGCTGCTCCTGGCGCCGGCCGACGCGCCGCCCGACCTCCGCCGCCGCACCGCGGCGCTGCACCGGCTCGCCGCCGAGCTGGCGGCGGCGGCGAACCCGCACGCGATCGCCTTCCTGGTCTCGACCACGGCGGCGCGGCTGCTCGAGGCCGACGCGTGCGGTGTCCTCTCGCGGACCGACGCAGGCGCCCTGACCACCCTGCACTCCAGCGGGTGGCCCGCGGCGACCGCCGGGCAGTTCACCCGCGTGGAGCTGAGGCGCGGGCGCCCGCTGTCGGATGCGGTGCTCGACGGCACGCCGGTGTGGCTGGAGGACGCCGCGCAGTGGCGGTAGCCGCTACCCCGAGATGGCCCCGGTCGGGACGTCGAGCGGGTTCCAGGCGACCGCCTGCCTGCCCCTGCGCGTGCAGGACCGGGATCTGGGCGCGGTCGTGTTCAGCTTCCTGACACCGCGCCCGTTCCGCGCGGACGAGCGCGAGTACCTGCTGGCGACAGCCGCCCTGTGCGCCCAGGCGCTCGACCGCGTCCGGCTCCTGGCCGCCGAGCAGGCCGCGCGCGCCGACGCCGAGCGCCAGCTCGACCGGATGACGTTCCTCGCCCGCGCGAGCCGGCTGATGGAGGCGCCCCTGTCGGTCGAGGAGCGCCTGCAGCGACTCGCGGATCTCGCCGTCCCGGACGTCGCCGACTGGTGCGTGGTGCACCTGGTGCGCAGGGGCCGGGTCGACGAGGTGGCGGTCGCCCACGCCGATCCGGCCAAGGTCGCGTTCGTCGCCCGGCTGCAGGAGCGCTACCCGCCCGACCGGAACGCGCTGGGTGGGGCCATCGAGGTCAGCCGCACGGGTCGGCCGGCGTTCTTCCCCGAGATCCCGGACGCGCTTCTCGTCGACGCGGCGGTGGACGAGGAGCACCTGCGGCTCATCCGGTCGATCGGGCTGCGCTCGGCGGTGGTGGTGCCGCTGCTCGTGCGCGGCCGCAGCCTCGGCGCGTTGACGCTGGTACAGGCCGAGTCCGGGCAGCGGTTCGACGAGGTCGACCTCGCCTTCACCGCGCAGCTGGCGGGTGTCGCGGCCATCGCCCTGGACAACGCCCGGCTCTACGAGGAGCAGCGTCGAATCGCGCAGACGCTGCAGGATGCGCTGCTCCCGACTGTTCTCCCGACCGTGCCCGGGGTGCGCGTGGCCGCCCGCTACCGGCCGCAGACCGACGACCGGGCCGGCCTGCATGTGGGCGGGGACCTGTACGACGTCGTCGCGGGCGGCACGCCCGGCACCTGGGGCGTGGTGGTGGCCGACGTGTGCGGGAAGGGCCCCGAGGCCGCGGCGCGGACGGCGCTGATCCGCCACACGCTGCGGGCCGAGATCGACCACGGCCACGGGCCGGCGGAGGTGCTGCACCGGGTCAACCGCGCGATGCTGCGCGATCCGGGCGCGTCGCCATACCGGTTCGCCACCGTCGCCCACGGGCTGCTGACCGTCGACGCCGACGGGGCGACCGTCACCATCGCGAGCGCGGGCCACCCACCCGCGCTGGTGCGCCGGGGCGGGAACGTGGAGGCCGTCGCGGCGCCGGGCACCCTGCTCGGGGTCTACCCGGACATCGAGCTCACCGAGACGACGGTGCGTCTGGACCGCGGGCGACATCATGGTCTTCTACACCGACGGTGTGACGGAGGCGCGTGGCGTGAACGGGTTCTACGGCGACGACCGGCTGGCGACCCTCGTGGCGACGGCGACCCCGACCGCCGACGCGCTCGCGGACGCGCTGCTGGCGGACGTGGTCGGGTTCCAGCAGGGCCGGCTGCACGACGACGTCGCACTGCTCATCCTCGAGGTCACGCCGTGACCGCGGACCGCACCGTCGAGGTCGTCCTCACGGGGGAGCTCGACATCGCCTTCGCCGAGGATGCCCTGCGCCGCGTCGCGGAGGCGGAGCGTGCGGCGCCGTCGCTGCTCGTCATCGACCTGAGCACGCTGACGTTCGTCGACTCCTCCGGAGTACGGGTCGTGCTCGTCGCCGACGACCACGCCCGTGCGGCGGGCAGGCGGCTGGCGATCCGCCTCGGCCGGGGGCCCGCACTGCGGGTCTTCAGCGCGCTCGGCCTGGTCGACCGGTTCGAGGTGCTCCCGGCGCGGGAGGACCCGTCGCCCGACCAGGCCTGAGCAGGTCGGCCGACTCAGCCGATGCGACTGTTCAGCTTCATGTGCCGGTTGACGTCCTTGTAGAGCAGGTAGCGGAACCGTCCCGGACCACCGGCGTAGCAGGCCTGCGGGCAGAACGCCCGCAACCACATGAAGTCGCCCTCCTGCACCTCGACCCAGTCTTCGTTGAGCCGGTAGACGGCCTTGCCCTCCAGGACGTAGAGCCCGTGCTCCATCACGTGCGTCTCGGCGAACGGGATCACGGTGCCCGGCTCGAACGTCACGATGTTCACATGCATGTCGTGCCGCAGGTCGGCCGGATCGACGAATCGGGTGGTTCGCCACCTGCCGTCGGTGTCCGGCATCGACCCGGCCTCGACGTCGCGCTCGTTGGTCACGAACGCCTCGGGCACGTCCAGCCCCTCGACCCGCTCGTAGGCCTTGCGGATCCAGTGGAAGTGGGCGTTCTCGCCGCCTTCGTTGCGGACCGTCCAGTCGACACCCGGCGGGATGTAGGCGTATCCGCCCGGCTCGAGCTTGTGCGCGATCGCGTCCACCGTGAGGTGCAGCAGTCCCGCGGTGAGGAAGACGACTCCCTCGGCCTCCGGGGCGAGCTCGGGACGCTCGCTGCCCCCGCCGGGTGCGACCTCGACCATGTACTGGGAGAAGGTCTCGGCGAAGCCGGTGAGCGGACGGGCCAGCACCCAGAGCCGGGTGTCGTTCCAGAACGGCAGGAAGCTGGTGACGATGTCCGAGTTGGTGCCCCGCGGGATCACCGCGTAGGCCTCCCGGAACATCGCCCGGTCGGTCAGCAGCTGGGTCTGCGGAGGCAGCCCTCCGGTCGGTGACCAGTACGTGCTCATCACGCCTCTCCTCGTGCGATCAGGCGTCCTTGCGGTTCGTCGGCGGCGACCCGGCGACCGCGTAGCCAGGTGCTGCGGACGACGCCCGCGAGGGCACGCTGCGCGTACGGGGTGACGGGGTTGCGGTGGTGCAGCAGCGTCGGGTCGACGACGAACGCGTCGTCGGGCGCGAACACGGCGAAGTCGGCGTGGTAGCCACGCTCGATGCGGCCCTTGTGTTGCAGCCGGGCGATCTCGGCGGGCCGCTGCGCCATCCACCGGACCACGTCGACGAGCGTGTGACCCCGCAGCCGGGCCTCGGTCCACACGGCAGGCAGCCCGATCTGCAGCGACGAGATGCCGCCCCACGCGGTGTCGAACTCGCCCACGTCGAGCCGCTTCAGCTCGGCCGTGCACGGCGAGTGGTCGGAGACGACGCAGTCGATGTCGCCGCGTGCCAGTGCATGCCACAGCTCCTCGCGGTTGCCGATCTCACGGATCGGCGGGCAGCACTTGAACTGCGTGGCCCCGTCGGCGATCGCCTCGGCCTCGAACACCAGGTAGTGCGGGCAGGTCTCGACGGTCATCCGGATGCCCTCGCGGCGCGCGGTGCGCAGCATCGGCACGGCGTCGGAGCTGGACAGGTGCAGCAGGTGTACCGACGCCCCGGTGTGCCGGGCCGCCTCGATCAGGTGCGCGATCGCCACGTTCTCCGAGCCGCGCGGCCGAGAGGCGAGGAAGTCGGAGTAGTGCCGTCCGTGCGGCGCCGGAGCCCGCTCGATCGCGGTCGAGTCCTCGGCGTGGACGATCATCTTCGCCCCGTAGGACGCCAGCACGCCCAGGTACTCCTCGAGCTGGTCGGCCGACAGCGGCGGGAACTCCTCCACCCCGGAGTCGGTCATGAAGCACTTGAACCCGAAGACGCCCGCGTCGTGCAACCCGCGCAGGTCGTCGATGTTGCCCGGGATCGCGCCGCCCCAGAAGCCGACGTCGACGTGCGCGGTGTCCTGCGCAGCCTTCCGCTTGATCTCCAGCCCGTCCACGGTGGTGGTCGGCGGGATGCTGTTGAGCGGCATGTCGAGGATCGTCGTGACCCCGCCCGCGGCGGCGGCGCGGGTGGCCGTCGCGAAGCCCTCCCACTCGGTGCGGCCCGGCTCGTTGACATGCACGTGGCTGTCGACGAGGCCGGGAAGCAGCACCTCGTCGTCGGCGAGGTCGACGGTCTCCCCGCCATCCGACCGGGCCTCCAGCCGCGACTCGAGCGGCTCGATGGCGACCACGACACCGTCGCGGACGGCGATGCAGCGGGGTACCTCACCGGCGCGGGTGATCACCCGGCGGCCGCGGAGGACAAGATCGAAGTCGGCCATGGCTCAGCTCACCGTGATTCCTCGATAGGCGCGCCAGCCCCCGGCCTCGGAGATGTCGGTGAGGCCGGTGCCGGCCTTGTGTGCCACCTCGCGCAGGACCACGGCGACCGCGCTGCCGCCGTCGTCGAGCTCGATCACGCTGAGCTCCAGCTCCGGAGGCTCGGCCGGGATGAACCGGTCGCGGATCACGTCGAGCGGCACGTCGTACAGCTCGCCCGGCACGCTCACGCCGCCCTCGGCGACCGGCCAGAGCCCGGGGAACTCGTCGCGGACGGAGAAGAACCGGTAGCGCGGGGCGGTGCGGGCCTCGCCGAGGAACGGCAGGCCCTCGATGCTGTAGTGCACGTTGCCGCCGCGCATACCTCCGCCGTTGACGAAGAGCGGTACCGATGTCATGGAGTGGTGCCTCCGATCCGTTCACGGGCCAGGTTCGTGGCCAGGCGTTCGAGCAGCGGGCCGGCCTCGGCCAGGCAGCGCTGCACGTCGGGTTCGATGTCGGTGAGGGCGTAGGCGGCGGCGATTCCCGCCGTCTGCAGCTGCGCGCCGTCCAGGGCGAGCCGGCCCGAGACCGTCACGACCGGGATCCCCGCCTTCGCAGCCGCCGCAGCCACTCCGGCGGGGGCCTTGCCGTGCAGGGTCTGCTCGTCGAGCGACCCTTCGCCGGTGATCACCAGCGACGCCCCGGGCAGATGGTCGGCGAAGCGGACGAGGTCGAGCACCAGCCCGATCCCCGGTTCGAGCTCGGCGCCGAGCACGGCCATCGCGGCGTAGCCGACCCCGCCCGCGGCCCCGGCTCCCGCACGGTTGCGGACATCCGGGCGGCCGGTGGCGGCGTCGACGACGTCGGCCCAGTGCGCCAACGCCGCGTCGAGCGTGATGACGTCGTCCGGGGTCGCGCCCTTCTGCGGTCCGTAGACCGCTGCGGCTCCGTGCCGGCCGAGCAGCGGGTTGTCGACGTCGCAGGCCACGACGATCCGGGCCCCGGCCACGGCCGGGTGCAGGCCGGACAGGTCGACGCGGTCGAGGTCGGCCAGCGCACCGCCGCCGCGCGGCAGCGGGTTCCCGGCGGCGTCGAGCAGCCGGACGCCGAGGGCCTCCAGCATCCCCGCGCCGCCGTCCGTGCTGGCACTGCCGCCGATACCCAGCACGACGCTGGAGCAGCCACGGTCCAGCGCGGCGCGGACCACCTCACCCGTCCCGTAGGACGTCGCGGTGAGCGGCGCGAGGCGATCCGGCGGCAGCAGCCGTAGCCCGGAGACGTCGGCCATCTCGACCACCGCGACCCCGTCACGCATCGCGTAGGCGGTGTCGATCGGGTCGCCGGTCGGGCCGGTGGCGCGCAGCGGGATCCGTTCGTACCCGGCCGCGATCGCCGCGTCGACGGTGCCGTCGCCCCCGTCCGCGACCGGGACGCGCACGACCTCCACCTCGGGATGCACGGCGGTGATCCCGGCCGCGACCCGGTCCGCGACTTCTCGCGCGGTGAGCGATCCCTTGAATTTGTCGGGCGCGACGACGACGTGCACGGTGCTGCCTCCATTGGCGTCCCATTCCGCATCTCGGAGCCATTGTGGCTCCGAGATGCGGTTCTTCAGTCGAGCAGCGCGATGGCGGTCGGGGCGTGCTCGTCCAGCGTCGCGAGCTCCTCGAACTCGACGACGTTGTCCAGCTCGGTGCCCATCGAGATGTTCGTGACGCGCTCGAGCAGCACCTCGACGACCACCGGCACCCGGAACTCCGCCATCAGCTTGCGCGCCTGCTCGAAGGCCGACGCCAGGTCGTCGGGCCGGTCGACGCGGATCGCCTTGCACCCCAGCCCTTCCGCCACCTTGACGTGGTCGACGCCGTAGGCGCCGAGCTCCGGGCGTGTTGACGTTCTCGAACGAGAGCTGGACGCAGTAGTCCATCTCGAACCCGCGCTGCGACTGGCGGATCAGCCCGAGGTAGGAGTTGTTCACGACGACGTGCACGTAGGGCAGGTGGAACTGCGCGCCCACGGCCAGCTCCTCGAGCATGAACTGGAAGTCGTAGTCGCCCGAGAGCGCCACCACCGTCGCGTCCGGATCGGCGACGCACACACCCAGCGCCGCGGGCAGTGTCCAGCCCAGCGGGCCGGCCTGGCCGGCGTTGATCCAGTGCCGTGGCTGGTACACGTGCAGGAACTGGCCGCCGGCGATCTGCGACAGCCCGATGGTGCTGACGTAGCGGGTGTCGCGGCCGAACGCGCGGTTCATCTCCTCGTACACGCGCTGCGGCTTGACCGGGACGTCGTCGAAGTGGGTGCGGCGCAGCATCGTCTGCTTGCGCTTGACGCACTCGTCGACCCAGGCGCGGCGGTCGCGCAGCTGCTCGCGGCGCTCCTTGGCGACCTCGACGAACAGGGCCAGCGCGGCGCGGGCGTCGGAGACGATCCCGTAGTCGGGTGCGAACACGCGCCCGATCTGGGTGGGCTCGATGTCGACGTGGACGAAGGTGCGGCCGCGGCGGTAGGTGTCGAGGCCGCCGGTGTGCCGGTTCGCCCACCGGTTGCCGATCCCGAGCACGAAGTCCGACGCGAGCATCGTCGCGTTGCCGTACTGGTGGGCCGTCTGCAGCCCGGCCATACCGGCCATCAGCCGGTGGTCGTCCGGGATCGCGCCCCAGCCCATCAGGGTCGGGATCACGGGGACGTCGAGGATCTCGGCCAGCTCCACCAGCAGCTCGGACGCGTCGGCGTTGATGATCCCGCCGCCCGCGACGATCACCGGCGCCGTCGACTCCTGCAGCATGTCGAGCGCCTTCTCGACCTGTGCCCGGCTCGCCGCGGGCTTGTAGGCCGGGAGCGGGGTGTAGGTGTCGGGGTCGAACTCGATCTCGGTCATCTGCACGTCGAACGGCAGGTCGATGAGCACGGGTCCGGGGCGGCCGGAGCGCATGAGGTGGAAGGCCTTGGCGAAGACGCCCGGGACCTGCGCGGCCTCCAGGACCGTGACCGCCATCTTCGTCAGCGGTGCGGCGATCGACGCGATGTCGACGGCCTGGAAGTCCTCCTTGTGCAGCCGGGCGACGGGCGCCTGCCCGGTGATGCACAGGATCGGGATCGAGTCGGCCGACGCGGAGTACAGCCCGGTGATCATGTCCGTGCCCGCGGGGCCGGACGTGCCGACGCAGACGCCGATGTTGCCGGCGCGGGTGCGGGTGTAGCCCTCGGCCATGTGCGAGGCGCCCTCCACGTGCCTCGCGAGCACGTGGTCGATGCCGTCCTTGGCGGCCCGGCGCATCGCCGCGTAGAAGGGGTTGATCGCCGCGCCCGGGACGCCGAAGGCGTGCGTGACGCCCTCGCGCTCCAGGATGGCGACCGCGGCGTCCGCCGCTGTCATGCGAGCCATCTCAGCTCTCCTGTTATCGGTGTCGCGGCCGGACAGCCCTGCCGGACAGTTCGGCGACGAGCTTCAGCAGGCCGGAGTGGTCGAGGCCGCCGTCGCCGCGGGCGACCAGCGCAGCCCACCAGCTGCGCGACCACCGCGCCGAGCGGGATCACGACCCCGGCCTCGCGGGCGGCCGACGTGACGATGCCCAGGTCCTTGTGGTGCAGGGCGAGCCGGAAGCCCGGCTTGAACTCACGGGCGAGCATGTTCGGGCCCTTGCGGTTCAGTACGGTGCTGCCCGCCAGGCCGCCGCCGAGCACCTCCAGCGCGGCCTTCGTGTCCACGCCGTACGCCTCGAGGAACACGACCGCCTCGGCGAGGACCTCGATGTTGGCGGCGACGATGAGCTGGTTCGCGGCCTTGACGGTCTGGCCGGACCCGGCGGGGCCGACGTGCACGATCGTCTTGCCGACGGCCTCCAGTACGGGCCGCGCGTCCGCGAAGTCGGCGGGCTCGCCGCCCACCATGATCGACAGGCTGGCCTCGATCGCGCCGGCCTCGCCGCCGCTGACCGGGGCGTCCAGCACCCGCAGCCCGGCCTTGCGCCCGGCCTCGGCCACGCGGACGGCGACGTCCGGGCGGATCGTGCTCATGTCGACGTAGAGCGCGCCCGAGCGGGCGGAGGCGAACACGCCGTCGTCGCCGCCGGTCACGGCCTCGACGTCCGGGGAGTCCGGGACCATCGTGATGATCACGTCGGCCTCGCGGACGGCCTCGGCCACGCTGTCGGCACCGCGCCCACCGGCGTCGACGAGGGCGGCGACCTTCTCCGGGCTGCGGTTGTAGCCGGTCACCTCGAAGCCGGCCTTGACGAGGTTCGCGGCCATCGGGCCGCCCATGATGCCCAGGCCGATGAAGGCGACAGTCGTCATGTCGGAAGCACCTTTCTGCAGAAGGGGGAGGGATCAGCGAGCCGAGCGGCTCTCGCGGGGCAGCCAGTCGAAGGCGTCCGGCACTCGCGGCGGTGGGCTTGTACTCGAGCCCGACCCAGCCGTCGTAGCCGGTGGCGGCGATGCGCTGCAGGTAGTGGTCGATGTCGAGCTTCCCGGTGCCGGGCTCGTTGCGGCCCGGGGCGTCGGCGATCTGGACGTGCCCGATGCCCGCGGCTCCGTCTGATGCGCGGCTCGCCGCGGGTCGATCGCGGCGTCGACGTCGTCGCCGTTGACCGCGAGGTGGTAGACGTCGAGCAGCAGGGCGATGTTCTCCTCGCCCGCCCGGTCGATCGCCGCGAGCGCGTCCGCCGCGGTGAGCAGCGGGTAGCGGGGGGCGCCGCTGACCGGCTCGACGAGCACGGTGCCGCCGATCCGCTGCGCCGCCCGCGCCGCGAGCGCGAGGTTCTCGGTGGCCAGCGCGTCCTGCTCCGCGGGGGTGCTGTCGTCGGTCCGGTTGCCGTAGAGCGCGTTGAACGCCCGGCAGCCGAGCCGCTCGCCGATCCCGACCGTGACGTCGATGTTGTCGCGGAACTCGGTGCTGCGGGCCGGCCACGAGACGAGGCCTCGGTCGCCGCCGGCCATGTCGCCCGCGAAGAAGTTCAGCCCGACGAGCTGCACGCCGGCGTCCGTGATGGCGGCGACGAACCGGTCGATCTCGGCGTCCGACGGGCACCGCGACCGGCCACGGCCACCAGAACTCGACCGCGTCGAACCCGGCCTGCTTCGCGGCCGCCGGCCGCTCCAGCAGGGGCAGCTCGGTGAACAGGATCGACAGGTTGACGTCGAACCGCATCGTCATGTTCTCCACCTTTCTCGAAGGGTAGGTCGATGTTCCTTCCCGTGTCACGCGTGCTCCTCGGGCCCGCCCGGCACCGACCCGGGCACGGGCTGGTGGCGCATGAGCGGGAAGTAGACGGCCGCACCGAGGACCACCCCGATCGGCCAGGAGAAGGGTGCGAGTGCCGCGAGAGCGGGGAGGAGCGCGATCAGGGCGGTCGGGATCGCGGTGGCCGCGAAGGCGATCACGGCGCGAGGGTTGACGCCCGAGCCGTACGTGTAGTCCCCGTCGAGCTTGTACAGCTCGGAGACGTCGACGCGCTCGCGGCGGATCACCCAGTAGTCGACCATCAGGATCCCGAACAGCGGTCCCAGGAACGCGCCCAACGCCCCGAGGAAGTAGTTGATGGCGACCGGGCTGCCGTACAGCTTCCAAGGCATGACCAGCAGCGCCAGCAGCGCAGCCACCAGCCCGGCGCGGCGGAAGTCGAGGAACCTCGGAACCACGTTCGACAGGTCGTAGGCGGCCGAGACGAAGTTGGCGACGACATTGATCCCCAGCGTGGCGACGGCGAACGTGACCGCCCCGATCAGCAGGACGACGACGCTGTCGAGGCGGGCGACGACCTCGACCCGGTCGGTGATGAACTCGCCGTAGACCGCGAACGTTCCGGCGGTGACCACCGCGGACACCCCGGCGAAGGCGATGAAGTTGAGCGGCAGGCCCAGCAGGTTGCCCAGCCGCACGGCCTTCCTCGTCGGCGCGAAGCGCGAGAAGTCGCAGAAGTTGAGCAGGAGAGCGGCGAAGTAGGAGACGGTCAGGCTGATCACGGCCAGGAACTCCCGCACCTGTTGGCCGGCCGAGAGGCTCTTGTCGCTGAAGGCGAAGGACAGCCTGCCCCCGGCCTTCACGGCGATCCAGATGGCGAGAACGAACATCGCGATCCAGATCGCGGGGCCGGCGAAGTCCACGAAGCGCCGGACCGTCTCCATCCCCCGACGGATCAGCAGCAGCTGCAGTGCCCAGACGACCAGGAAGCACGCCCAGCCCAGCGGCGAGAGACCCAGGAATCCCCCCTCGGTCCACGCCGCGAGACCCGGAGCCATCTTCAGCAGCAGCACCTGCACGGCGAACGAGGCGAGGTAGGTCTGGATCCCGTACCAGGCGATCCCGACGATCGCCCGGATGATGGCGGGGATGTTGGCGCCGAGCACACCGAAGCTCAGCCGGGCGAGCACGGGGTAGGGAACGCCGAGGCGCTGGCCGGCGTACCCGGTGAGGTTCATCAGGCCCAGCACCACGAACGTGGCCACGGCAAGACCGGCCAGGACCCACCAACCGTTCAGGCCGAGGAAGAACAAGCCTGCGGCGAACGTGTAGCCGCCGATGCTGTGGACGTCCGCCATCCACATGCAGAACAGGCTGTACACGCCCCAATCGCGCTTCTCCGCAGGAGCGAGGTCCTCGTTGTAGAGGCGATTACTGAACCCGTCCGGGACGGGGCTCTCGGCCGGGGCGACAGGCGCCGTCCCGGTGCCGGTCGCCGGATCTCGTGCCATCCCATCCTCCTTCGACTAGAACTTTCGCTATGCGGAACTTCTCTTTCGCTTGATGGAGGGACTGTAGGGCCGCCGCCGCGCCGGCGTCAACCGTCCGCAGTCCCATATATCCCTCGCCGCCCGGCGAGATCTCATGCGGCCGTCCTCGGCACCTCGGTATGCTGCTTCCGCTAGGCGAAAGTTCTGGAGCACGCGGAGGGTCGATGGCCCAGCCAGTCAAGAACGGTGGCGTGCAGTCCGTCGGCCGCGTGCTCGACCTGCTCGAGATCGTCGGCGACGCCGGGGGCGAGATCGGCCTGAGCGAGCTCGCCGCGAAGTCCGGACTGCCCCTGCCCTCGATCCACCGCCTGGTGCGCACCCTGGTCCAGCGCGGCTACATGCGACAGCTGGCGAACCGCCGGTACGCGCTCGGCGCCCGCCTCGTTCCGCTCGGCCAGGTCGCCGGCACGATGCTCGGGGCGTGGGCGCAGCCGGTGCTCACGGAACTGGTCGACGCACTGGGCGAGTCCGCGAACCTCGCCGTCCTCGACCACGACGCGGTGATGTACATCGGCCAGGTGCCCTCCCGTCACACGATGCGGATGTTCACCGAGCCCGGTCGCCGCGTCCCCGCGCACTGCACGGGAGTGGGCAAGGCGCTGCTGTCGCAACTCCCGGACGAGGCGGTGCGCGAGCTGCTGGCCCGCACCGGGATGCCGGCCGCGACGCCGAACACGATCACCGACCCCGACGCACTGCTGGCCGAGCTGGCCAAGATCCGCCGCGACGGCCACGCCATGGACGAGGGCGAGCAGGAGATCGGCGTGCGCTGCGTCGCCGTCCCGGTGCACGGCGCGCTCGGCACACTCGGCATCTCGGTCTCGGGACCGGCCCCGCGGATGACGCCGGAGCTGATCGACCGTGCCGTCCCCCTGCTCCGCAAGGCCGGCGAGCGGCTGTCGGCGGAGATCGGCGAGCGCTCGACGGCCTGACCGGCCTCTGATCACCGCGAGCGCTGCCGAGCGGCTGCACGCGAGCCGCACCACGACCACGCACCGACGGCGATCACGCCGCGGCCGAGTGCGCCCGACCTCGGAAATCGACCTCTTGACGTGACCCCTGGCGCGTCCTACCGTACCCATCTATCCGCATCGCGGAAGTTTTCTTCCACAAATGACGACGGGGTCGCCGGATGACGAACACGGGCCGCCTGGACGTGGTGCACCTGCCGGATGCGCAGGCTGCCGAGCAGTTGCGCGCCTGCAACGCCGAGTACGAACGCCGGTTCGGCCATGTCTTCCTCATCCGCGCCGCGGGCCGCAGCGCCGAGGAGATGTTGACCGAGCTGGACCGGCGGCTCGCCAACGACGAGGACCGCGAGCGTGCCGAGGTCACCGAACAGCTCGCCCAGATCACCCGCCTGCGACTGCAGACCCTGCTCGCCGGCTGACCACCCACGACCCGAGGAGCGACCGATGGCCATCACGCTGGGCCACAACCAGTACGGAAAAGCCGAGACCCGCGTCGTGCGCATCTTCCGCGACACCGAGCCGCACGAGATCGCCGACTACAACGTGAGCGTCGCGCTGGTCGGCGACTTCGACGACGTGCACTACTCCGGCGACAACACCAAGTGCCTCACCACCGACGCGACCAAGAACACCGTCAACGCCTACGCGAAGGAGGCGGGCGACGCCGTCCGCGAGCCGGAGTCGTTCGGCATCGCGCTGGCGAAGCACTTCGTCGACGACGTTCCCCAGGTGTCCCGCGCCCGGATCCAGATCGAGGCCTACCCGTGGGACCGGCTCAGCCACAACGGGACGCCACACCCGCACGCCTTCGCCCGGCGCGGCTCCTACGTCCGCACCGTCACCGTCACCTACGACGGGTCCCAGCTGTGGGTCGTGTCCGGCGTCCGCGACCTGATCGTCCTCAAGACGACGGACTCGGAGTTCCACACCTTCTACCAGGAGCGCTACACCACGCTGCGGCCGACGGACGACCGGATCATGGCCTCGTCGGTCACCGCGCAGTGGCTGCACACCGAGACCGACACCGACTGGGGCGCCTCGTACGACCGGGTGCTGGCCACGCTGGGGAGCACCTTCGCCGGCCACCACAGCCTCGCGCTGCAGCAGACGATGTACGCGATGGGCCAGGACATCATCACCGAGCAGCCGGAGATCGCGGAGATCCGCTTCTCGATGCCGAACAAGCACCACTTCCTCGTCGACCTCAGCCCCTTCGACGTGGAGAACAAGAACGAGGTCTTCCACGCCGACGACCGGCCCTACGGCTACATCGAGGGCACCGTCCGCCGCGACGACGCCCCGAACCCCGGTCCGGACGCGTTCGACCCCGGTCAGGGCTGGTGACGCCGGCGATGGTTCGCGCCTCTTCCACCGCGACGGTCGACCGCCACCCGGTCGACCAGATGCTGCCCGTCGGGCAGTTGCTCCTCTACGGCCTGCAGCACGTGATGAGCATGTACGCCGGCGTGATCGCGGTGCCGCTGATCGTCGGCAGCGCGCTCGGCCTGCCCTTCGCCGACCTGGCCTACCTGCTCACCGCCGCGCTGCTCGTGTCCGGGCTCGCCACGCTGCTGCAGACGATCGGCGTCTGGCGGATCGGCGCCAAGCTGCCGCTGGTGCAAGGCGCGTCGTTCGCCGCCGTCGCCTCGATGCTCGCGATCGGGAAGGACGCCGGCGGCGGCGTGCGCGGGCTCCAGTTCATCTTCGGCGCCATCCTGGTCGCCGGGGTCATCGGGTTCCTGCTGTCCGGCGTGTTCAACCGCCTGCTGCACTTCTTCCCGCCCGTCGTCACCGGGTCGGTCATCACGGTGATCGGCATCTCGCTGCTGCCGGTCGCGATCCGGTGGGCGGGCGGCGGCGTGGTAACCGCCCCCACCTTCGGCAGCCCGGCGAACATCGGGCTCGCCGCACTCACATTGGCGATCATCCTGCTGATCTACCGGTTCCTGCCCGGCTTCATGAGCCGCATCGCCATCCTCGCCGGGCTCGTGCTCGGGACGCTGGTCGCGACGGCGCTCGGCATGGCCGACTTCAGCAAGATCGGTCAGGCGCAGTGGTTCGCCGTCTCCACCCCGTTCCACTTCGGTGCCCCGCAGTTCAGCATCGCGGCGATCGCCTCCATGACCATCGTCATGCTCGTGATCATGACGGAGACGACCGCAGACATCCTCGCGGTCGGCGAGGTCGTCGACCGGCCCGCCGACGGCAGGACCGTCGTCGCCGGCCTGCGCGCCGACTGCCTGTCCACCGCCGTCTCCGGCGGCCTGCTCAACTCCTTCTCCGCAAGCGCCTTCGCCCAGAACGTCGGGCTGGTCGCGATCACCGGGATCAGGAGCCGGTTCGTCGTCGCGGCCAGCGGCGTGATCCTGGTCGTCCTCGGGCTGTTCCCGAAGATCGGCGCGATCGTCGCCACGATCCCGACACCGGTGCTCGGCGGGGCCGGGCTGGCCCTGTTCGCCACGGTCGCCGCCAGCGGCATCCGCGCGCTGGGCCGGGTGAACTACGAGGGCAACAACAATCTGATCATCGTCGCGCTCTCGATCGGCATGGGCGTGATCCCCATTGCCGTGCCCACCTTCTACGAGCACTTCCCGAGCTGGTTCCAGACCGTCTTCGACTCCGGCATCAGCTCGGCCGCGGTGACGGCCGTCCTGCTGAACCTGCTGTTCAACGTGGGCCGGAGCGGCACGGACCGGGAGGCGGCGCTCGTCGCCGAGTCGCCGACCGTCGGCGTCACCCCCGACTACGACGTGCCAGGCGGCAAGCCGTCACACCCCTGACGGGCCCTCGCACGTCCAGTGAGGCCGTCGCACCCTGCTCAGCAGGTGCGACGGCCTCATTTGCTGTGTGACGGCGAGAGCGGAGCGCGCCGAGCGCCCACCCATTGACCTGTGAGCTTCGTCGCCCTAGACTCCCTCAACGGCGCGAAATGGAAGAACGTTTCCGCCTGGCGAAAACGGCGCCGGTTCCACCGGTTGACACTCGCCTCCGTCGCGCAGATGAGGAGGCAGCAGTGTCCCGTGCAGTGTCCGTTGCCACCCCCGTAGTCGGTCCGGTCGGCGTTCCGCACGCCGCACACCGCCGGACCCGTCGGCCCGCCGGAGCACTCCCCGGCATCGCGCACATCCGTCGCGACGCCGCCGCACGCCCGCTGAGCCGCGCGGCAGCAGCCGGCAGGCACTTCCGACGCCGACCGCCGCCGCACCGCCCGACTCCGTCACCGCTTCGAAAGGCGGAAGCCATGGCCACGAACGCCACAGTCAAAGACAGGCCGACAACCCGGCACCCCGTCGACGAGGTACTGCCGGTGCCGAAGCTGGCGGTCTACGGGTTCCAGCACGTGCTGGCGTTCTACGCCGGCGCCGTGATCGTCCCGATCCTGCTCGCCAACTCGATCGGGCTCACCACCGAGCAGCTGATCCACCTCATCAACGCCGACCTGTTCACCTGCGGCATCGCCTCGATCATCCAGTCCGTCGGGTTCTGGAAGGTCGGCGTCCGGCTGCCGCTGCTGCAGGGCGTCACGTTCACCGCGGTGTCGCCGATGATCGCCATCGGCCTGGCCAACGGCGGCGGGACCGAGGGCCTGCTGGTCATCTACGGCGCGGTGATCGTCGCCGGCCTGTTCACCTTCCTCATCGCGCCGTACTTCTCCAAGCTGATCCGGTTCTTCCCGCCGGTCGTGACCGGCACGGTGATCACGATCATCGGCATCGCGCTGCTGCCCGTCGCGGCCGCCGACGCCGCAGGCGGTGCGGGTCCCGACGCTCGACCCGACCAGTGGCAAGAACATGGCCTACGCGCTCGGGACACTGGCCCTGATCGTGGTCATCCAGCGGGTGTTCCGCGGCTTCATGGCCACCGTCGCCGTCCTCATCGGCCTGGTCGTCGGGACGCTCGTGGCCTTCGCGCTGGGCGACGCGCACTTCGACGCGGTCGCCTCGTCGCCGTGGCTGGGCGTGACGACGCCGTTCTACTTCGGCTGGCCGAAGTTCGCCTTCGCCGCGATCCTCTCGATGATCGTCGTCATGCTGATCACGGCCGTCGAGACCACCGGCGACGTCTTCGCCACCGGCGAGATCGTGGAGAAGCGCATCGGCAAGGACGACATCGCCCGCGCCCTGCGCGCCGACGGCCTCGCCACCACGCTCGGCGGCATCCTGAACTCGTTCCCGTACACCTGCTTCGCCGAGAACGTCGGCCTGGTCCGGCTCACCCGGGTCAAGAGCCGCTACGTGGTCGCCGCCGCCGGCGCGATCATGATCATCCTCGGGTTGCTCCCGAAGGCAGCGGCGATCGTCGCCGGGATCCCGCACCCGGTGCTCGGCGGCGCCGCGATCGCCATGTTCGCCACGGTGGCGGTCGTCGGTATCCAGACCCTCTCCCGGGTCGACTTCCACGACCACCGCAACGTGGTCATCGTCGGCACCAGCATCGGGTCTGGCCATGTACGTCACCGCGCAGCCGGATGTGGCGAAGGCGGTGCCGCAGTGGGCGCAGATCATCCTCGGCAGCGGCATCACGCTGGGCAGCCTCACCGCGATCCTGCTCAACCTGGTGTTCCTCCACATCGGCAAGAGCCGCGGTCCGGCCGTGGCCGGCACACCCGGCGAGAACCTGGTGCGTCTGGACCAGGTCAACACCATGTCGCGCGACGAGTTCGTCCAGCACCTTCGCCGCCTGTTCCAGGGCCCGCACTGGGTCGTCGAGCGGGCCTACGACCAGCGGCCGTTCACCGACACCCACGACCTGCGGCGGGCGTTCCAGGAGGCGCTGTTCGCGGCGACGACCGAGGAGCAGGAGCAGCTGATCGCCGGCTACCCCGACCTCGGCGCGCAGTCCGTCGCCACCGGCGAGGAGGGCGAGGAGTCGCTGGCCGACCAGTCCGCGCTCGGGCTGAACCGGCTGGCCGACAAGGAGCACGAGGAGCTCGGCGACGCTGACCCGGGCCTACCGCAACCGGTTCGGCTTCCCGCTGATCATGGCCGTGCGCGACCAGGAGTCGTTCAACCAGATCCTGCGCCACGGCTGGGAGCGGCTGAACAACTCGCCGACCCAGGAGCACGCCACCGCGCTGATCGAGATCGCGAAGATCGCCAGCGCACCGGTTCGACCGGCTGGTGGCCGACGCGAACCCGATCCACTCGGCCCGCGTGCCGCACCTGGACAACTGAGAGGACACGAGGAATGACCACCCCGACCGTCACCGTGAACGGTGAGCAGCGGGCCGTCACGGGCGTCGAGCCGCACGTCACCGCGCTCGACTGGCTGCGCGACCAGGGTCTGACCGGCGCCAAGGAGGGCTGCGCCGAGGGCGAGTGCGGCGCCTGCTCCGTGCTGGTCGCGCGGCCGGACGGCCTGTGCCGGACGGTTCTGGCACCACCCGGTGGACCGCACTGAACGCCTGCCTCGTGCCGGCGCTGGCGCTCGACGGCCAGGAGGTGGTCACCGCCGAGGGGCTCGGCCGCCCCGGCGCCCTGCACCCCGTGCAGCGGGAGATGGCCGTCCGCGGCGGGTCGCAGTGCGGCTACTGCACGCCGGGCTTCATCTGCAGCATGGCCGCGGAGTACTACCGGCCCGGACCGGCAGCTGTCACCGATCCGGCCACGACGCATCCACCCCGCGCTTCGCGCGAGGCGGCCGCCCCGCACCGGATCATGACGGCCGACCCGAGCACCAACGGGCACGCCGCCGGGGACGGCGAGCACGGGCCCAACGGGTTCGACCTGCACGCGCTGAGCGGGAACCTCTGCCGCTGCACCGGCTACCGGCCGATCCGCGACGCCGCCTACGCCCTCGAGTCACCACCCGGGGACGACGAGCTGGCCACGCGCTGCGGGTCGCCCGCGCCGGCGGTCGTGTCCACCCGGGTGCGGTCGGAGCGGGCCGAGTTCGCCCGCCCGGCGAACCTCGCCGACGCGCTGGCGCTGCTGGCCGAGCGGCCGACGCCACGGTGATCGCCGGCTGCACGGACTGGGGGGTCGAGGTCAACCTCCGCGGCACCCGCGCCCCGTTCGTGGTCGCCGTCGACCGGCTGCCCGAGCTGCGCACGTTCTCCGTCGGCGCGGACGTCGTCGAGATCGGCGCGGCGCTCACCCTCTCCGAGGCCGAGCGGCTGCTCGACGGGCGGGTGCCGCTGCTCGACCAGCTGTGGCCGCAGTTCGCCTCCCGGCTGATCCGCAACGGCGCCACCCTCGGCGGCAACCTCGGCACCGGCTCCCCCATCGGGGACGCGCCGCCCGCGCTGCTCGCGCTCGAGGCGTCGGTGG
Organism: uncultured Actinomycetota bacterium; assembly: GCA_963780835.1. Lineage (GTDB taxonomy): Bacteria > Actinomycetota > Actinomycetes > Mycobacteriales > Pseudonocardiaceae > Pseudonocardia. Next base: position 24,610 of record CAWADQ010000027.1, on the reverse strand, counting down.
TGCTGGCGGGTCCGGCCGGCGAGCGGGAGGTGCCGCTGGCGTCGTACTTCACCGGGTACCGCCGGTCCGTGCGGGAGCCGGGCGAGCTCATCCGCGCCGTGCGGATCCCGCTGCCGGTGGCCCCGCTCGCCGCCTTCCACAAGATCGCCAAGCGGCGGTTCGACGACATCTCCAGCGTCGCGGTGGCCTTCGCCCTCGACGTCCGGGACGGCGTCGTCGCGCGGGCCGCGATCGGGCTCGGCGGTGTCGCGGCGACGCCGCTGCGCGCCACCGCCACCGAGGCCGCCCTCGTCGGCAGGCCGTGGACCGCGGACACCGTGCGCGACGCGGCGGCGGTGCTGCGCGGTGAGGGCACCCCGATCGACGACCACCGGGCCAGCGCCGCCTACCGGGCGGCGATGCTCGGGCAGAGCCTGCTCAAGTTCCACACCGAGACCGCCCAGGAGGTGCCGGCATGACGGCGCTGAGCACGCGTCCGGAGCGCCCCGTCGTCGGGACGGCGATCCCGCACGAGAGCGCCGAGCTGCACGTCACCGGCCTCGCGCTGTACACCGACGACCTGGTCAACCGGCACCCCGGCGTGCTCCACGCCCACCCGGTGCAGGCCCCGCACACCCATGCCCGGGTGACGGCGCTGCGCACCGCGCCTGCGCTGCAGGTGCCCGGCGTCGTCCGGGTGCTCACCGCCGCGGACGTGCCGGGAGTCAACGACGCCGGGGTCAAGCACGACGAGCCGCTGTTCCCGGACGAGGTGATGTACGCGGGCCACGCCGTGTGCTGGGTGCTCGCCGAGTCGCTGGAGGCGGCCCGGCTGGGCGCCCTGGCCGTCGAGGTCGACTACGAGCCGCTGCCGTCGCTGGTCACGATCGCCGAGGCGATCGCGGCGGAGAGCTTCCAGGGCGCCCGCCCGACCCTGCGGCGCGGCGACCCGGAGGCCGCGTGGGCCGGCTGCGCGCACGTCGTCGAGGGTGAGTTCGAGTTCGCCGGCCAGGAGCACTTCTACCTGGAGACCAACGCCGCGCTCGCCACGATCGACGAGAACGGGCAGGTCTTCGTCCAGTCGTCGACGCAGCACCCGAGCGAGACGCAGGAGATCATCGCGCACGTCCTGGGCCTGACGAACTCCGAGGTCACGGTGCAGTGCCTGCGGATGGGCGGCGGCTTCGGCGGCAAGGAGATGCAGCCGCACGGCTACGCGGCCATCGCCGCGCTCGGCGCCCGCGTCACCGGGCGGCCGGTGCGGCTGCGGCTGAACCGGACGCAGGACATGACGATGACCGGCAAGCGGCACGGGTTCCACGCGACGTGGAAGGTCGGGTTCGACGCCGACGGCCGGATCCAGGCGCTGACCGGGACGCTCACCGCCGACGGCGGCTGGAGCCTCGACCTGTCCGAGCCGGTGCAGGCCCGCGCGCTCTGCCACATCGACAACGCCTACTGGATCCCGAACATCGAGGTGCACGGGCGGATCTCGAAGACCAACAAGACGTCCCAGACCGCGTTCCGCGGCTTCGGCGGGCCCCAGGGCATGCTGGTGATCGAGGACATCCTCGGCCGGTGCGCGCCCGCGCTCGGGATCAGCGCCCGCGAGCTGCGCCGGCGCAACTTCTACCGTCCGGGCCAGACGACGCCGTACGGCCAGCCGGTGCGCCACCCCGAGCGGCTGGAGCGGCTCTGGTGCGCAGGTCGTCGAGTCCGGCGACGTCGACCGGCGGCTGGTCGAGATCGAGGCGTTCAACGCCGTGCACGAGCACACCAAGCGGGCGCTGGCGATCACCCCGGTCAAGTTCGGGATCTCGTTCAACCTGACGGCGTTCAACCAGGCCGGCGCGCTGGTGCACGTCTACAAGGACGGCTCGGTCCTGATCAACCACGGCGGCACCGAGATGGGCCAGGGCCTGCACACGAAGATGCTGCAGGTGGCCGCGACGGCGCTCGGGGTGCCGCTGTCGGCGGTGCGGCTCGCGCCGACCCGGACCGACAAGGTGCCCAACACCTCCGCCACCGCGGCCAGCTCCGGCGCCGACCTCAACGGCGGCGCGGTGAAGAACGCCTGCGAGCAGATCACGACCCGGCTCGCCGAGATCGCGGCGATGCGGCTGAACGTGCACCCGGACGACGTCCGGTTCCACGACGGCATCGTCACCGGGCTCTCCGACACCGACGAGAAGATCCCGTTCGCCGACCTCGTGCACGACGCCTACTTCCGGCGGGTGCAGCTGTGGGCGGCCGGCTTCTACCGCACCGAGCGGCCTGCACTGGGACGCCAAGCGGATGCACGGCTCGCCGTTCAAGTACTTCGCCTACGGGGTCGCGGCCAGCGAGGTCGAGGTCGACGGGTTCACCGGGGCCTACCGGCTGCGCCGGGTCGACATCGTGCACGACGTCGGCGACAGCCTCTCCCCGCTGGTCGACCTCGGCCAGGTCGAGGGCGGGTTCGTGCAGGGCGCGGGCTGGCTGACCCTGGAGGACCTGCGCTGGGACACCAGCGACCGGCCGTCCCGCGGGCGGCTCGCCACGCAGGCGGCCAGCACCTACAAGCTGCCCAGCTTCTCGGAGATGCCGGAGGACTTCCGCGTGACGCTGCTGGAGCAGGCCACCGAGGACGGCGTCGTCTACGGCTCCAAGGCCGTCGGCGAGCCGCCGCTGATGCTCGGCGTTCAGCGTCCGGGAGGCGCTGCGGGAGGCGGTCGCGGCGTTCGGCCCGCCGGGCACTGCGTCGACCTGGGCTGCCCGTCGACCCCGGAGCAGGTGTTCTGGGCGGTCGAGGCGGCGCGGGCGGCGGCCGCCGCGTGTCAGGAAGGCCACCTTCATGTCACGAGGCGCCATGAAGGTGGCCTTGCTGACATCCCCGTGAGCGGGAGCTGAGCGATGCACTGGATCACGGCGGTCGCGCGAGCTGCGCCGCGAGCGGCAGCCCGGCGTGCTGGTCACGGTGATGGCCGTCCGCGGGCACGCCCCGCGCGAGGCCGGCGCGAAGATGGTGGTCGGTCAGCGGCAGTGCTGGGGCACGATCGGCGGGGGCAACCTCGAGGAGACCGCGGTGCGGCGGGCCCGCGAGCTGCTGGCGTCGCAGGCCTGCGAACCGGAGACCGAGACGACCAGCCTCACCGAGCGGGCGCCTGCGCGGTACGGCGTGCAGTGCTGCGGCGGCGAGGTGACGCTGCTGTACGAGCCGCTGCGCCCGGTGCCCGCCGTCGCGATCTTCGGGATGGGGCACGTCGGCACCGAGCTGGCCCGGATCCTGGCCCGCCACGACCTCGAGCTGCACCTGGTGGACTCCCGGGCCGCGCAGGTCGATCCGCAGCGGCTCGCGGCGGCCACCGCGGACGCCCTGGCCCGGGTGCACCGCCACCACGCGGTGGTGCCGGAACTGGTGCTCGGCGAGCTGCCCGCCGGCAGCCACGTCCTGATCATGACCCACGACCACGCCGAGGACGCCGCGCTGTGCGACGCGGCGCTGCGGTGCGGGCACCTGGGCTCGATCGGGCTGATCGGGTCGTCGGCGAAGTGGCGGCGGTTCGAGAAGAAGCTGGCCGCGGAGGGGCACGGGCCCGCGACGCTGGCCCGGATCACCACGCCGATCGGCCTGCCGGAGATCACCGGGAAGGACCCGGCGACGATCGCGGTGGGTGTGGCGGCGGACCTGCGTGATGCGGTTCGAGCGGGATCACGACGCAGACACGGATCGAGTGGAACAGGTGGTCTCGTGACGATCTACCGCGCGACCGTCCTGGACACCCCGGACTCGCCGTTCACCGGTGGCCGGCTGCGCGCCGAGGACGACTGCGGCATCGCCGTCGCCGCGGGGGCCGTCGTCGACCGCGGGCCGTTCGCCCGGGTGCGGGCGGCGCGGCCGGACGACCAGGTGGTCGACCTGACCGGCGGCGTGCTGCTGCCCGGCCTGGTCGACACCCACGTGCACTTCCCGCAGGTGCGGGTGATCGGCGGCCTCGGCATGCCGCTGCTCGACTGGCTGGCGGAGTGCGCGTTGCCGGAGGAGGCCCGGATGGCCTCTGCCGACTACGCGCGGACGGTGGCCGCGGAGTTCGTCGACGGCCTGCTGCGCGCCGGGACGACGACCGCGCTGGTGTTCGGCGCGCACTTCCCGGCCGCGGTCGACCAGCTCTTCGAGCGGGCGGCGACGGTCGGGTTGCGGGTCAGCGCCGGGCTCGTCGTCAGCGACCGGCTGCTGCGCCCGGAGCTGCTGACCACCCCCGAGCAGGCGTACGCCGACGCGGTCGCGCTGGCGGCGCGGTGGCACGGCAAGGACCGGCTGCGCTACGCCGTCACCCCGCGGTTCTCGCTGTCCACCGGCGAGGCGATGCTGGAGGCGTGCGCGGCGGTGCTCCGCGACGTCGACGGCGCGCTGTTCACCTCGCACATCAACGAGAACGGCGCGGAGATCGACACCGTGCGCGGGCTCTTCCCGGAGCACTCGCACTACACCGACACCTACCACCGGCGCGGGCTGCTCGGGCCGCGCAGCGTGCTGGCGCACAACGTGCATCCCGACGACGCCGAGCTCGACCTGCTGGCCGAGACGGGCACGGCCGTCGCGCACTGCCCGTCGAGCAACAGCGCGCTGGGCAGCGGGCTGTTCCCGCTGCGCCGGCACGTCGAGCGCCGCGTGCGGGTGGCGCTGGGCACCGACGTGGGCGCCGGCACGAGCTTCTCGCTGCTGCGGGAGGGTCTGCAGGCCTACTTCGTGCAGTCCCTGCGCGTGCCGGACGGGCTGCCGCTCACCCCGGCGCACCTGCTGTACCTGGCCACCCGGGCCGGGGCGGAGGCGCTGGACCTCGGCGAGCAGGTCGGCGACCTGTCGGTGGGCAAGCAGTTCGACGCGGTGTGGGTCCGTCCGGACGGCGGCAGCACCCTCGACGTCGTGCTCGGCCACGCGGACGACGCGGACGACGCCCTGGCGAAGGTGTTCGCGCTGGGCGGGCCCGGCGGACGTCCGGGGGGTGTGGGTCGGCGGCGATCGGCTGCGCTGACGACCTCAATTGAGTGCGCTATCGCAATCATAGCGACCGCACGAGCCGTGACGGGGCTTGTGGAGAGCCCGGCGCCTGGTAACAGGCACGCCGGGTCCGGGAGGCGGCTCGAGGAAACCCACCGGTGGAAACACCGGCAGGGCGCCCCGGGTCGACGTCGGGTCGAGACTATTCGAGGGGGCGATCGCGTGACTCCGCCGCGGTGGCGTTCGGCGGCGGCCCGGTCAGTGCAGCAACAGCTTGAGTAAGATCACGGCGATACCCAGGCTTGCGCTCACCAGCGACCACTTCACCGCGTCCGCCCGGCTGCCTCCTGCTCGGCGTGCGGCAAAGAATCCCAATCCGCCGAGCACCAGGGTCCCCATGCCGAGCGCCGCGAATATCCCGACCCGCAGGTTCCCAGTGACCAGCACGACGACCAGGAGCACCGCGAGCGGGGTGTAGGCCGCCTCCACCATGGGCCATTCCCGCCGCAAGACGGCACCCACCTTCGCCCGCTTGCCGGTGCCGTGCGCGGCGAGCAGCCGCGCGTAGCAGTCGGCGGCCCAGTAGATCGCGACGGTGACAAGCACGGTCACCTCCACCTGGCCGAGCGTCCCGTGCGCTCCGGCGGCGACCATCGCCGACAGTCCGACGACGGTGCCAAGGATCGCGCTGGTGAGTTCTTCCTCGTCGATCCGACCCCCGCGGTGCAGCCTGATCGCACCGAGCAGTCGATGCCGGCGGTTGGGCTGTCCGGCGGGCTGGGCTGCGCGAGTCGATGTCATGGCGCCCCGTTCCCGGCTTCGGCAGAGTCCTTCGTCCACCGACTTGATGATATGGACCGAACCAGATGCCAGCGTGTGTCGAGTGGATGTCAGGCGAGCGAACAGCAGGCCAAGCACGCTCGACGACAGGGGTCCAGCACGCCCGATGGGGTGATCGGTCGCCCACCTTCCACCGACATGGCCCACGCCATGCAGTCGACACCCCGAGTACCGTTCCCCCGACTGAGCGTCCAATTCCTGGTAGCTTGCGCGGCCCGTAATCGGCATCTACCGCAGAAGGGGTTCGCGATGCGACTTGGTACGACCGCGGCGGCAGCCGCCGTTCTCGCGGCCGCTATGTGCTTCCCGCTGGCTGGCGTGGCCGCGGCCCAGGACCTGGACTGCGCAGATTTCCAGACGCAGGCGGAAGCCCAGGCCGTCTACAACCAGAACCCCAGCGACCCCCATAACCTCGATGGGGACAACGACGGCAAAGCATGCGAGGGCAACCCTCTCGGCAGCGCCGAGCACCCGGACGGTGGCATGGAAACCGGTGCCGGCGGCACCGCTGAGGGCGGCCCGGACGACAGCCCGGAACTCCTGGTGCTGGGCATGGTAGGAGGTGGCTTGCTCGCCGCGGGGGGCGTGGTGCTGGCTCGACGCCGGTCGGGCCGGCGGAGCGACTGAGAGATCCGACGCTAAAGCTACCGAGGGATCCGATGCAAACTGGCGTCGAGCCTGGCGGCAGCGATGGCTAGGTGGGCGGTCGTCATCGGCCTGCTGTTCCTCGTCGCGGTCGCCCGATGCGGTGGATCGGGGTTACAGGCGGTGGGCGCTGACCCGGTGCGCATTCGGATCCCGGCAATCGGGGTCGATGCGCCGGTCCAGCCCCTGATCGTCGACCGGAACGGCGTTCTGCCGCCCCCGGACACCTACGACCGCGCGGGATGGTGGCGCGCAGGCCCAGAACCCGGGGAACGCGGACCAGCAGTGATCGCCGGACATGTGGACTCCAAGCGCGGGCCGGCGGTCTTCTTTCGCCTCCCCGACCTCGGCAAGGGGGACCGAATCTTCGTGGACCGCGCCGATGGCACCACCGCGGTGTTCGCCGCGCAGCGGATCGAGCGGCATGACAAGAACACTTTCCCGACAGACGCGGTGTACGGCGACACGCCAAACTCCCAGCTCCGCTTGATTACCTGCGGAGGGAAATTCGACCGGAATGCCCACAGCTACGTCGACAACGTCATCGTGTTCGCCGTTCGATCTGGCTGACCTCACCCACCCCTCGGCGCAGTGATAAATCCCTCGATGACCTGGGGCGGATGTTCAACAGCATCATGCAAGGGTGGATCAACTATTATGGGCGCTTCTACAAGTCCATGTTGTATCCCGTCCCGAGACGACTCAACAGGCACCGGATGCGTTGGGCCTGTCGGAAGTACAAACGGTTGAAACGTCGGGAACGAAAGGCCGTGCACTGGCTGGCCGAGGTGACCAGACGAGCGCCTGGCCTGTTTACGCACTGGCGGTTCGGATTGCGTCCTGACGGCTGGGCAATGGGAGCCGGGATCCGGATGAGCCGAGAGGTTCATGTCCGGTTCTGCGAGCGCCAGGCGGTGTTTCTTACTAGGATTCCGACTAGCCAAGGAGTAGACTGCGAGACATGACAGCCACTGATGACCCCATCCCGTTCACCGCGGGTGACACGCGGCTTGATAACGCCACGGTACGCAACACTCTAACCGTCGGGGAGGCTATCACCCTGCAAGGGAAAGACCTGGCAACGCTGCTGAATGCGCGTGCGCGGGGTTGTATCGGGTGGATTCGAGGCTATCCGACAACGGCTACCACCTCCGAAGACCAGGTTTTCGCCACCGAAGTCGACGTGATTGCGGGGAGGCTGTATGAAGTTTCCTTGATGAATATCACGCCCGACATCTCGAATACCAAACAAACCGAGTTTCGGATACGGTATGTGACGGGGACGGCATCGTGGCCGAATAACTCCAGCAGGATCCTCGCCATTTCGCTGCGGTTGTCACAGTTTGAGCTAGGGTTTATCCGCGCATTTTATCTTGCCTCGGCGACGCAGCGGGTACGGTTCCGGGCGTCGATTGGCTCGCTTGATGGAAATACCGTGCGCTCTTGGTGTCCGGGTGACGGTGGCGTTCTCGCCGTCATGGATTTGGGGATTGCTCAGCCGCAGAATGGTTCGGCGTCGAACGTGCCACCGGGTAAGACGCTGCGAGAATACTATATCACCGCTGATGATGTGCAGATTTACTACGAAAACCGATCGGGTTATACGGGCAACTTAACCAAGTATGTCGAGCATGGTTATTTCGAGGACGGCAGGGGACACCGTCGGACCTGGCAGATATTTAATTCGGCCGGATACACGCAGCTGGCGGATATGGTGGGGGTGCCGTATAGCGATATCCTCGTTGCCGAGTTGTTTCTGGAGGTCGACAATTGGCACAATGGGAACGGTCATGCCATCATCGGCTATCACAACAAGACGACACTCGCTGTGCCGGAGCAAACCGGCGGACTCCCGAGCAAACAACACTACTATTATCCGGGGACGGGTGGGCAGTGGTTGGACTTGAAAGCGAACGGTTCGGCGTCCGGTAGCATTGTGGAGTCCATGCAAAGTGGGTATTTTAAGGGGTTTCTTTTTGGTGCTGCCAGTGGCAATGACCTACAATACCAAATGATTGCGACGGGCACTCGAGACTTGGATGGCGTGACGTCCAATCCTCCCGTACTACATCTCAAGTTTTACAAGTGAGGAGGAGCACGCGCGGCGCGCAATTCTGGCTTGCCTCTTGGCAATTGGAGCGGGCGAGGATGCCCGTGCGGCGCTGGTCCGCCGTCTGGCGTAATCCTTTAGCTGCTCGGGATTGGAGGGCGAGCTGAACGCCGGTACCGGCAGCGCAGAGTTCGGAGGTCGGCGAGTACGCAGGCCGACTTCAGTCGTTATAGTCCGGCTTCCAATCTTCCCGGTATCTCGATTCCACAGATTTCGCGGCATCCTCGACCTTAGGCACATCGGACGTCTGCTTCGACGCGAGTGCCACTATGTAGAATTCGCATATTCTCGCTGCAATAAATCGCTGCCGCGTCGCTCGAACGGCTTGAGCACGCCGGCCACGCCCGATCGCGGGCCGCCGAGTCGCATGTACCGGCGCGGGTAGGCCAGACCACCGAAGCCGATCTCGTTCCAGGCCCAAGGGTGGGTAGAGAACGCCGCCAGCACGGCGCGCATCACCACCGACCACGCCCGCAGCACGTGGTCGGCCGTGCACTCGGTGCTCGAAGTAGATCTCGACCACCCCTCCCGATACGGCAGGAACTCCTGGAGCTTCGTCTTCACGCCCTGCCTGACGATCTCCCAGCGGTCCTCGTCGCCGTGGACCAGGGCGGAGGCCGCGCCGTTGATCTGGTCGAGGGTCGCCTGTCGCGGTACGGGCGGCACGTTCAGGTCGCAGCGGACGTCCACCAGGGCTGGCCGATCCGCGGCCAACGCGCGGTCCACGCCGGCCCGACCTCCTCGGGCTTGTCGACGTGCAGAGCCAGCAACCCCAGCCTCGCGGCGAACCCGGCGAAGTCGACGTCTGGCAGGGCCTGCGACTCCACGAACTTCGGCGCCCCGCCCACGGCCCGCATCTCCCAGGTGACCTGGTTGAGGTCGTCGTTGTGCAGCACCGCGACGACCAGACGCGGTCATCCACCGGATCCGCGTCAGGCCGCGGCATCGGGCAGCCGGGACAGCGCGAGGATCTGGCGGGCCAGCTGGGGCACGAGCGCGTCCGCGGTACCGCGGTGGCCGAACTCCGCGTAGGCGGTCAGCTCGCGGGCGGCGAGCTCGCCGAGCGGGCCGGCCACGGCGCGGCGGGCGTGCTCGGCCGCCGCCCTGGCCCGCGAGACCTCGTGCGCGGCCATCAGCGGCGCGCTGCCACCCTTCCCGACCTCGACTCGGGTGGCGGGCGATGAGACGTGAGACATCGGAACCTCCTCAGACCAGATCGGCGATCAGCGCCGCTGCGCGCCGGGCACCGTCGGTGGGCACCGGCCGGTACGCCACCGGCCGGTCCAGCTCGGCCGCAAGGGCCTCGCCGATCGACTCGGGCGTCGCGGTGTCGTAGTGCATGCGCGTGCCCGCCCGGTGACGGTCGAGCCGGTGCGCGACGTGGATCTGCTGCTCGAAGTGGTGGAGCAGCGGGAAGTACAGGAACGGGCGGCGCAGCGCCGTCAGCTCCATCGTCGTCGTCAGCCCGCCGTGGACGACCGCGACGTCGCAGGCGGCGAGCAGCCGGTAGAGGCCCGGCACGTAGCCGCGCACCTCGACGCCCGCAGGAGCCGGCACCGTCGCAGGGTCGATCCGCGGCCCGGTGACGACGACCGTCCGCAGCCCGGGCACGCGCTTCGCCGCGTACGGGTGCGCCGCGACGACGCGCCGCAGCAGCGGGCCGCCGACGCCGGACCCGCCGACCGCCACCACGCAGACCGGCTCGTCCGGCTGGAAGCCCAGCTCGGCCCGCACCACGGCGCGGTCGACGGGGGTGAACCCGGTGACGTAGCCGGCGAAGGCGTAGTGGGCCCGGGTCCAGTCGCGCACGGTCGGCAGCCCGGGGCCCAGCGGGTCCGTCACCAGGTCGTCGGGGTCGCCGACGAAGATCGAACGGTCGCGCAGCCGCGGGTAGCGGGCGATCTGCTCGACCATCTCGGCGTTGTAGTCGGCCGTCAGCGCCGCCTCGCGCGGACCGCCGTCCGTCATCGGCAGCCAGCCGACGAAGTCGGTCAGCCACGCGTACGCCGTGCGCTTGAGCTCGGGGTTCTCGTGCAGGAAGTGGTCGATCTCCCAGCCCTCGTCGGCGACGACCAGGTCGTGCTGCTCGTCCTCCACGACGTCGTGGAACACGTGGAAGTTGGCCGCGAGGATCTCGTCCATCCGGCGGATCGCCTGGAAGGCGTGCAGGTCGTGCTCGCCCGCCTCGCTCTCGATGTGCGCGCTCTCGCTGGCGAGGAACCGGCTCGCCGGGTGCACGCGCTCGCCGCGGTCGGCGAGCAGTCGGGTCACGGGATCCTGGGCGAGCCAGTCGATCTCCAGGTCCGGGTGCAGGGCGCGCAGCTCGTCGGCGATGGCGACGTCGCGCAGGGCGTGCCCGAGCCCGATCGCCGAGGAGACGAACAGCGCCCGGCGACGCCGGCTGCGGGCGGGTGTCCAGCTGCGGCTCCGGGTCGCGGGACCAGCCAGCGACTCGACGAACTCCCGGACGAGCAGCGTGAACCGCACCGGGTCACGCATCGGCATGCCGTGCCCGCCGTCCGGCACGGTGACGAGGGTGCCGCCGGTCCACTCGGCCACCCGGGCGCCGATCGCGTAGGGCACGATCTCGTCGCGCTCGCCGTGCACCACCAGGACGGGGCACCGCACCGCCCGGCAGACCTCCTCCGCGTCGGCGTCGGTCGGCGCCACGATCCCGGGGACGGTGTGGAGCAGGGTCTCCGCATCCGTCTCCAGGCCGTAGCCGACGCCGTCCTCCCACTGCTTGGTCGAGTGCGGCTCGCTGAACACCTTCGACATGAAGAACTCGACCCAGCCGCGGTAGTCGGCGAGCCAGTAGTGCCGGTTCGCCTTCTCCCAGCCCTCGTACGAGTCCCGGACCTCGTCGAATCCCGGCGGAAGCGGCCAGGGCAACGCCGTGCCGACCGTCACGACGCCGGCGGCGCGGTCCGGGTACCACGCCGCGAGCTGCAGCGCGTGCCGCCCGCCCATCGACAGCCCGACGAGCACCGCCCGGTCGACGCCGACGGCGTCCATCACGGCGACGGCGTCCGCGACGAGCTCGCGGTCCGCGTAGGCGCCCGGGTGCTTCGGCCGGTCCGCGGCGCCGTTTCCCCGGCCCTCGACGTTGACCACCCGGAACCGCCGGGCGAGCGCGGGCACCTGGAACTTCCACTGCCGCATGTGCACGATCGCCCACGAGGTCAGCAGCACGAGCGTCGGGCGCCCCCGGGCCCCCGTCCAGGGGCTCGAAGACCTCGTACCCGACCCGCACCCCGTCCCGTTCGATCGCTCCGACGGTGTCCGGCTGTCGTGCCCGCATGGCTCTTCCCCTCCTACGGTCGTGCCTCGTAGACGTTGTTCAGTGGCGTCTGCGCCACCCGCCGGAAGCGGGTGAACCCGGCGTCGGTCGCGATCTGCCGCACGGCGGCCTCGCCTGCCTGGGCCCCGAGGCTGTATCCGCCGGGCTGGGAGCGGGCGTTGGGTACGCAGACGAACGTGGAGAACCCGTAGTACGCACGGCCGACCGGGTTGAGGTTGTCCGCGACGCGGTCGCCCGCGCGGGGCTCGACCACCATCCAGGTGCCGTCGTCGGCGACCGCGGCGCGGATGCGCCGGGCGGCGCCCAGCGGGTCGCCCATGTCGTGCAGGCTGTCGAACGTGGCGACGAGGTCGTAGCCGCTGCCGGCGAAGGTCTGCGCCGACGCCACCTCGAAGGTGACGCGGTCCGCGACCCCGGCGTCGGCGGCCCGCTTGCGGGCCAGCTCGACGGACCCGGCGTGGTAGTCCGAACCCGACACGCTGACCTCCGGGAACGCCTGGGCGAGCAGCACCGACGAGGCGCCCGCCCCGCACCCGACGTCCGCCACCCGACCCCCGCGGCGGAGCTTCTCCTCGACCCCGTCGAGCGCCGGGATCCACGCCGCGACCAGGTTGGCGACGTAGCCGGGCCGGAACAGCAGCTCGCAGCCGAGGACGACGTCGTCGTCGTGCTCGTGCCAGCCCATCCCCGCGCCGCTGCGGAACGCCTCGGTGATCCGCGGCTCGGCGCGCAGCGCACCCAGCGCGAACACGAAGGCGCCGGGGAGGTACAGCGGGCCGTCGGGGTCGGCCAGGGCGAACGCCTGCTCCGGGGTCATCGAGAACCGGCCGGTCGCCGGGTCGTACTCGACGTAGCCGCCGGCCGCCTGCCCGGCCAGCCACTCGGCCACGTACCGGGCATCGGTGTCGGTGCGCGCGGCGAGGTCCTCCGGCGTCGCCGGGCCGCCGCGGGCCAGCGCGCCGTACAGCCCGAGCCGGTGTCCGACGACGACCCCGCCCGCGGTGGTCGTCGCCCCGAGATCGCCGATCACCCGGCCGAGCAGCTCGTTGAGCCGGTCCCCGTCCACTGCCATCTGGGTCTCGTCATCGCCCGCTCCTCTCCGTCGCGTCCGGTGTGTGCGGGCACCAGCGTGCTGACGGCTGTTGCGCGGCCGTTGCGCCGGCGCGCTACGGGCCCAGCGAGGGCCTCCGCCGCCTCCCGGGCGACCCGGCGCATCCCGTGCCGCTCCGCCAGGTCCCGGGCCCGGCCCAGCGCGGCCCGCGCCTCGTCCGCCGCGCCGAGCCGGGCCGCCGCGCGCCCGTCCTCCAGCGCGCCGGCGGCCAGCGCCGGGAGCCAGCCGGTCCGGGTGGCGGCGGCCAGCAGCGGGCGCAGCACCTCCCGCGCCCGGCCCGGCTCGCCGCGCGCCGTCCACGCACGGGCGACCGCGGTGTAGGCGTCCATCCCGGTCAGCCATGCCCCGCCGGGCGGCGTGTCGACCCGACGCAGCAGCGCGTCGGCCTCGGCGAGGACGTCGCCGTCCCCGGTCGCCTCGGCGAGCGGCGCGAGGCAGCGCAGCAGGTGCGCCTCGGCGCCCTCGTGCCGGGCCTCGGCCACGACCTCGGCGAGCAGGCCGACGGCCTCTGCCGCCGGCGCCGCACTCCACCAGCGTCCCCGCGAGGAGCGCCCGCGCGGTCGGGCGCCACCAGCGGTGCCCGGCCCGGTCGCCGAGCGCCACCGCGCGACGTCCGTGCTCGGCCGCCTCCTCGTGCAGCCCCTGCAGGCGCGCGACCCAGCCCAGGTGCGCGAGCATCCACACCTCGTGGGCGGCGTAGCCGCTACGCCGGTTCGCGTCGAGGGCCGCCGCGATGCCGTCCCGCGCCGCGGCCCAGTCGGCTGCCGCGACCGCCGCCAGCGCGCCCTCGAACAGCACCCAGTGCAGGCGGAAGAGGTCGCCGGTCCGCCGGGCGAGCGGCTCCAGCTCCTCGAGGACGTCGCGCAGCCCGGCGACCTCGCCGAGGTAGGCGTAGGCGGTCTTGAGGCCGTCGAGGCCGACGACCAGCGCGGCGTCCTCGCCCGCGGCGCGACCGGCCGCGGCGGCGCGGCGTCCGTGGTCGCACGCCTCCGCGAACGACAGCCGGTGCGTGGCGAGCACCGCGAGGCGGGCCAGCGCGTCGGCCTCGGCCGCCCGGTCCCCGAGGGCGGCCGCGATCCGCAGGCAGGAGCGCAGCGGCGGGACGCACTCCGCCACGGGAGATCCCGCGCCGACCACCGCGTCCCCGCCCAGCTCGCGCAACGCGACCATCTCCAGCCGGCGGTCCCCCGCCTCGCGGGCGGCCGCCAGCGCGGCGCGGTGGTCGTCGAGGGCGTCGGCGTAGCGCTCCAGGGCCTCCCGCGCCCGACCGCGGGCGATGAGCACCCGCCCGACCAGCTCCGGCTCGTCGCCGCGCCGCGCCGCGTCCAGCGCGCGGTCGAGCAGGGCGACAGCGTCCGCCGCGGACCGCCGCCGCGTCCGCTCGCCGGCCAGCAGCCATGCCCGCGCCGCCCGCGGCCAGTCGTCGACCGCAGCCGCGTGCCGGCCCACGGCCTCGGGCAGGGCGACCAGCAGGTCGGCGGCGCGCCGGTGGTGCACCGCGCGGGTCGGGGCGGGCGTGGTGGCGTACAGCACCTCCTGCACGAGGTCGTTCGCGAACTCGTAGGTCCGGCCGGCCGGCACCAGCAGGCGGGTCGCCGCGGCCCGCTCGCAGCGCCGGGCGGCCTCGTGCGGGGGCACCCCCAGCAGCCCGGCGACGACGTCCGGGGAGACGGACGGCCCGAGCACGGCACCGGCCCGCAGCAGCTCCTCCAGCTCGGGGCCGGCCCGGGCGAGCCGCGACAGCACCGCCGCCTGCAGCGTCTCCGGCATCCCGGCCTGCCCGGCGGCGAGCCCGCGGAGCGTCTCCACCACGAACAGCGTGTGGCCGCGGGTCCGCGCGAGGATCGCGTCGGCCAGCTCCCCGCGGCCCGCGTCGGCCGCCAGCTCGGCCACCGCGGCGGCGGGCAGGGGCCCGACGTCGCAGCGCCGCGCCACCTCCGCGAGCGCCCGCAGCGCGTCGGCGCCCTCCTCGGCCCGCACCGTCGCCACGACGAGCAGCCGCGCCGCGCCGGCGTGCCGGGCGACGTAGTGCACGAGCTCGACGCTCGCCTGGCCGGTGTTGTGCAGGTCGTCGAGGACCAGCAGCAGCGGGCGCTGCGCAGCCAGGCCGGTGAGCACGTGCAGCACGCCCTCGAACGCCCGCCGCCGCTCGGCCTCCGGGCTGGCCCGTCCCTGCTCCGGGCCGCCGAGGTCGTCCGCGAGTCCGGGCAGCAGTCCGGCGAGCGCCGCGCCCCGGCCGCCCGCCAGCACCCGCACGTCCTCGGGCGGCAACTCGCCCAGCGCCTGGGTGAGGACGTCGACGAACGGCTGGAGGAAGAGCGATCGCTCCGCCGTGTAGCAGCGGCCGACCAGCACCCGGCCGCCGGTCGCCACCGCGACGGAGGCCGCCTCGTCGGCCAGCCGGGTCTTGCCCATCCCGGCCTCGCCCGCGAGCAGCAGCACGGTGGGGCGCCCTCTGCACGCCGCCTCCCAGGCCGCACCGAGCTGGGCCAGCTCGGCGTCCCGGCCGACGACGCCGGGGGCGCCGGTCCGGGCGGACACCGGCGCAGTGGTGCCCTCGCGCTCCTCGCGGAGGATCGCCAGGTGCACCCGGCGGGTCTGCGGCGCAGGCTCGACGCCGAGCTCGTCGCGCAGCGCGGCAGCCAGGTCGCCGTAGGTCGTGAGCGCCCGGGCGGGCTCGCCGACTTCGCGGTACGCCCGCATCAGCAGCCGGTGCGCGGTCTCGTCGAACCGGTCGTCGCCGACGGCAGTCGTGGCGAGGTCCACCGCCTCGCGACCGCGCCCGGTGCGCAGCGCGGCCTCGGCGGCGCGGTGCCGGGCGGTACGCAGCAGGCTCCGGACCTCGTCGCGCAGGGCGTCCACCCAGTCGGCGTCCGGCTCCCCCACCAGCGCGGCTCCGGAGCCGAGCAGAGCGAGGGCCCGCCCGGCCGCGGAGGCGGCGACGGCGGGCGTCCCCGCCTCGAGCCTGCGGCCGGCCTCGTCCACGAGGCGCGCCGCCTCGTCGACGTCCACGCGCGCCGCCCCCAGTCGGTATCCGCGGCTGTCGCCCGCGATGACGTCGGCGCCCAGCTGCGCGCGCAGCCGGCTCACCAGCGTCGCGACGTTGCGCTCGGGGCGCTCGGGTGGCCGCGCACCCCAGAGCGCGTCGACCAGCCCTTCGGGCGGGACGACCTGGCCGCGCCGGGAGGCGAGCAGCGCCAGCAGCCGGCGCGCCTTGGGGCTGCCGACCACCTGCTCGGTCCCGGGTGCTCCGCTGTCGACGCACGACGCGAAACGTCCCCGCGAGCCGCAGGACGACGGCCATGGGGCGAGCGTATCGACGCCGGCACCACCCCGCCTCCCACTTCGGCAGGATGTCCGGGCCAGGCCGGGCTCCTAGCCTCGGGCACCATGCACATCCTGTTCGCGGGCGCGACCGGCGTCGTAGGCCGGCGGATCGTCCCGCTGCTCGTCGCGAACGGCCACCAGGTGACCGGTCTGACCCGCAGTCCCAGCCGCGGCGCGGCACTGCGGGCCCTGGGCGCGGAGCCGGTCATCGCCGACGTCGTCGACCGAGCGGCGGTGGTCGCGGCCGTCCGGTCCGCCGCACCCGACGTCGTCGTGCACCAGCTCACCGACCTCGCCGGCGCGGACCTCGGGGCGAATGCCCGGCTGCGCGTGGTCGGCACCAGGAACCTGGTCGACGCCGCGCACGCGGCCGGGGTGCGCCGCATCGTCGCGCAGAGCATCGCCTTCGGCTACGAGGACGGCCCCGGGCCGGCAACCGAGGACACGCCGCTTCGACCGGACCTGCGCGGGGTGCCCGAGCTGGAGTCCGCCGTGGCCGAGCTGGCGGAGTGGGTCGTGCTGCGCTACGGGCTGTTCTACGGGCCCGATACCTGGTACGCGCCGGACGGGATGATGGCCGACCGCGCCCGCGCCGGGGAGCTGGTCGCCGACGAGAGCATCGCCAGCTTCGTCCACGTCGACGACGCCGCGACCGCCGCGGTCGACGCCCTGGCCTGGCCGTCGGGACCCGTCAACGTGTGTGACGACGAGCCGGCCGCCGGCCGGGACTGGGTCCCTGCCTTCTGCGCCGCGGTCGGTGCGCCCCCACCCCGGCACGCTGCGTCCCGGACGGCCGGCGCCCGCGGAGCGGACAACCACCGCGCCCGACAGCTCGGCTGGAGCCCGCGGCACCCGTCGTGGCGGAACGGCTTCGCCGCGCTCGCGGTCGCCGGCAGTTGACGCCACGCAACGTCGTAGGAGGTGGTGCCGCGCGGAGTCGGTTCGTGGTGGTCACGGCAGCCAGCCCGGCTGGGGGTGATCGCCGCGAGCGTCGCCGCACGGCTGCGAGATCGCCGCGAGCGGTGCCTCACTGCTGCCCGCGCGACCCTGGTGCACCGCTCACGGCGATCAGGCCGGCCCTGTGGCGCCGTCGGACGCCGAGTCCTCCCCCTCGCGTCGCGACCGGGCGCGCGGGATCTCCTGCGCGAACTCGACCACGAACCCGTCCGGGTCCGCGACGTGCAGCGTGCGGTGGCCCCAGGGCCGATCAGCCGGCTCGCTCAGCAGCGGGACGCCCCGCGCGCGCAGGGCGGCCGCCGTCGCGTCGACGTCGTCGACGACGAGCACGATCTCGCCCGCAGGCCCGGGGTGCACCGGATGCCCGGTCAGCCACTCCGCGCGGCGGCGCTCGTAGACCGCCAGCCGCGTCGGCCCGGTCCCGAACTCGGCGTAGCCCGCGTCGGTGAACCGGTGCGGGAGACCGGCCACGTCGCGGTAGAACCGCACGGACGCCTCCAGGTCGGACACGTAGAGGATCACGTGGCCCAGCCTCGTCACCGCAGAACCGTAGCCCGAGGCGTCGACCCGGACGCCGGCGCCGCTTCTTGATCGCCGTGACCTGGTGGAACCCGACCTCCGCCGATAGGGGGACACCCGATTCGACCCTGAGATGGGCCGGTCGACCGACGGTGCCGGAAGCGCTTCCAGCGCGACCGTGGAGGCACCAGGGAACGAAGCCCCGGACCAGCCGAGGAAGAGACCATGACCACATCCACCACTGCCGAGACCGACAACCACGCCAGGGCGGCCACGTCGCCCGCAGCTGCGTCCACTGCCACCGAATCCGCGGACCGCGAACGGTCCGCGTCCCGCCGCGAGGCCGTCTTGCTCACGGCGCTCCTCGCCCTCGTCGCTGCGGTCGCCCTGTTCGGGCTCGCGTTCCCGCGACTCCTCGCGCCAGCCGTCGCGATTGCTGTCCTCGCCGCCATCGTCGCGCTGGATTGGCTGCTGCCTTCCGGCGAGCTGCGACAGGTCTCAGCGAGGTTCTGGAAGCACTGAAGCCGCTTCGCCCGGCTCGTCGTGCTCATTCCGCTCATTGTTGGACTGTCGAGTTCGGCGCGTAGGACAGGTGGGACGGATTCGTGGTCCTGACCTCTCCGTGAATCGGGAAAGAATCTTCATCGGGACGGCGGCCGAGGCCCCGGAATTGTCGGTCGGGGTTGCGAGAATGAGCGCGTGACCGAGAGCCCGTCCGCCGCCGCGCAGCACCTGCTGATGCACGCAGCCGACGCGGTGCTCGAGACGGTCGGGCGATCGGGCAGACGACGCGGAGTTGGTGGCACTGCTGACCACCTGCGCCGCGGTGGTGCGCCGGCTGGACCGGGTCACCGTCGATGCGGTGGCCGCGCTGGACCGCCGCGGCGTCTTCGCGGAGAAGCGGCTACACCTCCCCGGCGGCCGCGTTGAGCGACCTGCTGGGCTTCGAGCGCATCGATTCCCGCCGCCGGGTGGTCGCCGCGGAGCAGGTCACGCCGCGGACCGGGCTCGACGGGGCGGTGCTGCCCGGCCCGGCTGCCGGCGACTGCCGCAGGTGTTCGCGGCGGCCCGGGTGGGCTTGCGGCATGTCGAGGTGATCGCCCGGGTGCTCGGGACGCAGGGCCGCCGGGCGGTTGTCGCCACAGCAGTGGGCGGGTGCGGAGGAGCAGCTCGCGGCGAAGGCCGAGCTGTACACCCCCACGGAGCTGCAGAACTGGGGCACGGCGCTGGTCGAACTGCTCGACCAGGACGGCGAGGAACCCGACGACCGCCCGCCCGCGCAGACCAACGAGCTGTTCCTGACCCGACTGCCCGACGGTGGCGGGGAGCTCGAGGGCCGGTTCGACGACGCCGCCATGTTCGACGCGATCGCCACGGTGATCGACGCCCATGCCCGAAGCCGCTGACCGCCGACGACGACCGGCAGCGCGGGTGAGCGGCAGGCCGAGGCGCTGGCCGCGGTGTGCGGCTACGTCCTCGACCACGGCGACGTCCCCCAGTGCGGCGGGCACCGCCCGCACGTCAACGTGCTGATCCGACTCGACGACCTGGAGAATCGAGCCCGCGCCGGCTGCCTCGACTTCGGCGGCCCGGTGGCGCCGGAGGCGCTGCGGATGCTCTGCTGCGACGCGGCCGTCGTTCCCGTCGTCATGAACGGTGCGGGCCAGCCCCTGGACGTCGGCCGGGCCACCCGCACCATCCCCGACGGGCTCCGTCGTGCGGTAGCCGCCCGAGATCTCGGATGTGCCCACCCGGGCTGCGGCCGTCCCGCCGTCCTGGTGCGATTGTCCACCACATTCAAGCCATGGGAACGCGGGCGGCGAGACCAAGACTCGTCGAACCTCGTCATGCTCTGCGCGGCGTTCATCACCGGCAGATCCATTCCACGGAATGGATCGTCCGGATCCGCGACGGATTGCCTGAGTTCATTCCGCCGAAATGGGTGGACTTCGAACAACGACCACGAAGACGAGCGTTGCCGCATCTGGTTGCAGCACCGTGACTGTGGGCGCGCAACGGTGCCGCACGCTGCTGTCGAGCCCCACGGTGGCGTCGTCGACGGGTGATATGCCCGTGGGCGATCCACCGCAGAGGCCGAGGGCGATCAGCGACGGTCGGTCAGCGAGGGTCCCGCGCTGCCGAGCCCGACGTCCCGGCAGATGCCGCCCTGCGGGCGCTCCCGCCGACACGGGCAGCGCGCGCCCGGCCAACCCGGCCAGCTCCTCTTCACCGCGGTGGCACCGACCTCTCGCTACGACGCCCCCGGCGGCGTCGACGCCGCGCCGCGGTGCCGCGACGGGGTGGTGACCTCCACGTCGTAGATGTGGCCCAGCCGCTTCCCGACGCGGGCGGTCACGACGTCCCCCTCCTGCAGGCGGAGCCAGCGCTCCTCCTCGATCCCGAAGGCGCGCACCTCACGGCTGGTGCCCTCGTCGATCGCGATCCAGTGGCGGTACTTCGGGTTGTCGTTGCCGCTGTTGCGGGCGTACCGGCGCTTGCGCACGACCTGGCCGCGCACCTCGGGCCGCGAGACGAGATCGGTCAGAGCCATCACCACGAGGACGGCCGCGACGGTCAGCGCGATCAGCCGGGCCGCGGCGATCGGGTCGTCCGGGCCGATGTCGAGCAGCGCGCCCGTCAGCAGCAGAGCGATGAACGAGACCATGAACGTCGCGAAGCCGACGACCGCCGCCGCGAAGAGACCGGACCAGACGGTGCGGCCGCGCAGCACGGAGCCCAGCGGCCCGCGGCCGCGGTACTGCACGTTCACGACGTGCCACATGCCGCCGTAGTCGGACCAGGCGCGCCGGTCGTCGGCCGGGGAGGCGATCGGCAGGCTCACGACGGCTCGCGGGGCGAGTCCGAGCGCCGCGGCGTAGGCGAGCGGGCGACCCCAGATCGTCACGGCCGCGGCGGGCTGCTCGCCGAACCGCCCGCTCGCGAGCTGCTCACGCAGGCCGAGCCAGCGGCCGGCGACCTCGACCCCCAGCGCGGTCCCTCGCTCGCCGTTGAACTTCTCCGAGATCATGACGAGCACGGCCCAGACGACGAAACCCGCGCCGAGCGAGCCGAAGATGCTGTCGTCGCCGTCCTTCTGGGGGGCCAGCAGGAACCCGACCGCCACGAGGATCCCGGGCAGCACCGCCCCGACCGACAGGACGGTGCGGTGGAACGGGGTCCAGCGCCGCTGCGACAGCCCGCGCGCCCGGGCCTCCTCGATCACCGCGTGCGTGAAGTTCTTCCACCAGCTCTTCAGCTGCCGGTTGCCCTCGGCCAGCGCGCCGGTGGCGACGACGCCGTCGGGCGTGGCGAGCCGGCGCAGGTGGTCGAGCACCATCTGCTCGTAGGAGTTGAGGCCGGTGGGCTCGCCGCGACCCAGCCGCACGAGGGACAGCTCGGGCCCGATCTCCTCGACCGACACGACCCGGCGGGCGGCCAGGTCGAGCACGGTCGCCGCAGCCGCCTCCTCGCAGAGCTTCCACCCGCCGGTGACGAGGTCGACGAGCGCGGGCGACTCGGACTCGAGCCGGTTCGGATCCGCGGGCGGCCCGGGCCGCGGGCTCGGCGACCGCGTCGCCAGGGCCACCAGCCCGAGCAGCCCGAACCAGGCGGCGAGGCCGATGCCCGCCACCGCCACGGCGACGCCCTGGCCCGGCAGCAGCCCGCTGAAACTCACTGCGGCGAGGTTCATCGCCGCGTCAGAAGCGGACCTGGACGGGGCGGCGCTCCTCGTCGGGCGCCTCGAACGACTCGCGCGGCGTGAAGCCGCCGATGCCGGCGACGATGTTGGTCGGGACGGTCTGGACGCTGTTGTTGTAGGTCAGGACGGCGTCGTTGTAGTACTGCCGCGAGTAGGCGATGCGGTTCTCGGTGTCGGACAGCTCGGCCGCAAGTCCGCGAAGTTCCGGCTCGCCTGCAGCTGCGGGTAGGCCTCGCTCACCGCGAAGAGGCTGCGCAGGGTGGCGCTCAGCGCGTTCTCCGCCTTCGCCTGCTCGGCGGGACCCTGCGCGGCGACGGCGGCCGCGCGGGCGGCGGTGACCGAGTCGAAGGTCTGGCGTTCGTGGGTGGCGTACCCGCGGACGGTCTCGACGAGGTTGGGCACCAGGTCGTAGCGGCGCTTGAGCTGCACCTCGATCTGGGACCAGGCGTTGGTGACGCCGTTGCGCCTGCGGACCAGGCCGTTGTAGGTCGCGACGATCCAGCCGAGGACGGCCACCGCCACGACGACGGTGACGACCAGGACGACGACGAGTGTGCTCACTCCGGGCTCCGGGGGGTGGGGGCGGCCGGGGCGACCGCTGTCGCACCCGTGCCGAGGAGATCGCTGCACCCCCCGCTCCTGATACATCCATTTGTGTCCGGCGGATACCGAACTTGGATCTTGTCCCGCGGCGGATCCCGCGCGACCCTGTGATCGACCGGCACGCACGCCGCGATGTCACCGACGCCCGCGCACGGTCCTCCGACGACCTCCGAGGAGCGACATGGGCACGACGCGCGCGAACCCGACCGTCCGACATCGGCTCACGGCGGCGGCGGTCCTCGCCACCGGGATCGTCCTGGTCGGGTGCTCACCGGCACCGGGCACGGCGAACGTGGCGACACCGCAACCGAGCACGGCGGCACCGCCGTCCGCGACCGCAAGCGCGACCGCGAGCGCCACCGAGATCAGGGTGCCCGACGCCTTCACCGCGATCACGGTGCGCCCGCTGAGCGCGGCGACGTTCCCCTTCCTCACGTCGGACGGCAAGTACCACATCGTCTACGACCTGGAGTTGACCAACGCATCGCGCGTGCCGGCCACGATCGAGCGGGTCGACGTCGTGGACGCCGCCACGCCCGCGACCGTGCTCGCGTCGTACTCCGGGACCGCCCTGGTCGCGCCGGACTGCCCGTACGGCGACTGCAACCGGCTGCGGCGGCTGCCCTCGGCCCCGGCGACCGACGCCGGCATCCCGGCGCAGGAGTCACGCGCGCTGTTCGTCGACTTCACCCTCGACTCCCTGGACAAGGCCCCGAAGGCCGTCCTCCACCGCCTCCACGGCGCGGGCGCGATCAACCCGGGCTCCACCGACACCCGCCCCCGTCGACTACCTCGCCGCGCCGCTGGACGTCGCGGCCGGCACGCCCCGGGTCATCGGGCCGTCCGGTGAAGGGCGACCGCTGGGTCGCGCTCAACGGGTGCTGCCTGCCGGGATTCCCCCACCGCACCTCGCTCAGCACGTTCAACGGGATGCTCGTCAACGGCCAGCGGTTCGCGATCGACTGGAAGCAGGCCAACGAGAACGGCGAGTTCTACACCGGCGACCGGACGAAGAACGAGAGCTACGTCGACTACGGCGCCCCCATCTACGCGGTCGCGGACGGGACGATCACCACGACGCTCGACACGCTCGACCCGAACCCGCCGGGCGTCCTGCCCGCCGCCGACCCCGTCCTCGGACCGAAGATCACGGTCGAGACCGTCGACGGCAACAACATCGTGCAGGACATCGGCGGCGGCGCCTACGCGTTCTACGCCCACCTGCAGAAGGGCTCCCTGCTGGTCAAACCGGGCGATCGGGTGACGAAGGGCCAGGTGATCGCGAAGCTCGGCAACACCGGCAACGCGAACGCCTCGCACATGCACTTCCACCTCATGGACGGGCCGTCCGTGCTGGGCAGCGACGGCCTGCCCTACGTCATCGACCGCTTCTCCTACGACGGGCAGGTCGCGCCGCAGGCCCTCTTCGACGCCGACGACTTCCTCAGCGGGCAGTTCCTGCAGGGCAGGCTCCCGACGCCGGAGCCGCGGACCGACCAGCTGCCCGCCGGCGTTGGCGATCGTCAACTTCCCCGCTAAGCGGCTCACGGCCGGATCTCGTACACCAGGTTGAACGGGGTCTCCGCCGCGCGCCGGAACCGGGTGAAGCCCGCCTCGGCGGCGATCTCCCGGACCGCGGCCTCGCCGGCCTGCGCGCCGAGGGCGTAGCCGCCGGGCTGGGACAGCGCGTTGGGCAGGCAGAGGAACAGCGAGCCGTTGTAGTACAGCCTGCCCACCGGGTTGAGGGTGCCCTCGACGGTGTCCGCGGCGTTCGGCTCGACCACCAGCCAGGTGCCGTCCGGCGCCAGCGCCGCGCGGATCCGGCGGGCGGCGCCGAGCGGGTCGCCCATGTCGTGCAGGCAGTCGAAGGTGGTCACCAGGTCGTAGCCGGTGCCCGCGAGGGTCTGCGCGGTGCCCACCTCGAACGTGACCCGGTCCGCGACACCCGCCTCCGCGGCCTTCTTCCGGGCCAGCTCGATCGACTGCGCGTGGTAGTCCCGGCCGACGACCGTGCTCCGCGGGTAGGCCTGGCCGAGCAGCACCGACGACGACCCGAGACCGCAGCCGACGTCGGCGACCCGCGCCCCGGCCGTCAGCTTCTCGACGACGCCCTCCAGCGCGGGGATCCAGTTCGGCACCAGTTCGGTGACGTAGCCGGGCCGGTAGAACGCGTCGCACCCGACGAAGACGTCGTCGTCGTGCTCGTGCCAGCCGACTCCCTCGCCGGTCCGGAACGCCTCGGTGATGCGCGGTTCGGCGCGCAGGTAGCCGAGCACGGTGAGGCACGCCGCGGGCAGGTCGGGGCCGTTCGGGTCGGCGAGACAGAAGGCCTGCTCGGGGGTGAGTGAGAACTCGCCCGTCGCGGGGTCGTAGGTGACGTAGCCGGCGGCGGCCTGCCCGCGCAGCCACTCGGTGAGGTAGCGCGGGTGGCATCCGGTCCGCTCGGCGAACCGTTCCGGGGTCGCGGCGCCGTCGGCGAGGGCGCGGTAGAGGCCGAGCCGGCCGCCGATGACGACGGCACCGGTGGTGCCGGTCGC
>CAWADQ010000026.1:0-51858 GCA_963780835.1 uncultured Actinomycetota bacterium | reverse complement strand
GGCGCTCGGCCTCGCGGCGCGCCCGGCCGAGCGCGACCCGGCCGTCGACGCGCGCCCGCAGCTCGCGGGCCGAGAACGGGGTGACGAGGTAGTCGTCGGCGCCGGCGCCCAGACCCTCGACGGCGGCCTCCGGTCCGGCCCGCGCCGACATGAGCACCACCGGCACCAGGGAGGTGCGCGGGTCACCGCGCAGCGCTGTGAGCAGGTCCAGGCCGCTCAGCGCCGGCAGCGAGACGTCGGCGAGCACGAGATCGGGCGGGTCGGCCAGGGCCGCGACCAGCGCGGCCGCCCCGTCCGTCGCGGCCTCGACGTGGTGCGTGCGGCCGAGGAGCCGCATGAGGTAGGCGCGCATGTCCGCGTGGTCGTAGACCACCAGGATGCGGCCCGCGTCGGGGTTGTCCGGCGGGACGGCGGACGGCGGATCCCCGACGTCGGGCTCCGGGAGCCACCACAGCGCCTCGGTGACGGACGCGACTCGCATCGGCCCGGAGTCGTCCACCGCGCCTCCCGGGGGGCGCGGTGGCACGTGGTCGCGGCCGAGCGGCACCGCCACGGTCACGGTGGATCCGCCATCCGCCGGATCGGTGGCCACCGGATCGGTGGTCACCGAACCGCCGAGCAACCCCACCAGCTCGGCGACCAGCGCCGGCCCGACGCCGTCGTCCGGCGGCGTCGCAGCCGTGCCGGTGGTCGCGTTGTTCGGCGCCGCGGAACCACCCTCGCGGCCCAGGGCGACCGTGATCCGCCCGGTGGTGGCGACGGCGACGGCGACGGCCCGCGCGAGCAGGGTGACCACCACCTGCTCCCACATCGACCGGTCGACGAAAACGGCCTCGCCGAGGTCCGGGCAGTCCAGCTTTCGAGGGTGAGCCCGGCGTGGTCGGCCGCGGCCCGGAACATCCCGGCGAGGCCGGCCGTGAGTGCCGCGAGGTCGACCGGCTCGAAGTGCGGGTCGACCTGCCCCGCGTACAGCCGCGAGAGCTCCAGCAGCCGGTCGACCATCCGTCGCAGGCGCTGCGCGTTGCGGTGCACGAGCTCGAGATCGGTGCGCAGGCCCGAACCGGGCGGCGCGGCGTCGCGCAGCTCGGCGACCGGCCCGAGCACGAGCGTGAGCGGCGTGCGGAACTCGTCGCTGATCCGGGCGAAGAACGCCGTCTTGGCCCGGTCAAGCTCGGCCAGGTGTTCGGCGCGCCGCTGCTGGGCCGCGAATGCGTCCGCCGCCGTCGCCGCCGTGGACAGGTGATGGCCGACCAGCTCGAGGAACGCCCGGTACTCCTCGTCCAGCGGCAGGTATGGGCTCACGCCGGCGACCAGCACAGCGGCGGGCCCGCCGGTGCCGATGCGAACGGGTAGGACGACGGCCGCGTCGAACGGACTCTCGTCGTGCCGCTCGCCGCCGAGCAGCCCGGGATGCAGCGGGCCCGCGCCGGGCAGCCGCCCCTCGGGCAAGGTGGCGGCGAGGCCCTCGACGACCGTGCTGTGCTCGCACGCCACCACCTCGCGCAGCGCCGGCGCCCAGAACCCGTCGTCGTCGACGGTCTCCGGGGCCAGCGCGCCGCCCGGCTCGACGCCCTCGGCGGCCACCAGGCGCGCGCCGTCGTCGCCGAGCAGGTAGAGCAGTGCGGCCGGGACGTCCGCGCGGTAGCGCGACAGGACCTCGACGGCCGCCGCCCCCGCCGCCTCCACGTCCGTCGCGCTGCCCAGCTCGGCGAGCTCGCCCAGCGCCCGCAGCCGCCGCTCGCCGACGACCTGCGCCGTGGTCTCGGTGCAGGCGCAGAACACCCCGTCCGCGCCGGGCTCCTCGCCGCCGATCGCGCTCAGCGAGTAGGTGAACCACGCCTCCTCCGGCCAGCCGCGGCGGGCCAGCAGCATCGGCAGGTCCTCCTGGAAGACCGCCTTGCCGGCGAGCGCGTCCGCCAGCACGGGCTGCAGACCCGGCCACACCTCGGGCCAGGCGTCCGCGAACGCCGCAGCCAGCGCGTCCGGGTGCCGTGCCCCGAGCATCGGGGCGTAGGCGTCGTTGTAGAGCAGCGACCACCGCGGGCCCGCGGCGACGTACATCGGCAGCTGCGAGCGCAGCAGCAGCTCGACGGCCGTGCGCAGCGCGGGCGGCCAACCCGCCGGTGGCCCGAGGGGCGTACCGACCCAGTCGACCTCGCGCATGCGCCGCGCCATCTCGCTGTCCCCGACGAACGGCGACTCCACGCCCTTACCTCCCGGGTCCGCGCCGATGCCAGCATGTCCGGCGCCCCTGACCGGTGCAACCGGTCCGCGACGCGCCCCCCACCATTCTCGGGCAGGCTGCGCGCGTGGACGTCCCCGGCTGGCCCGCCCACCTGCCGCCGCTCACCGAAGCCGAGCCGCTGCACGGCGGGCTCGTCTGCACCGTGCTCGGCGGGACGCTCGCCGACGGCCGCCGGGTGGTGGTCAAGCGTTGCCCGTACCCGGCGGAGGTCGAGGCCGACGGGCTCGCGGCCCTGGCCGGGGCGGGGGCCCCGGTCCCGTCGGTGCTGGCCGCCACGGGCGACCTGCTCGTCCTCGAGCGTGTGGCCGGGTCGCCGGACTGGGCCGGCCTGGGCCGGGCCGTCGCGCGGCTGCACCGCACCACCGGCCCGCGGTTCGGCTGGCACCGTGACAACTCCGGCGGCCGCATCACCCAGCACAACGGATGGCACGACAGGTGGAACGACTTCTACGTCGCGAACCGGGTGCGGGTGCACCTGGCCGACCCGGCCGTCCCCGACGCGCTGCGCCGTCGCCTGGAGCGGGCCTGCGCCGGGCCGCTGCCGGAGTTGCTCCCCGAGCGCCCGCCCGTGTCGCTGACCCACGGCGACCTGTGGACCGGCAACGTCGTCGGCGGGCGCTGGCTCGTCGACCCGGCGGTGGCCTACGTCGACCGCGAGCTGGAGCTGGCGTTCATGGACATGGCGGACCTGCCCGCGGAGTTCCACGAGGCCTACCGGCAGGAGTGGCCGCCGGACGCGGGTTACCCACACCGCCGCCCGGCCCTGCAGCTGCACAAGCTGCTGGTGAACCTGCGCCACTTCGGCGAGCGCTACGTCCCCCGGATCGAGGCCGTGCTCGACGGCTACGGGTGGTGACCTAGGCAGCGCGCCGGCTCAGGCCGTCGCGGGGAAGGGGGGGGGAGGGGGGGGTGGTGGCAGTGCTCTGGCCGGCCAGGCGTCCGCCGTCACGGACCGCAGTATGGGCCCGACGACGCAGGCCGAGGAAGGGGATGGGTGCGAGACTGCCTCGCAGCGGGCGACACCCATGCGAGCAGGGGGATGCCGTGAGGAAATGCGGGCGATGACGGGTCTTCGACCCGGTCCGGGCCGACGGCGGCCACCGACGCGCCTGCGCGTGCGCAGGCCCGGTGTGCCGCGGCCCGGTCCGCAGCCGCCGTCGGGGCGGCCGATCGCGAACGGTGCCGCCCGACCCGCCGCCCGCAGGCCCGACCCGGACGAGGCGGTGCGCTATGGGCTGCGCGTCGCGGCCGGGTACGCCTGGCGGTCCGTCGCCGTCGCCGTGGCGGTCTACCTGGTGTTCGTGGCGCTGGGGCGGCTGCACTTCGTCGCGATCTCGGTGTTCGTCGGTCTGCTGATCACCGCCCTGCTCCGCCCGCTGACCGACCTGCTCGCCCGGTGGATGCCCCGCGTGGCGGCGGTGGCGATCGCCGTCATCCAGGCGATCATCGTGGTCGGGGCGGTCGTCACCTTCGTCGCGACGTCCGCGGTCGGGCAGTTCGGCCGGCTGATCGGGCAGTTCGCCACCGGCATCCGCGAGATCGAGAGGCTGCTGTCGGGGCCGCCGCTGGGGCTGCCGGCGGGTGAGCTCCGGCGGCTGACCGACCAGGCGTTCGCGTGGCTGGCGGCGAACCGTGGCGAGCTCGCGGCGCAGGCCGCCGGGGAGGCGAGCGTCGTCGCGGAGCTGTTCGCCGGCCTCGCGCTCGCGGTGTTCTGCTCGCTGTTCTTCCTGCACTCCGGTGAGCGGCTGTGGGGCTGGGTGCTGGGCCAGCTCCCGGTGCGCCGCCCCCGCTGGGACGCCGCCGGCCGGGCCGGGTGGACGGCCTTCGCCGGCTACACCCGGGGCGTCGTGATCGTCGCGGTGTCGAACGCGACCCTGGTGGGGATCGCGCTGTTCCTGCTCAAGGTGCCCCTGGCGCTGCCGCTGACCCTGCTCGTCCTGTTCGGCGCGTTCATCCCCCTGATCGGTGCCCCCATCGCGCTGTGGATCGCGACGCTCGTGGCCCTGGCCGGCCGCGGCCCATTGACGGCGCTGGCCGTGCTCGTGCTGATCGTGGTGATCGGACAGATCGAGGGCCACGTGCTGCACCCGGTGATCATGAGCCGGGCGGTGAAGCTGCACCCGGTGGTCGTCGCGGTGTCCGTCGCGTCCGGCACCGTGCTCGCCGGGATCATCGGGGCCGTGGTGGCCGTACCGATGGTGGCCGTGGCGTGGGCGACCTTCGCGCAGCTGCGCGCGACCGCCGACGACGACGTGGCGCCGGATCCGCGGGCACCCGACCCTCGCGAGCCCGACCCGCCCCCACCGGGCACCCCGGTGGCCCCACCGGTCGTACCTTAATACCCGACGTAGCTGCCGAGGCCGTCGCTGCGGCCGCCCGCCGCGACCGTCTCCATCCCGTAGCGGTCGATCATGTAGCGGACACCAGCGGTGATGTTGGCCACCGGGTCCGTGATGGGGCGGTCGGCCAGCTCGGGGTGCACGTACGTGGTGAACGTCGACGGGATCGTCTGCATGAGCCCGCGCGAGGGCGTGCCCCGCACCGCGTTGCTGTCCCAGGTGTTGATCGCCTGCGGGTTGCCGCCCGACTCCGCCAGGATGATCTTCTTGACGCCCGGGGCGAGCCGCTGCGGAAGCCCCATCACCTGCAGCGCCTCGGCGATCCAGCCGTCCAGCCCGCCCGCCCGGATCACGCGCTGGATCCGGGCCTGCTCGGCGTGCACGGCAGCGAGCTGCTCGGCGAGCCGGCTCGCCTTCTGCACCGACGCCACCCGCTGCTCGGTGGCGTCGGCGCCGTCGAAGCGGTACGCGACGGGCAGCATCGAGGACGGTGCGGTCAGCGCCCGGATCCGCTCCGCGGGCTGCAGCACGCCGGCGCTCGCCGCGAGCATCGGGTTGGGCGTCGCGTCGGCCTTGTCCGCCACGGCAGGGGTCGGGTCCGCGGCGGCCGGGGCGCCGGACAGGAAGGTCGTGGCCGTACCGGCGGCGACCGCACCGAGCGTGGCGGCCGCGGCGACGACCTGCACGCGGCGCCGGCCGTCCGACGGCGCCCGGTGCGCGGCGCGATCGCGGACCACGACGGCCGTCTGCGCACGGCGACCACTCGGGGAGCGGTGACCAGCCACGAGACTTGTCCTTCCAGCGCGGGGGAGCGACCCGGGCCACGAGCACACCGGGTGGGGAGGGCCCGGGGAGCCGGTGGGGAGTCCGGCTCTGCTGTGAACGTGGTCGAGTCGTGACGCTCGGTACAGGACTGTAGGCAAGTGGCGGAGTCGGAACAAGGAGGCGTTACGTCGTTCGGCGCAACGCCTTTGCCGTTCGTCGGGTCGGACCGGGCCGTGGTCGAGCCGCGTGAGCAGCGCCGAACGGTCGTCGCGCACGACCGGTGGCGTTCGCGCTGGTCGGCGGGATCGGCGCCGAAATGTCACGCTGTGCGACAGGCCCCGTGGCGGCGGTCGAGGTCGGACCCGGGCGGGTCGCAGTGGCTAGTGTCGTGTCGTGGGCGACGCCGTGCAGGAGACCGTGCAGGACACCGAGCCGGACCGCTGGGTGCAGCTCGAGGGGCTGGACAACGTCCGCGACGCCGGCGGCCTGCCCCTTCGCGACGGTGGCCGGACCCGGTACGGCGAACTGCTGCGCAGCGCGAGCCTCCGCTATCTCACCGACGACGACGTGGCGCACCTCGTCGACGTCGTCGGCCTGCGCCTCGTGATCGACCTGCGGACCGCCCGGGAGATCGACCGCGACGGCCCGACGGCGGTGGCGGCGCGTGGCGTCGAGACCGTCCCGTTGAGCTTCATCCCCGAGGACGGCACCGCGCTCCCCGAGTCGGGTGACGACTCCGACCCGCTGCTGCGCGCCTACCTCGGCTACCTGGTCGACCGGACGGAGAACGTCGTGCAGGCCGTGCGCCTGCTCGGCCACTCCGACGCCGGCCCGACGCTCGTGCACTGCGCCGCGGGCAAGGACCGGACGGGCGTGCTGCTCGCCCTCGTGCTCGACGCGGTCGGGGTCGAGCGCGAGGCGGTGATCGCGGACTACGCGCTGTCGGCGCAGCACGTGGAGGCGATGTTCCGGCGGTGGACCTCGGCGCTGGGCCGGGACATGCCCGCCGACCTCACCCCGCACCTGCCCCGGGCCGAGGTGATCGCGACGGTGCTGGCCCGGTTGGACGACGCGCACGGCCGCGACGGCTCCGACGGCGCGGTGGGCTGGCTGCGGGCGAACGGGCTCGACGACGCCTCGCTCGAGCGGCTGCGGGCGCGCCTCACGGGTCGGTGACCCCGAGGCGCGTCATCGGGCGAACCACGCGGTCCCGTGTCACCGTTATGGAATGACGCCCCGGGGGAGAGCGCCAGTAATCAACGCGACCGCCGCCGCCCTGCTCGGTCTCCTGCACGACGGCCCGATGTCCGGCGGCCGGCTCGTGTCCGCTGCGGACGGCCGGTTCGGGTCCTTCTTCTCCGTCACCCGCAGCCAGGTGTACCGCGAGCTTCCGGCGCTGACCGAGGCGGGGCTGCTCAAGCTGGGCGAGCAGGGGCCGCGGGCGTCGCAGCAGTACGTGATCACGGCGGCGGGCCGGCGGGCGTTCGCGGCCTGGCTGGCGTCGGGCGGGGGCTCGGAGTCCCTGCGGAGCCCGCTCGTCCTGCGGCTGCTGCACGCCGGCGCGATCCCCCCTGACGAGCGCAAGGAGCTCGTCCGCTGCAACCGCGACACGTTCGGCGCCCGGCTGGCCTCGGCGCGGGCCGCCGCCCGCGCCGAGGACGACCCGTACCGGCGGGCCGTCGCGGACTTCGCCGTCGCCCACAACCGGGCCATGGTCAAGCTGCTCGACGCGATCCCGCTCGACTGACCTCCACCGCCCGTCGGCTCCTCGGACATGCGTGGGGTTCCTCGGACATACGTGGGTACCCTGGACCGTTGTGAACCCCGACGTCGCAGCCGAGTTGAAAGACCTCTCCACCACGCTGGAGAGCATCGAGGCGGTCACGGACCTGCCCGCGCTGCGCGCCGAGATCGCGGACCTGTCGGAGCAGGCGGGCCTCCCGGACCTGTGGAACGACCCCGAGGCCGCGCAGAAGGTCACCAGCCGGCTGTCGCACGCCCAGGGCGACCTGCGGCGCGTCGACGAGCTGCGCCGCCGTCTCGACGACCTCCCGGTGCTCTACGAGCTCGCCGAGGAGGAGGCTGACGCGGGGTCGCTCGCCGACGCCGACGCTGAGCGTCTGAAGCTGCGTGACGACATCCAGAGCCTGGAGGTCCGCACGCTCCTCTCGGGCGAGTACGACGCCCGCGAGGCGCTGGTCACGATCCGCTCGGAGGCAGGCGGGGTGGACGCCGCCGACTTCGCCGAGATGCTCATGCGCATGTACCTGCGCTGGGCCGAGCGCCACGGCTACGGCATCGACGTCTACGACACCTCCTACGCGGAGGAGGCGGGCATCAAGTCGGCGACGTTCCAGGTCCACGCCCCGTTCGCCTACGGGACGCTGTCGGTCGAGCAGGGCACGCACCGGCTGGTGCGCATCTCGCCGTTCGACAACCAGGGCCGCCGGCAGACCTCGTTCGCCGGCGTCGAGGTGGCCCCGGTCGTGGCGACAAGTGACCACGTCGACGTCGACGAGAAGGACCTGCGCGTCGACGTCTACCGCTCGTCCGGGCCCGGGGGCCAGGGCGTGAACACCACTGACTCCGCCGTGCGACTGACCCACCTGCCCACCGGCATCGTCGTCTCCTGCCAGAACGAGCGCAGCCAGCTGCAGAACAAGGCCTCGGCGATGATGGTGCTGCAGGCCAAGCTGCTCGAGCGCCGGCGCCAGGAGGAGCAGGCCAGGATGGACGCCCTCAAGGACACCGGCTCGTCGTGGGGCAACCAGATGCGCTCCTACGTGTTGCACCCGTACCAGATGGTCAAGGACCTGCGCACCGAGCACGAGGTCGGCAACCCGAGCGCCGTGCTGGACGGCGACATCGACGGCTTCATCGAGGCCGGCATCCGCTGGCGCCGGAGCCAGGAGACGGCCGCCCGGTAGCACTCAGTACGCTGCGCGGTCGTGATCCGCCTGGAACGCGTCACCAAGATGTACAAGACCTCGACGCGCCCGGCGCTCGACCGCGTCTCGGTCGACATCGAGCGGGGGGAGTTCGTCTTCCTCATCGGGCCGTCGGGCTCCGGCAAGTCGACGTTCCTGCGGCTCCTGCTGCGCGAGGACGTCCCGACCCGGGGCACGATCACGGTCGCGGACCTCGACGTCGCGAAGCTGCCGCGCCGCCGCGTGCCCCGGCTGCGCCAGCGGATCGGCTGCGTGTTCCAGGACTTCCGGCTGCTGCCGAACAAGACCGTCGGCGGCAACGTCGCCTTCGCCCTCGAGGTGATCGGCAAGCCGCCGCAGACCGTCCGCAAGATCGTCCCCGAGGTGCTGGAGCTGGTCGGCCTCGAGGGCAAGGCCGAGCGGTTGCCGCACGAGCTCTCCGGCGGCGAGCAGCAGCGCGTCGCGATCGCCCGGGCGTTCGCGAACCGGCCGATGGTGCTGCTGGCCGACGAGCCGACCGGCAACCTGGACCCGGACACCAGCCAGGACATCATGCTGCTGCTGGAGCGGATCAACCGCACCGGTACGACGGTCCTCATGGCGACCCACGACCACTCGATCGTCGACTCGATGCGCCGGCGCGTGGTGGAGCTGAGCATGGGCAAGCTGGTCCGCGACGACGTCAGGGGCGTCTACGGGGTCGGCCGCTGATGAGGACCGCCGTCCTAGGTCTTCCCGTGGAGGCGGAATGAGAACCGCCGACGTACTTCTTCCCGCGGCGGAGGCGGAATGAGGACCGACTTCGTCGTCCGCGAGGTCGTCACCGGCCTGCGCCGCAACGTCACGATGACCGTCGCGATGGTGCTGACCACGGCGATCTCGCTGGCTCTCGTCGGCACCGGGCTGCTCGCCGTCCGGACGATCGACCGCACCGAGCAGCTCTACAGCGACCGCGTCGAGGTGCAGGTCGCGCTCACCGCGGACGTCTCGGCCGCCGACACCGACTGCAGCCAGGCCGTCTGCTCCGGGCTCAAGGCGACGTTGCAGAACTCCCCGCTGGTGTCCTCGGTGCGCTTCGAGAGCCAGCAGCAGGCCTACGAGCGCTACCTGCAGCTGTTCAAGGGCCAGTCGCTGGCCGAGGTGGTGCGCCCGCAGTCGCTGCCCGCGACGCTGCGGGTGAAGCTGAACGACCCCGAGGCCGGTGCGCAGGCCGTGCGCGAGGCGATGATCGGCCAGGTCGGCGTGCGCAACGTCATCGACCAGCGCGACGTCGTCGCCAAGCTCTTCGATTTCCTCTCCGGCGTCCGCAACCTGACCTTCGCCGTCGCGGTCGTGCAGGCCATCGCCGCGTTGCTGCTGATCAGCAACACCGTTCAGGTCTCGGCGTTCACCCGGCGGGTGGAGGTCGGCGTCATGCGGTTGGTCGGCGCGACGCGCTGGTACACGCAGTTCCCGTTCCTCATCGAGGCCGTGGTCACCGGGGTGGTGGGCGCGGTGATCGCGTCGCTGGGGATCCTGGTGGGCAAGTTCCTGTTCATCGACGACCTGCTCTCCGGGATCGTCAGCAACGGCGTGATCCCGCCGATCGAGGTCGGCGACGTCCTGTGGGTCTCGCCGATCCTGCTGATGATCGGCGCTGGGGTGGCGGCGGTGACGGGCTACGTGACGTTGCGGCTGTACGTGCGCCTCTGACCGGACGCGTAAACTGGACCGGTGAAGGAGCAGGGCCGCAAGACCATCGCGCAGAACCGCAAGGCGCGCCACGACTACAGCATCCTCGACACCTACGAGGCCGGGGTCGCGCTGGTCGGTACCGAGGTCAAGAGCCTGCGACTGGGACGGGCGTCGCTCGTCGACTCCTTCGCCACGATCGACGACGGCGAGGTCTGGCTGCGCGGCCTGCACATCCCCGAGTACACGCACGGCAGCTGGACGAACCACGAGCCGCGGCGCAACCGCAAGCTGCTGCTGCACCGCGACGAGATCGAGCGGCTGATCGGCAAGACCCGTGAGGGCGGGCTGACGCTGGTGCCGCTGTCGCTGTACTTCCGCGACGGCAAGGTCAAGCTCGAACTGGCGCTCGCCCGCGGCAAGCGCGACTACGACAAACGCCAGGACCTGGCCAAACGCGACTCGGACCGGGAGATCGCACGGGCCTACGGGCGCGCGGCGAAGGGGCGCGTGCGGGAGCTGCGGTGACGCTCCCCGCGCCGCTCGGCCCGCCGCGCGGTAGAGCGGGACCAGCGCCACGTGGATCCGGGATGATCCGCCGGGCCGCAGGCGTTATCCTGACGCAGCCGCCGCACAGGCGGCGCAAGGGGGTGAACGGTTTCGACTCCGGAATCGGATCGAGGGGAAGCGTGCCGAGGAAGGCGACGATGATCTCGAAAACCAGACGTCGCAAAAAAACAAGTGCCGACGACAGTCGCACTGCTGCCCTCCCGGTGCAGCGAGCCTTCGCGCTCGCCGCCTGAGATAGGTAGCTGTCGGACCGGGGGTGTCTCCGCCCCGGACCCCGGCATCAGCTAGGGGACTTACCCGCCCGCCCGGTCGCGGGGTGGACGGGAACAGCAAACAGCGACTGGGATCGTCACACCGGCTCGTCCGCGCGACCGGTGGATCCGAGTAGAGACAATGCGGACTGCGCACGGAGAAGCCCTCGTGAAGCGACGGAGGACCCGGGTTCGATTCCCGGCACCTCCACAGCAAGATCATGAGCGCCCAGGTCACTGACCTGGGCGTTCGTGCGTGTTGGGCGGTCTGCATCATTCGATGAAGGCCAAGGAGAACATGCCCGCGGCGCCGAGCAGGACGATGCCCACGGGCCGCCACTCGATCTGTATGACGGCTCGGGCGGGTGTCTGCATTGGCGGCCACAATGGCGCCGGCCGCGGAGATGGTGCCCGCTCGGCCGGTGGCTATCCGTAGTGCGGCTGGGTCAGCACCGACTGACGCCGCTGCTCGATCAGCCGAAGCGTGCTGTTGACCATGGATGGAGACCGATCGACGACACCTCCGGTGGGTCGCCCGCGTCGAGGCGGGTATCGGCCGCTAGTTTCGCGAGATGGCCCAGCCGACCACGTCAGCCTCGATCGAGGAATTGATCGACCGCGCCGCGGACCTCAAGGGTGAGCTCGTGGCGTTCGCCCAGAGTCCACGCTTCCGGAAGTGGCTGGACGTGCTGCTCCGCGACGCCGCCGATGATCTCGGCTACCTGGACGAGGGCATGGCAGTGCACGCCATGGACCGGTTTGCGCTGCAACACCGCCTTCCCGACGGTCGCACCGTCGTCGAGCGATTCGTCGCGCAACGGCGACCGCCCCTGTCGGACGACGAGCGGGAGTTGGTGCTCGGCTGGGGCGATGTCGTCGAGGGGTGTTTCGAGGTACGCGGCGGCGACGGCGAGGCGGTCGAGCTCCACAATCTTCTCGACGACCTGGTGTACCGCGTGCACTCGAACATGGGACCCCCTGCACTCGCCCCGCTGCGCACCGGGACGTTCGCCGTATGCCGGATCGTGCCGCTCCGCCGGGCCACCAATGACTGGCTGATCAGCGGGCACATCTCCATGTACGCCGCGTCGGCCCGACGCAGGCTCGCCCAGGTCGCCGTCGAGCACATCACCGCCAACCCCGTGCTGATCCGTCGCAACCCGGCGCTGTCCGAGCGGTCGTGGGAGGTCCAGGCCGAGCAGCGCGCCGCGTTCATCGACCAGGTCGGCGCCGACCTGGTGGTTCTCCCGCCGCTGGAGGCGCAGGAGACGTTGCGCGAGTACTACCGCTGCATACGGTCCCAGGCGGTGGCACGACTGAAGGGGAAGGCGGCCCGCCGCGCTCGGACGTCCGAGTCGCCTCCCCGAGGATGCAGGCCGATTGCCCGAGGAGCTGCTGGACGCCGACAGCGTCGCGCTGATCTACGACGAGGTCGAAGGACTTGGCTACTACCGCGACTTCGGCCGCCTCGACGCGTTGTTCGCCGATCCGACCCAGGCTCGCGACCGCGCTGACCTGGCACAGCTGCGTGCCTACCTGGACGACGAGTCGATCCCGCCGCTGGTGATCCGTCGCCTCGTCGAGCGCCATCCCGACGGGGCGGACCAGATCTTCCGCACCCTGCTGCGGAAGCCCGGCTTCACGTGGTCGCGGGACGGTGAGAAGCTGCTCCGCCGCGAGAAGAAGCCCTACTTCGACCGCGAGCCCGTCCCGAGTGTCTCGATCATCGGTCAGCGCCTCGTCGAGCTTCTCGGTTGACCATTCCCTCGGTCAGCTCCCGGAGACCGAGCGGGGCTTGGCGTCCAGTGCCGGCGTGTCCGACGGCTGCTGCCCACCGAGGCCGCCGCGGACCGCGTCGAGCAGGGACATGCCCTGCCCCGCCAACGACGCGACGACGCCGGAGAGGCCCTCGGCGCCGTCCAGCACGGTGAGGTCGGCGCCTTGCAGCCCCTCGGCCGCTGCACGCAGCATGTCGGGCAGCTGCGCGCCCACGGAAGTGGCCCCGCCGTTGTCGTCTGCGCTCGGGCGTCGACGACTTCGATCCATGGTCGGGGCCCGATGTGCCGCATGATCGCCAGATTCGGTGCGTGTGGTGCATCAGCGCACCTCATGCACCGATCTCGGCGATCATGGCGTGAACCGGCCGCTTGGGCGGCCGAGTGTTGTCGACCTGTGCGTTCGTCATGTCGCGTGGCATGGGTTGGCGGCGCCGCATACGCGAGTATGATTTGGTGTATGAGCACGGAGCGGGTGACGGTGTCGCTGCCGGATGACCTGCGGAGGGCGGCGCAGCGCATCGCGGAGGAGCGGGGCACGTCGTTCTCGGCGGTTGTTGCGGAGGCGTTGACGGGCTGGATGCGCGGTCGTCTGGTCGATGCATGGCTTGCCGAGCACCAGGCGGCGCATGGCGCGTTCGACGAGGACGAGCTGCGGGCGCTCGCTGCGGATGCCGGTGTGCCTTATGCGGGTCCGGGTCGGGCGGGCGACTCGGCGGCGTGAATCTGGTCTTGGATGCGGGCGCGTTGATCGGCATCGACCGGGATGACCGTCGGGTGGCCGGGTTGATCGAGTTGGGTCGGCGCAGTGGGGCCGGGTTGGTGACTTCTGCGCCGGTGGTGGCGCAGGCGTGGCGTGGTTCGGCCCGGCAGGCGAGGTTGGCGCGGCTGCTGGCGATGATCGATGTCCGGGCTGTTCATCTCGGTGATGCCCGGGCGGCGGGTGAGCTGCTGGCCACGACGGGTACCGCGGACGTGGTCGATGCTTTGCTTGCGGTTCTGACTGTTCCCGGCGATCAGTTGCTGACCAGTGATCCTGACGACCTCGGGTCGCTCATCGGCGAACGCGGCGTTCCGGCGACAGTGGTGACGGTATAGCCACAGGAACTTCGACGACGAAGCTCGGACGGGGGCTGCTCCGATGACGCCGCCCGGCTCCGCAGGTGCTCCCCTGGTCGGACGCGGGCACGAGCGGGAGATCCTTCAGGACTTCGTCCGCCGTGCCGCGGACGGTGACGGTGGCGCGCTGCTCGTGTCGGGAGAACCCGGCGTGGGCAAGACCGCCGTGCTCACCGCAACGGCGGCGCGGGCACGTCATGACGGGGCGCGCGTGCTCAGAGTGACCGGTGCGGAGTTCGAAGGTGCTTTCGCCTTCGCCGCGCTTCACCAGTTGGTGTTCCCGCTTCTCGACGACGTGCAGCACCTGGGCGCTCCACACAAGGACGTCATCGCGACGATGATGGTCTCCGGTGCTCATGTCACAGCCGACCGGTTGCTCCTCTCCGACGCTGTGGCCATGCTCTGTCGGCGAGCCGCAGAGCGCGTTCCTCTGCTCTTGGTCGTGGACGACGTCGGCTGGTTGGATGCGGCCAGCGCCGGTGTGCTGAGCGCTGTCGCGCGCCGGTTCGCTGCCAGCCGGGCCGGGTTCCTGGCCGCGTCGAGAACGGAGTCCTGGGGATTCTTCGACCGGTCCGGCCTCACCGTGCTGACCATCGCCCCGCTGACCGACGCCGCAGCGGACGAACTGTTGACGACGCGGTTTCCCGAGCTCGATGCTCAGGTCAAAGCCCGAGTGCGACTGACAGCTCAAGGAAATCCGCTCGGGCTCCTCGAGCTTCCGCGGGCCTTGTCCGAGCTGCAGCGGTCGGCGATCGCGCCGCTGCCGGAGGTCCTCCCGCTGGGCGGGCAGCTCAAGGAGATCTTCGCCGCACGCATCACCCGCCTGCCGTCCGCCACCCGGGAGCTCCTCCTCGCCGCGGCTCTTGAAGGCACGGGCGAGCCTGCGGTCCTCGACGCCGCGGGCGCGGCGAGATTCGGCCTCGACGATCTCGACGCGGCCGAGCGGGAGGACCTTGCACGGGTAGATGCGGCATCGCAACGGATCGTGTTCCGCCATCCGCTCATCCGGTCGGCTGTCGTGGAGGTCTCGACCGCACAGGAACGCAGGCGCGCACACCGCGGCCTGGCCGCCGTGCTCCTCGATCAACCCGAGCGCCGCGCCCGACACCTCGCCGAGGCCGTGGTCGATCCCGACGAGAAGGTCGCCGCACTGCTCGAGGACGCGGCCCGCTCGGTCCTGCGGCGCGGAGATCCCGGCACCGCGGTGACGATGCTCTGCCGGGCGGCGGACCTGAGCCCGGGTTCGACCGAACGGAGCCGCCGTCTCGCGGAAGCCGCCTTCATCGGCGCCGAAGCCATGGGCGAGGTGGCGAGCATCGCCGAACTCCTGGAGCGAGGGCGGCAGGTGAGCCGGAACGTGAGCGCCTCCTTGCACTTTGCGTCGGCGGCGGCTCTGGTCATGCTCGAGGGCGACACACCCGTCGACGCGGTCCACCGTCTGCTCGTGGCCGCCATCGAGAGCGCAGACCATCGGCACGACCCCGACGATCCGGAGTTGATCAGTGCGCTGTGGACCCTCGCCCTCGTCTGCCACTTCGGCGGGCGCGGAGAGCTCTGGGCTCCACTGCACAGCAGCATGGCCCGGCTGTCGCCGTCGCCACCTCCGCTGCTCTCGCTCACGATCGACATGTTCGCTGACCCGGCACGGACCGGTGTGGAGGCACTGCCGCGCCTGCGCGCCGCGCTGGACGTCGTCCACGACGAGGTCGATATCGCCAACGTGCAGAACCTCGCGGGTGCCGCCATGTACGCGGATCTCTTGGCCGAGATCCGTGAACCACTGTGGAGAACGGTCCGGCAAGGACGGCTCGGCGGTCCCCGCAGGCGCTACCTCGTTGCTCTCATGGATCTGTGCGTCGACGACTTCCACCGGGGCACCTGGGACGAGGCGGCCGACCTCGCCGCCGAGGGACTGGCCCTCAGCCAGGACCGCGGATCGACCTTCTTCGCCTGGTACTTCCACTACCACCGGGCACTCCTCGCCGCGGTGCGAGGCAGTCCCGCAGATGCCCGCGAGATCGCCCAGCAGATCATCGGATGGGCGGAGCCGCGGGGCGTGGGTACGGCGAGGGTCTATGCGCACCACGCGCTCGTGCTGGCCGACCTCGCAGCGGGCGAGCACGCGTCGGCGTACGAGCACGCGATCGAGATCAGCCCGCCGGGCGTCCTGCCCTCGCATGTCCCGCACGCGCTGTGGATCGTGATGGACCTCGTCGAGGCGGCAGTGCGGACCGGTCGTGGGGCCGACGCAGAGCGCCACGTCCGGGCGGTGCGCGATGCCGACATCGCCGCCCTGTCCCCACGACTGGCTCTTCTCGAGGCGGGCTCCTCCGGCATCGCCGCCGCAGACGCCGCGGCGCGAGCGCACTTCGAACGTGCGCTCGCGCTGCCTGCGATCGACCGTTGGCCGTTCGACCTGGCCCGGGTCAAGCTCGCCTACGGGGAGCAGTTGCGTCGGACCCGCGCCACAAGGGACGCGAGGGTCCAGCTGACCGCCGCACTCACGATGTTCGAACGCCTCGGCGCACCAGCATGGGCGGACCGTGCCCGGAGCGAGCTGCGGGCCACGGGTGTCCACCGGAATGTGAGACAGTCGGGCGATTCCCTACCGCTCACGGCACAACAGCTCCAGATCGCCCAGCTGGCGGCGTCCGGCCTGACGAACAAGCAGATCGGGGAGCGGCTCTACCTCTCACCGAGGACCGTCGGCGGCCACCTCTACCAGATCTTCCCCAAGCTCGGCGTGACGACGCGCGCCGCACTTCGTGATGCCCTGGGAGGCGGCGACGGCGATGTCTGAGTCCGTCAGGCCTCCACGACGTACGGGAACGTGTCACTGCGCAGATGAGCGGACACCTCCGGCCTCAGCCCGGATGGAACGGCGGTGTTCGTGACGAGGGAGAGCATGGCCTCGGGTGCGTTGTCGGCCAGCGACCTGCCGTTGCGGACGGCGAACCCGAAGCTCGCCGGAGATCCGACGACGTAGGGCAGGACATCGGGGAACAGCACGCCTGCCACCGCCGCGCCGTAGCCCTGAGGATCGCCGGACGTGCCGGCCGCCGCGACGGTGGCGGCGACGAGCTCGGCGATGGCGGGGGCTACGGCGGCGTCCTGGGAGGGGTGGCGGCTGTTGGCCGGGTTGGTGAAGTGGATGTCGTCGGGCCAGAAGATGGGCCACATCATCGGGTGCCCTGCCCGGTTGATCTGCCGCCAGCCGCCTGCGTCGGTTGCAAGCTTGGTCGCAGCCCAGACGCCGATACGGGTACCAGGCCCCATCTGCGGCTGCAGGTGAGAGATCTCGAGGACGATCGTCTCGACAGTGGTGCCGGTGAAGCTGTTCTCGGCCTTGACGGGGTTCCACTGGGACAAGTCGACCGCCGTGCCGCCGCGCACCGCCGAGTTGACCATGGCCAGCAGCGACAGGTCGACGTAGAAGGAGTCGCCGGTCCGGCCTGCCCATAGCCGGACGTCCGGGCCCGTTGCGGTCTCTCCCGTGCGACCTTCAAGAACCAACTCTCCTGTCGCGGCATCATCGCGGGCGTCGTTGCCGGACAGGGCGTACAAGCGCAGCGTCTGCCGGCCGGCGGCGTCGGACTCGGCAAAGGAGATCCGGTAGGTGAGGTCCTCGAACGCGGCGCCGTCGATATGGAGCTTGAACTCGTAGCGCGCCTCGGGGTGGAAGGCAGGCTCGGCATGCGCTCCGGTGATGGTCGAGTTGACGTTCATGATGAGCACGGTGCCGGTTTCGCCGGGGAAGACGTACAGGTCGTCGAGGTACAGCTGACCAGTCTGCGCGGCCAGCGGGGTATCGAGATGGTGGGACACGGGCGTTCCTTTCGTCGTGCTTCAGGTACACCGAAGGGCACCTGTTGTTGTCCCGGCCAGGTTGGGCCGAAGGGCCGAGCACGAGCACCAGTCAAATGACCCGTGTTGTCGGGGGCGCCGCGATGGGGTGGGCCGGTCAGGCTCGAGCGACAGTGATGCGACGTCGGGTATGTGCGGCGAGTGCGGCCAGATCGGCAGGGTCGCTCGTGATGACCATCGGTTCGGGGCAGCTGTCCGCATACGCGGCGACGATGGCGTCGGCCGCGGAGATCGTGCCGGCTCGGCCGGTCGCCGTCCGTAGCCCGGCAGCCGCACGG
Source organism: uncultured Actinomycetota bacterium (assembly GCA_963780835.1). Classification (GTDB taxonomy): domain Bacteria; phylum Actinomycetota; class Actinomycetes; order Mycobacteriales; family Pseudonocardiaceae; genus Pseudonocardia. The sequence goes on along the minus strand of CAWADQ010000026.1, from coordinate 34,054 downwards.
GCCAGAGGTTCGTCGACCTCTCGGATCTGACAGGCACGCAACAGACGATGCGTGTGGAAGTCGCGACGGTGGTCGCCGGTGAGTGCTTCGGCCAGAACGACCGCCGGTACCTGCGCCGGCCAGAGGCCGCGCCGTCTCAGCTCGGTCAGGCGGGCTCGTTGGCCGGCCAGCGCACTGATTCCGCCGGCGTCCAGGATGAGGGTCATGCCGCCCCGGGTCGCGTGCCGGAGTGCGGGTCGGATCCGGTGCTGAGCTCGTCGGCCCACTTCCGGGCAGCCGCCACTTCCTGATCTCCCAGGGGGCCGAGTTCCGCCTCCAGTTCGGCCAAGTAGGAATCGAGCTCAGCGATCTTGGCGAGCCGGTCCAGTTCTTCGGCCACGGCCGATGCCGCCAGCCGAGACACGTTGAGCCCGGCCGCTCGGGCCTGTGAGAGCAGCTCGTCGGGCACGGTGATGTTGACCCTGGCCATGCGCATACTATACACACTAACGCCGCGGCCTTGACAACGTACAACTGGTTGGTTGTATGTTGGTCTCGTGACCGAGACGGACGAGGACCGGGCAGACGCCCTGTTCCACGCGCTCGCCGACCGGACCCGGCGCGACATCATGCGCCGGGTGCTGGCCGGGGAGCACTCGGTCTCCACGCTCGCGGCGAGGTACGACATGAGCTTCGCCGCTGTGCAGAAGCACGTGGCCGTGCTGGAGAAGGCGGGCCTGCTCACGAAGCGACGCAGCGGTCGCGAGCAGCTGGCCAGCGGCGACGTGCAGGCGGTGCGGTCGGTCGCGTCGCTGCTCACCGACCTGGAGCAGGTGTGGCGCGGCCGCATCGCCCGCATCGACGACCTCATCGCATGTGACACCACACAGCAGGCAAACACCGACCAGGAGGGCTGAACCATGCCTGTCACCGACGTCCGCCACGACCTCGACAACCTGACCCTGACCATCACCGCCGAGTTCGCCGCGCCCGTGGAGCGGATCTGGCAGGTCTACGCCGACCCGCGCCAGCTCGAGAAGGTCTGGGGCCCGCCGACCTACCCGGCGACCGTGGTCGACCACGACCTGCGCCCCGGCGGTCGCGTCACCTACTTCATGACCGGCCCGGAGGGCGACAAGCACGCCGGCTACTGGCAGATCACGACGGTCGACGAGCCACGGGGCTTCTCCTTCGACGACGGCTTCGCCGACCTGGACTTCAACCCGGACCCGGCGCTGCCGGTCTCCGCGAACGTCTACACGTTCACCGAGCGCGACGGCGGCACCCGCGCGACCTACGTGAGCACCTTCGCGTCCGCCGAGGGGCTGCAGCAGGTGCTGGACATGGGCATCGTCGAGGGCGCCTCGTCCGCGATCAACCAGATCGACGAGCTGATCGCCTGACCTGAGCGGAGACGGGCCGCCCCGGACGTCGGTGTCACCGTCGGCCGCGGGCGGCTCGTCCACGCGGGGTACCGGTACGACGCCGGGGTATCCCCTTCCCCGGTGGAGCTGCGGGAAGTCGTACTCCCCGCGCTAAACCGGCGGACCCGGCTGATCATTCAGATTGATGAACTTGACGCATCGACGATAACGACCACGGCCTCCGCGGAGAGATCACTCCGACGGCGGTGCCTCCGGCCAGCCCGCCCGGCTCCACGGACGTGCCGGACCGTTCGCGCGTCCCCGGGGGTGGCGCGCCGCCGTCGGAGGCCGATCCGTGCAGCATCGCCGCAGCATCCGGGTTCGCAGTGTCGTTCTCGCGTTCGCGGTCGCGATCATGGGGGTCGTCACCGGCGTCGGGGCGAGCCCGGCGTACGCGGCGACGGACTACTGGGTCGCGCCGACCGGCGCCGACACCAACGGGGGAACGCAGACCGCCCCGTTCAAGACCCTGCAGAAGGCCCTCGACGTCGCCCAGCCGGGCACGACGATCAACCTCGTCGCCGGGACCTACCGCGAGGCCGTCGCCACCAAGACCGCCGGCACCGCCACCGCGCCGATCACGATCAAGGGTCCGGAGACCGGCAAGGACGTCAACGGCCGCTACAAGGCCGTGCTGTACGGGCTCGGCGGGCGCGTGTTCAGCATCAACCACAGCTACTACACGCTGAGCGGTTTCACGATCGACGGCCAGCAGAACATCGCCCGCACTGCGTACCCCGCCGTCTCCTCGTTGTCGCAGATCCGGACGTTCAAGGACTCGGTGCAGGACCGCGCCGTCAACAGCAAGCTGGTCTACGTCGGCGCATCCACCACGCAGTTCGACATCGTCGGCACGACGATCTCGGACATGTTCCTCAACGGCTCCGGCGGGGAGTGCGTGCGGTTCCGCGACCGCGCCGCGAACAGCCTGATCGACAACTCGACGATCCAGTGGTGCGGGATGCTCGGCCAGGGCAACGACGTCGACCAGTACAAGTACCACAACGCCGAGGGCGTCTACGTCGGCACGAGCCCGAAGTCGACCGACCAGCCCCTGTACGCCAACGACACGAGCAACAACATCGTCGTGCGCAACTCCACGATCAACACCTACGGCTCCGAGTGCTTCGAGGTGAAGGAGAACGCGCACCACAACCGCATGGAGAGCAGCAAATGCGGGTGGAACGACGAGCCGTCGACGTTCCAGGGCAGCAACGTCGAGTTCCGCGGTGACCACAACACGGTGCTGGGCAGCACCCTGAGCAACAGCCGCAGCTGGAACATGAAGCTGGCGTCGGACTCGTCCACCTACGACAAGGGCGGCAACACCGCCCAGGGGACCTCGTTCAGCGGCGCCGCCACCTACGGGATCATCAACCGGCAGACGGGCTCGGGGCCTTTCTGCGGCGACACCTTCACCGGCTCGGTCAGCGATCCCAGCGGCAACAGCGTCGGCACCCCGACCGCGACCTGCGCCGGTTCCACCACGCCGACGGTGACGGCCAGGACCCCGGTGGCCGGCGCGACCGGCGTCGCGGCCACGACCACCGTCACCGCGACGTTCTCCGAGGCCGTGCAGGGCGTCAGCGGCACGACGTTCACACTCAAGGCGGGGTCAACCGCGGTCGCCGCGCAGACGGACTACAACCCCACCAGCCAGGTCGCGACGTTGACGCCGTTGGCCCCCCTGGTCGCGAACACGCAGTACACGGCCACGCTGACCGGGGGTGCGTCCGCCATCAAGGGCGCGACCGGCACCCCGCTGGCGACCGTGTCCTGGACCTTCACCACGGCCGCCCCCGCCGACACCACCCCGCCGACGGTGACGGCCCAGTCGCCTGCGGCCAACGCCACGGGGGTCGCGGTGACGGCCGGCGTGACAGCGACCTTCTCCGAGGGCGTCAGCGGCGTCACCGGGAGCAACCCGGCCACGTTCACGCTGAAGAACTCCACGACTGGAGCAGCGGTCGCCGCGACGGTGAGCTACGACGCCGCGAGCCGGGTCGCGACGCTGAGGCCGTCCGCCGCCATGGCCGTGAACACGCCGTACACGGCCACCCTGACCGGCGGCGCGGCCGCCATCCGGGACGCCGCCAACAACCCGCTGACCACCGTGTCCTGGACCTTCACCACCGCGGCCGCCCCAGCGGACACCACGGCGCCGACGGTGACCGCGCGGTCCCCGAGCAGCAACGCCACGAGCGTCAGCCGCACGGGCAACATCACGGCCACCTTCAGCGAGCCCGTCAACGGTGTCAGCGGCACCACGTTCGTCCTGAGGACCGGCAGCGGCACCAACGGCTCCGTCGTCGCAGCCACAGTGACCCGCAACGGCACCACCAACCAGTGGATCCTCAACCCGGGCCCGACCCTCGCGTCGCGGACCACGTACACCGTCACACTCACGGGCGGCGCCGCAGGGATCAAGGACGCGGCGGGCAACCCGCTGAGCACCATCAGCTGGAGCTTCACCACCAGGCAGGTTCTGACCGGGCGGGAGCACGCTCAGGTCGGGACACTCCGTGACCGGAGTGTGACCGTGCCTGCGGTTGCCGGACCGCCACCTGCTTGCCAGGCTGCCCGGACGAGTGATCGGGCGGACGGGGGTAGCGGTGGTGCGATCGCAGCGGTGGCGGGTCCGGTTCGTGGCGGCGGTGGCGACGGCGGCCGCACTCGTCCTCGCCGGCTGCGCCGACTCGGGCAGCGCGCCGCCGCCACCGGTGCCCGGTCAGGCCGACACGAGCGGCTACGACCAGATCATCGCCGGGTCACCGGTCGCGGATGCCGCCGCGATCCCCGCAGGCTCCTGGGCCGACAAGATCAAGCAGCGGGGCAAGCTGATCCGCGGCGGCACCGACCAGGGCGCGATCTTCTCGCTGAAGGACCCGGCGACCGGCAAGGTCACCGGATTCGACGCCGGCCTCGCGGCCATGCTCGCCCACTACATCACCGGCAAGACGAGCGACGACGCCGTCGAGCTGGTTCTCACGAGCGTCGACACCCGCGAGACGCTGATCCAGAACAAGACCGTCGATGCGGTTGTCGCGACCTACACGATCACCGAGCCGCGGGCCCAGAAGGTCGCCTTCGCGGGGCCCTACTACTCGTCCGGCACGTCGATCATGGTGAAGAAGGACAACACCACGATCAACAGTGTCGCCGACCTGGGGGGCAAGAACGTCGCGACCGAGGCCAACTCGACCGCAGTGCTCGCGCTGCAGCAGTTCGCGCCGCAGGCCAACGTGCTGCTGTTCCAGGACGACGCGTCGTGCGTCGCCGCGCTGCAGGGCGGCCGCGCCGACGCCTACGTCCTCGACGAGAGCATCCTGCTCTCCGACGCGAGCACGAACCCGGCGTTCAAGCTCGTCGGCCAGCCGTTCACGAAGGAGCCGTACGGCGTCGGGCTGCCGCTGGACGACCCGTCGGCCAAGCAGTTCGTCAACGACTGGCTCACCAAGATCTACGCGGACGGCAGCTGGGCGAAGCTCTGGAAGGCGACCATCGGCAAGGTCGTCGCAGGCGACCCGCCGGCCCCACCGGCGATCGGCTCCGTTCCGGGCTCCTGAGGGCTCTCGCCGGTGAGCGAGCGCAGCGAGCGAACCGATGACACCGCGCGTTTCGCGAAGCGCCCGACCGAGCGCAGCGAGGGAGAGCGTTGAGCGTCGTCACCGACAACCTCGGGTTCCTGCTGGGTGGGCTGCTGGTCACGCTCGAGCTGACGGTGCTGGGCTTCATCGGGGCGCTGCTGCTCGGCACGGTGCTCGCCGTGTTCCGGGTCAGCCCCGTCGCCCCGCTGCGCTGGGTCGGCGCGGTCTACGTCGAGGTGCTCCGGAACATGCCCCTGCTCACGCTGCTGATCCTCGTGGTGTTCGGCCTGCCCGACATCGGGATCACGTTCTCGCTGTTCACCTCCGCCGCGCTGTGCATGGCGGCGTTCGGGGCCGCGTTCGTCTGCGAGGCGGTCCGCGGCGGGATCAACACGGTGCCGGTCGGGCAGGCGGAGGCGGCGCGGTCGCTGGGGTTCACGTTCACGCAGTCGCTGCGGTACGTGATCCTCCCGCCCGCGTTCCGGACGATGGTGCAGCCGCTGGTGAACATCTTCATCGGCGTCGTGCTCGGGTCGTCGCTGGCGTCGGCGGTCGGGGTGAGCGAGCTGACCAACCGGACCCAGGTGCTGAACCTGCAGTCGGCGGAGGCCGTGGTGCTGTTCCTGGTCAGCGGCGCGATCTACCTGGCGATCGCGCTGCTGGGCGGCGCCGCGGGCGGGGCGCTGGAGCGGCGCGTGTCGGGCGGGCGGTCCCCCCGATGACGGCGGGGATGCAGCGGTGAGGGGAAGACACCTCCCCGATGACGCCGGCGGCCGCGCGGGACGCGTGGGCGACGGCGGGAGGCAACGGTGAGGGGGAAGACACAGTGACCGCGGCGGCCACCCGCGTCCTCTTCGACGAGCCGGGACCGCGCGGGCGCGCCCGCATCCGGGTCGTCACGGTGATCGGCCTGCTGCTCGTGGCCGGGCTCGTCGCGCTGGCGCTGTACCAGTTCTATCGCAACGGCCAGCTCGGCCGGAGCCGCTGGCTGGCCTTCGCGCAGCCCGCCTACCTGCGGTTCCTCGCCGACGGGATCCGCGGGACGATCATCGCGACGGTGCTGGCGGCCGTGCTGTCGTTCCCGCTCGGGGTGGTGCTGGCGCTCGGACGGCTGTCCCGCAACGGGCTGCTGCGCCGGGTCTCGACCGGCTACATCGAGCTGTTCCGCAGCATCCCGCTGCTGCTGCTGATCTACGCGTTCCTGCTGGCCCTGCCCCGGTACGGGATCAACCTGCCGATCCTGTGGAAGCTCGTCGTCCCGATCGTCATGGTGAACGTCGCGGTGCTCGCCGAGATCTTCCGCGCCGGGATCCTCGCGGTCGACCGCGGGCAGTCGGAGGCCGCCGCCGCGCTGGGCCTGCGCGAGGGCACCGCGATGCGGGCGGTGATCCTGCCGCAGGCGATCAGGCTGGTGATCCCGACGCTGGTGACCCAGCTCGTCGCGCTGCTCAAGGACTCGACGCTGGGCTACGTGGTGAGCTACCCGGAGCTCATGAAGCAGGCCCAGAACCTCACCGTCTACACCCACCTGCTGGTGCAGACCTACCTGATCGTCGCCGCGATCTACGTGGTGGTGAACCTGCTGCTCTCCCGGTTCGCGGTCTGGCTGGAACGCCGCCTGAGTTCGCGGACGAGCAGCCGCGCGGCCCGCGGTCAGGCGGCGGAACCCGAGGGCGTCCCGCAGACGATGGCGTGACCCGCCGGCCGGGCGTACACTGTTGCGTCGCGCGCAGCTGCAGTCCCGCTCGGATCGATCACCGGGTGGTCCGCCGTGCGGGCGTGACCAAAGCAGCAGGCAGTAAAGCCACCCGTGGCGTCGCAGCCGCCTTGAGGATCTCCTCGCGCACCCGCGCGGCCACCCACCACGGCCGCAGCATGACCTGGGCCGCGGTGAACCGCAGGACCTTCCAGCCGGCGTCGCTGAGGTAGGCCTGCCGGTCGAGGTCGCGCATCGCCCGCTGCTGGACGCGATGCTCCTCGCCGTCGTACTCGATCGCGAGCCGGATCGCGGGGTAGGCGAGGTCGAGCACGTACGGGCCGACGGGGTGCTGGAGCGCAGGGACCGGCAGGCCGTCGAGAACGATGATCAGCCGGGTGCGGCTCTCCATCGGCGACTCGGACAGTGGGTTCGCCAGCCGGACGACCTCCGGCAACTGGCCGCTCCCGCGGGCGCCGAGGTGGCGAGACCGGACCTCGAGGATGGCTTGGGGGACGAACTCGTGCCGGCGGCTCAGCGCGTCCACAGCGACGACCGCCTCCACGAGGGGTGGTTCCCGGGCCAGGTCGTAGGCGGTGCGGACCGGCGCGGTGACCGCGACCTTCTTCACCACCGCGATCTCGTCGGCACGCAGCAGACCCCGGTGCACGACCAGACCCGGGTGCTCGCGGTAGGCGCCGCCGGGTACGACGAGGTCGACGGGCGCGTCCTCGGGACCGCAAGAGGCGTCGAGAAGTTCCGCGGCGGCGTACCCGCCGACCACCCCGCGCCCCTCGACCAGCAGGTACGCGGCCCGTGCTCGCAGGGCGAGGTTCACCTCGACGCCGGCACCGACGTACACGTCCGGGAACAACCGGCGGAACCGCGGTCCACGCAGCACGCCCGGGGTGAGCAGGCCGCAGGTGAGAGCGGTGGAGCCGCGGAACGGGAGGGCGAAATCCATGCGGCACAGACGGACGCGGCGGAGTTCCGGTTCCGTGATCGGTCTCGACGTGACGTCAGTGCTGGCCTGGGCACGCTGTCGTCACTTTCGTATCGATCACTGAGCCGGCTGACGGACGAGCGGGACACGACGGCTGTCGTGACGACCGTGGTGTCCCGCCCGCAACGATCAGTCGAGCGCGATCTCCGAGACGTGCGCCGCGACGATCCGCCAGCCCTGCGCCAGCCGCACCCACGTCTGCGTCTGCCGGCCCTCGATCGGCAGGCCGGGGTAGCCGAACAGCGTGCTCACGACCGCCGTCCGGTCGCCGACGGCCACGATCACCGTGCCGGTGAGCCGACGTCCCGGGGGGACCGACGGATGCGACCGGCGCCAGGCCGCGATCTCGCCCGCCCCGTACTGCCGGTCCGCGACGCCGTAGCGCACGCACCGCGGGTCGTCCCAGAACAGCTCGGTCAGCACCGCGACGTCACCGTCGACCAGCGCCCGCTCGTACCGCTCGAACGCCGCCCGGACCTGGCCGACGACGTCCGGGTGGTCGAGAACGGCTGCCCCGTCGTTCGGGACAGGCCGTTCCCGACCCCCGGCTCGACCTCGACCGTCATGCGGTGGAGGGCCGACCGTCGGCGGCAGGGGCCACGGCGGGCTCGTCGGTGCGCTGCACCGGCACGCCCGCGCCCGGCTCCGGCGCGGCCATGTCCGCGGCCACCGGCTGGTCCTCGCGCACGCCGTCGCCCTCGACCGCCCCGCGCGGCACGCCGGTTCACCGCCCAGAAGACCAGCAGCACGATGCCCGCGAAGAGGTAGCCCAGCGCGATCTGGCCGCCCACGTTCCAGCCCACCTGCTCGGCGTGGATCAGGCCGATGAACCCGAGGATCGCGCCCGCCAGGCAGTACGCGGCCGCGGCCAGGAAGTTCTTGTCGATGATGAACGCCACGATCGACCCGAGCACCAGCCCGGCGAGGATCGCGCCGCCGCCGAGCAGCACGGTGCCGTGGTACACGAGCCCGGCGTTGGCCAGCGCCTCGTCCCCGACCTGCGCCGCGGTCGTCCCGGCCGCGGCCAGCGCGTTGTTCATCAGCCCCGTCGCCCACGCCGCGATGTTCGGGATGATCGCCATGACCACCGCGACGCAGTGCGCCTTCGGCACCTCCTGGAACGCCTGCGCGCCGATCAGCAGCCCGATGTAGAGCAGGATCGGGACGATCGCGGGCAGCGGCAGCAGCGCGCCGAGCAGCGAGAACATCCCCAGGAAGCACAGCAGCGCGATCACGACGCCGGACGCCAGCGAGTACGACGTGCGGCCGCCCGCGGCCTTCCAGCCCGGGTGGCCGATGTAGACCGCGGGCGGGAACGGGCAGCCCAGCGCCGAGCCGACGATCGCGCCGGCGCCGTCCGCGGCCAGGATCGCGCGCAGGTTGTACTCGTCGCCCGCGACCGCGGCGCTCTCCACGTTGGTCATGCCCTCGGTGAAGTTGTAGATGCCCAGCGGGATCGCCGTGGCCAGCAGCGGGGCGACGTCGGCGAGCCCCTGCCCGAGACGCGCGAAGTCGAACGTCGGCAGTGAGATCGCGACGTCCTGCGCGGCGGTGATCACGTCCGGCGCGGACATGTACCCGCCGATCCACGCGATCGCGGTGCCGAGCAGCAGCGCGGCGAGGCCGACCGGGATGTTGCCCGGCAGCTTCAGGTCGGTGAAGAACCCGATCAGGATGATCACCATGACCGGCAGCGCGATCCACAGCGCCTCGAACATCTGCGCGGCCGGCCGCATCGAGATGAACGCGATCGAGATGCCCGCGAGCGTGCCGAGCATCGCCGCCTGCGGCGTGTACTTGCGGATGTACGGGCCGACGAACGCGCCGATCAGGACGATGATGCCGATGATGAACGACCACGCGAGGCCGGCCGCCCAGGCCGTCAGCGGGTCGTTGGTCTGCAGGTAGATCGGCAGCATGATCACGAAGACGACGATGAACATGTGCGGCACGGACGGCCCGTACGGCATCGCCGTGACGTCCGTGCGGCCCTCGCGGGCGGCCAGCCGGCGCGCCAGGTAGGTGTAGTAGACGTTGCCGATCAGCAGCTGGACGCCCAGCGCCGGGAGGATCGCGCCGAACACCTCGGCGCCCGGGATGTGCACCACGCCCAGGCACAGGCCGGACAGCACGAGCACGTTGACCAGGGTGTTGAAGCCGAGGCCGAAGAAGGCGTTGGTGTCGCCTGCGACCCACCAGGGGAGCTTGAGCCCCTCCCGCTCCGTCGTCGTGGTCATGCCGAAACCTCCTGAGGGGCGAGACCGGTGTCGGACAGCGCTGTGTCGGACAGCACTGCGCAGGAACGCGGACAGACGGCGCGACCCACCCGAAGATCCCGCCCTGTGCGGCGATCATCTGCAGGCCGACGCGCTGGAACTCGGGGAAGTAGGAGCCGACGCAGTCGGACAGGACCAGGCACTCGTAGCCGCGGTCGTTGGCCTCGCGGACGGTGGTGTGCACGCAGACCTCGGTGGTCACGCCGGTCACCACCAGGCTGGTGATGCCGCGCTCCTCGAGCAGCTCCCCGAACGACGTGCCGTGGAACGACCCCTTGCCCGGCTTGTCGATCACCGGCTCGCCGGGCAGCGGGGCGAGGTCGTCGATGATGTCGTGGCCGTACTCGCCGCGGATCAGGATGCGGCCCTTGGGGCCCGGCGCGCCGATGCGCAGGCTCGGATCGCCGCGGTTGAGCTTGGCGGGCGGGCAGTCCGACAGGTCGGGGACGTGCCCCTCCCGCGTGTGGATCACGGTGAGGCCCACCGCCCGGGCGGTCTCCAGCACCTTCTTGAGCGGGGGGACGACGGCCTGCAGGTGGCTGACGTCGTTGCCGAGCGTCTCGCCGAAGCCGCCCGGCTCGACGAAGTCGCGCTGCATGTCGATGATCACCAGCGCGGTGGTGGCGGGGTCGAACGTGAACGGGTACGGCTCGGCGGCGACGGTATCATCGTTCTCCCTCGCTGCGCTCGGTCGGCGCTGTCGCATGCTGTGTCATCGGTTCGCTCGCACGCTCGCTCACGTGTTCTCCCAGGTCGTGGCCTCGATGACGGATGTCGAGTCGGACACGCAGCCGAACACCCCGCCCTGCATGGTCACCATGTGCAGCGCGGCGGCGTGGTTGCCCGGATCCGTGGCGCCGGTGCAGTCGGACAGGATCAGGCACTCGTAGCCGCGGTCGTTCGCCTCGCGCATCGTCGTGTGCACGCAGACGTCGGTGGTGATCCCGGTCAGCACGATGTGCGTGATGCCGTTGGTCCGGAGCACCAGGTCGAGGTTCGTGGCGTAGAACGCGCCCTTGCCGGGCTTGTCGATCACCACCTCCCCGGGGATCGGCGCGACCTCCGGGACGATCTCCCAGCCCGGCTCGCCGTGGACGAGGATCCGCCCGCACGGCCCCGCCCCGCCGATCTCGGCGCCGATCCGGGCCGAGCGCCAGCGCTTGTTCGCGGGCAGGTCCGACAGGTCGGGGGAGTGGCCCTCCCGGGTGTGGATCACGAACATGCCGGTCGAGCGGGCGTGGGCGAGCATCGCCGCGGCGCCGGGCAGCCCGGCGCGGGTGAGCCCGATGTCGTAGCCCATCGTGTCCACGTAGCCGCCCGGGCCGCAGAAGTCGACCTGCCAGTCGATGCAGATCAGCGCGACCTTCGCGGCGTCGACGCTGCCGTCGTAGGGCCAGGGGTAGGGGTTGGCGGCAACCGGTCCGATGCGCGCCTTCGTGAGGGTCGGGGCGGGTGGGGCTTCGGCGGTCATGCGGCCTCCTCGGCTGGGATCATCGAGCCGGATTGATCAACTGTTGGGCGGCGGCGAACAGGCGGGCCTCGGTGAACGCGGGCCCGAGCAGGGTGACACCGACCGGCCGCCCGTCGGGCGTGGTGCCGGCCGGAACGGCGAGGGCGGCGAGGTCGAGCAGGTTGGCGAACTGCGTGTAGCGGCCGAGGACGAGGTTGCGGGCCACGGGCTCCTCGGCGAGCTGGGCGCGGGTGAACGTCGTGGGCACGGTCGGGAGCAGCAGGACGTCGGCGGCCAGCCAGGCCCGGTTGCACTCCGCGCGCAGCTCCTGCAGCCGGTGGCGGGCGCGGAAGGCGTCGACGGCGGTGAACTCGCGGCCTCGTTCGATGACCGCGCGGGTGACCGGCAGGACGTCGCCGGGGTGGTCGGCGAGGAACCCCTCGAGCCCGGCGAGCCGCTCGGCCACCCACGGCCCGGTGTAGAGCAGGTCGCCCGCCTCGACCAGCGGCGCCACCGGGACGTGCACGGTCGACGCCGCCGCGGCGGCGGCGCGCCCGGCGACCTCGGCGAACGCGGCGGCCATCGCGGTGTCGCCTGCGAAGTCGAGCCCGTCGGCCAGTGCGAGCCGGGGTCGGGCGGGGACGGTCTCGGGACGGGCGGTGCGCGACCACGGGTCGTCGGGGTCCGGCCCGGCGAGCACCGCGAGCACCGCGGCGGCGTCGGCGACGTCGCGGGTGAACACGCTGACGCAGTCCAGCGAGCGGCAGGCCGGCAGCACCCCGCTGGTACCGATCAGCCCGCGGGTCGGCTTCAGCCCGACGATCCCGTTCATCGCCGCGGGCACCCGGCCGGAGCCCGCTGTGTCCGTGCCCAGGGCGAAGGTGACGGTGCCGGAGGCGACGGCGACCGCGCTGCCGGAGCTCGACCCCCCGCTGATCAGGTCGCCGCCGAACACGCTCTCCGGTGCGCCGTAGGGGGAGCGGGTGCCGTTGAGGCCGGTGGCGAACTGGTCGAGGTTGGTCTTGCCGACGACGATCGCGCCCGCGGCGAGCAGCCGCGCGACGCTGCCGGCGTCCTTCCCGGGCGTGTGGGCGAACGCCGGGCAGGCGGCGGTGGTCGGGAGGCCGTCGACGTCGATGTTGTCCTTGACGGCGAAGGGCACCCCGTAGAGCGGCAGGTCGGTCGGGAGCGCCTCCAGCTCATCCGCCCGGGCCCGCAACGCCGCGGGCTCGACGAGCGAGATCCAGGCCGAGTCGCCGCGCCGCTCGGCGAGCCGGGCGAGGACGGCGTCGACCACGTCGTGCGGGCGCGGGCGGTCGCCGACGGGGACGGCGACGCCGGGCAGGGATGGAGCGGCCTGCGGAAGCACATCGTCGATTGTCGACAATTTGGTGTCGGGGGAAGACCTCCCGCGTAAACGCCGTGTGACGGTGAGCGGCTAGGAGCGCGTGTGATCCCCCGCTACGGGCGTTCGGGGTCGTTGATCCCCCGCTACGGGCGCTCCCAGCTGCGCCGGTTGGCGAGATCCGCAGATGCGGGCGGTGAGAGTTGTTGGCGCTGCCCTCAGGACCCGCAGTCGGAGATCACGCGGTCGTGCACAGCCCTCAGGACACTTAGCGGGGGATCAAGGTCGGCACTACGCCCGGCCCAGCTCCGGAGCGAGGTAGGTGCGGCTGCCGTGGTGGGCCAGCTCGTCCAGCACGACGTCGAGGTCGCCCCCCGCCACCGCCTCGTAGAGCCGCCGGTGCCGGCGCGCGCCCTCGGTCGCCGGCCGCTGCTCGGCCTCGCGGCGCATGTTCGTGGCCATGTAGAGCTGGAGCTGCAGCAGCACCGGCTCGTACACCCGCATCAGATGCTGATGGCCGGCCAGCGCGACCAGCGACAGGTGGAACGCCCGGTGCGCGGCAGCCTGCTCGGCGGCGTCTCCGGGGGCGGCCTCCATCCGCTCGACGGCGGCCCGCGCGACGGCGAGCCCGTCGAGGTCGGGAACCCCGCCGCGGCCCAGCACGCATTCCAGGGCGAAGCGCTCGAGCACGTCGCGCAGGCTGAACAGCTCGTCGATGTCGCGCGCCGACAGCGCCACCACGCGCACGCCCCGGCGCGGCAGGTGCTCGACCAGCCCCTGCTGCCCCAGCAGCCGCAGCGCCTCCCGCAGCGGCGCCCGGCTGATCCCGAGCCTGCGGGTGAGCTGCTCTTCGACCAGCCGCTCGCCCGGCGCGAAGGCGCCGCTGACGATCTCGGCCCGCAGCCGGCGGACGGCCAGCTCGACGAGGCTCGGCGCGTCCAGGGTCGCCCGCAGCTCAGCCGTCACGGGTCCCCCTCTCCGGTGCGAGTCCCAGCGTGACAGACGCGAGGGGGGAGTGCGGCTCTGAGGGTGACTTGCCACCCGCAGGATGCGCGAGTCCCGTCAGGACGCGCCGGCGACGACGCGTTCGAGCCGTCCCAGCGCGTCGTCGAGCCACCCGCGCACCTGGTCTGGCGCGTCGCCGTGGCTGCGGGTCTCCGGCTGGTCGCCGAGGAAGGACAGGTGCATCACCACCGACGAGTGGCCCGGCTCCGCGTGCTCGACCTGCAGCCAGCCGGCGTAGTCGGGCGAGTCCTCGCTGCCCCACTCCAGGCGCAGCTGCTCCGGCCGCACCCCGACCAGGCCGTCGGCGTGCACGCCGCGCGACTCGACGTCGGCGTGCACCTCGCCGTCGCCCGTCGGCCGCACCCCGATCGGCGCGGGCATCCACTCCACGAGTCGGTCCAGGTCGCCCACGATCGCGAACACCTGCTCGGCGTCGGCAGGCATGCGCCGTTCCGCTTCGAACTCCGCCATGCGCACCCCGTACCCGCGATGGGGCGCGGCCACTCGGCGAACCGGCTGTCCGCCCTCTCCGCCGGCCCGCCGGCACGTAACGTTGCCGGGGCAGGCCGGGTCGAGGAGGACGTCGTGGTCGATACGGACCGCGACATCGTGCGGGTGCGGCTGCCGCGCGAGATCCGGGTGCTCGCCGCCGCGGCCTTCGTGATCGCGATCGGGTACGGCCTCGTCGCGCCCGCTCTGCCGACGTTCGCCCGCAGCTTCGACGTCGGCGTCACCGCGGCGTCCGCCGTCATCAGCGCGTTCGCCCTGTTCCGGCTGGTGTTCGCGCCGGTCAGCGGGCGGCTGGTCGCACGGGTGGGGGAGCTGCGGACCTACCTGCTCGGGCTCGGCATCGTCGCCGTCTCCACCGGGGCGTGCGCGTTCGCCGCGGAGTACTGGCAGTTGCTGGTGTTCCGGTCGCTGGGCGGTATCGGATCGACGATGTTCACCGTCGCGTCGGTGTCGATGCTCGTGCGCTTCGCGCCGCCGGGCATGCGGGGCCGCGCCTCGGGGCTGTGGGCGACGGGCTTCCTGCTCGGCAACCTCACCGGGCCGCTCGTCGGCGGTGGCCTGGTCACGTTCGGGCTGCGCGCGCCGTTCGTGGTCTACGCGGTGATGCTCCTGGCCGCGATGATCCTGACCGGCCTGCTGCTGCGGGGCCGGGCCGGCGTGGTCCCGGTCGACGGCACGGCGGTGCCGGAGATCTCGTTTCGCACCGCACTCGGGCACCCGACGTACCGCGCGGCCCTCGCGGCGGCGTTCGCCAACGGCTGGGCCGTGTTCGGGGTGCGCGTCGCGCTCGTCCCGCTGTTCGTCGTCGAGGCCCTCGGGCGCGCGGAGTCGTGGGGCGGGATCGCCCTGTCCGTCTTCGCCGCGGGCAACGCGACGACGCTCGTCCTGGCCGGACGGCTCGCCGACCGCCGCGGGCGCCGACCCCCGGTGCTGATCGGCCTCGCGGTCTCCGCGGCCGCGACGGCCGTGCTCGGCGTGGTCCCGACCCTGCCGCTGTTCCTCGCGGCGTCACTGGTCGCCGGGCTGGGCAGCGGCCTGCTGAACCCGCCGCTCAACGCGGCGGTGGCCGACGTCGTCGGCGCGGAACGGCGGGGCGGCACGGTACTGGCCGGGTTCCAGATGGCCTCGGACGTCGGCGCGATCGTCGGCCCGCTCGCGGCGGGCGCGGTGGCGCAGATCCTGGGCTTCGGCGCGGCCTTCGGGCTGACGGGCCTGGTCACGGCGCTGGCGCTGGCGCTGTGGCTGCGCGCCCCGGAGACGCTGCCGGCGCCGCGTGCGGTGATACCGGCGCGCTCAGCCCGCCGCAACACCGATCAGTGAGCCCACCAGGTACGTCGCCCCTGCGGCGATCGCGCCGAACAGCAGCTGCCGGCCGCCGCTGAACCACCACGGCTTGTCGGTGAACCGCGACGTCACCGCGCCGACGAGGAACAGCCCGACGGCACCCACGAGCAGGCTGACGGCGAGCGACGATCCGCCCAGCAGGTACGGCAGCAGCGGGACGATCCCGCCGACCGCGAAGCACAGGAACGACAAGATCGCGGCCATCCACGGCGAGGGCTGCTCGTCGGGGTCGACGCCGAGCTCCTGGGTGACGTGGACCTTGAGCGCCAGCTCGGGGTCGGTGTGCATCTCGCGTGCCACGGCCTCGGCGGTCTGCCTGCGTGAGCCCCATCTCGCGGTACATCTCGACGAGCTCCGCCTCCTCCGCCTTCGGGTGCCGGGCCAGCTCGGCACGCTCGACGGCGACCTCACCGGCCACCGCGTCGTTCTGCGTCTGCACGGACGCGAACTCACCCAGCGCCATGGAGAAGGCGCCGGCAACCAGGCCGGCCATGCCGGTCAGGATGATCACGTGCCGGTCGGCGCCGGCACCGCCGACGCCCGCGACCAGGGCGATGTTCGTGACGAGCCCGTCCATGGCACCGAAGGTGGCGGCCCGCAGCGCGCCGCCGGAGACGTCGCGGTGGGTGTGGTCGCCCTGGTGCTCGGCGAACTCGGCCGGGCCCGGAAGCTGGGACATGGCGGCAGCCTATGCCGGACCTCGGCGCCGCACCGTCGGCCGGACGTCCTGTGGCACGCAGGAACTCGGACATGCGAGGTCGCCGGCGTCGGGTCGCGGGTGGCCACCGGCGCCACGAGACTGCGCACATGACCGCCGAGCCGCTGTGGCTCTTCGCCGACCAGCTCGGCCCGCACGTGCACGGCACCGACGCGCACCGCGAGCGGGAGGTCGTGCTCGTCGAGTCGAGCCGCGTCCTGCGCCGCAAGCGGTTCCACCGGCAGAAGCTGCACCTCGTGCTCTCCGGTATGCGCCACCTCGCCGCCGAGCTCGGCGACCGCGCCACGTACCTGCGCACGGACACCTACCGGGAGGCGCTGGCCCGGGTCGGGCGCCCCGTCCTCGTCCACGAACCGACCTCGCACGCCGCGCTGCGCTTCGTCGAGCAGTTGCGGACGGAGGGGTTGGTCGCCGACATCCTGCCGACGCCCACCTTCGCGCTGCCGCGCGCCGACTTCGCCGCGTGGGCCGGCGACCGTGAGTCCTTCCGGATGGAGGACTTCTACCGGTCCCAGCGCCGTCGCTTCGACGTGCTCATGGAGGGCGGCGAGCCCGTCGGCGGGACGTGGAACCTCGACCACGAGAACCGCGAGCCCCCGCCGAAAGGCGAGAAGACGCTCGGCCTCGTCCCGCCGTGGCAGCCGCCGGAGGACGAGATCGACGAGCAGGTGCGCGCCGACCTCGACGCCCTCGACCTCCCGACCGTCGGCCGCGACGGTCCGCGCTGGTTCGCCGTGACGGCGGGGGAGGCGCGGCGCGCGCTCGCGCACTTCGTCGAGTTCCGCCTGCCGCACTTCGGCCCGCACGAGGACGCGATGCTGCACGACGACTGGCCGATGGCCCACTCGTTGCTCTCGGTGCCCCTGAATCTGGGCCTGCTGCACCCGCTCGACGTCGTGGGCGAGGCCGAGTCCGCCTTCCGCGCCGGCGACGTCGCGCTGGCGAGCGCCGAGGGGTTCGTCCGGCAGGTACTCGGCTGGCGGGAGTACATGTGGCACCTGTACTGGCACTTCGGGCCCGCCTACCTGCGGCGCAACGCGCTGCGGGCGCACACGCCGCTGCCCGACTGGTGGGTCTCGCTGGACGCCGACGCGGTGACCGCGGCCTGCCTGCGGGCGGCGCTGGAGGGGGTGCGCGACCGCGGCTGGACCCACCACATCCCGCGGCTGATGGTGCTGGGCAACCACGCCCTGCAGCGCGGCTACCAGCCGAAGGCGCTGTCGGACTGGTTCCGGGAGTCGTTCGTCGACGGGTTCGAGTGGGTCATGCCGACGAACGTGATCGGCATGAGCCAGCACGCCGACGGCGGCATGCTGGCCACGAAGCCGTACGCGTCCGGCGGCGCCTACATCAACCGGATGTCCGACCACTGCGGGCGCTGCGCGTTCGATCCCCGCAAGCGGCTCGGCGACGACGCGTGCCCGTTCACGGCCGGCTACTGGGCCTGGGTGGACCGGCACCGCGAGGTGTTGGCCGCGAACAACCGGACGGCCCGGGCGGTGGCGTCGATGCGGCGGCTGCCGGACCTGGACGCGGTGCGGGAGCAGGAGTCGGGGCGGGAGGTGTTCTGAGCCGTCGTGTGCCGCACCCGCGGCGGCCGCCGCACACCTTCCGGGCGCTGTCGCACAACGGGTCGGCCGTCGCGCAGTGGGCCGGGCTGCCGCACGTGTTGTGCGGGGTGTGACGGTCCGGCTGGCTGTGCGACGGCCCGGCAGGTGTGCGACGGGACTGGGCGGAACGGGTGATGACAGCTCGCGGCTAAGCTCATGATGTGGGGTCGGCGCGGGTCCGGGACATCGTCGGGACGGTCGCGCGCCTCGGGCTGGCCGCGGTCTTCCTCGTCTCGGGGATGCTCAAGGCGATCGACCCCGACGCCACCTACGTCGCCGTCCGGGCCTACGACCTGCTGCCGAAGCTCGGCGTGGCCCTCGTCGCCGGGGCACTGCCCTGGCTGGAGATCGTGATCGGCCTGCTCCTGCTCGTCGGCATCGCCACGCGGGCGGTGGCCGTCGCCTCGGCGGTGCTCCTGCTGGCGTTCATGGCGGGTGTGACGCAGGCGTGGGCCCGCGGGCTGTCGATCGACTGCGGGTGCTTCGGGGGCGGCGGCGCCGTCGATCCGGGGCAGACGACGTACGGGCTCGAGTTGCTCCGCGACGCGGGGTTCCTGCTGATGGCCGGGTGGCTCGTCGTGCGGCCCCGGACGCTTGCTGTGCTGAGCCTGCCCGAGCAGGCGGAGAGAGAGGGTCTGACGTGGGCGGAGCGTCGCGCAACGAACGCCGGCGGCGGCAGGAGGCCGCGGCGGGCCGCAAGCCCGCCATCGACCGTGTCCCGGGTTCCGGCAGCAAGGACAACCGGGTCAAGGTCGGCATCGTCGTGGCCGTCGTGATCGTCGTCTTCTTCGCGGCCGTCTACATCGTGCTGAACCGGCCGTGGGGTTCGTCGCCGCAGGCGGCCGCGACCTACCCGATCTCCGTGGACGGTGTCGTGGTCACGGCCGGGCAGCCGGCGGCGCCGGTCACCATCGACGTCTACGAGGACTTCCTCTGCCCGTTCTGCGAGCGCTTCGAGACCCGCAACAGCGACGCCCTGACCGCGGCGCTCAACGAGGGCAAAGCCAAGGTCAACTACCACGCGCTGAACATCCTCGACGCCCGCACCACCCCGCCGGGCTACTCGACGCTGGCCGCGAACGCCGCGCTGTGCGCCGTGCCCGCCGGCATCTGGCCGGCCTTCCACGCCCGCCTGTTCGCCGAGCAGCCCGCCGAGGGCAGCGCGGGCCTGACCGCCGCCCAGCTGTCCGCGATCGGGACGTCGCTGGGCGCGGGCCCTGCGTTCACGCAGTGCGTGGAGGGCAACGGCAACGCCGCCGCGATCACGGCAGCGACGGCCGCCGCGTCGGCGAATCCGGGGCTGCAGACGGACGGCCAGTTCGGGACCCCGACGATCGCCGTCGGCGGCCGGAAGATCGACGTCTCGGACTCCGACTGGCTGCAGACGGTCCTCGCAGCGGGCTGACGACCCGGCCCCGGTGCGGGGGACCGGGTCGGGTCGTGTACCGTCGTCGTCGCAAGGGGCTGTGGCGCAGCTGGTAGCGCATTTGACTGGCAGTCAAAGGGTCAGGGGTTCGAGTCCCCTCAGCTCCACCCACTCTCACCAGCGGAAACACTCCACTGGTTCGATCTTCGCCAGCTCGCATGGATACATTCGTGGTGCGAGTCGGTTTAGCCTCGCTCCATGGCCCGCACCACGGCGCGACGACGGGGCCGCCAGCGCGGCCAGATCGAGCAGCTGCCGAGTGGCTCGTTGCGCGTCACGGTCTACGCGGGCACCGACCCGCTGACCAAGCGGCGGCACTACCTCCGCGAGGTGATCCCCGCCGGGCCGACCGCCGCGGCGGAGGCGGAGAAGGCGCCGCGCCGGCTCGGGGTCCAGGTCGACGAGAAGCGGAGTCCGCAGACCTCCGCCACGGTTGAGCAGAGCGCTACGCCGAGTCCGGCGTCACTCTCGGCGACGACCAGGCCGCCGCCCTGCGCGGTGTGCTCACCTCCGGCGCGCAGGTCGAGGTCCTGATCGCCGCAGCAGGCACCGGCAAGTCATTCGTCATCGGCGCGATCGCCGACGCCTGGCGCCACGGCGACCCGGACGCCCGCCAGGCCGACCCAGAACGCGAGGCGACACCGGGACGGGCCGGCGGGTCTTCGGGCTCGCGCCCTACCAGGTCGCCGCCGACATCCTCGGCCGCGAAGGGATCACCGCCCGCAACATGGCGTCGTGGCTCGCCGCGCAGCGCCGCCTGGACAACCCGCACCCGCCCGTCGGGCGGTAGGACCCGGGCGGGATGCCCGGTGGGGACGAGCCGTGGCGGCTGCGCCGCGGCGATCTGGTCGTCGTCGACGAGGCCGGGCACCGCCGACGCGGCTCGATGCGCGAGATCATCACCCGCTGCCAGGCCGCGGGCGCCAAGGTCCTCCCGGTGGGCGATCCGCGCCAGCTCGGCACGATCGGCCCGGGCGGGGCGCTGGCCGACCTCGCCGAGCACGGCATCGTGCACCAGCTCGCCGAGGTCCGCCGCTTCGCCCACGACTGGGAAGCACCGGCGTCGCTGCGGCTGCGCGACGGCGACGTGACCGTGCTCGACGAGTACGCCAAGCACGGCCGACTCGTCGACGGCGGCACCACCGAGCAGGCCGAGACCGCCGCCGCGCGCGCCTACCTCGCCGACGTGCTCAACGGCAAGGAGTCGCTGCTGATGGTCGGCACCAACGCCGCCGCAGCGCGGGTGTCGGCCGAGCTGCGCGCCGAACTGGTCGCGCTCGGCCGCGTCGCCGAGCACGGGCGTCGAGCTGGGCATGCACGACTGGCAGGGCGTCACGGCCGGGGTCGGGGACCTGGTTCAGGCCCGCGCGCTGGCCTGGCACCTGCGCGGGTTCGAGGGCAACGCCGCCGCCCCGATCACCCGCCAGACCTACCGGGTCACCACGCTGCGCGCGGACGGCGGGCTGACCGTCGCCCCGATCGTCGAGCGCCCCGGCCGCCGACGACGCCGAGACGGGGGAGTGGAACGTGTGGGGTGAGCGGCTCGGCGACGCCGATGCAGCTGCCCCCCTCCTACGTGCGCGAACACCTGTCGCTCGGCTACGCGGTCACCCGCGACAGCGCCCAGGGCGGCACGGTCGACACCGGCCATGCCGTCAACGGCGGCGGCACGACCGCGGCCGGCGTGTACGTCCCCGGCACCCGCGGGCGGGAGTCGAACACCTTCTACGTCGTCACCCACCAGCTCCCCGAGGACGCGCCGACCGGCGAGACCCAGACGGCGCCGGAGCGGTCCGCCCAGGCCGTGCTCGCCGATGCGCTGACCGCCGAGCCGCAGGACCGGACCGCGCTCGCGCAGCGCGAGCAGGCCGAACTCGACGCCCGCTCGACCATGACCCACGTCGACCGGCTGATCGACGTCGTGGCCCGCCACGTCACCGCCGGGCGGCTGTCGGCCACGCTCGACCGGCTCACCGCCGAGGGGTCGCTCAGCGTGCGGGACCGGGACGGATCGCCGCAGACGAGGCGTTCGGCTCGCTGGAGCGGCTGTTGCGCACCGCTGAGCTCGCCGGCCATGACCCCGATGCCGTGATCGAGGCCGCGGTCACCGACGACCGCGGCCTGCAGAACGCGGAGTCCCCGGCGCGGGTGCTGCACTGCCGGATCACCGACGCCTACCACGGCAGGCTCACCCCGAACCTGACCGACCTGGACGAGCTGGTCCCGGCCGACACCGCGCCGGAGTGGGCCGCCTATCTGCGTGACCGGGTCGCCGGCCGCGACCGAGCGCCGCCACGAGCTGGGCGCCGAGATCGCCGAGCAGGCCCCGGATGGGCCGTCAACGCGCTCGGCCCGGTCCCGGACAGCGGCACCGACGTGCTGGGCCGTCAGGAATGGGAGCGGCGCGCTGGCTGGGCCGGCGCCTACCGGGAGTTGGTCGGCTACGACGACGAGCGCGACCCGCTCGGCGACGCCCCCGCCCCGGCGATGGCGGAGAAGGCGGCGCTGTTCCGCGCCGCGCACCGCGAACTCGGCCTGCTGGACATGACCGCGGAGGAGGCCAACCTGACCGAAGGGCAGCTCCGCGCCCGCGTCGTGGGATACGAGCGGGAGGAGGTGTGGGCGCCACGCTACGTCGAGCCCGAACTCGACGCCACCCACCGCCGGCTGGAGGAGGTCCGCGCCGACGCCACGATCTGGCGGGCCCGCGCGGACGCGCCCGACACCGGCGCCGACGACGCCGCCCGGCTGCGCGACGCCGCCGCAGCGCCGAGCGGGAGGCCGCCGATCTGGCGGCGTCGGTGGCCGCGCTGGAGGAGGTCGACCACGCCCGAGCGGTGTGGTTCGCCCACACCGCGAACTCCCGGGAGAAGTGCCACCGCGCCCGCACCGAGCTGCGAGCCCGCGGGATCGACCCGGACGACCCGGACGACCGCGTCACCGCCGAGGAATGGTTCGACGCCCACCGCGCCGAGCAGGACGAGGCGGACCCCACGCGCGAGATCCGCGACGACTACGAGCTCGTCCAGCCCGACAGCGCGACCAGCCCGCCGCCGACCGGCCGCGGGCCGACGACGGGGTGCTCGAGCCCGCCCCGGCCGACATCCGCGACACCGCCACCCCCGACCCGACCGAGCGGGAGCACCCGCGCGGCGCGGCGGCGAATCGTGCCGCGGGACGAGACGACCGAGTCTGTCGCCAAGGCGCAGGACGCGCTCGCCGAGATCACCCGCCGCCAGCAGGCCGACGCCGAACGCGCCGCCCGCGAGGCCGAGGAGAACACCCGGCGGGCCGACCTGACCCGCTGGCAGGACCAGCCCGCCGACGCCGACGAGCACGCACACCTCGACGACGCCGACCTCGCCGACGAGCCCGTGCTGGAGCGGTAGCCCGCGCGGCGCAGCCGCGTTCGGCTCGGCTCGCCGCCGCTGCCGCGGCTGCGGCGTCGACCTGCGCGCGGACGTGCCGCCAGTAGCGGCGGGCGTCCGTGCGCGCCTGGTCCTGCGCGGCTTGCTCCGCGGCATACCATGCAGCGTCCGGCTCACCGCCGCGCAGCGGCGCGAGCAGGTGCGGGCGGTCCGGCGGCAGGCCCGCCGCGCGCTGCCATGAGGTGAATATCGGGAAGTCCTCCCGCACGCCAAGAAGCCACGAGAGCGTCCGCCACACCCCGTAGGCGAACTCGGGATCGTCGTACACGGCGCCGGGCGCGGCTCGACGCCGAGCATCCGCCAGTCCTCCTCGGTCGGCGGCCCTGCCCGGCGGCCATCGACAGCGCCACCCAGCTCTCCGCCCGCGCCTCCTCGAACGACACCCCGGACCGCCACCACTCGACCGGAGCGCCGCCCGTCTCGCGCCGGCTCGACACCCCGCGTCGCGTCCCCGCACGGCCGCCACGTCATCGGCGAGACCTCGCCGATCGTCAGCCACGCCAGCGCGGCCGAGACCCCGACATCGCGGCGGGTCGCCCGGTAGGGCCCAGCTCCAGCCGCCGGTCGACCACCCGCGCGCACTCCTCCACCGCGTGCAGCGGCGGAACCACCCACGCCGGAAACCGGAGGCACGGCAGCACGCATCTGAGTATGAGCACGAACACCGACAAGAACCATCTTCGGCCACCGATTTTGAGTGGATCTCCGCAGTTCAGCGGGCCGGCGGTCGCCGACATGGCTGGGTTCGCGCTCACGGCCGCGCGGGCCGAGGAACTGCTGATCGACGCCTGCGGCGCGCTCCCTCGGCCGTCCGAGCGTGCGTCCGGCGCCCCTCCACCGGCAAGGGCCGCAAAGCATCTTCGCCCTTCGGGTCCGCTGCGCCGAAGATCCTTTGCTTCCTCCCTTGCCCGCGGAGCCTCTGCGCCGAACTCGGCCCCGCCAACGGCGAGACGGGGCCGGGCCCCGCTCACCGCCAGCGGACGGCCGAGGGAGCGAACCATGATCGAGCTGACCACCATCTACTGCCCCGAGTGCGGCGACCCCGCCGAGGACATGGCCCCGGAGAACGAGCCCGACCCCGGGAGTGCCCGGGTACCGGCACGTGGGGGACCGGACGGCGCTGTGCCCGGTGCTGACCCGCGGCGGGTACCGGCCGGCCGAGCCGGTCGAGGGCGACCGCGACGAGGCGGACGTCTGATGGCCACGCGGACGGCCCGGCGGCCGGGCAAGACACCGGAGGAGCGAGCCGCAGAGGTCGAAGCGCTGGCCGAGCAGCTCACCGACACTGTGACGAAGCTGACCAACTCGGCGGCATGGCTGGAGATGCTCCGGGTGGCGGCACGCTTCACCCGCTACAGCCCGACCAACTGCCTGCTGCTCTGGATGCAGGCCGAGCAGCGCGGCGTCACCCTGTCCCGGGTCGCCGGCTACCGGGCCTGGCAGGCCATGGGTCGGCAGGTCGTCAAGGGCGCCCGCTCGTTCGCGGTGAAGGCGCCGGTTCGCCGCCGGCTCAGCGTCGAGGAGGCCACCGAGCGGGCCCGGTCCGGGCAGTGGTCGGCGTTCGACGCCGACGGCCGCCCCGCGCTGGTGGTGCGCGGGTTCAAGCTTGAGCGCGTCTTCCGCTACGAGGACACCGAGGGCGAGCCCCTGCCCGAGGCGCCCGAAGTCGGCTACGTCACCGGCGACACCCCGGCCGGCGCCTGGGATGCCCTCGCTGCGTTGGTCGCGCGGGCCGGCTATCGGCTCACGGCCGAGGCCGAGGACGGCGACACCCGCGGGCACACCGACTTCACGGAGCGGGTGGTCAACGTCGACCCGCGTCACGAGCTGGCCGAGCGCGTGCACATCCTCGTTCACGAGCTGGGGCACATCCGCTGCGACCACGAGAACCGGCGCGACATCTCGCGGGCGCAGCGGGAGACCGAAGCCGAGTCGGTGGCGTTCATCGTCTGCTCCGTCCTCGGCCTGGAGCTGGGCGACGTCGCCGCGGTCTATGTCGGCGGCTGGACCGACGGCGACCCGGACACCATCACCGCCGCGCAGGCCGCGATCCACACCGCCGCCCGCGGCCTGCTGGCCGACCTCGAAGACCACCACAACGAGCAGGGCGACGACGAGGACGTACCCGCCTGACCGCCGGTCGGACGGATCGCCGCCGCGGCTCCCACCGAGGGCCCGCGGCGGCCGTCCCTGGTCACCGCCGGCTCCGATGCCGCCAGCCAAGGCGGCAGGGCGTTCGCGGTCGTGGGCCCATCGAGGTCCCACGCCCGCGCCGGCCGATGGTCGTCTTGGGGCGTCGACGCTGCGGAAGGAGCAGGAGGTGACGGCAGTGAGGCGAAACGGCCGATGTTGTCGGTGGTGGCGCGCACACTGACGCTCATGCGCGGGGACGAGGCGAGGTCGAGCGGATCGGGTGACGACCGATGGGTGGACCTGGCCCGCAACCCCGCCCGGGATCGGGGTCACCTACGAGGCAGCTCGTCGTCGGCAGGCCGAGGGGACTGAGGCGGACCGGTCGTGGCGAGTCGGCGCGGACGGCGAGTTCGCGGTGGCAGACCTGCTCGCCACGCTGACCAAGCCGTCCCGGTGGGACCGCTGGCGCGGCCGGACGACCGGGTGGTTCGTGCTGCACTCTGTCCCGCTCGGCGACGGCCATGGCCGGGTCCGCGGCGACGTCGACCACCTGGTGATCGGCCCACCCGGGATGGTGTCGATCAACACCAAGCACCACCGCACCGGCAAGCTCTACCTCGACGGCGACGAGCTGGTCCTCAACGGCCACCCGACCGCGTACGTGCCCAAGGCCCGCCGAGAGGCCGAGCGTGTTACCGACTTCCTCCAGCAGGCCCTCGCTTTCGGGTTGCCCGAGCTGGCCGGACGGGTGCGGGTGCGGCCACTGCTGGTCATCGTCGGCGGCCGGCTCATGACCGACGCCTGGCCAGCCGGCGTCACTGTGGTGATGGCGTCGAAGCTGATCGAGGCGCTGCATGCGTTCCCCGCCGTGCTCGGTGCCGAGGAGGTGGCCGCGGTGTATGAGCTGGCCCGCCGCTCAACCACCTGGAACCCGACCGCCTGACCACACAGTCCCCCAGCGGTGGACGGGCGTTGAATGCGGTCTGGATCTGCCGCGTGTGACGGTGATGGTCGCTCTGGCCGGCACGTGCGGCGGCTGGTCGAGCTGGCTGGCCGCCCCGCTGCTGCTGGTCATGCCATCGGTGATGTCCGGGGCGCCGTGGTGGCGGCCCGCCGCGGGCTCGCCGCTACGGTGTTGGTTCCGGCTGCCCCGCTCAGTCCTCCCGCACCAGCTGCGGCCGGCCCGTTCCCGATCGCGCGGGTCAGCGCCGTCCTCGGGGTGGGTAACCACGCCGTCGGTGCCGACGAGTCATATCCCGGTTGGACTGCCGCGGACGCGAAGGTGGTTCGGTGATGGCGCGATTCCTCGTTGCGTGGTGTCCGGCTCTGCTGCTCGCCGCGGTGCTCGCTGCCCCCGCGCCTGCTGCCGTTGCGCAGCCGTCCGCGGCCTGCACGGAGGTCGTGTTCTTCGGCCTTCGCGGATCCGTCGAAGGCGCTCAGCGAGCAGCTGGATATGGGCGGGACCGTCTACGGCGCCTTCCAGGCGTTCGAACGCAACGCTCGGGCAGCTGGCATCGCGGTGACCGGGATCGGCCTGGACGCGACCGAGTACCCGGCCGTCCCGGTGTGGAGCTTCTCCAAAGAGAGCCTCGTGCTGCAGAACGTCGTCACGCAGTCCCAGGCTAGCGTCGTCACCGGAACCGCATCGCTCCGCGGCAAGCTGATTCCCTACCTGGCCCGCGACGTGTCGACCTGCATCGTGCTGGCCGGCTGGTCGCAGGGCGCCTGGGTGATCGGCGACACGCTCCTGACCGAGAATCCGACCATCGACGAGCGGAGCCTCGCCCGGCTCAGCGGCGTCATTCTGTTCGGCGACCCGCGCCTCGACCCGACTTCCGACGTCGCGCAGGGCGACCTCGACCGGCCGGGCATCCTCCGCGACCCGATCATCCCGGCCAACACCCGCCTCGCCCCGCAGGGGCGCTACTTCGCCGGGTCGGACCGGGTGCGCAGCTACTGCTCCGGTGGCGACCCGGTGTGCAACTTCAAGGGCCTGCAAGACCCGGATTCGCAGGACTGCGGTCCGTTCGGGAACCCGAACGTCTGCGGGCACCTCGACTACGGCGAGAACGGGTACCTCGGCGCCGGTGCTCAATTCCTGCTCGACCGAGTCCTGGCCGGCCCTCCCGCGCGCCCTGCACCGCGGATCGAGTCGAACATCGACGTACCGCGAGGGCGTTCTGGTGTACCTGCGGGTGCGGTACACGGGCGACGCGACCGGGTTCGGCTTCCGTGGGGTCAACGGCGCGGGGTGGGCGGAGGAGTCACACTCGTTCGCCGATCCGTCCTACGGCCGCGTGACACCGGGGCAAGTCGATTACCCGTTCAACCACGCCTGTGGCGGCGCCCAGCTCGAGTCCGACGTCGAGTTCTGGGTCGACGGCGAGGGCGGTCGCAGCGCCTCGGTGACTGTCCACCTACGCTGCTGAACGGGACCGAAACGTACGTGTCCGCCTTCGACGACCGCGCCCGTACCAACACGCGCGGCTCCCGTGAGCGATCAGATCAGGGTGCGGCCGCGCTCGGTGTGGCGCGTTGCGTGCGGGCTTCCTCGTGGAAGTTGATCGGGCAGTTGTCGAGTACGCGGTTGACCATGGCGGCGAAGAACGCTTCCGGTCGCAGTGCGGGCGGAACGACGTCGTGGCGCAGCCCGATCGGCGGAAGGTCGTCGAGGCGACGGTCCAGCTCGCTGCGGGGCAGGGCGAGGGGACGTGCCGGGTCATCGGGCCCTGGCTCGACACCCGCCGCGACGAGCGGCTGCTCCTCGACTCGACGTCGGTCGCGCTGCGGTCGGCCTGTGTCGGCACGGCGAGGTCGGGCACGATGAGCGCGACGGCGTCGTAGGCGTCGTCCTCGCGTCCGAGCTTGCCGAGCAGGTCGACGATCCAGTCGGCGACGCGGCGGTTCTCAGGGGTGAACGCGGTGGAGCTGAGGCTGTAGACGAATCCGAGCGCGGCCTGTGGGTGACGGCTGCGGAGGTTCTTCGCGTCGCCGTAGCTTTCCTCGACGCGGTTGGCGGCGTTGTTGCCGAACGAGGAGTCCATCCGCTTGGTGGAGATCATCAGCTCGGGGCCGGTGTTCCAGGCGGAGATGACGACGTCGACTTGCTTGACGTAGTTCTTGCCCAGGATGTTCGCGCTCGCGCCGGTCTCCCCGTCATAGGTCTTGCCCGAGGCGAGAATCTCGTCGAGCACCGCGCGCTGCCGCTGTGTGGCGCCCTTGCGGACAGCGGACAGCGTCGAGGGCAGGATCCGTGGTGGGCGGGCGCGGGGCCAGACGCGGTCTGGGTCGAAACCGCCCGGCGCAGCTCGTAGGCGGTCCACACGTCGAGCGCGAGCGCCGGAATACCGGACTGCGAGGTCGAACCCAGCAGCAGAGGGACGGCCAGCAGCCGCTGCAGGGTGGCGTAGTCCGGCGCGTAGGTCTGCCCGGTCTCGTCGAACCGCCACGGGGTCGTGCCGGGGCTCTCATCGGCGGCAGCCTGCTCGACGATCCGGTCGAACATCGCCCATGCTTCGGCCTTCCCGGATGTGCTGCTGCTCATCCGGACGTCGTGACGTCGGAGGCGCGCGCCATCCGTCGCGCGGTCAGCTCGGCGTGCGCGTCGCGCAGCACCCCCACCTGCACGGGGGACAGACCGAGCTCGCCGATCAGGAGCACGTCGTCAACCAGCGCAACGGCTTCGAGGAGTTTCCCCTCGCGCAGGAGGCCGACGACCTGCGGGCGGATCATCTTCAGTGGATTCGCGGCCGTCTCGACGAGGGCCGGCGCGGGGACGGGCAGCTGGTCGGCTTCCTTCGGCTCGATCTTCAGCATGCCGCCGCCGTAGGCGCGGCCGACGGTTTCGGCACCGAGCAGCGTCATCGAGGTCAGCGACGCCAGCGGCAGCAGCTTCGTACCGAGAGCGCGCACATCGGGGCGCAGGTAGACCCCGTGCACCGAGTTCAGGTGCCCTGCCCGGGCGGCGTTGGTGCACAGCCGCGGGGTGTCGGCGTTCATGTAGGTCAGCAGCAGGTCCGCCGGGGGCACGTACGGCACCCGCCACCACGGGGTCCGTACTCGGCACTTGTAGGCGGTCTGCACGTTCGTCGTCTCCCCGGCGACGATGTACGCCCAGGCGGCGGGGGAGGGCTCCCCGTCCGGGCGGAACAGCCACGTCGCCGCGCCTTGATGGCCAAGCTCCGTGAGGGCGGCGGTGCTGAGGGTGAGCCCCCGGAGATGGCGGCTGCCGGGTGGGGACAGCCGCAGCAGGTCCGACGATTTCAGCCCCAGCTCGGCGACGCGTTCCGGGGACAGGGCGAAGAACTTGTTGTTGCCGGTGACCATCCCGAGGGTGGTGTCGCCCCACGTCTCCAGCACCGTAAACGCCTCGCTCCGAGCTGAGCGCGGTGTATGCGGACAGGGCGTCGGCTGGCAACAGCGACGGCGTCCACTTGTCCTCCGGCCGGGCCGGGCGCCACGTCCGCCCGGCCGCGGTCGTCGACAGCTCGGCGGCATTGCGGACCTGATAGATCGAGGCGTGATCAGTCGGGCCCTGCCGGTAGCCCTCAGCCAGCAGCAGCACGACCTCCTCCTGCACGCCGGGGAAGACCCGCTCGCTGAACAGCACCAGCTCGACCGAGGCGAACGACTCCAGCAAGAACCGCCGCACTTGCGCGGCGTAGTTGACGCTCAGCAGCTCCGCGGGCAGCACTAGACCCATCCGACCGCCGGGGCGGAGGAACAGGGCGGAGTGCACAGCGAACGCCGCCCACGACGACGCCAGGTTGGTCAGCCCCACGCCGGCTCGCAGCGCCGCCGCCCGGGAACGAGCACGGGCCTCACCGGAGAAGTCCTGGTAGCGGATGAACGGCGGGTTGCCGATCACGACGTCGTAGTGACCGGTTGGGTCGACGCAGAAGAAGTCGCCGACCTCGATGCGCGCGTCGACCCCAGCCCGGCGCAGCAGCGCCCGGGCTGCCTCAGCGGACGCCTCGTGCAACTCCACACCGTCGAGCGCGGCGAGCTGGAGGTCGAGCTGGTCCGGTCCGCGGAGCGCGGCGAGCCGGTCGACCGCGGCGAGCAGGAACGACGCCTCGCCGCAAGACGGTTCGAGCACCCGGTCCGCGGTGCCGCGCACGGCCCAGTCGGTGATGTAGCGGGCCACCAGCTCCGGCGTGAAGAACGCCCCTCGTGCCTTCCGCAGCTCGGCGGTGTCGAGCGTTGCGAATGAGGGGATCACCACGGCCCGCATCCTGCCCTACGCCTGCGACGGTACGCGGACGGCTTGCCGGGTGCCGACGCGCTAGTTTCGGCCAGTCGCTGTCGGCGGACAGGGGGTAACGGTCATCGACGCCTACCGCGAGCTGCAGGAGCTCGGTCAGTTCGGGCCGCTCGGGTTGCGGCTGCTGTTCGAGCTGGTGGAGCAGGAGGTGAAGCGGTTTCCGGTGCTCATCGACCGAGGCACGACGTGCACTGAGGACGCCGTGTGGGAGTGGACCCAGGACTTCTTTGCGGCGAAGGGGAAAGCGGTGACTGCTGGTGTTCTCGCTCAGACCATCGACGCGGCGTCGATGGCGCGCTACCTGCGCCGGACGGTTCGACACTTCCTCGTCGACCAGGCGCGCAAGACCCCAGCCGGCGCAGTGCGGCGCAAGATCGAGGAACTGTTGGCGGCCGCACCGGAGTTCGTGCAGGTACCCGAGGGACACGCTGGGGCCGGCCGCTGGCAGGTGGCCGGGAACCCGCAGCCGCCGTACGCGGGTGAGCTGGGACTGCTGGTGGCCGTGGCCTACGCCGTGCCCGGAGTGCAGGCCGTTCGGTGGTCGGGTGCCAGGCGGGCGCGGCTGGCCCGGGATGAGTCTCTCGTCGCCATCCTGCGTGCTGTCCTGGAGAGGGCTGGCGCATCCCCGAAGGTTGCGCAGCTCACCTACGTGCTGGTCCGGCGGTTCCCGGCTGCGGTCGAGCCCGCCGACGCCGCGCTGGATGAGCGGACGTTCGATCGGGCTGTCGCGCCGGTCGAGGACCGCCCTGACGTGGTCGTCGAGGTCAGCGAACGGGCCCGGCAGGCCCACGAGCAGCTGTCGCCGTCGCAGCGGGTGCTGCTGCCCCACCTCGACAAGCCGATCGCCGAGCAGGCGCAGATCCTTGGAGTCGGTCGAAGCCAGGCGTACGCGGCGATCGGGAAGCTGAAGGCGCTGCTGGACGAGCTGGTTCCCGACGATGAGCTACGCGGCGAGGTGACCGTGGAGATACTGCGCTGTGTGTGGTCAACCCGTGAGCGGCCAGGACGGTCAGGGCAGGTTCGGCGTCAACCAGGTGTGCGGTCTGTCGGTCGTGCACGCCCGGCGGAGGAGGGGAACGCCGTGATGTCGGCTGAGAGCGGCGGGGTGCCGCAGGAGCTGGTGAGGCTGGCCGAGCAGAGCGCCGCGACGCAGCTGACGGAGACGGCGCTGGGGAACCGGTTCGGGCGGCGTTCGACTTGGCTGCCTTCGGCAGGGCAGCTGTGGCGGGCGGTCCACGAGGACGTCACAGCCTTGGTGCTTCTGTTGGCCGTTGACGTCGAGTCAGTGACCGCGGTACCGGTGACTGTCGACGCCACCGACGTCGACCCCGACACCGTCGTCTTCGAGCGAAGTACCTTCGGCGTACCGCTGACTGTCTGGACCGGTCTCGGACGTTCGCTGCCGATGAACGTGCTGGACAGACCGGTCGACGACCTGGCGCCGTCGCGGTTCAGCAGGTCAAGGAGGTTGCCGCGGTTGGTGCCGCGCCTGTGCCTGGGCTCACCGCCTCCGACGTCCGAGCCGAACTGGACGACGATCTGGCGGCCCTCGCAACCGCGCGACCACAGGTCGAAGCGGCGCCGGTGCCGGCCAAGCCGAGGCCCGTCGCTAGGGCATCGATCTCGCCGTCCTGGACCCGCGGGCACTCAACGGGGTCGCCGCGCGTCTTGGCGTGCCGCTGCCCATCGCGCTGGACCTCATCAGGGGCAAGCGGCCCGCGACACCGGAACAGGCGGACGTGCTCCGAGAGACTCTCGGGGGTTCACCGGAGGCCGCTCCACCGCCTGCGGGTCTGGTCGTGGAACTCACTCAACCACGGTGGCGGGGACTGGTTCGACAGCACCGTCACCGTGGCGACCTCAGCGAGCCCGGCGCGCGCAGGGCCCTGGCGTACGAGATCAACGCGATGGCTGCGCGCCAGACCGGCGACCGGGAGCCCTCCTGGCCCGACCGGATACGTCGATGGGCCGAAGCCCAACGACTCGATGTGGACGCCGAGCCGTGAACGTCATCAAGGTGGACGTCGTCGCTCAGGCGCGGCTGATGCTGCAGCAACTCAAGTCCCGTCGCTCCGGAGCCGTCGAGCGACTGCACAGCGACGCCCTCGCCGAGCTCCAGAAGTGGTCCGAGGTCGGGCCGCCGGGTACCGGACAGCGTGACGCAGGCTCGGTGCTCGGTCGCCGGCGGCTACGTCTATACCACGGACCCACCGACGCTCACGATCGCCGAGTCGATGAGCTCCCGACGCCAGCAGTTCACCGCCCTGCACGAGCTTGGGCACCACCTACAGAAGAACGACGCCGAGCTGGCCGTCGCCGTGCTGCGGCAGCGAGGCGACAACGATGCGTTCGAGGACGCCGCGTGTGACCTGTTCGCCTCCCTGGTGCTGATTCCCGATGACCTGCTTCCTGCTCGCTCAGACGGACGATCTCCCAGCGCCGCGGACGTCGTCGCGCTGTTCGAGCGGACGCGGGCCTCCCGCGCGGCATGCTGCGTCCGTATCGCCAACGAGCTGGGGACGCACGGAGTGGTTGCGGTTCTGGACGCCGCTGGCACCGTGTCCTTCGCCGCCGCTCGTGGCGAGGTGTACCCGCCGGCCCGGGGCAGCAGCCAGGCCGGCACGCCGCTTGTCGCCGCCGCGCTCCGCCGCGGCGGCAACGCCCGCGTCGACGACACGTTCGTCCGGTACCGCACCGGCGACCGCAGCACGCTGCTGTACGGAGACGCCGTGTGGACCGGGGAGTACCTGATAACGGTCGCCGTCCTCGACCGCGCCGGCTGGAAGCGCTTTGCGCCCGCCGCGCACCGGCAGCAGCGAGTTCGTACCGCGGAACTGGACCTGCGAGGTGTGCGGCGAGGAGTTCACTCCAGACGGGGACTGCGGCAGGTGTCGCACCCCGCGCTGCTCGGCCGGGCACTGCACGTGCGCCCTTGCCGCAGAGCGGCAGTGCCGGCAGTGCTTCCAGCTGCTGGGCCCCAGCCGGTTCTCCAGCCGGACCGACACCGTCTGCCGGGACTGCGCCGGCTGACCGGACGGATCGATGAGGTTCGGCGTCAAGCCGGTGTGAGCGGGGCGAGAACATCCCCGACGCACCGAAGGGACCTTGGCCGTGGGATATACCGACGACTACCTCACCTCCGTCCGCGGCGCCATCGCCGCCGACGACACCGTGCTGGCCGAGGCGCGTGCCCAGGCTCGCGCTCGTGCACGAAGTCGCGATGACCTTCCGGGGGGCGCTGCGCAGCTACGCCTCCGGGTCGCTCGCGCAGCACACGGTGAACCACCCGGTGACCGACGGGGACGGCGGCCTCGTGCTCAACCGCGTGAACTACCCCGAGATGGGACCCGAGGGGGGCGGGGAGACGCCGAACGACGTCGCCGCGGACCTCTGCGCCCTGCTCGGCCCCGAGATCCGTAAGACCTACAAGGGGGCCCGGTGCGGCACGTCCAAGCGCGGTCCGAAGATTACCTTCGGTGAGCCGATCAATGGCCAGGACCCCTCCGTGGCCTCGTGGTCGCCCTCACCCGTCGTGAGGGCGACGGGCTGTGGATCCCGAACCTCGACATGCAGCGCTGGGAGGCCTCCGACCCGGAGCATCACGTCAGGCTGCTCTGCGGTGGCACGCAGTCGTTGCGACGCACCCGGCGGCGGGTCATCCGGCTGGCGAAGGCGTGGAACAAGCAGTGGGGCGACCCCGCGTTCTCCTCCTTCCATCTCTCCGCGCTGGCACTGCAGTACGTCACCGCCGGCATGGGTGTCGCCACTGCGCTACACGCAGTCTTCGACGGTGGCGCGACCGCCCTGGCCACCGGATGCAACACCCCCGATCCGGCGGGGGTGTCCAAGCCGCTGAA
>CAWADQ010000025.1:0-97554 GCA_963780835.1 uncultured Actinomycetota bacterium | reverse complement strand
TGGCGTTGAGTGCCTCGGTGGGGGTGAACTCGATCAGCTCGGTGTCCGCGGTCATCAGCGGCAGGTGTCCGGGGGCGCCGTAGTAGGCGTCCCCCGCCATGAAGGTCTCCTCGCGGTCGGGGTAGCGGAACACGACTTTGCCGCTGATCACGACGCCCCAGTGCGGGCACGGGCAGCGATCATCGGGCAGGCCGCGGAACAGTGGTGCGGGGTCGATGTCGGCCTTGTGGGTCTCGAATCCCACGGTGTAGCCGTCGAGCTCGACGTAGCGGCCCTCGATGACGGGCAGATCGAGGGTGATCGGAGCGTCGGTCTTGGAGGTGCGGGGCATCGGGTTCTCCTTCCCGGCGGGGTGCCTGCACGGGAGAGGCGTGAGATTCGCGGGCACGGTGTGCCGTGCAGCGCTACATGTGCCAGTTGGTCGGGACTTCGGGGTGGTAGCAGCACAGGTAGCCGGTGCTCACCGAGCGCTGCAGGTGTGCGCCCAAGGCCGGGTGGGCTGTCTCGATCCGGCGCAGCGCGTCGCGGATCCGGGCGGTGACGGCGGTGCGGGCGCGTTCGGCCGGATTGCCGGCCCGGCGGACCCGGCCGCCGAGGCCGTAGGCGGCGGCGAGCTGGGCCACCAGCGCCTCGCGTTCGGCGGAGATCGCCGCGGAGGCGGCCATGTCACCGCGATGGTCTGCGTCGGCCTCCTCGTCGGCCAGTTCGGTGAGCCGGCGCCGGTAGGCGGCCCGGGCCGGGGCGTCGATCACCTCCCCGAGGTCGCCGGGCCGGCCGAGACCGTGCAGCTCGTCGCCGGGGCGCGCGGTCGGGGCTCCCGTCGAAGCGGCGGCGAGCTCGACCGCGGGAACCTCGTGGGCGGGCCGGGCGAGCAGGACGGCCAGATCGCGCAGGCCCTTGCTGTCCCGCAGCCGGACCTGCCGACCGGTGTAGCGCAGCATCCAGACCTCGCCGTCGCGGCGGAAGGTGTTCCCGGGCTCCGGCGCGGGGTCGGGGGTCTCGCCGGTCAGCTCTGCCGCCCGGCGGGTGCAGCCGAGCGCGGTGTAGAGCTCCCGCGCGGCGGTGGTCCGGGTCGGATCGCCGAGGGCGCGGCCGGCGTCACGGAGGGTGCGGGCGAGCAGCAGGGTCGCGCCGATCGCGCGTGCCTGCTCGACCGCGCGGGCGAAGTGCGCCTCGGCAGCGGACGGATCCGCGCCGGCGGCGGCGAGGATGCCGAGGTGGCGGTGCACCGGCCCGCGCAGTGCGGCGCCGATGCCCTCGACCACGACGAGCCCGGCGTAGGGCTGCAACTCCTGGTAGGCCCACCGGGCGACGGGGTGCGCCCCGATCTCGCCCACGATCTCGGCGACCTGGGCCATCATCGGTAGCCACTCCGAGTCGCGGGGGGCGGCGGGCAGCCGGGGGGCGACGGCGTCGAGCCGGGCGGCCGCCTCGCCCGTTCTCCCGGTCTGGGCGGCGACCAGGGCCAGCGTCACGTAGGGCCATACCCCGGCATAGGCGGTGAGGTCGACGGACGCGAGTAGCTCGGTCACGCGGTCCTGGTCGTCGAGCCCGGTGTACAGGCACCAGCGCAGTGTCCCTAACAGCGTGGCCGCGTTGTCGCTACCGGCGCGCCGGCCGAGATCCTCGACGTCAGCGGCGTAGGCCTCGCAGTCGGCGATACGACCCTCGGCCAGCGCACGCATGGCCTTCCACAACGGGACGTACCAGCTGTAGCGCGGCTGGTGCAGCCCGGCGGCGGTCACCGCAAAGGCCTGGGCCTCGTGGTCAGCGCCGACCATGTCCCCGGTTTCCAGCAGCGCGACCAGCCGGAGTCGGCGACCGAGCAGTTCCAGCTCGGGGACCCGACGGTGGGCGCCGGCGGCGATGATCTCTCCTGACCAGTCGATCCGGTCTTGGCAGTGCTCGGGCCCGGCCAGGGCGTCGCAGCGGGAGGCGAGCGCCTCGGCGCGGACGAGGTCCTCACCGCCGGAGCGGGCCAGCGCGACCGCCTCCTCGGACAGCTCGACCCGCTCGGTGGTGCTGGACAACGCGGTCAGCGCGACCGACAGCCGGGCCGCTGTCGACGCCCGCAGCGCTGTTTCATCGGGGGCGAGGCTGCGGCGGGCCTCGCTGAGCAGGTCGACCTGTTCGCTGTCGAGCAGGCCGACCTCGAACCCGAACGGGCCGGCGAGGCCGAGCGCCGCGCGAGCGAGCAGCGTGGGGCGGCCGAGCTCGCGGGCGAGTGCGGCCGCAGCGTGGAAGTCGGCGCGTGCCGCGCCAGGCTCGCCGGCGGCCGCCAGCAGCTCGCCGCGCCGAAGCAGCAGCTCGGCCCGGCGGCCGGCCGCATCCGGTTCCCGATCGAGGACACCGGCGGCAAGCCCGTACCAGCGGGCCGCATCCTCGTATGCCCCGGTCGTGACGGCCTTATCCCCCGCGGACACCGCCGCGTCGGCCGCCGGTCCGGCGTGGTCCGGGCCGGCCTGCAGCAGGTGATGGGCGATCACCGCGGGATGGGCTCCGCCGGCGCGGAGCGCGGCCGCGGCGCGGGCATGCAGGTGCGGGAGCTCGGCTGCCGGAACGTGCGACAGGACGGCGTCGCGCAGCAGGTCGTGCCGCAACGTCGTGCCGCCCTCGACGACCAGCCCCTCGTTCCGGGCCGGATCCAGCAGACGCTCTGCCTCGTCGCGCGGCACCTCGAGAACCGCAGCGAGCACGTCCGGGTCGCCGTCACGGTCCAGCGTGGCCGCGGCTGCGAGGGCCCGGCGGCTGGCCTCGGGCAGCCGCGCGCACCGGGCGGCGACCAGCGCTCGCACCGACTCGGGCACGGCGAGCGCGGTGACCGGATCGCCGAGGCCGCCCCGCGACCGCAGCTCGGCGGCCAGTTCCGTGACCAGCAGGGGGTTGCCGCCGGTCCGGTGGGCCACCACGCGCAGCGTGTCCGGGGTCAGCGGCGGCCCGGCGGCGTCGAGCAGCGCGGCCACGTCGCCGACCGACAGGTTCCCCAGCGGCAGGCAGCGGGCCGCCCGGACCAGGGAACCCCGCTGCTGTTCCCGCCCCGACCATGCCCCGCCCCGGCTCGTCACCAGCACCACGATGCGGGTGGCGACGAGCTGGTGAGCCAGATGGTCGAGCAGTTCCAGCGATGACGGGTCGGCGTCGTGCACGTCGTCGAGCACCAGCAGCAGCGGCGTCTCGGCAGCCGAGACGGCGAGCAGGTCGACCACGTCGTCGAACACTGCCTCGCGGTCGACCGGCGTCGGCGGCAGGATCGCCGTACCCGGTGCGATTGCGCCGAGCAGCCGCGTCCACGGTCGGAACGCAGCCGCGGCCGGGGCGCACCGGTGCCACGCCGTCCGGTAGCCCGCCGCTCGTGCGACGGCCTCCCGGGCCAGCCGCGATTTGCCCACCCCGGGCTCGCCCGTGACGAGCAGCAGCGTCCCGGTCCCGTTCCGAGCCGCCGCCAGGACGGCCTCAACCTCGGCGACCGCCGACGCCCGGCCGACGAGGGGGGACACCGCGGCGCGGCTCATGCAGTCCCCCTTCTCGTCAAGGAGCCTGAGCATGCACCCGCGGTCGGCGGCCGGTCCACGGCCGTGCCCGCTCGAGCTGACCGGCCAGCCGGAACAGCGTGGCGTCGGCCCCGACCCGGCCGAGGAAGTGCACCCCGACGGGCAGGCCCGCGGCCGTCTGCCACAGCGGTACTGACATCGCGGGACCGCCGGTGATGTTGGCGACGACTGCCGGGTACGCGACGGTGGCGCCGCCGCGCTGGGCCGCCCTCAGCGGCTGCTGCTCGGTCGACACGACCTCTCCGAGCGGCGGTGGGGGCGCGGACATGGTCGGGGTGAGCCACGCGTCGTAGCCGGCCAGGAAGCCGGCGACGGTGCGGGAGAAGGCCTGCAGGTCCTCGACGGCGAGCAGGTAGTCCGCCGCGGTCACCCGGCGACCGCGCTCGAGGTAGGCGCGGGTCAACGGTTCCAGCTCCCTGGGTCCCGGTGGCCGCCCCAGCCGGCGGGTCCAGTAGGCGACGATCCAGGCGGTCGTGGCGTCGAACACCGTCCCGATCGCGTGGCCGACGGCTGCGTCGAGGCCGGGGAGGTCGGCCTCGACCAGCTCGTGCCCCAGCTCGACGCACAGCGCGACGGCGTCGTCGAGTGCGGCCAGGCAGTCCAGGTGACCCAGCCCGCCGCCGGGGGTGCGGGGGCTGAACGCGATGCGCAGCCGCCCGGGGTCCGTGCGGACCTCCGCGGCGAACGGCCGGGCGGCCGACGGCGACGGATAGGGGTCGCCCGGCGCCGGCCCGGACGTGGCGTCCAGCAGCGCCGCGCTGTCCCGCACAGAGACGGTGAGGGCGTGTTCGACGCCCCATCCACCCACCACGTCGCCGTACTCCGGCCCGAGCGGTTGCCGCCCGCGGGTCGGCTTGAACCCGAACAGCCCGCAGGCCGAGGCCGGGAAGCGCAGTGAGCCGCCCAGGTCGTTGCCGTGCGCCATCGGCACCATGCCCGATGCCACCGCGGCGGCCGACCCTCCGGACGACCCGCTCGTCGACCGGGTGAGGTCCCAGGGGTTGCGCGTGGGGCCGTGCAGCACCGGCTCACAGGTCGGGGCCATACCGAACTCCGGGGTGTTGGTCCGGCCCAGCACGACCAGCCCGGCGGCCCGGAGCCGGGTGACCAGCGTGCTGGTGAAGCCGGAGACGTGGTCGCGCAGCCACACCGACCCTTCGGTGAACGGCAGTCCCTCCTCCTCGACGATCAGGTCCTTGAGCAGGTAGGGAACGCCCGCGAACGGGCCGCTCGGGCCGCCCCGCGCCCGGTCCCGGGCTCGCTCAAAACACGTGCTGACCACCGCGTTCAGCCGGGGGTTCAGTCGCTCGACGCGCGCGATCGCCGCGTCCACCAGCTCGAGTGCCGTCAGCTCTCCCCGGCGCACCAGCTCGGCCTGACCAGTAGCGTCGAGCGCTGCCAGGTCGGCGCCGGCAAGAGACATGGTCGGCCTCCCGGGTGTGCGCTCCTGCCCACTCGGCGTGAGAGCACGGCGAGCGATGTGAGAAACGGGGGCACACCGCCACCGGCCACCAAGCCTGCAACGCCACGACTCGACATCGTTGGCGCTGTAAGCCTTGCGTAAGCGATTGCTCCCCCGTTCCCGGGCCCGCCGCGAGCACTGTGGTGTGGAAGGACCAGCGCGGGTCGCGGCGACGGCCGGTGTGTTCATGACGGCAGGGGCAGCGGTCGAACCTGACGTGGCGGGATACGACAGGGGCAGTGGTGAACCAGCTGTCACGATGGCGGGGCGAGACCCTCGTCGTCGCCTCGGCGATCGGGTTCGGAGTCGGCACCGCACTGTCGGTGGTCGCGCTACGGACCCTGCGCCCCGCGGACCTGCTGGCGGTCGAGCTGGCGGGGTCGGCGCTCGTCCTCGGCGCGGTCGCCGCGGGTAGCGGCAGGTTGCCCGGCACGGCGCGCTGCGCGCGCTGGCGCAGGGGGCGGTCAGTCCCGGCCTCAGCTTCCTCCTCGGTGATCTCGGCCTCGCCCGTACGACGGCCGCGAGCGGCTCGCTGCTGCTGGGCACCGATACGGTCGTGACCGTCTTGCTCGCCGTACTCGTGCTGGGTGATCGCCTGAGCTGGGCCGTCGGCGGGGCGCTGGCCCTCGGACTCGGCGGCACTGCACTGGTCTCCCTCGGTGCCCTCATGTCGCCGGCAGCCGATCCGGCCGGAAGCCACGTGCTCGGGAACCTCCTGGTGGTCGCCGCCGTGGTCAGCAGTGCCGGATACGTGGTCTGGTCCCGACGGGCCGCGGGAGCTGTGGACGAGGGGCTCGGGCTCACCGCCTGGCAGTTCGCCGGCGCGACGGTTGCGACGAGCCCGTTCGTCGCCATCTCCTGGCTGACCGGCGGCAGCCGGATCTTCGACGCCCGGCCCGGGGAGATCGTCGCCGCCGCCGTGCTGGTCTGCGGCCTCGTCGCGCTGACCGCATTTAACAATCTGGGCATCGGGTCCGTCACCGCGTCGCGGGCCGGCGTACTGTTCAGCCTGCAGCCCGTCGCGGGGGCGCTGACTGCCGTCGCGGTCCTCGGCGAGCCGCTCGGCGCCGGCCAAGCCCTCGGCGGAGCCCT
Source organism: uncultured Actinomycetota bacterium (assembly GCA_963780835.1). Classification (GTDB taxonomy): domain Bacteria; phylum Actinomycetota; class Actinomycetes; order Mycobacteriales; family Pseudonocardiaceae; genus Pseudonocardia. The sequence continues at coordinate 91,449 of CAWADQ010000025.1, read as the reverse complement.
CATCGCGCTCGGCGTGCTCGTGCCCAGCCGTCCTGCTGCGGAGGACCGCCGGCCGCCTCCAAATCCGACGGACGGCCAACGGCGAGGCAGGCGATCGGCGCGTCAGGATCTGCGAGGACGGCGTGCAAGCCGGCCTCGTCGTCCCGAATGCGTCCGCGGGGGTCGGTCATGTGCCCGTCCTCGCCGACGGATCGGCTTCGCCGGGCGCGGAGCGCGGCGACGCCGTGTCTACTGCGCTGACCCGGATGGATCACCGGGTTGGTCAGGCGGCGCAGGGTTGGGGCCGTCCCCAGCGGTGGCCTTTCTCGCCCGGACGCGGGCGCGTTCGCGGCGCCACCCCAGCCACGCCGCCCTGGCCCGCCGGTCGGAGTTGGCCATCGTCCGGTTGTGGCTGGACCCTACATGCCGCGCAGGCAAAGACTAGATACAGGGAGGTGCCGCATGAAGGCGATTGTGGTGACGGATCAGGCCGCGGGAACGGCGGGGATGACGCTGGCCGAGCGTCCAGAGCCGGAGGCTGCGGGGAACGACGTCCTCGTTGAGGTTCACGCGTCGGGATTCACCCCGGGTGAGCTGTCGTGGCCATCAAACTGGACGGATCGCCTTGGCCGTGACCGGACGCCGTCGATCCCCGGGCACGAGCTGGCCGGTGTTGTCAGCGCCCTCGGCTATGGAACGACGGGGCTGTCGGTGGGACAGCGGGTGTTCGGCCTCACCGACTGGACTCGCGACGGCACCCTCGCGGAGTACGCGGCCGTCGAGGCGCGCAACCTTGCGCCGCTGCCGGGAGACGTCGACTTCACGGTGGGCGCGAGCCTGCCGATCTCGGGTCTGACCGCATGGCAGGGACTGTTCGAGCACGGCCGTCTTCAGCCGGGCCAGAGCGTGCTTGTGCACGGTGCGGCCGGCGGCGTCGGTTCGATGGTTACCCAGCTCGCGCGTGAGGCCGGTGCCTACGTCATCGGTACCGGCCGCGCCGCCGACCGTCAGACGGCACTCGACTTCGGCGCGAAGGAGTTCGTCGACCTCGACAACGACTCACTAGAAGACGTCGGCGGAGTCGATCTGGTGTTCGACGTGATCGGCGGTGACATCGGGAAGCGGTCGGCAAGGCTGGTTCGAGCCGGAGGAACGCTGGTGACGATCGCCGGCCCGCCGGCGGCGCGGCCCGCGGACGGCCTGGCGATCGACTTCGTTGTCGTGTCCGATCGCGCCCAACTGAGTGAGGTTGTCCAGCGGGTGCGGGACGGACGTCTGCGGACGGTCATCGGCAACATCGCGACCCTCGATGATGCCATTGCGGCGTTCAATCTGACCCAGCGGGTCAAGGGAAAGACGATCATCCGCGTTCGCCCGTAAGGACTTCCCCAGCACGAACCCGCGGGGCCCAGGACAACGAGCAGCTCACCGTGTTCGAGCACGACATGACGTAGCCGTCCGGCGTTCAGACACGGTTCGAGCCGTCCAGCGGGTCCGGGATAGTTCGGCTGCGGACGGACATCGGCAACTTCGCGGCCCTCAACGATGTCATCGCCGCCTTCAACCCGACCGAAAGGGCCAAGGGCAAGACGATCATCCGGGTTCGTCCGTAAGGACGCGGAGACAACTTAGACCCCCCGTTACGTCATAACTGGGGTAGGCGAGGACTGTTATTGAGAGAGGTAGTCAGATGAAAGCGATCGTGGTGACGGACCGGGCCGCGGGAACGGCGGGGATGGCGCTGGTGGAGCGGCCCGAGCCGGACGCGGCGAGGCTCGCCAGTCTTGAGGGCGCGAACTACGGCGACGTCGTCGTTGAAGTTCATGCGTCCGGATTCACCGGAAATGAGCTGGAGTGGCCCTCGACCTGGATCGATCGCCTCGGCCGTGACCGGACGCCGTCGATCCCCGGCCACGAGGTGGCCGGAGTAGTCACCGCTCTCAGCTATGGAGCAACGGGGTTGTCGGTGGGACAGCGGGTGTTCGGCCTTACGGACTGGACTCGCGACGGCACACTGGCGGAGTATGTCGTCGTCGAGGCGCGCAACCTTGCGCCGCTGCCGGGCGACGTTGACTTCACGGTGGGCGCGAGCGTCGCGATGACGGGCCTGACCGCGTGGCAGGGGCTGTTCGAGCACGGCCACCTCCAGGCGGGGCTGAGCGTCCTCGTCCACGGCGCGGCCGGCGCAGTCGGTTCGATGGCGACACAGCTCGCATGTGAGGCCGGTGCCTACGTCATCGGTACCGGACGTGCTGCCCACCGTCAGACGGCACTCGACTTCGGCGCGCAAGAGTTCGTCGACCTCGATAACGAGGCGCTGGAAGATGTCGGCCGAGTCGATCTGGTGTTCGATGTCTTCGGCGGTGACATCGGAAATCGGTCCGCGGATCTGGTTCGAGCCGGAGGAACACTCGTGACCGTCGCCGGTCCGCCCGAGGCACGGCCGGCCGACGGTCTGGCGATCGACTTCGTCGTCGTGTCCGATCGCGCGCAACTTGGTGAGATCGCCCGGCGGGTGGGGGACGGACGGCTGAGGACGCACATCGGCCAAGTCGCGACCCTCGACGATGCTGTCGCTGCCTTCAACCCGACCGAGCGGATCAATGGGAAGACGATCATCCGCGTTCGTCGGTGAGGACTCAGGGACAGCTACCGTCCTTCCCCACGCCGATACCGCATGCGCGATCCCAGGTCCCTTGCGGAAAGCCAGTACGAACGCGAAGACCTTCCTGCGAGTACCCTCGTCGGCACGACCAGACTGGCTTTCCGGAACAACTGATGGAGACCAAGCTCGTCGTCAACCATCGCGGAGTTCTACTCCCGCAACCTCGCCACCGAGGTCATCAAGGGCATGACGCAGAAGGTCGCCACAGGCGGCACCCCGTCCAAGGCGCCATCGCAGCTGCACGACCTGACCGTGGCCCGAGACACCGGCGTCATCGGCCCGCTGAACTGGGCCGCCTCCCAGCTCGACCTGCCCACCCTGGCCGACTCCGGCTACGACGGCGCAGGCCAGGGCATCAAGAGACCGATCAAGCAGCCCACCGACGAGCAGGCCCTCGCTCCCGACAACCAGGCCTACAACACCCTGCTGCGCTCGACCCGCTGCCTCGGCGAACGCGGCTTCGCCCTGCTCACCGGCCGCTGGCGAGCCCTCCGACGCGTCACCAATCGCCGGGCTGATCGCCGGGCTGATCGCCCTGCTCAGCGACGACCGTAAGAGAGTGAACCCAACCATGATCGTTACGTGACGGCCTGAGCGTCTGGCTGATCGCTTGCGTCCGAGTTGCTCGAGGGCATGACAAGGAGCTACCAACACAACACCAGATCGGTGAACGCGGCCGTGGCTTGCGGGTGAGGACCCGACCGCGCAGGGCGCCGCCCTCGTGACAGCCGCGGAATCGCTGCGAGCCGCTCGCGCCGATGATGGCTCGTAGACTGCTCAGCGCCACTCGGTCGCCAGGCGTCACTGGAACTGGTCCCGGAACGCCGCGAGCAACGTGTCGTAGGCCTCGTCGGGAAGCGTCTCGACCGGTACCGAGCCCAGGGCCTGGATGGTCGCCCTCATCTGCGCGAGGTAGGTCCGGCACGCCGGGCATGTCTCGAGATGCGCATCCACCGCGGCGACCTCGTCGGCCGGAAGTGCACCTTCGAGGTAGTCGGTGAGCAGTTCCACCAGCTCGATGCAGGCGATGTCGCGTGGTGTCATCCGATCACGCCTTCGAGCACGCCGCGCAGCTTCGCCCGTCCGCGGTGCAGGAGCACGCGTTGGTTCGCCGGGGTCAGTTCCAGCAGCTGGCACACCTCCTCGCAGTCGAACCCGTGCACGTCCCGTAGCTCGACGACGGCCCGTTGGCGCTCGGGGAGTTCGCCGAGCGCCTTCTCCAGCACAGCACGGAACTCGGCGGCGAGCAGCACGGGCTCGGGGCCCCAGTCCGCCGGGGCGGCGTGGGCGCGCCAGTGGCCGGGGTACGGGTCGTTGTCGTCGCGGAAGCGGTCGGGGTCGACGGTCGGTCCGCTCAGCTCGGCGTTCATCCGGTTCTCGGTCCGGCCACGGCGGCGGGCGACGTTGACCAGGATGCGGAAGACCCAGGTGCGCAGCTGGGCGCGGCCCTCGAAGCCGTCGAGTCCCCGCACCACGGCGAGCCAGGCCTCCTGCACGACCTCCTCGGCGGACGCATGGCTGCGGACGTGCACCCGGGCAACGCGCAGCATCGCAGGCGACCACTGGCGTACGACGGTCGCAAACGCCACCTGGTCGCCGGCCCGGAGCCGGGCGACCAGCCGCGCGTCGTCGGCCTGCACCGGGGTAGGCTAGCGCCACAGGTTGGATCACAGCGTCCCTCACACCGGAACAGGGGCCGGTCGGGGCAGCAGGGTGAGCGCCGCGGCCGGGAAGATCAGGACCGAGACCAGGCCCGCCGCCACCAGCCCTGCTCCGACGGCCGGGTCGAGCAGCCCCATCTCGCGACCGATCTCGACCGCGGCGAGCAGGAACGGCAGCGAGGTCGCCTGGAGCAGCCCGACGGCGACCAGCTCACGACGGTGCCAGGTCGCGCCGGAACGCCACCGCGGGCAGCGCGCGCACGACGAGCAGCGCGAGCAGGAACCCCGGCACCGCGGCCAGCGCGGCCGGGTGCGCGATCAGCCCGGAGAGGTCGAGGGTCAGCCCGCTGGTGACGAAGAAGACCGGCACCAGCAGCCCGTAGCCCACCGCTTCGAGCTTGACCGGGTAGAGCGGATGGGTGGTGACGGGGTCCGGGTCGAGTGCCCGCACCAGCAGGCCGGCGAGGAACGCGCCGAGGATGGCCTCGAACCCGAGCATCTGCGCGGCCAGCGCGAGCCCGGCCACCAGGAGAACGGTCAGCCGCACCCGGATCTGCGCGCTGGTGTCCGCGAGCCGGGCGATCACGCCGGTCAGCCGCATCGAGTGCTCCACCCCGAACACGGCCAGCGCGATCACGCCCAGCGCGCCGAGCAGCAGCGCCAGCAGCAACAGCCGCCCGGCCAGCGGCGTGTCGCTGCCCGCGAGCCCCACCGACAGCAGCACCACCGCCGCGACCTCGCCCGCGGACGCGCCGGCGAGCGCGATCCGCCCGACCGGCCGCGCCAGCACGCCCGCGTCGGACAGCACCGGGACGACCAGGCCGAGCGAGGTCGCCATCAGGGCCACCCCGATGAGCACCGCCCCACCGACGCCGAGCGCGAGCAGCACGGCGGTGACGGCGGCCGCCCCCGCCAGCGAGATCGCCATGGACACCGCGATGCGGCGGCCGAACCGCCCCCGGAACCGGCGCAGGTCGACCTCGGAGCCGGCCAGGAACAGCAGGAACGACAGGCCGAGCAGGGCGATCGCCTTGATCGTCGCGTCCGGCGTCACCCAGCCCAGCACGGACGGCCCGATCAGCACGCCGACGACGATCTCCAGCAGCGCGCCCGGCAGCCGCAGCCCGGGCAGCAGCCCGAGCAGCAGCGGCACGCCGGCGGCCACGGCGAGCACCACCACGAGGCCGGTCGACACGTCACACCAGCTCGGCGTCGGTGTGGACGTGCAGCAGGGCCGGACCGTCGGCGGCGAAGAGCGACTTCATCCCCGCGTCGAGCTCGTGAGCGTGGTGCACCGGGATGCCGACCGCGCCGCACAGCCGGGCGTATTCGGCGAAATCCGGGTTCACCAGCGAGGTCTGCCACACCGCGTACGCCCCGGCGAGCTGCTCCTTGCTGATCTTGCCGAGCACGCCGTTGTCGAGCAGCACGTGCTTGACCGGGATCCGGTACTTGACCGCCGTCGTCAGCTCGGCCAGGTACTGCCCGAACCCGCCGTCACCGGTCACCGCCACGACCGGCCGGGACGGGTCGGCGGCCCAGGCACCCATCGCCGCCGGGTAGCCGAACCCGATCGAGCCCAGGTAGCCGGACATGAGCACCGGTTGCCCCGCGCTCTCGAAGTAGCGGCCGAAGGAGTAGGCGTGGTTGCCGACGTCGACCGCGATCGTGGCGTCCGCCGGGCAATGCGCGGACAGGGCCGCGAAGACGGCGGCACTGGCGACGCCCCGGCCCCGGTCGTCCGCGGCCCGGCGGGCCTTCTCCGCGCGCCAGATCGCCTGGCGCAGGGCGACGTCGGGGCGCTGGTCGACGGCGTCGGTCGCGCCGAGCGAGTCGAGCAGTGCCCGCACCGACACCGCGGCATCGCCGAGGACCCCGACACCGACCGGATGGAACCGGCCGATCGCGGCGGGTGCGTCGTCGATCTGCACGATCGGCTTGTACGGTGCGATGCCGGTGTGGTTGGCGAACGACGCCCCGACCACCAGCAGGAGATCGGACTCGTTCATCAGCCACGACGCCACCGGTGTGCCGGACCGGCCGAGCACGCCGGCACCGAGCGGATGGGTGTCGGGCAACAGGCCCTTGGCCCGGAAGGTGGTGAGCACCGGGGCGCCGAGCCGTTCGGCAAGCTCGCGCAGCTCCGCGGTGGCACCCCGCGCCCCCTGCCCGGCGATGATCACGGGGCGGCGGGCGGCCCGCAGTAGGTCCAGCGCGGCGTTCAGCGTCGCCGTTGACGGCGCCACGGCCAGGTCGGCGCGCCGGCCGAGCGGCGCGCCCGCCGGTGCGTCGGACGGGAGGTCCTGCACCTCGTCGGGCAGCACCAGGTGGGCGACGCCGCGGCCGTCGAGCGCGTGCTTGACCGCGGTGGCGGCCAGCTCAGCGTGATCGGAACCCGCGTGCACCGTGACGGTGGACAGGGCGACGTCGCGGAACACCGCGGACAGGTCGACGTCCTGGAACGCGCCGCGGCCCAGGACCTTCGAGGGCACCTGCCCGGAGATCGCGAGCACCGGCGACCCGTCGAGACGCGCGTCGTAGAGGCCGGTGAGCAGGTTCGTCGAGCCCGGCCCGGCGATCGCGAAGCACGCCGCCGGGCGCCCCGTGAGCTTGCCGTACGCCGAGGCGGCGAACGCGGCGGCGCCCTCGTGCCGGATCCCGATGTAGCGGATCTCGCCACGCCCCTCGGCCTTGCGCAGGGCGTCGGCGAACCCGAGGTTGGAGTGCCCGACCATGCCGAACACGGTGTCGACGCCCCACGCCACCAGCGTCTCCACCAGCACGTCGGAGACACTGCGCGGGCGCTCGACGACGTCGGGCAGCGCGACGTAGGTGCCGTCCGCGCGCTCCTCGACCGGGAACGCGATCGGCGCATCGCTGAACCCCTCCGGCGGTCGGCCGGTCGTCGGGTCGTAGTCGTAGCCGTGCCACGGGCAGCGCAGCAGCCCGTTCTCGATGGAGCCCTCGCCCAGCGGGCCGCCCTGGTGGGGGCAGTGGTTGTCGAGCGCGCCGACCCGCCCGCCGCAGCGGGTGACCGCCACGCTGCGACCGTCGACGATCGCGGTCTGCACTCGCCCCTCGTCGGGGACGGCGTCGATGCGGTGCCAGCTCGTGGTCCGCCCGTTCGTGGTCGGGTCCGTGGTCCGCTCGTCGGTGGTCATCGCGCACCCACCCCGGCGTAGGAGACACCGACCAGCTCGGCGACGTCACGCTTCCAGCTGGTCAGGTCCCTCGGCGTGAAATGGGAGAGCGAGTCGTGCCCGCACGCCCTGGCCAGCACCACCATCAGCTCCGTGATCGCCTCGAGGTAGCGGGTCAGCTGCTCGGCCGCTCGCTGCACCGGCAGGCGGGCGCGCAGGTGCGGTTTCTGGGTGGCGATGCCCATCGGGCAGTTGTCGGTGTGGCACGCCCGCATTCCGACGCACCCGATCGCCTGCAGCGCGACGTTCGAGACCGCGATCGCGTCGGCGCCCAGCGCGAGCGCCTTCACCATGTCCTGCGCCCGCCGGAAGCCCCCGGTCGCCACCAGCGTGACGTCGCGCGCGCCGGCCAGGTCCAGGTGCCGCCGGGCCCGGGCGAGCGCGGCCATGGTCGGCACGCTGATCGTGTCGCGGAAGATCGTCGGGGCGGCGCCGGTGCCGCCGCCGCGGCCGTCGAGGATCACGTAGTCGACGCCGAGGTCCAGCGCGGCGTCCAGGTCGGCCTCGATGTGCTGGGCCGACATCTTGACCCCGACCGGGATGCCGCCGGACCGCAACCGGATCCGGTCGACGACCGCGCGGGCGTCGAGCAGCGTCGTCCAGTCGGTGAACCGGGCGGGCGAGACGGCCGGGGTGCCCTCCGGCAGGCCCCGCACCTCGGCGATCCGCCCGACGACCTTGGCACCGGGCAGGTGCCCACCGGTGCCGGTCTTCGCGCCCTGGCCCAGCTTGAGGTGCAGCGCCTGCACCCGGTCCAGGCACGCCTCGTCCCAGCCGAAGCGGCCCGAGGCCAGCTCGTACAGGTAGCGGGTGCACTCCGCCTGCTCCTCGGGCAGCATCCCGCCCTCGCCCGAGCAGATCGCCGTGCCCGCGCCCTCGGCCCCGCGGGCGAGCGCCGTCTTGGCCTCGGCCGAGATCGCGCCGAAGCTCATGTCGGACACGAAGATCGGGATCTGCAGGTGCAGCGGTCTCGCGGCGGCGGGGCCGATCGTCACGGCCGTGTCGACCTGCTCGTCGTCCAGCCTCGGGAAGCGGTGCAGCTGCGCGGTCAGCACCTGCAGGTCGTCCCAGGTGGGCAGCTCCGGGCGCGGAACGCCCATCGCGGCCACCTCGCCGTGCATGCCGGACAGGCCGCTGCGGGCCAGGGCGTGGATCTCGGAGACGAACGGCTCCTCGACGGTGTCCTGGTGCGGGTCGTCGAAGAGCCGATCGTAGGTGGAGGTGACCGCCCGCTCGGGGCGCATGCTGCGGTACTCGACCAGGTCGGCCTTGTCCACGAGCACCTCGCCGTCCTGGACGTGACAGGCGAACTTGTAGATCCGCTCGGCCGGGTTGTAGGCGGACACACCGGTGTCGAGCCGGTAGTCCCAGCCATGCACCCCGCAGATCAGGTTGGCACCCTCCACCCGCCCGTCGGCCAGCAGCGCACCGCGATGCGGGCACCGCCCCTCGAAGACGTGCACCCGCCCCCCGCGGCGCACGAGCACGAGATCGATCCCGTCGGCGGCCGCATGGGCGGGCGCATCCTCGACAAGATCGTCGAGACGGGCGATCGGCAGGTATGTGCTGTCCATTCCACGCTCCCGCTGGATCCGACACCGGACTGAGAGAACAGAGCCCCCCGACCGTGCAGGCGTTACATGATCAATAGGATCGACATCCGGAGGCCGGCGCGTGTAACGCCGCGAGGGCCCCGCGCCACTCGGATGGCATGAGTCTCGCGAAGCCCCGCCGTTCCACCCTGCGTCGCCGCCTCGTCTGGGCGATCGGCGCCGTGGTCGCGCTCGCCGTCGTCGCCGCTGCCCTCGCCTTCGAGCCGTGGAAGCTGGTCGTGGACCAGCGCGTCCAGGAAGCCGCCCCCGCCGCGTCGGCGGCCGGGCCTTCCGAGATCGCGCGCGGCACGCTGATCAGCCACGAGCACGAGAGCAGCGGCACGGTCGTGCTGCTGCGTCTCGCCGACGGATCCCGCGTCCTGCGCCTGGAAGACCTGAAGACGAGCAACGGTCCCCGGCTGCAGGTGTGGCTCTCGGACGCCCCGGTACAGGCGGGCCCCGCGGGCTGGACCGCGTTCGACGACGGTCGCCACGTCGACCTCGGCGACCTGAAGGGCAACATCGGCAGCTCGAACTACCCGATCCCGGCCGACGTCGACCTCACGAGCCTGTCCAGCGTGAGCATCTGGTGCGCGCGGTTCCACGTCTCGTTCGCTGCGGCGCAGCTGAACCCGACACGGTGACCGAGCAGGCCCGGCCGGGCCCCGCCGGTCACCCCGCCGTTGCGGCGCGGCCGGCGGCGAAGAAGGCGGCCACGGCGTCGGCGTCGGGCAGCTGCTCCGCCGTCCGGACCGCGCCGAACGACGCGTTCCAGAACTCCCCCTGGCGGGGCGTCCACGGTCCGACGTAGGCGTACGGCAGCGGGTGGCCGCTGTCGCCCGGCGACACGCCGTAGTTGACCTCGTCCAGCGCGATGCCCAGGTCGAAGTGCTCCGGCCAGAGGATCGGCTCCTCGGACGGCGCGAACCGGCGCATCGCCCGATCGCCGCGAGCGAACCAGTCGAGCAGCAGCGCCGCCGCGGCCGGGTCGACGGCCAGCTCGTCGTCCGCGCCGAACTCGGCGTGCTCGGCGTACAGATCGGCGGGCTCGCCGGCCTCGACACCCAGCGCCGCCGCGACGTCACCGATGCTGCCCCGCAGCGGAACCCTCGTGCCCGGACCGACGATCTCGACCCCCTCGACCCGCAGCGGCCCGGCGAACTGCCCGAAGCCGCCCGGCGTCACCTGCAGCCGGATCTCGCCGTTCTCCCGGTACTGCGGCCCGGCGAGCAGTCGCTCGGCCACCGCGTGCAGGGAGTGGCGGGTCGCCACCACCGCGTGCTCGTCCATCTCGACCTCCGGAGTCTCGTCAGGTGCCTGCCTGGTGTCCACCGAGGCGGCTCCCGTTACACGACACGCGCCGACGTCGTCGCAGCCGTAAGCGTTGTGTAAGCGCTCGTTCCCCCGACGTGCTGATCACCCCGGGCACAGTGGAGGAACAGGCGTGGAACGGGGAGACGTCATCAGGAGCATCGTGGGCCGGACCAAGACCGAGGCGCGTGCCCGCAGCCGCGTAGGCGACGGCACGGCGGTCGCAGCGGGGGTCGTGCTCGTCGTGGCCGCCGCGGTCGTGGGCCGGATGCTGCTGGCCGGCGGGGCGAACCTGCTGCTGCCGTTTCCCCCGCTGCTCGCGCAGTGGCTGCCGCACGTGGGCCCGGGCACGCCCGTCGCCGTCGTCACCGCGGTCGCGGTCGTCGGATGGGGGCCGTCGCTGGCGGCGACGCTGCCGTGGCGGCGGCTGCTCCCCGCGGCGTGGATGACCGCAACGGTGTGGACGCTGGCGCTCGCGCTGGTCGACGGCTGGCAGCGCGGTGTCGTCCAGCGGCTCTCCAGCGATGAGGAGTACCTGCACGACGTGCCGCGCGTCGCCGGCGTGCGGGACATGCTCGCGACGTTCGCCGACCACATCCTCACCGACCAGCCGGTGCACTGGACCACGCACGTGGGCGCCCATCCGCCGGGCGTCTTCCTGGTCTACGTGGTGCTCGACCGGATCGGTCTCGGCGGCGGCGGGGCCGCCGGTCTGGTGACCGTGCTGGTCGGCGCGTCGGCGTGCGCCGCGGTCGCGGTGACGCTGCGCGCGCTCGGCGCCGAGGACGTGGCGCGGGCGGCGCTGCCGTTCGGGGTGCTGCTGCCCGGTGCGGTGTGGGTCGGGGTGTCGGCGGACGGCATGTTCGCGGCCGTGCTGGCCTGGGGCGTGACGCTGCTCGCGGTGGGCGCCACCGGCCGCCGGGTGCGGGCGGACACGGCGGCGGTCACCGGCGGGGTGCTGCTCGACTCCACCGTCCCGGACGACGTGACGGCGGCGGGGTCGGCTCAGACCGGAACGGCTGCGCCCGTCTGCCTGCTCGGCAGGATGTTCTGGTTCAGCCGGAACAGGTTGTCGGGGTCGTACTTGTCCTTGAGTGCCACCAGCCGCTGGTACTTCATCTCTCCGTAGGCGTCGCGGACCCTGTCGGCCTCCGGGGTGAAGTTCAGGTAGGCACCGCCGGTTCCGAAGGGCCGCATGGCATCGGCGAATGTGCGGGTTGCCGCGATCAGTCGCGCGTCATCGGCCGGGTCGGACCACATCGTGATCGGGTGGAACATGTAGGCGGCGCCACGGTGGGAGAAGGCCGTCGCCTCGTCCGGAACCGCAGTCACCCCCTGGCCGATCCGGAAAATGATCATCTGGCCGAAGGGAACCGCCGCTGCCGTGAGCGCGGGAGCATGCCGGACGAATGCGTCGATCGCGTCGTCGGAGAGCGTGCTCAGGTACTCGCCTCGCCAGTAGCTGCGGTGGCCCCGTGGTGCCATCGGGTCGAGCAAGGCCTGGAACACGGTGTAGGGCATCGGCTGAATCAGGTCCACCGCGGGCTTCAAGGCCCGGAGCGGCCCGACCGCATCCGCGCCCTGATCGGGATCGCCGACGTACATGACCGCCATCCCCACCGCCGGCCGGCCCTTGAGCGAATCCGGGACGAACTCCTCAGGAGGTGCCGTGATGATCACGCACGCGGTGGACAGCTCGTCGGGCGCACCGTCGACGTAGTCACGCCAACCCCGGATGACGTCCTGCGCACGGTCGATCGGCCACATCGCGAGCCCCGCGAGCACGATCGGCCCGAGCGGATGAAGGGCGAGTTCGAACTCGGTCACCACCCCGAAGTTTCCGCCGCCACCCCGGATCCCCCAGAACAGGTCGTCGTTCTCGCGCTCGCTGGCCGTGACAGTGCTGCCGTCGGCGAGGACCACCGTGGCGGAGACCAGATTGTCGCAAGTGAGGCCGTACTTCGACGAGGTCCAGCCGTAGCCGCCACCGGTCGTGAAGCCGCCGACGCCCGTGGTCGTGACCCGACCGCCCGGCGTGTGCAGACCGTGCACCTGAGTTGCCGCGTCGAACTCCCCCCACAGCACGCCGCCACCGGCGCGCGCCGTTCTCGCCGCCGGATCGACCTCGACGTTCTTGATGCCGGCCAGGTCGATGAGAATGCCGCCCTCGCACACCCCGAGCCCGGACACGCTGTGGCCGCCGGACCGGACCGCGAGCTGCAGCCCGGTCCTACCGGCGGCCCGAACACAGGCAGCGACATCCGCGGTGCTCGCGCAGCGGGCCACCACGGCCGGACGCTTGTCGATCATCGCGTTGAAAACCCCGCGAGCCTGCTCGTAGCCCTGGTCATGCGGCAGGATCAGTTCTCCGGAGAAACTCTCGCGCAACGCATCGACGACCCGATCTTGGTTCATCTGTCTCCTCCTCGACTCGCGCAGCCGCATGCACGACCGCGGCCTTCCCGATCATGGTCCGCAACCTACGGCGGACACGACCGCCGGCCCGTGTGCTGACGCCGCGAACTGCACGAAACTCCGCCGTCCGCGGTAGCCGTCGATGGCGTGCATGCCCAGCGTCGCGGCGAGGTGGCGCAAAGCATCGGCGCCCGCGCACGCCCATGGCAGCGGCGCACCGCTGCCGACCTGAGCCGTGCCCCGCCACAGCAGTTGCGATGCCGGGTCGGCCTCGACGAGAAGGGTCCCGCCGGGTCCCAGCAGCCGGGCGGCGCGCTGCAGCAGCCGATGCGGATCGCCGCCGATGCCGATGTTGCCGTCGGCGAGGAGCACGTGCTGCCAGGTGCCCTCGCCGGGCAGCGGACGGAACAGATCACGGCGCAGCATCGGCGCGCGACGTCTCCGGCACTGACGCTGGGCTACCAGCGACACGTCGACGCCCAGCGCCGGGACGCCGCGAGCGGCAAGCGCCGTCACCAGCCGACCGGGCCCACATCCGAGGTCGATCGTCGGGCCGGCGCAGCGGTCGAGCAGCCAGCGATCCTCTCCGCGGGCGGTGCGCCGCCACCGGCGGACCGCCAGGTCGACCTCGATACCGTCGTCGCGTACGAGCCGGACCGGGGCTCCGGCCAGGGCGCGATCGAACGCCAGGACGGGGTCGACGTCGCGGGTCAGCACGGGCGCACCCCGACCGGCATCGGCGCCTCCGGCGACAGGGCCGGCAGACCGGCGACAGCGCCTGCGAACCGGGTCCACGGGGCGACGCGGGCCACCGCTGTCGCATCGGTGGCCGTGTCGACGTCGGTGAGCTCCGGTAGCAGGCTCACCCGCAGCCCAGCGCTCCGAAGCGCGCGGAGAGTCCGTTCTCCGGTGTCGTCGCGCGATGTCGGGACGTCGGCGACCGCCGCGGCGGCCCGCGGGTCGCGCAGGCCCAGCGCCCACCAGCCGCCGTCGGTTGCCGGGCCGAGGACCGCATCGACAGCGCCCCGGTGCAGGGGCTCAGCGGCCTCGGCGAGCAGGGCCGACTCGACCTGCGGGGTGTCCATCCCGACCTGCACCACCGGGCGACCGGGCAGCAGGCAGGCTGCGGCGCGGTGGGCGGCCGCAATGCGGTGCCCCAGGTCCGGGCCCCGCTGAACGCAGGTTGTGACACCGCTCAACGCGGCGGCGAGCTCAGCCCCGCGAACCGCCGCGGCCAGGCGTCCCGCCACGGCGACGAGCACCCGGCCGCCCGGCACGGCACGCGCCGCGGCGAGCGTGTCCAGCAGCGCGGCCGCGGCGAGATCGGCGGCCTCCGCGGAGGTCAGGGGTGGACACAGCCGCGTCTTGACCCGCCCCGGCTCGGGTGTCTTGGCGAGAACGAGCAGTCCGAGCGCCGGGTCCGTGCATCCCCTCACCGCAACAGCCCCGCCATGTCCCGGGTCGCCCGGAACGTCCCGCGCACCGAGCCGGAGACCTTCGACCGGCCACCGGCCCGCGCCCGGTACGGCACCGGGAACTCGGCGATCCGCCACCCCGCCGCGCCGGCCCGGAGCAGCAGCTCCAGCGGGTAGCCGAAGGCCCGATCGGCGACGCCCAGCTCGAGCAGCGCGGCGCGGCACGCGACCCGGACGGGGGCCACATCGTGGACCGGCACACCTCGGTGCCGCAGCACCGCGGCGATCAGGACGTTGCCGACCCGGGCGTGCCACGGCCACACCCGGTGCCCCTGCGGCACCCGGCGGGCGACGGCGAGGTCGATGTCACCGGCGGCGACCGCGGCGGCCATCGCAGGCAGCACCGCGGGATCGAGCGAGCCATCCCCGTCGAGCACCGCGACCAGCTCGGCCTCGGCCGCCTCCAGCCCGGCGTGCACCGCGGCGCCGTAGCCCCGGCGCGGCTCGGTGACCACCCGCGCGCCGAGCGCGCGGGCGACCGCGGCGGTGCCGTCGGTGGAGCCGTTGTCCACGACCAGTACCGGCCACCCCGCGGGCAGGGCGGCCAGCACGACCGGCAGCGCGTCGGCCTCGTCCAGGCAGGGAAGGATGATCTCGGGAACCACGTTCACGCCACGATCTTCGGGCCGCGACGGCCCCGTAGGCGGGCCTCGGCCGCTTACCGTTCGGTGACGTCGACCGTCCGGGCCGGGGCGCGCAGCGGGTCGGTGGCGAAGGCCCGCACACCGGCTGCGAAGCCCACGTCCGCCCGGAAGCCCAGCAGCGACCGGGCCCGCGCCGGGTCCGCGACGACATGACGCACGTCTCCCGGCCGGGCGCCGCCGACGACCACGGGCTCGGGACCACCGGTCGCCGCCGCGAGCGCGCAGGCGAGGTCGCCGATCGTGTGCGGCTCGCCGGAGCAGACGTTGACCGCGGTGAGGCCGTCCGCGGGCGGATCGGTCGTCAGCGCGAGCGCGTTGGCCGCGGCGACATCGGTGACATGCACGAAGTCGCGGCGCTGGCACCCGTCCTCCAGCACGCGCGGCGCCTCGCCCCGCTCCAGCGCCGACCGGAAGATCGACGCGACGCCCGCGTACGGGGTGTCGCGGGGCATCCGAGGACCGTAGACGTTGTGGTAGCGCAGCGACCACGCCGCGCCGCCGGTCTGCCGTGCCCACGCCCCGACCAGGTACTCCTGCGCAGCTTTCGTGGCGGCGTAGGTGCTGCGCGGGTCGAACGGGGCGTCCTCGGTGACGAGGCCGGGAACCAGATCCTGGCCGCAGCGCGGGCAGCGCGGCTCGAACCGTCCGGCGTCGAGGTCGGCGTGCGCCCGCGGGCCCGGTCGGACGGCGCCGTGCTCCGGGCAGTCGTATCTGCCTTCGCCGTAGACCACCATCGACCCCGCCAGCACCAGGCGGAGGACCCCGGCGGCGTGCATCGCGGCGAGCAGGACGGCGGTGCCGAGGTCATTGTGCGCTGCGTACCCGGGGGCGTCGGCGGGATCGATACCGTGCCCGACCATCGCGGCCTGGTGGCACACGGCGTCGACCTGAGGCAGGAGCCGGGCCAGCAGGTCGGCGTCGCGCACGTCCCCGCGGACCAGCTCGTACCGGCCGCTCTCGGGCGGCGGACCGTCGCCGTGGGCCTGTGGGAGCAACGCGTCGAGCAGGACCGGCTCGTGCCCCTCGGCGACGAGCCGGTCCGCGACGTGGGACCCGACGAACCCGGCCCCGCCGGTGATCAGAACGCGCACCGGGCCGACGCTAGCCCGCCACTGCGACGGTGCTCGGCGACGACCGGTTCCCGTAAGCCTCGCGTAAGAGATCGTCGCCCCGACCTGCCGCTCGCGGCGGGCACTGTGGAGGAAACCGCGGACCACGTGGAGAGACCATGACTGTCGAGCGGACACCGCTGTTCTGCGACGCCGTCCTCGCCGAACGTATCGAGCGGGTGGAGACCCAGCTCGTGACGCTGGCCGCCCGGGCGGCCCACCGCCGTAACGACGGCCGAGGCTTCGTCCTCCCGGTCGCCGGCGGCGTCGCGAGCTTCGCCGAGCCCGGCTCACCGTTCAACAAGGTCGCGGGGCTCGGCTTCGCGGGCGTCCCGGACGCGGCCGCACTCGACGAGATCGAACGCGCCTTCGCCGCCTGCCACACCCCCGTCCAGGTCGAGCTCCCTCATCTCGCCGAGCCCGCGATCGGCGCACTCCTGACCGACCGGGGCTACCGGCTCGAGTCGTTCGAGAACGTGCTCGGCCGGGCGCTGCATGACGATCCCGAGCGCGTCATACCGCCCGGGATCGAGATCCGCCCGAGCGGGGACGACGAGTTCGACGCCTGGCTCGACCTCGCGGCAGACGCCGTCGCCCACCCGGACAGCCAGGGGGTGCCCTGGCACGAGGAGTTCCCGCCGGACATCTACATCCGGGCCGAGCGGGACGGCGCGGCGGCCGGTGTCGTACGGTACGCGGCGCTGCGCGACGGGGTCCTCGCCGGCGGGGCCGGCCTGCGCATCGCCGACGGCGTCGCGCAGTTCGCCGGCGCGGCCACCGCGCCCGCACACCGCCGCCACGGAATCCAGGCTGCGCTGCTCTCGGCCCGGCTCACCGACGCCGCGGCCGCGGGCTGCGACGTCGCTGTCATCGTCACCCAACCCGGGTCGAAGTCCCAGCAGAACGCGCAGCGCCGGGGCTTCGACCTGCTCTACACCCGCGCCGTGCTGGTGAAGCAGCCGTGAACTCCGCAGCTGTGAATCCGCAGCCGTGGCCGGCCGGGTTGCCCGTGACGCAGGTCCGCCTCGCCCGCCCGACCGACCGGCTCGACGACGTGGTCCGCTTCTACGCGACCGACCTCGGGCTGCCCGAACTCGACCGCTTCTCCGGCCATGCCGGGTACGAGGGTGTCATGCTGGGCCTGCCCGGCACCGATCACCACCTCGAGTTCACCTCGTTCGCCGGCGGGACGCCGGGGCCGGCTCCGGCCCCGGAGAATCTGCTAGTGCTCTACGTCGAGGATCCGGACGCGCTCGCGGCGACCGTCGCACGGCTGCGGGCCCGCCACGTGCGGGTGCCGCTCGACAACCCGTACTGGGCCGCCGTCGGCGCGGTCGCGTTCGCCGACCCGGACGGCTGGCGGGTGGTACTCACGCCCGCCACGGCCCAGATCACCACCCAGAATTCCCGGCCCGTACCCGGCGACATCGAGATCGAGCTGTACACCGGCCCGCGGGACGACCTGCGGAGGTTGTTCGAGCTGGCCGAGGACTCCCCCACCGAGCTCGACACGTACCTGCACGCCGGCCGCGTGCTGGTCGCCCGGTCGGGACAAGTCGTGCTCGGTCACCTGCAGCTCGTCGAGACCGACCGGTCGGGGCAGCTGGAGCTCAAGAACATGTCGGTGCTCGAGGCGATACAAGGCCAGGGCGTCGGTACTCGGCTCGTGCGGGCCGCCCTCGACCTCGCCGCGGCCGGGTCGGCCGTCGAGATGGTCGTGGCCACCGCGGCCGCCGACGTCGGCAACCTGCGCTTCTACCAGCGGCAGGGATTCCGGTTCCGCTCGATCGAGCGGGACGCATTCGGCCCGGCGACGGGTTACCCCCCGGGGCTCGAGATCGACGGCATCCCCCTGCGCGACCGGGTGTGGCTCGACCACGCCATCTCCCCGGCTCAGGGCCAGCGGGCCCGGCTCCGTCCATGATTCCGACGATCCGTAGCGACAACACGCTCGCCCTCCGGTCTACGGGTACTCCCCCCGAGCGTGCCGGTGGTTTGCTGGTGCCCGTGGCCGCCCCAGCACCACAGCGTCCGGACATGGTCGGACGCGAGTTCGAATGCGCGGAGCTGGTGGCGGCACTGGGCTCTGCGCGGCATGGCGACGGGCGGGCGGCGGTGCTGCTCGGCGAGGCGGGTATGGGTAAGTCCGTCCTGGCGAACTGGCTGGTCCGCCAGGCACGCACCTCGGGCATGCAGGTGGCCCGAGGTGCGTGCTCCGCTGCCGGGATGGCCCCGCTGTGGCCGTGGCAGCGGGCGCTCGCCGAGATCGCGCCGCAGCTGCCGTGGCGGGGCGACGATGAAAGCTCGATTCCCTCCGCGTCCGGACGGGAGATTCTTGCCGGCGCGGTGGTCGACGCCGTCGCGGAAGCCGCGCAGCGGCGACCGCTCCTGGTGGTGCTCGAGGACGTGCACTGGTGCGATGCGGCGTCGCTTCCGGTGCTGCGGGCGGTCGTCGGCGCGGTCCCCGCCCTCGCGATGATGCTGCTGCTCACCTGTCGCGACGATCCGCAGGAAGCCTCCTCGCAGGTCTCGCGACCACCTCGCCGGCCTGCCCGCCGGCGTGCGGCGGATTCCGCTGTCCCCCATCGACGTGGGCGCGGCGGCCGACCTGGCCGGCAGCATCGTCGGCCGGAGGTTGTCCGATCGAGACGTGCGCGACCTGCACGCGCGCACGGGCGGCAACCCGTTCTTCGTCCACGAGGTCGCGCGGCTGCTGCTCGCGCACGGCCCGTCGGGTGCGCTGCGGGTACCACCCGGCGTCGAAGAGGTGCTCCGGCGCCGCGTGGCCCGGCTCGGCCAGCCGTGCGCGACCCTTCTCGCGGCGGCCGCGGTCGCCGCGGAGAGCGCCGAGGACCGGGTCGAGACGCACCTGCTCGCCGCGGTGTCGGGCTGCGCCGAGGCGGCGGTCCCGCCGCTGCTCGACGAGGCGGTGGCCGCCCGGCTGCTCGACGACGACCCGGCGCGGCCCGCGCACCACCACTTCCGGCACGCGCTGATCCGCGAGGTGCTGGTGCAGGGCCTGCCCGGGGCCGAGCGCGCCCGGCTGCACGCCCGTGTCGCGGCGGCGCTGAACGATCGGCCCGGCACGTCCGCGGTGCGGCTCGCGCACCACTGGTGTCGCGCGACCGGCGACGGGGTCGGCGAGCGCGCCGCCGAGTGGTCGGTGCGCGCCGCGCGCGAGGCGATGGCCGGCTTCGGGTTCGAGGCCGCCGCGGCCCACTACGCCCGCGCGCTGTCGGAGCCGTCGGTGGACCGGATCCCCGTCCTGATCGCGTACGGCGAGGCGCTCCAGCTCGCCGGCGACGCCGCCGCCGCGCGGGACGCGCTGCTCCGGGCGGCGCGCGCGGCCGTCGAGGACGGCCGCGCGACCGACCTCGCGCACGCCGCGCTCGCCCTCGGCGGCGGCGTGGCCGGGTTCGAGGTCGCCGTCGCACGACGACGAGCAGACCGACCTGCTGCGGCAGGCCGACCGGGCGTTGCCGGCAGGCGGAGGCGGGCCTGCGGGCGGCGGTCCGGGCCCGGTTGTCGCTGACCCTGGCCGGGTCCGTGCCCGACGCCGACCGGGTCCGGCTGGCCGAGGGCGCGGTGGCGGCCGCCCGCCGCGCGGGAGCGCCGGAGATCGAGTGCGCGGCGCTGGCCGCGTACTGCGACGCGATCGCCGGACCCGACCACGTCGCGGACCGCGCCGCCGCCGCGACCCGGATGATCGAGCTGGCGGCGCGACACCGGTCGTCCGCGGGCGACCCGCGCGCCCCTCCTGCTCGCCCACCGGCTGCTGCTGGTCGCCCGGCTCGAGGAGGGCGACCTCGCGGCCGCCGAGGTGCAGGCGCTGGCCTACGAGCGGGTGGCGCACCGGGTGAACGTCGCGCGCTACCGGTGGCTGCCCGAGATCTGGCGCGGCATGCGGGCCCTGCTCGACGGCGACCCGGACCGCGCCCTGCGCCACGCCGCCGTCGCCGACGAGATCGGCCGGTCGGCGGACAGCGGCAACGCGCGGCTGATGGCGTTCACCGTGCGCCTGCAGGCCCACCTGGACCGCGGCACACCCGAGCGGTGCACCGACGAGATCCACGAGGTGCTCGCGACGCTCGGGCCGAGCGGGATGCCGGCGATGTACTACGCGGGACCGGCCCGGGTGCTGCTCGCCGCGGGCGAGACCGGCCACGCCCGGGCCGTGCTGCGCGCCTTCCTCTCCGGCACGCCGGCCGCGATGCCGCGCGACGCCGAATGGCTCGAGTGCCACTGGGCGATGGGCGACATCGCGGTGGCGCTCGACGACCGGGCCGCCGCAGCGGGCCTCTTCGCCGCGCTGCGCCCCTACGAGGATCTCTGGGCGGTCGACGGGATCGGGGGCGCGGTGTTCGGCACCGTGACCGAGCAGCTGGGAAGGCTGGCGGCCCACCTCGACCGTCCCGACGCCGACGGCTTCCTCCGCGCGGCCCGGGAGAGCTACCGCCGGCAGGGCCTGCCCGCGCTGGTCGCCCGGGTCGACGCGACCCGGACCGGACCCGCCGCGGCCGACGCGCGACCGCGCCGACCTCCGGACGGCTGCACCGCGACGGCCCCGTCTGGCTGCTCGAATGGCGCGGGCGGCGCAGCACCGTTCCCGACTCGAAGGGCCTGCGCGACCTCGCGATCCTGCTCGCCCGGCCCGGGCGCGCGGTGCCGGTGCTCGACCTCGTCGAGGCCGCGGGCGGCCCGCCCGCCGTCGCCGCGGGGGCCGACCTCGGACCCGTCCTCGACGACACGGCGCGGCAGGCGTACCGGCGCCGGCTCGGCGAGCTGGACCGCGAGATCGACGAGGCGGAGTCCGACGCCGACCTCGGTCGGTTGGAGCGCCTGCGGTCCGAACGGTCGCTGCTCGCCGACGAGCTCGCCGGGGCGCTCGGCCTGGGCGGCCGCGCCCGCATCGCCGGCGACCCGACCGAGCGCGCCCGCAAGGCCGTGACCATGCGGATCCGGGCAGCGATCGCCACGATCGCCGCGCACGACGAGGCGCTCGCCCGGCACCTGCGCAACGCCGTGAAGACCGGGCGCGTGTGCAGCTACGACCCCGAGAGCCCGGTCACCTGGCACGGCTGACCCGTGAGCATCTGACGATGTCAGCCCGCACCTGACGCCCTCCTGTCACGGTCCACGACGACACGAGGAGCGACCCGTCATGACGACGACCGATCTCGACCCCACCCGGCTCGACACCGACACCACCGAGCCCTCCCCCACCGAGCTGCTGGCCGGCAGGCTCTTCAGCACCGGCGTGGGGGCCGTCGAGCTGTGCACGGTCTACCTGGGCGTGCACCTCGGGCTCTACCGCGAGCTGGACGACTCGCCCGCGACGGCCGCCGAGCTCGCCGCCCGCACCGGCTGCGACGAGCGCTACCTGCGCGAATGGTTGCAGGCGCAGGCCGTCTCCGGGCTGCTCGACGTCGACGGTCCCGACCCGGCCACGGCCCGGTTCGCCCTCGCCGACGGCACCCACGACGTGCTCGTCGACGAGACGTCGCCCGCCTACCTGGGCGGCCTTCCCGATGTCCTCGCCGCCACCGGCAGCGTGCTGCCGCTGCTCGTCGACGCCTACCGCACCGGCGCGGGCGTGCCCTACGCCGCCTACGGCCCCGACGCGGTCACCGGACAGTCCGCGCTGAACCGCCCGGCGTTCGTCAACGCCCTGGTGACCGACTGGTTGCCGCACCTGCCCGACGTGCTGGCCCGGCTGGAGGACCCCGCACGGCCCGCACGGGTCGCCGACCTCGGCTGCGGCGCCGGCTGGGCCGCGATCGAGCTGGCCAAGGCGTTCCCGCACGTCCGCGTGGACGGCCGCGACAACGACGAGGCGTCGATCGCGCTCGGCCGGCGCAACGCGGTCGACCACGGCGTCGCGGACCGGGTGGACCTGGAGGTCGTCGACCTCGCCGACGGGACGGCCGACTGGTCGCCGCGCTACGACCTCGCGCTCTTCGTCGAGTGCGTGCACGACTTCCCCCGGCCGGTCGAGGCGCTGCGACACGCGCGCTCGGCCGTGCGCCCCGGCGGTACGGTCCTCGTCGTGGACCTGCGCGCAGCGGAGACGTTCACCGCCCCGGGCGACGAGGTCCAGCGGTTCTTCGCCGCGGCCGGCGCCGTCTGGTGCGTACCGCAGGGCCGCGTCGGCCCCGACCCGGAACCCGTCGGCACCCTCATCCGCCCCGACACCCTGCGCGAGCTGGCCCGGCAGGCCGGGTACGCGCGCGTCGACATCGTGCCGATCGAGCACCCGTTCTGGCGGTTCTACCGCCTGACGCCGTGACCGGGATCGAGGGCAAGGTTCTCGACGGTCGGGTCGCGCTCGTGACCGGCACGTCGTCGGGCCTGGGCCGGCGCTTCGCGCAGGTGCTGGACGGCGCGGGCGCCCGCGTCGTCCTCGCCTCCCGCCGCCACGACCTCGACGTCGAGCTCGCCGCACAGCTGCGACGAGGCGCTGCCCGGTGGCGTGCGACATCCGCGACCCGGCCGACCGTGAGGCGCTCGTGCGTGCCGTCGACGCGCGCTTCGGCCGGATCGACGTGCTGGTGAACAACGCGGGCGTCGCCTACTCCGGGCCGGCCGAGGACGAGACGCCCGAGCACGTCCAGGACCTGGTCGAGACGAACCTGACCGGCCTGTTCGCGCTCACCCAGCTCGTCGGCAGGCGGATGCTCGCCCAGGGCGGCGGCGTCGATCGTCAACATCGCCTCGCCGTCGGCGACCGTCAGCCTCGACCGCTACGGGCTGGCCGGCTACGCCGCCACCAAGGCCGCGGTCGTCGCCCTCACCCGCGAGCTCGCCGCGCAGTGGGGACGGCGGGGGGTGCGGGTCAACGCGCTCGCGCCCTCCTGGTTCCCCACCGCGACCACCGGCTGGCTGCAGGACCCGGACCAGGTCGCCTGGATCTGCGCGCACACCCCGCTCGGCCGCCCACCCCGACCCGAGGAGCTCGACGGCCCGTTGCTCTTCCTGGCCGGCGACGCATCCAGCTACGTCACCGGGCCAGACCCTCTACGTCGACGGCGGATGGACCTGCCATTGAGCGCTGCCCACCGCTTGGACGCGCCGGCCCGCCGCGTAACGGGGACCGGGCGCCGCGGGTCTGACCTCCATCCGACCGGGAGGCGAGGACGTGACGACCCAGCTGATCACCCAGCCCTACCACCTGCCACGCGACGGTGGACCCGCCCGCTGGCACCTCGGTGCGCTGCTGACCTTCAAGGCCACCAGCGAGCAGACCGCAGGCAGGCTCTGGGCCAAGGAGCTCCTGGCGGAGCGGGGAATGGCCACGCCGGTGCACCGGCACAGCCGGGAGGACGAGGCGTTCTACATCCTCGACGGCCAGGTGAGCGTGTATGTCGGCGACGACGTCGTGCGGGCGGGCGCAGGTGATTTCCTGTGGGCCCCGCGTCATGTCCCGCACGCGTTCTGCGTCGAGTCGACGCAGGCACGGCTGCTCGTTGTCGCCACTCCCGCCGGGTTCGAGCAGTTCTTCTTCGACACGGGCGAGCCCGCGGCCGCCCTGACGGTTCCGCCACCCCCCGGCCGCGCCGCCCGATCTCGACGTGCTGTCGCCGCGCTGGCCGATCTATGGCGTCGACGTTCTGGCTCCCCCGCCCTCCCCGACCAGATGTGACACCGGCGCTCCGTAACGAGCTCGCCGTGACGCTCTGTCCAGCATGACAACCCGACGCTACGAGGTGCTGCTGCCGGCCCGGTTCAACAACGGCCACGAGGTCGTCGAGACGTGCATGCGCTGCCTGCCCGACACCTTGATGGAGGTCGTGGACCGGTTCGGCGCGCTCACCTTCGACCCGCGACCCGCCAACGGAGTCTGGACGCAGATGGGTATGCGGTACGACGACGAGCTGTTCCGCCTGGCACTCGACGTTCCGGACACCGAGGACAGTCGCCACTGGATCGCGACGTTCAAGAAGGAGCTGCTGCAGCGGTTCGACCAGCTCGAGATCTACATCGTGTCCTACCCGGTCGAGGTGCACTGAGCCGCGCGGTCATCGCGCGGTGTAGCCGCCGTCGACGGTGAGGACCGTGCCGGTCGTGTAGGTGCCGCCGGCGAGCCAGATTACGGCGTCCGCGATCTCCTCGGGCTCGGCGATCCGCCGCAGCGGGACGTCGGCCAGCAGCTCGTCGCTGACACCGCTGGTCATGCCGGTGCGGGTGACTCCGGGCGCGACCGCGTTGACCCGCACCCCGTAGGGGGCCAGCTCGAGGGCCGCTGATCGGGTCAGCCCGTGCACACCGTGCTTGGCCGCGGTGTAAGCGGCATTGTCGGCCATCCCGGCCAGACCGAGCATCGAGGAGGTGTTGACAATGCTGCCACTGTGCTGGGCCGTCATGTGCCGGGCCTCGAACTTGAGGCAGCGCCACACGCCAACGAGGTCGACCGCCAGCACCGCGGCGAACTCGTCCTCGGTGTACTCCCACAGCGGACGGTAGGGGCCGGGGACTCCGGCGTTGTTGTGCGCGACGTCGAGCCGGCCGAGGGCGTCCACCGCGGTCGCCACCATCGCCTCGACCTGGTCGGGATCGCGCACGTCCACGGAGATCGGCACGATCCACCCGCCCGCGGCACCGGCGAGCGTCGCGAGGCCGGCCCCGTCGACGTCGGCCGCCGCGACCCGGGCCCCGGCCGCAACGAAGGCGATGACGCTCGCCCGTCCGATACCGGAGGCCGCGCCCGTGACCAGAACGCCCATCCCGGTGAGGTCGGTCATGCGAGCGGGGTCTGCGCGGCGGCCTCCGGCGTTACGCCCGGCTCACGACCGGACGGCGATCAGCGCGTCGCGACCGCGTGGCGACTCATCTCATCGACTGCGACCCCGCGCTGACCCCTCGCCACCAGCCCGGGCCCAACCCGATCACCGATCACATCGGTACTGGCGACGTCGGTGCTGCTGTGTGTCATGCACCCGCAGAGCCATTGCGGGCAGCGCGCGTTACGCGGCGCCGTCGCGGGAACTCTTGCTGACATGGAGACCGACGGCACAGTGACCGATCCGGCCACGACTCAGCCACCCCGCACTCCGTGCGAGGCGGCCGACCCGCGTCGGATCCAGCGGGCGCGCACCGACGCCGCCACCTTCGCCGCACATCTCACCGAGGGTTCGGACGACCCGGCCGCGCGCGCCGAGCACCTGCGCCGGTGCGGACCCTGTGCCGCGGTGACACGTGAGCTGCGCGGCGACCCAGCGGTCGGACCCGACCTCGAGCTGCGCCTGCTGCAGGCGTTCCGGGAGTGGCGCGATCCGTAACGCTCAAGTGGCCGGCCGGGTCGGAATATCGACGACCGCCGGAAGGACCCCCGAATGAGCACACCGATCGCCGAGTACGCCCTGCTGTCCGATCGTCGGACCTGCGCCCTGATCAGCCGCGACGGCTCGGTGGACCGGCTGTGCGCATCACGTTTCGACTCTCCCGCGGTGTTCGGCCGGCTTCTCGACCCCACTGCCGGGCACTGGTCGGTGCGGCCGACGGACCCGGACGCCGAGGCGACCCGCCGCTACGTCGACGAGACGATGCTGATCGAAACGACGTGGACCACGGCGACGGGCACCGCGACCGTCACCGACGCGCTCGCCACCGGCGGCGCCGACGACCCGCACGCGCTCGGCGCTACCGCACCCCGGCTGCTCGTCCGCGCGCTGGAATGCACCGGGGGCGAGGTCGAGAATGGCCGTGGAGCTCGCCCCGCGACCCGAGTACGGGCTCGTCGAACCCCTGTTGACGGCGGTGGAGGGCAGCGTCGTGGCGCGCGGCGGCGCCGACGTGGTGGTGCTCTCCTGTCCCACCTCGATGGAGGTCACGAGCGCGACCGCGTCGGGGCGGCTCCGGCTCGCCGCAGGCGACCGCGAGCTGCTCGGGCTGCAGCACCGCACCACCTCCGAGCCGTGGCCCGCTCCTCTCCCAGCCGACGAGCTCGACGACGCCCTGCGCACCACAGTCGACGGATGGCGGGCCTGGTCACGGCTGCACCAGAACTACCGGGGACCGTGGCGTGACCTCGTCCACCACAGCGGGCGGTTGCTACAAGCGCTGTCCTACCAGCCGAC
The DNA here is from genome assembly GCA_963780835.1 of uncultured Actinomycetota bacterium. Lineage (GTDB taxonomy): Bacteria > Actinomycetota > Actinomycetes > Mycobacteriales > Pseudonocardiaceae > Pseudonocardia. Next base: position 65,325 of record CAWADQ010000025.1, on the reverse strand, counting down.
CGGCGCGGTGGTCGCCGCCGCGACGACCTCGCTGCCCGAGCAGGTGGGCGGAGAGCGCAACTGGGACTACCGCTACGCCTGGGTCCGGGACGCCAGCTTCACCCTGGAAGCCCTCTGGGTCGCGGCCTGCCCCGACGAGGCCCACCAGTTCTTCGACTACCTCGCCGCCAGCTCGGCCGATCAGGTCCTCGCCGGGCGCAACCTGCAGATCATGTTCGGCATCGGTGGCGAGCACGACCTCACCGAGCGAACCGTGCCGCACCTGGCCGGGTGGGGCGGGAGCCGACCCGTCCGGGTCGGCAACGGCGCCTGGAACCAGCGCCAGATCGACGTCTACGGCGAGCTGCTCGGCTCGGCCCACCGGCTGGTCACCCAGCTCAACCCGGACCACCCCGGCGCCACCGCCTGGCGAGAGTTCTTCATCGCGTGCGCCGACGCCACCGCCGGACGCTGGCGGGAGAAGGACCAGGGGATCTGGGAGGTCCGCGGCGGGCCGCGGCACTTCCTGTACTCCAAGCTCATGTGCTGGGTCGCACTCGACCGGGTCATGGCACTCGCCGACACGCTACGCGCCGCCGACCACGTACCGGCGTGGCGCGCCGCCGCCGAGGCCGTCGCGGAGCGGCTCACCGACTCCCGCGGGCTGGTCTACCGCTACCGCACCGAGAGCGGGCAGAACGCTGACGGCCTCGCCGGTGAGGAGGGCACGTTCTTGCTCTGCACGTTCTGGCTGGCCCAGGCACTGGCCGCGGGCGGTCAGGTCGCCCGGGCACGCAAGGTGTTCGAGCGGGCCGTCCGGTACGTCAACGATGTGGGCCTGCTCGCAGAGGAGGTCGACCCGGACACCGGTGACCTGCTGGGCAACTTCCCGCAGGCGTTCAGCCACGTCGGCCTGGTCAACGCCGCCTGGGCCATCGCCCGGGCCGAGTAGGGCCGATCACCGGACTTCTGACGGTTTGCGAACACCCGGTTGCGGGGCTGTTGCGGGTAGCGGGGCTACGGCACGCTGCCGGCATGACCGAGCTTGCGAGGTCATCATTCAGCACAGCACCGCCGGGCTCGGCGCCGCCGAGCGTCAGCGAGGTGGTGTCGTGACCGCCGGCGTGCCCCTCCGCGTCGACGACGAGCCGGTGCTGCTGGCGACGAAGCTGCACGCGCCCGCCCGCCGTGGGCTGCTGCCGCGGCCCGGCCTGGTGCACCGGCTGCGGCCGACCGCTCACCGGCTCACCGTGCTCGACGCCCCGGCGGGCTGGGGGAAGACCTCCCTGCTCGCCGAGTGGTGCGCGGGCGCGCACGACGCGCGTGTGGCGTGGGTCGCCCTCGACACCGGCGACGACCACCCGGTCCTGTTCTGGAGCTACGTCCTGGCCGCGCTGCAGCGGTCCCTGCCCGGAATCGGGGACCGTGCCCTGCGCGCCCTGCCCGCCGGTGGCCGCGCGCTGCGCGACGCCGCACTCCCCTCGCTCGTCAACGATCTGATCACGGAGCCCGGGCCGATCGTGCTCGTGCTGGACGACTACCACGTGATCACCGACCGGTCCGTGCACGAGACCGTGACGCTCCTCGTGGAACGGATGCCCGAGCACGTCCACGTCGTCGTCGCCACCCGGGGGAATCCGCCCCTCCCGCTCGGCCGGCTGCGGGCCGCCGGTGAACTGCAGGAGCTCCGCACCGACGACCTCGCCTTCGACACCGACGAGGTCACGCGGGTGCTCACCGCCGTTCCCGGGGTCGACCTCGGCGCGGACGACGTGGACCGCCTCGCCCGGCGCACCGAGGGGTGGCCGGCCGGTGTCGCGCTCGCCGCGGCGTCGCTCGCGGGACGCGACGGCGACGTCGGCGCCTTCGTCGACGCGTTCACCGGCACCGACCGCTACGTCCTGGACTATCTCGGCACCGAGGTGCTCGCCGCGCTCCCCGCCGACCTCCGGGACTTCGTGCTGCGCACCTCCATCCTGCGCCGGCTCTCGCCAGACTCGTGCCAGGCCGTGACCGGTCGTCCCGACGCCGCAGCCCTCCTCGACCGCGCGGAGCGCGCCGGCGTCTTCCTCAGCGCGATCGATCCCGGCCGGCACTGGTTTCGCTACCACCGGTTGTTCGGCGAGCTGCTCCGCCACGAGCTGGTCCTGGCCGAACCGACAGTCGTTCCCACGCTCCACCGCCGGGCTGCGGCGTGGTCGACCGAGGTCGGGGCGATCGGGGACGCGGTGGCCCATCACGTCGCCGCCGGTGACATGCACGAGGCCGCCGACCTGGTCGCCGGGTGCTGGAACGAGTGGTTCAACGCGGGGCGCCTGGGCTCGGTCGCCGCCTGGCTGGACCTGCTGCCCGACCCGCTCGTGCGGGCCGACCCCCGCCTGTGCGGCGCCAGGGCGTGGCTGCTGCTGGATCTGGGGAGGCTCGACGAGGTCGACCGGTGGATCGCCGCCGGGGACGCGGTCGGCGCGGGGGACCTCGCTGCGCAGCGCGACCTGGCCGTGCTGCGGGCCACCCACCGGTTCAAGATCGGTGACCTCGGCGCCACCCGGACGGCGGCCCGCCGGGTCCTCGAGCTCGACGACGGTGCGGTGTCCTTCGCCGCGACGGTGGCGTACCTGCAGCTGGGGATCACAGCCTTCTGGAGCGGGGACGTCACGGCCGTGACCCGCCCGCTGGCCGAGGCCGTCCGCATGGCCCGCCGGTCCGGCAACGTCCTCGCCGAGACCTACGGGCTCGGCTACCTGGCGCTGGCCGCCGCCGAGTCGGGCGACCTGGTCGACGCCGCCCGCCGCGTGCCGCTGGCCCTCGAGCAGTGCGCCGATCCCGGCGTCGCGGAACACTTCGTGGCGGCGCTGCCGCACCTCGCTCGCGCCACGCTGCTCGCCGCCTCGGGCCGGGCGGACGGTGCGGCCGACGCCGCGGCCCGGGCGCTGACCCTCGCCCGCCGCGGGGCGGGCCTGCTGGAACTCGCGCTCGCTCTCGCCGTGCGGGCACGGACGGCCTCCGACGAGCACGAGGCCAGAGGCCTGCTCGACGAGGCACGGCGCATCGCACGGAGTTGCCCGGATCCCGGACCGCTCCCGACCCGCCTTGCCCGCATCCGCATCGGACCCGCGTCCCCGGGCGGGCCGGCACCCGCCCCCCAGCCGAACGCGATGGAGATCGTCTTGAGCGAGCGCGAGCGTGAACTGCTCCCGCTCCTGGCGGGCACGCTGTCCCAGCGCGAGATCGGCGCCGCGCTGCACCTGTCGCTGAACACGGTCAAGACACACGCCCGTGTGTTGTTCCGCAAGCTCGGCGTGTCGTCGCGGGTGGAGGCGGTGACGCGGGCACGTGAGCTCGGCCTGCTCTAGCAGGGCCCACCGGACGCGGCGGTCACGTCCGCGCTTGCGGCCGGGCGAGCGCGAACACCGCCGCCACTGCCAGCCAGCCGGCAAGCGCGATCAGCAGACCGGGGGGCACCGACGCCGCGCTCTGCACGAGCACCGCGACCGCGACGACCGCACCGAGGAGCGGCAAGACCGGCCGCGCGGCGCCGGTGCGCTGCAGGTGGCGGACCGCGGCGAGGTCGGTCACCGCGTACATCACCAGGAGGTTCAGCACGCCGAAGGTGGCCAGCACGAAGAACATGCGGGCCGGGGCGACCGCGGCAAGGCGGAAGCCGACGATCGTGATGATGCCGACGGACAGCTCCACGACGAGCGCGACCGTCGGGGCCCCGTTCCGGCGGGAAATCCGGGCCAGCGCGGTGGGCAGCCGCCCGTCGCGGCCGAACGCGAACAGCAGCCGGACGGCGACGAGCACGCACCCGAGGCCGGCCCCGATGGCGCTGATCAGCGCCATGACGTGCAGTACCGCGGCGAGCCACGGCCCGACGTAGGCGGCCGCGAGCGCACCGAGCGGCGCCGTGGATCCGGCGAACGCCGCGACACCCGGTTCGTCGGTGCCGAAACCCCACGCCTGCACCGTCACGCAGGCCACGTAGAACACCGCGCCCACCCCGATCGCCACCAGCATCGCCCGGGGCACCGCCGAGCGCGGACGGCGCGCCTCCTCCCCCAGCGAGCCCGCGGACTCGAACCCGCAGAACGCGAGAAACGCGGCCACCGCGGCGAGCACGAGGGCCCCGGTCGGCAGCCCGACGGGCAGCAGGAACACCCCGACGTCGAACCGCTGCCCATGCGGCGCGGTTCCCGACGCCAGTGCCCGAACCACGACGGCCATCAGTCCGAGGATGACCAGTACCGCCACGGCCTCCAGCGCGATCAGCGCACGGACCGCGGGACGCAGGCCCCCTGCCGCGAGGCCCCCGACGACCAACCACCCGGCCAGCGCCACGACGACCCAGTCGACGTGCAGACCGGCCAGCCGCAACAGCTCGGTGCCGAACAGCGTGACCCCCGCGACCGAGACCCACGGGAACACCAGGTACGTCCCGAGCATCACTGCGCCGCTGAACGCTCCGGCGCGCGGACCGATGCTGCCGCCGACGAACGCGTACACCGAGCCGGCGGACGCGAACTCCGCCGACAGGCGCACGAACCCGACGCTGACGAGCAGCACCAGCAACGCCGCCAGGACGAACGCCAGTGGTGCGGCCCGACCGACGAGCCGGGCGGCCTCGGGGCCGACCACGGCCATCGCGAGGGTCGGCGCCATCACCCCGATCGACAGCGCGGCGGTCCCCCACGAGCCGAGGACACGGCGGAGACTGGAGGTGGCCGGGGCCGCCGTCGCCTCCCCGATCATCGTCCGGCCGGGGCTGCGGCCAGCACGTCCGCCTCTCGGGCCGGAACAGCGAGCCCGAGGCGCTCGGCCACGTGGTCGGCCACCCGCAGCGCGTTCGCGATGATCGTCAGGGTGGGGTTCACCGCCGAGCTGGAGACGAAGAAGCTCGAGTCGGCGACATAGAGGTTGTCGAGGTCGTGCATGCGGCAGTTCAGGTCGAGCGCCGAGGTCCGGGGGTCGGTCCCGAACCGCAGCGTCCCGTTCTGATGCGCCACCCCGGAGATGCCGAGCCGTCCGCCGCGGTAGCTGTAGTTCTCCAGCACGTCCTGCCGGCACTGCATGGCGTCGAGCAAGCTCATGAAGCGCCTGCGCAGCTCACCGTGTGCGGCGAGGTTGGTCGGCCGATACCGCAGCGAGATGTGCCCGTCCCGGTCGACGGTCACCTGATTCGTCGCCAGCGGGAGGTCCTCGGTGGTCAGCCAGAAGTCCACGGAGTGACGGGCGAGCTCGGCCGGGTCCGGCGCCTCGGGGACGTCGAACCCGATCAGCACAGCGTCGGACTTCCCCAGCATCTGCATCGCACCGAGCGGGTAGGGGTAGCCGCCGACCGGGTCGCCGAAGTAGAAGTCGTTGACGCCGATGGTCTTCTGGAACCGCGTCGGGTTCGGGATCTTCGAGAACGCGATCAACGAGCTGTTGTTGTGCATCATGAGGTTGCGTCCGACGACACCGGACGAGTTGCCCAGCCCCTCCGGATGCCGCGGCGAGGCCGACTGCAGCAGCAGCGCGGCGCTGTTGATCGCTCCGGCGGCGAGGACCACCAGATCGGCGGTGTACTCCTCGCGAGCGCCGTCGCGGGTCACGACCACGCGGTCGACCGCACCGCCGGACGGCGTGGTCTCCAGTCTGGTCACCCGGGCGCCGGTGAGCAGGTTGACGTTCGGGTACCGGAGCGCCGGCTCGACGCACACGGTCTGGGCGTCCGCCTTGCCGTTGACCAGGCAGGGAAACCCGTCGCAGGTGGCGCAGCGGACGCAGGCCGACAGGTGCGGGCGCGCCTCGTCGATGAGGATGCCGTTGGGCAGCTCGAAGGGGTGCATCCCGGCGGCCGCGAGGTCGGCCCGCAGCTGGGCGATCCGCGGCTCGTGGCTGATCGGCGGGTAGGGGTAGGGCGCGGTGGACGGCGGGTCGGTCGGGTCGACGCCCCGCTCCCCGTGCACCTGGTAGAGCCGCTCGGCGCGGGTGTACCAGGGCTCGAGGTCGGCGTAGTCCAGCGGCCAGGCCGGCGAGATGCCGTCGACATGCTGCACAGGCCCGAAGTCGCGCTCGCGCATCCGGAACAGGATCGCTCCGTAGACCTTGGTGTTGCCGCCGACGTAGTAGTGCTGCTTCGGCGTGAACCGCTCCCCCGTGTCCAGGTCGGTCCATTCGCCGGAGTTGCGGTAGCGCCCGTCGGCCCACACCGCTGCGGGGCTCCAGTTCTCCGGCTCGCGAGGCAGCCAGCCGCCCCGTTCCAGCAGGAGGATCCGGGCGCCGGTGGGGGCAAGGGCATGGGTCACGGTTCCGCCACCCGCGCCGGATCCGATGACGATGACGTCGTAGTGGTCGGTCATGCCCGTTCCGACTCGTCGGGCACCGGCGCCGTTACGCGGTGCAGGAGAAGCTCGGCGACGAGACCGGTCCAGCCGGTCTGGTGGCTCGCGCCCAGACCCGCGCCGGTGTCGCCGTGGAAGTACTCGTGGAACCACGGCTGGTCGCGCCAGCGACCGCGCCGGCCTCCGGCCGGGGTACTCCCACGGGTCCGGCATCGAGATCACGTCGGCGGTGTTGAGGTGGCGCCAACCGGCGTTGCGGCCCGTGTGCCGACGCGCGGGCGGACATGGTCCGGCCGGGTCGCCGTCGAGCCAGCGCGCGACGTCGAAATGGAAGAACTGCTTACCCCACAGCATCCCCGCCATTGCCTGACGGAGCACGAGGGCTTCGTCGGCGCCGCTCCTCGCGGGAGTGAGTGCGGCGTAGAAGGCGTCGGCCTCCGCTCGGCGGGCGTCGATCACGGCATCGAACGCGCTGTTGAGTCCTGCCTCGCCCGCTACCGTCGCGCCGGCGCTGAGGCGCACGCGCAGCACGCTGGTCCCGCCCGCAGGGACGTCGAGGCGATACCACAGAGCCCCTTTTGGTACCGATCCGGCCCGGGTTGACGGTCGCGGAGCCGTGCACCATGTGGTCGTTGATGCCGTCCTTCGGACACGCCGAACGCCCGGGGACACCCCACAGCCGCTCGGCGTTGCTCTCGTTGTCACACAGCAACGGAGTGCCGCCGGGTTCACCGATCAGAACGAGGCTGCCGAGCTGCGCGTGCTCCGCGAGCAGGGTCCCGTCACCGTCGGCCGAGATGCGGGGCACGGCGTCCTGGCCCGGCAGACCCCACGCCCACGTGTTGCGGAACCACAGGGTGGGCAGCACGTGCAGGGCCGCCCGATCGGGTCCGCGGTTCTCTACGGTGATGCGCATGCACAGGTCGGTCGGATCGGCCTTGGCGTAGTCGACGGTCACCGCCCAGTAGCGGTCGTCGGCGAACGCCCCGGTGTCCACCAGCTCGTACTCCGGCTCTCCCGGCCCTCGTCCGTGATGGGCCAGTTCCTCGTACGGGAACCGCCGCTGCGGGTAGTGGTAGCGCCAGCGCATCCACGAGTGCGTGGGCGTCGAGTCGAGGTACCACCAGCAGTCCTTGGCGTCCTCACCGTGGGTTGCCCTGCGGTCCCGTGAGCCCGAACATGCGCTCCTTGAGGATCGGGTCGACCCCGTTCCACAGCGCCAGGGCCAGGCAGAACGTCTGCGCCTCGTCGCAGATCCCGGTCATGCCGTCCTCGTTCCACCGGTACACCCGCGACCGCGCGTGGTCGTGCGGGAAGAACCCCCACGCGTCACCGTGCTCGCTGTAGTCCTCCCGGACGGTGCCCCACGCCCGCTCCGAGACGTAAGGTCCCCAGGCCCGCCAGGGCGCCCAGCCCCCGTCGGCGGCGCGCAGCCGGTAGTGCTCGATCGTGTCGGTGATCCCGTCGCCCATACGGCCCAGACACGGTGTGGGCGGGCGGCGTTACGGCGCCGGACCCGGGGAGTGATCAAGGCCGGCACGGCGTTGGACGCGGCCGAAGTCCCGGTCGCTGGCGGCACATGGGGTGAGGTGCGATAGACAGGAGCGGTGTCCGCGCCATCCCCGAGGGTCCCCTTGCCCGCCGACCTGGCCCGGATCCGGCGCCTGCCCACACCGCCGAGGCCGTCGCGAGGCACCCACCTCGCCGAGGTGGAGAAACAAGCCCGACAGGCGTTGCGCACCCTGGTTGCCGACCCCGCGACGGACTTCGCCGCCCTGGACGCCGATGCGTTCTTCGCGGCGCTGCGGTGCGCCTGCCAGGAGGGCACGGTCAACCCGGCGCTCATCGCCCACGTCGAGCGCCGCGTCGCCGAGGGCACCGCGACCTCGCGAGACCTGCACCAGGTGCTCTTCACCGCCGGGGACGACGTCGCATGGCAGCACGCCCGCAACGCGGCGATGGCCGCGGTGGCCCGTCAACCCCACCTCGCCGTCGAGGTCGTGCACCTGGAGGTCCAGCGCCTCGGCGCAGCACCGCCACGCGTGACCGAGCTTGCCGACCAGGGCGGCTTCACCGCGCAGGCGTCGCTCGACCGCGGCAATGTCACCGTCGAGGGCCGGCCGTGCCGCGACACCACCAAGAAACGGGCGAGTCAGCGAGCGTTGGTGTCGTTGCTCGTCGAGCTCACCGGGATACCCGTCGACGCCGCCGTGGGGTTGCCGATGCCGGCGGGCAGTGCGCCGACCAGGGCCCAGGGACCGGGCGAGGACACGCCGTCCGCGCCCCACCGGCGGCCCGCGCCGGCGTCGACGAACAGCGGTGAGTCGCCCACGATGGCCGCCCCCGCGACGAGACCGGAGGACCTGGAGGCCTGGCTCGACCACACGGTCGGGCGCCCGGAGCCCGACCCCGAGCTCGCCGCACACCTGGCGGCCGGACGACTGACGCCACGCGCGTTGTACCTGCTGCTCTTCGAGGCCGACCCGGCCGGGTGGCGTCAGCACCGGGCGCAGGCCTGGAGCGCCCTCGTCGCCACCCCCTCGCAGGCGCCGGGGGTGCTGTCGATGTGCACCCAAGACCGTTGCTGGCCCCCGGCCGGCTGCATGGAGATGGGCGCGAGCACCGCGGTCGCGTACGTGACCACGCCGGACGGGCCGGTCGTCGGCGAGCCCGCCATCGCGGGCGGCCTCCGAGCCGCCCGCGCGTCCGCAGCCCTGGCGCTGGTCCGGGATCTCGCGCCCCCGATCCAGGGCGACGGCGCGCCCGAGCCTCCCATCGGCGGCGGCAACCCGGTCAGCCTGCTGAACGAGCGGGCCCAGATCGGCGTGGTCGAAGACCTGACATACACGCAGGACCAGGCGGGTCCGGCCCACCGGCCGGTCTTCACCTGCACCGCAAGCTGCCTTCACGCTACGGAGCCCTACACCAGCACCGCCGAGGCCGGCAGCAAGAACGAGGCCAAGACAGCCGCCGCCGCGGGCCTGTTGGAGCAGATCGTCGCCGCCGAGCACACGCACCTGGCCCGCCTCGCCCGCGCGCGGCGCGAGCAGGCCCGAAGCCCCGAGGGAATCTTCAGCCGGCTCGCGCGTGCTGGCTGCCCGGTGGAGTTCACCGGCCAGGGCTTGCGGATCACCGGCCACCTCGCCGAGCCGCTGGCGGGATACGAGCTGCCCCTGCTGTCCGCCCTGCCGATCCTCGCCACCCTCGACGGCCCGATCGATCCGACGGCACGGACCTGGGCGAGCGCCACGAAGGTCGCGCTGGAGGCGGTCGCCGCGCGGCGCGTGTACCCGGCCCTGGACGGCGAGGGCCGGGACTGCTGGCGACTCGCCCCGCACGTCCCGACCCCGGCACCGGACCCTGCCATCGCGCCGTTCTTCGACGCGGTCGCCGACATGCTGCTGCGTCCCCCCGGGGCGCCGCTGGTGATCGGGGATCGGCCGTACGCGGGACACCCGCGACCGCTCGATCCGGAAGCCGCCGACTGGGCCGACCGTGCCGCAGAGGCCGCCGAAGGGGCCACTCCCGCGCACCTGGTGATCCGCCTCGGCCTGCCCGAGGGCGACGGCCGGCCGCTTCGCGCCCACCTGCGGACCGGCCGTTCACCCGAGGCGTCGCCGTCCGGCGGTGGCCGGTTCGACGAGGGCCGGCTCACCCGCGCGGAGCAACGCCTGCTGCGCAGGGCTGCTCGCGACTGGCCCCCGCTGGAGCGGGTCAGGAGTGCGGGCGTGCTGACCGGCGCCGAGTCGGCGCAGCTCCTCGGCCCAGCGGGGGAACGCCTGGCGGCGCTCGGGATCACCGCCGAGTGGCCGGCCGAGCTGCTCACCCCCGGCACCGTGGCGGCGCACATCAGCGTCGCGCCCCGATCCGCCACCGGGTCGAGCACGTTCTCCCTCGCCGACGCGGCGGACCTGACCTGGCAGCTCGACCTCGACGGGGAGCCGCTGACGGAGCAGGAGACCCGGGCGGCCGCCGACGCCGTCGCCGGCGTCCTGCAGCTGCGCGGACGCTGGGTCGTCCTCGACGCCGAGACCCAGCAACGGGCCCGCGATCGCCGCGCCGGCCGGCTCTCCGGGGCACAGGCCGTGGCCGCGGCACTCACCGGCCAGGTCACCGTGGGCGGACGGGACATCGCCTGCCGCGCAACCGAGGCGCTCGCCGACCTCGTCAGCGGCCTGCGCGGAGCGGGCAGCGGCCCGCACGAGGTCCTGCGGGCCGGCGGGCTGGAGGCGACCCTGCGCGACTATCAGCGCCGTGGCGTGCAATGGCTGGTGCGGATGACGTCGGCGGGCTTCGGGGCGCTGCTCGCCGACGACATGGGCCTCGGCAAGACCCTCACCGTGATCGCCTACCGGCTGGTCCGCGATGCCACCGCGCCCTCGCTCGTCGTCTGCCCCGCGTCCCTGCTGGGCAACTGGGAACGGGAGTTCGCGCGCTTCGCGCCCGGCGTCGCCGTCCGCCGCTACCACGGGGCTGGCAGGTCCCTGGGCGGTCTGGCCCCTGGTGAGGTCGTCGTCACGACCTACGGGACGCTGCTGCGTGACGCCGGGATGCTCGCCGACGTGCCCTGGGACCTGGTCGTGGCCGACGAGGCGCAGCAGGTCAAGAACCACCGCTCGCAGGCCTCCCGCGCCCTGCGGCTGCTCCGCCCGGCGGTGCGCGTCGCGGTCACCGGCACCCCGGTCGAGAACTCCCTGTCGGAGCTGTGGTCGATCCTGGACTGGACGAACCCCGGGCTGTTCGGCTCCCTCGCCGCGTTTCGGGAACGGTTCGGGCGCGCCGCCGAACGGGAGGCGATCGGGTCCGGCGCCGATCGTGAGTCGGCTCACAGGCTCGGCCGGCTCATCGCCCCCTTCGTCCTGCGCCGCCGCAAGAGCGACCCGACCATCGCCCCCGAGCTTCCCGACAAGGTGGTCAGCGACCGGTACGTGGAGCTCTCCCGGGAGCAGGCCGCGCTGTACCAGGCGGTGACAGCCGAGTCTCTCGGCCGGATCGCGGCCAGCGACGGCCCGGCCCGACGGGGGCAGGTGCTGCGCCTGCTGCAGTCGCTGCGGCAGATCTGCAACTCCCCCGCGCACTACCTGCGCGAGACCGTGGACGGCTGGGACGCCGCCCGGCAGGCCGCCAGATCGGGCAAGCTCCAGGCACTCGACGAGCTGATGGAGGCGATCGTCCCCACCGGGGAGGCGGCTCTGATCTTCACCGGTTACGTATCCATGGGCCACCTCGTGCAGGCTCACCTCGCGGCGCGCGGGATCCACGCGGACTTCCTCCACGGCGGCGTGCCGGTCGTGACCCGGCAGCAGATCGTCGACCGGTTCCAGACCGGGCACGGCGACGCGCTCGTGCTGTCGGTCCGTGCGGCGGGGACGGGCCTGACCCTGACCCGTGCCGGGCACGTCATCCACGTCGACCGGCCGTGGAACCCCGCCGTCGAGGACCAGGCCACCGACCGGGCGCACCGCATCGGTCAGCACCGCCTCGTCGAGGTCCACCACCTGATCGCCGAGGGGACCGTCGAGGACCGGATCGCCGACCTCCTCGCCCGGAAGCGGGAGCTGACCGAGGCGGTGCTCACCGGCGGGGAGACCGCGCTGACCGAGCTCTCCGACCGCGAGCTGTCGGCCCTGGTCAGGCTCGGCACCGAGCCGAGCGTTGGAGACAGGCCGTGAGCGCGGACCAGCCGGCTCCCCGGGACCCGCAGGCCTGGCGGTCGTGGCCGACGCCGCCGGGGGTCCCAGACCGGGTGCTGCTGGACCTGCTGACCACCGACGCCGCCGGGCGGGCCGCCGCGATGCTCGCGGGAGCCGCCACGGCGACGCAGGACGCCGTGGTCGATGCGGTGCGGCTGCTCGCGACCGGATCAGCGGCGGCGCAGGCGGGCACGGCGGCACAGCTGTCCGGCATCCCCGAGGACGAACTGCGCCGGCTCGTCCTCGCGTATCGGCATGGCGGGACCGGCGGCGTGTCCGCGGCGCTCGCGGCCACCCCGTGCGGCGCCGAGGACATGGGTGCGGCGGTGGACGAGGTGCGCAGACGTCGAACGTTCGCAGCGAGCGAGCTGTCCGTCGAGCCGGGACACGTCGCCGACACCGGGGCCGGCGTGCTGCTGCGGCTGGGCCCCGACGGTCGCTGGTATCCCTTCACGCTCGCACGCGAGCAGTGGTGGCCCGCCGCCGGCGCGAGCGCCTCGGCAGGTACCGCCTACCAGGCAGCGCTGCGCGCGAGGACCCAGCGCCGGGCAAGCGGCTGACCCACAGGGCGAGCCAGGTCGACCGTCCCAGCCGGCCCAGCCCAAAGCATCGATCATCTCGACGGCTCGGCGCTCGGGCGGAAGCCGGTCGAGCACCGGGCGGAGGCAGCGCGAAAGGTCGCCCAGCGCGGCTGACGGATCTTCGGAGTCGACGCCGGGGCTCGACGCTTCCCGTGGATACCGACATCTCCTCCCTGCGTCTGCTTCAGCGCGGCGACGAGTCGGTGGCCGGGTCGGTGACGAACGTCGTGTTCGCCCACTCGGCGGCCGGTGGGCCGGACGTGAACACGTACTTCGGCGTGCCGTTGGGCGAGGGGACACGTTGCTCGCGGCGATCCGGGACCGGTTCTGCTGACGTCGGCAAGAACAGGCCGGCGACCTGGACGCGGCTTCGCGATCCGATCTACGGTTCGATCGTGTCTCGCCGGTCGAGATACAGTAGCTGGTGATGGCCTCGGCGAAGCGGTCGAAGTCGACGAGTCGTGTCCGGAGCAGTTCGTAGACGAGTGCAGGGTCGACACATCCTCATAGTGGTGGACGAGTCGGTTGCGCATCCGGGCCATCGGCTCGAGGGAGGCTGCGAAATCGCCCGGAAGGACGCGTTCCTTGCCGAGCACGCGAAAGACCTCTGCGTACGTCCCGGGTTGTGCGAACCCTGAGGCCGCGATGACGTGGTGTCCGATGGACAGTGCGGTCTCGATCGCGAGTTGGAGGAATCGTTCCCCACTGCCGTAGTTCCGCGGGTCGTCGACGTACTCGTCGAGCGGAACGGCGGCCAGCTCGAGCAGGATGCGCAGGCAGCGCCCGAGCAGCGCGAGGAGCTGGTCGACCCGCGGCCGGTCAACCACTCAGCACCCCGCGCCGGGCACGGTCCCGCGTCGCACGCAAGTACTCGTCGTGGTACGGCTTGAAGTCGAGGAACTCCTTCTCGACGCGTCCCCGGTCCGTGATCCGGGCGCGCGTTCGTCGCGACTGAAGACCACGCGTCCGCCGACCGCGCGGAATCGGAGCCACAGCGGCGCGTCGTTGAGGACGAGCATGTCCACCTCGGTGCCGTCGGTGGCGTCCGCGAGCCGGTCGTGCAGGGCGGCGTCGTCGAGGCCGATCTCCACGTGCAGCACGATGCCGCACCGGGGCGGCGCCATCCGGCACGAGTAGATCGACGAGACCGAAGGGGTAGCGGCGGTGCGGTGGGAGGTCGACCGTGCGGTTATCAGCGCTGCCGGCGAGAGACTGAGACGGTCGGGTACCCCCTTGCCCATGCGGCGTCCGGTGATCGCCGTTCCCGCGTGTTCGCGGTTGATCGAACTACCGTCAGCGCACCCGATCGACGATCACCCACCGCGGAGACTCGCGAACGGCGATCACTGCGGTCGTCGGCGCGGGTGTTGCTGCACCTGTCCAACGCCTACGGCACGCTCGCCATCAACTCCCGCGATCCCTCACCGCAGCGCTCGACTCGTCACGGAAGGCCGGCGCGTGAAGCGGGCCCTCGCCGCCGCCCGCGCCCCGGTCGCCGATAGCCACTTGACCGCTCGGCAACACGGGCGCACCGTCGGCACCGACGGGCAGGGCGAACTCGTTGTCACCCCCGAAAGGGGCGCTGACCGCCGCATCGACGGCCTTGAGAGGCCCTGCCCGTCGCCGCAGCCCCTGCCGTTCAGGGTGCTGGGCCCGGTACTCGATGATCATGAACTAGCGCCGGTTCATGTGCGCTCGGCCGTGCGGGCGCCGCTTCACGTCGGTCACGGCGTCGACCCAGGCTCAGGACCGGCGGAAGCCCTTGTGCGGATGACGCGGGCGCTGGATCCTGCCGGTAATCGCTCGACGCGGGCGGGCAGGCACCATCGCGAGAGGAGCCCGACATGGCTGCCCAGGTGACGCTCACCGAACCTGAAGTGCGTGCGTTCTCGTCCCTGCTGAGCAGGGTGAGCGAGCGGCTGGCCACCTACGAGCAGCAGACCCACCAGGATGTTCGGCACGCCGAGGAGCTCAAGGCTGCTGCTGACGATCTCCTCAGTCGTCTCGAGCAGTAGGTGACGGGCAGGGCGCACGAATCGCTCCTCGCCGGCCCGCTCAATGGCCGTCTTCGCGGTGAACGAGCTGGTAGACCGGAGCGAATCCGGTTCCGCGCCGCAGCTGGAAGATCCACGCGGTAAAGCCCTGCTCGGCGAAACCCTGCGCCGTGCACAGCGCTTCGTCGTGGGTGTCGGTCTCTGCGCTGCGGGTCTCGTCGCGGACGATCCGGCCGGCACGCCACTCCACCACGCGGCCCTGAACGACGAAACGCGTCGTCATCGGGCCGCCCCCTGCTTGCGTCCCACCCCGCCGAACACGACAACGGACCGTCGACCAGGTGGGACGACTCCCGGCCGCCACGCCCTGACGTCCACCAATCCCGGCTCCACCAGCGGCGCCTCGGTGAAGAACCGCTCCACCTCGGCACGCTCCCGCGGCACGTTGGCGATGAGCTCCTGTCCGTAGAGCCGGGCCACCGCCTGGTTGCGCGGGGTACCTGCGTCGTGGGCGAGCACCAGCGCACTGCCCGGAGCCATCGCCTGCATGACGGTCCGCACGACTCCGTGCGGGTCGTCGCCGTCCGCCACGGACTGCAGTCTGGCCCCGAACAGCACCGCAACGGGCCGGTCGAGGTCCAGCAGCCCCCGGACCCGGAGCGTGCTCACAACGGCGTCGGGGTCGCGCAGATCGGTCTCGACGAACGTGGTGCGCTCCCCGTCGCACAGCAGCGCCAGGGCGTGCGCCCGCACCTGCGGGTCGTCGCCCACGTACACGACCCGGACCTGCGGATCGACGGCCTGGGCGACCTCGTGCACGGCGCCCGGTGCGGGCAGCCCCGGGTCCAGGTCGAGGAACTGGTCGATGCCCTGCTCGGCGCAGTACTGCACCGCCCGGCGCAGGAACGCCCGGCGGGCCCGCGCCAGCCGCGGCAGCTCCGGCGCCACCGCAAGGAGCTGTCGGGCGAGCTCGCGGTCGGCCGCGTAGTTGTCCTTTCCGCCGCGCAGGTAGTTGTCGACCCGGGCGATGGTCGGCACGGTGAGGTCCAGGATCGACCTGCGCTCGGTGCCCGCAGGCGCGGGGCCGGGAAAAGCCCGGCGGCGATCAGTGCCGCACCAGTGGCCGGCGACATGTGAGCACCGAGCCCGCGGCGGCCCCGCCCGTTACGGGAACGTCCCCCACGGCCACGGCGCCCCGGCATGACGCTGATGGCCGGGGCCGGGCGGCAATGGTCGCGGGCGCAGCACACCGGCCGGGACGAGCAGGCGATGCTGCGGGCCCAGCCGGGCGAACGGGTCCTCGGCCCACCAGTCCGGCCGATCGGCGACCCGGCGCGGGTCGGCTCCGCTGACCGAGCCCGCCCAGTCCGTCGACCCGTCGACCAGCGTGCTGAACAGCGTCGTTCGTCCCGGGTCGCGCAGCACCGCGCGCATGGCGCCGACCACCGCCGGGTCGTCGAACAAGGGCCGGACGCCACGCGGGGGCAGCACGAGCGACACCGCGAGCGCCGGGCCATCGCCCACGAGCGAGGGCTCCACGCGCACCGCGGTGCGGTGCGGCTTCGCGCGGCCGACCGTGACCAGCAGGTGGCCGGCCACGGTCCCGTCGCGTGCATCGGCCACCGCCACCGTCCCCGGCCCGGCCGTGTCGAGCAGCGCCAGCCAGGCCAGGTCAGCCATGCGGCGCCGTCCAGTCCGGGCGCAGCGCCGCACCGGCGTCGCGCAGGTCCGCCCACAGGTCGGCGACCGACGGGCGCCCCCACATCCAGTACCCGTCGTACACCCGGCGGACGGTCAGGTCGGGGGCGCAGACCAACACGGCCGGCAGGTACGGGTCGTGCACGGAGTCGGTGACTTCGCGCAGGTCCAGCGCGGACTGCCAGGCCCGGTCGACATCGGAGAGGAACATCCACCGGGCGTCGAGACCGGCCCGGAACGCGGCGGTCACCTCGGGCGGCTCGACGCTCACCGAGACCATCCGCACGTACCCCACCTCGGCGACCTCCTGCAACGGCAGCAGCACCTGCCGGAAACAGGCCCGCTCCTTCGGGCAGAACCAGCCGCGGTAGGTGTGCAGGACCAGCGGATCACCCCCGGGCAGGTCGGCCAGACACCGCAGCGCGCCGGTCATGTCGGGCAAGGTGACGTCGGGCAGCACGGTGCCGACGACCGGCCGCGGCACCTCAGGCACCCACCGCATCGACGGCGCCCGGACCGAGCAGCACCCGCAACCGCGCCCGACCGCGATGCAGCAGCACGCGCTGGTTACCCACCGACAGGCCGAGCAGCGCCCGCACCTCCTCGGACGTGGAACCCTCCACATCGCGCAGCACGACCACCACCCGCTGCCGATCCGGCAGGCCCGCGAGCGCCGTCCGGATCACCTCCCACGCCTCGACGGCGATCGCGTGGTCCAGCGGTCCCGCCGCCTCGGCCGACCGCCCGGCGAGGACCACGTCCCACACCGGCACGTCCGCCGGCTGCGTCGACCAACACACCGTCCGGGCCTCCCGCGCCCGCCGGCTTCGCGCCGTGTTCACCAGGATGCGCATGAGCCACGTCTTGAACGTCGAGCGCCCCTCGAAGCCGTCGACGCTCCGCAGCACCGCGACCCAGGTGTCCTGGACGACGTCCTCCGCCGCCTCGGCACTGCCCACGATCGAGCGGGCCACCCGCAACATCAACGGCGTGTGCCGGCGCACCAACTCGAGGTAGGCGTTCTCGTCGCGCCGCCGGAGCCCGAGAACAAGAATGTCGTCGGCGGGCACGGCGGGGCATGCCGCGGTCCCAGCGCGGTCGAGGCTCGCGGTGACGATCGACATCGGGGGCCTCCTGTCGTGGACTGCGCCCCACCGTGCTCGCCGCGGCAAGCGCGGTCACGTGGATCGACGACGCTCACCCGGGTGAACGGCAGGGGTGAAGGACACCGCGATGCACCATCACTGCCGCCATAGCGGGCGTTCTTGCCGCCGTCCTCGTTCGATCCCTGGAAGCTCGTCGTCGACGAGCGCATACAGGAGCGGCGCCGGGCGCAGAGCCCGCCCTTTGGACGGCGGCCAAACCGTAGCGACCCGGCCGGTTGCGCTCGCCCGCAACACGTTCATCAGCGATGAGCACGACAGCACCGGGGGTCTCAGTGCTACGGCTGCCCGACGGCTCCCGAGTCCGCGCCAGGAGGACCTGCGGACAAGCGACCGCCTCAATCCGGGACGGCGGACGCCCCTTGGTGGCCGTAGCATGCCCAGCGGAGCCGGGAAGTCTGGTCGGCGGTTCTGTTGTCGACCCTCGAGGGAGTGTGATGGCCGCCCCGTCCCCGCGTCCCGTGACCCGGCTGTTCGCTCGTGGGAGCCGGCCCGAGGTCAGCCGCATCGGCGAGATCCTCTGCGCCGAGACCGTGGGCGGTGCGCTGCTGGTCGGCGCGGCGTTCCTCGCGATCGTCTGGGCGAACAGCCCCTGGCGCGCCGCCTACGCCGCCGTGTCGGAGTTCCGGATCGGCCCGGCCGCGCTGCACCTGGACCTCACCGCTGCCCAGTGGGCCGCCGAGGGCCTGCTGGCGATCTTCTTCTTCGTCGCCGGCCTGGAGCTCAAACGCGAGTTCGTCGCCGGCGACCTGCGGAACCTCCGCCTCGCCGTACTTCCCGTCGCGGCCGCCGTCGGCGGCATGGTTCACCCGCGCCCAACTCGCACCGGAACTGAGCTGGTGGGACGTCCTCGGGCTCTCCCTGCTCGCGGGAATCGGGTTCACCGTGTCACTGCTGATCGGCGAACTCGCCTACGGCGCCGGCAGCGACCTCGACAACCACGTCAAGATCGGTGTGCTGCTCGGCTCGGGAATCGCCGCCCTGCTCGCCGCCGTGCTCCTGCGGATCCGCGACCGCCACTACCGCGCGATCTGCGAGCAGGAGACCGTCGACGACGACCGCGACGGAGTACCCGACGCCTACCGAGACGACGAGATCCGCGAGGCGTAGGAATGGCGCGCCGACGCCATCGGGCGGCGGCGGCGACAGAGGCGAGCACACACGAGACTCTGCGCGACGCCCTCACGGGGGCCGACCAGCAACGACACGGCGGTTCTGCTCCGCCATGCTGAGGCGGTGTCGACGGTGGCGGGGCGTGGCGGGGTGCTCATCATCGGCGCCAGCGTGGCCGGGCCGACCTTGGCGTACTGGCTGCACCGGGCCGGGTTCGGGGTCACCGTCGTCGAGCGCTCCCCAGCGCTGCGCGCCGGTTGGGGTGGACATGCCGTGGACCTGTTCGGGCCGGCCGTTGAAATCGCCGAACGGATGGGCATCCTGCCGCGCGTCCACGATGCCCGGACCTGCACCCAGCTGATCTCGCTCGTGCGGCCCGGCAAATCGCCGGTGGAGGTCGACTTCCCCCGGTTGGTCGCCGGCATCTCCGACCGCCACATCGAGATCATGCGCGGGGAGCTGGCAGCAATTCTGCACGACGCGACCCGCAACCAGATCGAGTACGTCTTCGGCGACACCATCGCCAGCCTCGCACAGCACGAGGCCGGGGTCGAGGTGACCTTCGAACGTGGCGCAGCGCGCCGGTTCGATCTGGTCATCGGCGCGGACGGACTGCACTCGATCGTCCGCGGGCTGACCTTCGGCGACGAGTCACGCTTCCGTCGCTACATCGGCGGCTATCTTGCCGTCTACACCGTTCCCAACGATCTGCAGCTACGCGGCCGGATGCTGACCTATCTCGCCCCCGGCAAGCTGGCCGCCACCTATCCTGTCCGGCAGACCGGGCAGGCCCGCGCCGCGTTCCTGTTCCGCCGCCGCGAGTTCGACTACGACCACCGCGATCTCGACCGCCAACGTCAGCTGCTTCGTGAGGTCTTCGCCGGCGAGGGCTGGGAGGAGGTGCCCCGCCTGCTCGCCCACCTGGACCGCGCCGACGACTTCTACTTCGACTCGATCAGCCAGATCGTCATGCAGCACTGGACCGACGGGCGCGTCACCCTGGTCGGAGACGCCGGCTACTCCCCCGGGCCGGCCGTCGGTGGCGGCACCAGTCTCGCCGTGATCGGCGCCTATCTGCTCGCCGATGCGCTGCGACAGGCCAGCGGTGACCACGCCAGGGCGTTCGACCGCTACGAGCAGATGATGCGCGAGCTGGTCGTGCGTAGCCGCCGGATCGGCCCAATCACCATGAAGACGCTGATCCCCGCCACCGATCGGCAGGTGTGGCTCACGATCCAAGCAATGCGCCTGGTTCCTCGCCTGCCCACCGCGGTCCAACGCCGACTGTTCGCCTTTCAAGGTGGCCCCGCCTCCGCGCTGAACGCCGCCACCCTCCCCGAGGAGTGGTGATGACGGTGGCCGCCGTCACGGCGGGGTGGCAGATGCAGATGCCCGGGGTCGCGATCCGACCCGCAAGTCGCGCTGCCGGCGCAACCTCGACCCCTGTGCCATCGACGGCCGCCGAGCAACCGCGCACCACGCATCGCCGATTACGCCGGTTGCCGCAACAGACGCCCGACCGTGGGGCTTCCCGATGCGGCACCGCTGGGCCCGCAGTGGTGCCAGGGGTCGGGGAGGCCGCCGTGATCCGGCGTGACGCGTTGCGGGAGTACAGCCGCGGCTCGCTGTGGCTCCTGCCAGTGGTGTCGGTCGTACTGGCGTTACTGCTCGGCGCCTTGCTGTCCCGCGTGCCGGTTCCACCCGGGTCGCCCCTAGCGTTTCAGGGAACGGCGGACGACGCCCGGGCGCTGTTGATCGGTATCACCGGGACGATGGTGACCGTCATCGCGCTGCTACTCGGGCTGGCGGCGGTGGCACTGCAACTGTCGTCGACCCAGTTCTCCCCCGGCTGTTGCGCAACTTCCTGCACGACCGTCACTGGCCGCTCGGCCCGATCGTCGCCCGCGACCCCGAGACCGCGGTCACCGTCGTCGTGCCTGCGCGGTCGTTCGCCGAGCACCTCGCCCTCGGCGTCGGCCTCATCCGCCGCTACGGCGCCCAGGAACCCACCGTCGTCCAGGCACTGCTGCGGCTGCTCGCGACGGTACTCACCGCCTGCACCACCGAACCGACCGCTGGTCGATGATCGAGACACAGGCCGAACTCCTCGTCACCGCGGTCGAACGCGAGGTGGCCGAACACGCTGACCTGGCCGTCGTCTACGCCGAGGCCGACGACCCCCGTCGGGACCTCGCCACCCGCCGAGCCGGCGCCGCATCCAGCCCGACCACCGAGGTCGTGCCACGATCTTCGACACCGCCTCCGACGTAGCCTGCTGTACACGAAGCCCGTAGGCCGGGTGGGTGAACCGGGCTCAGCGCAGTCTTGCGCGGTCCAGCAGGCTGCGGGCCGCACAGGAGGGCATTGAGCCCTTGCCGATCTGACTTCATCGCAGGTCATCACATGCCGAACCGGGCGCGTTGCACGGCTTCGACCGTCGCAGCGGGTCCGCCCACCTCGACGTGTGCCGCGCCCTGCCGACCGAAGAGGTAGAGCAGCAGCTCGCCCGGAGATCCGGCGATGCATACGGAGGATTTCCCCTTCCGTATGCGAATGGTCTTGGCGGTCCCCGCCCACTGAATCTTTAGACCGGCACCTCGCAGTCGTCGCGTAAGGAACCAGGGCGCTCGACCGACATTGCGCCAAAGGGCCTCGTTCATTGCGCGCTCATTGGTTCGAGGACCGCAACCGTTGGCTCTGCGTACGTCCTCGTGGTGGACGAAGAACTCGTTAAGGTTTGGGTAACGGCGCACCCATCCAATGCGGAAGAAGCCCGGCGGCGGTCCCGATCGAATCGTCGCAACAAGCCCAGTAAAGTCCCTCAGAGCGAGGGCGCTTCTCCGTCGTTCCGCGAAGCGGCCCCACGCACCAGGCACGACTGCCGCTCTGCATCAGCCACGTTAGGTACCGATGGCGCAACCCGGTAGAGGATCTTATTGAATCCAGACATAAGCAGTGCCTATGATTAACGGGCGGCGGCGAGCTGGTCGGCGAGGCGTACGAGGTCGGTCCCGAGCGGAGAGTGGGCGTTCCACACCGCTTCGAAGGAGATTTGGACCTCCCGGCCCTGGTTCATCAGCGGTCGGTGGGGCAGGTCGGGCGAGGTGAGCTTGGAGCGCGGGACCATCGCCGAGCCCAGGCCCAGCTTCGCCCACTCCTGCAGGACGCCGTAGCTCGCGGCTTCCCCGGCGTAGGTGCGCAGGGGCAGCTCATGGGTCCGGAAAAGCTGCGTGGTGAACGTGGTCAGGCCGCAGGCGTCCGGGACGAGGATGAACTGATCCTTCCCGGCGTCTTCGAGTTCGAGCGGGCCGTCCTGTCCGGGCGAGGGCGTGACCACGACGATCGGTTCGACGTCGATGACCCGGTGCTCGAAGCGCGGCATCGCGGCCACCGCCGGGATCAGGATGATGTCGAGCTCGCCGGACCGCAGGCATTCGCGCAGGTCCTGCATGTTCGCCTCCCGCAGCACGAGGTCGCGGGGAACGGGCAGGTCGCGGACCATGCTGAACGCGCGGGCGACCAGGTGCGAGCCGATCAGGGGCGAGACACCCATGCGGATGTTCTGCTCGCCGGGCTCGGTCAGCCGTCTAGCCTCCGCACTGACGGCGTCGAGCGTGGCCAGAGCCCGTTCGATCAGGGGGAGGATTTGGGCGCCGAAGGCGGTCTGGGTCACCCCGCGCGGCGACCGGTCGAACAGCTTCTCGCCGAGGCGCTCCTCGAGCTTGGCGATCCCGTTCGACAAGGCCGGCTGGGTGACGCCATACGCCCGCGCAGCGGCGCTGAACGACTTCGTTTCGGCAACGGCCTGCGCGTAGCGGAGCCCTTCAAGATTCAGCCGATCGATCATAGCCACGCCTTATCACGACATTCACCGATGTCCCCTACCGCACCCGCATTACCCCGCCTACGGTCGAGGACGCTGCGGATTCAGCATAACCAGCAGCTATACAAGCCAGCTGATCGTGACGGAAGGGGGTAGGACGTCGAAGTCTGCCATGACGACGGCCGTGTCCGAACTGAAGGAGGTGTGCAGCCCTCGAGGGGCAAGACGACGTCGCGTACGGGCAGGTGGGTCCGGGTGTCCGTTGCGGCGAGCGGCGCATGCCACGCCGACATCGAGACGGCGGCGGCCGCGGGTCCGGGCATCACCGTCCCGGTCACCCCCGGTCACGAGGCGGCAGGTGTCGTCGCGGAGGTGGGCAACCAGGTCGAGGGCCGGGTGATCGGGGACCGCGTCATCATCGGCTGGTCCGGCAGCAGCTGCGGGGCACTGCGTCTTCTGCCCCGAACGTGACGTCGTCCACTGCGCGCAACACACGCACCACCATGGAGAGCTGAGTCAAGGCTGGACCGCCGGCCTGACCGTCCAGCCCAGCCGAGCCGCCCGCAGCACCGTGTCACGGATGCGACCGGGTGCTGCGGCGAAGCCGGAGACAAGAGCCAGCCGACGCACACATGCCGAACCGCTGGAGAACAGGAAGCAACGAATGTTCGAGATCTCCGAACTGCTGACCGAGTACGACCGGGCCCGTGCCTACACCGACGAGCTCTGGCGCGACCTGACGATCGATGAGCTGCACTGGCGGCCGACAGAGAACTTCAGCCCGATCGGCTGGCACCTGGGTCACCAAGCCCACGTCGCTCACTTCATGATCCGCAACCTCACCGCAGCCGAGCCCAGCCCCGCTCCCGAGCTTGACGACCTGATGGACTCAGCCAACCCGGAGGCCCTACGGCTTCCGCTACCGGATCCCCGCCGTCTCGCCGACTTTCGGAACACCGTCGGTGAGCGCGTGCACGCCCGGCTGACCGCCATCGGCGCCGGAGACGTCGGCGCCCCCACCCAGCTCAAGATCGTCGCCCAGACTCTACTGCTGGCAATCATCAATCACGAGTACCAGCATGACCGATGGATCGGAGAGGTACGTGAACACGAACTGGGCCACGCGCTGCCCGAGACACCAGGATCCGACCGCCTGCAGACGGTCGACGGCTACCCCGTCGTCTGCGGCTGGCCCCTCTGACTCGGGCCTGCAAGAACTTGACGCGATAGGGGCGGCGCCTCCGCTCCTCGTGCCCCCCGGCTCCTTAGCGTGATCGAGCCCGCGGCCTGTCGGTGTCTCATTGTCGAGCGTGGCTGGGCACCGTGCTCAACGACCGGGTCAGCCAGCCGACCCTCCTGCTCGCCTTCGCGGCGCTGACCCTGGTCGCCGCTGCGGCGATGCTGCATCTGACCTGATCAGCGAGGCCGCCGATCCTCCCGGACTGGCTCGTCAGGCCGAGAGCCTGCGCAGCGCCCCGATGTCAGCGGATCGCCCGACGCACCCACGCGAGCAGCGCCTCGGCCGGCAGGGCGCCGACCTGACGCGCCGCGACCTGCCCCTCGCGCAGTATCAGCAGGGTCGGAATGCTCCGGGCGTCGAAGCGAGCTGCGACGCCCGGAGCCTGGTCGACGTCGACCTTGACGCCCTTGAGCTGTCCGCCCAGCTCGCGGGTGGCCCTTTCCACCGCGGGTGCGACCATCCGGCAAGGGGCGCACCACGTCGCCCACAGGTCGACCAGGACCGGAACCGGCGAGCGCTCGACGATCGCGGTGAAGTCCGCATCAGGGTTCGCGCCACATTGGCCACACTGGCGGACCGCCCGCGGCGGCGAAGGGGGCGGACGCGACGAAGCCGTGCCGCTCGTAGAGCGCCCTGCCTCGGGCACTCGTTGCCTCCAGGTAGGCCGGTGCCCCGAGGCGGTCGGCCCGGTCGAGCACGGGGGCCATCAGCGCGCTGCCGATCCCGCAACCTTGGGCCCGTGGGACGACACCGAGGAACCACAGGTACGCGTGAGGCTCGTGCGGGTGCTGCTGCTCCATCAGCGCCACCAGCTCGAACAAGCGCCCGGCGTCCTGTCCGGCACGCTCACCGAGCGCCGCCCCGAACGCCTCGGCGTGCTCGCCGCTCATCGGTGACTGCCCGTAGGGCACCCAGAGCGCGGCACCACTCACGCCCGGTCCGGCGGACCAGATGTCGTCGTGGTGGGCGAGCGCCTCGACAACGAGGTCGAACAAGAAGCGGACCTTTGCCGCCCGGTCATCGGGGTCGGGATGAATCCACGCGAACACCGGGTCGTCGTGGAACGCCGCGGCCAGCGCTGCGCTCACCGCGGCACGGTCGCCAGGACGAGCCTTGCGGACGTCGACCCGGGTCGCGGGGGCGGTCGTGGTCATGGGGTACCTCCGAGATGTGGTCTGGGTAGCAACCACGGTCCCGGGCTCAGCTGTCAATCCGATGGCGTTCCGCTGTCACCCATCTGCGATGGGCGCCCCGCCTCGGGGAAGGCGTGTTGGACCAGTTGCACCAACTCCGGACTGTCCCCTCAACAACGGCAGACCGAGGTGCGAGAAGCGCAGGACCTGTAAGCGGATCTGTAAACAAGACGCTCGCGACGGGGCTGGGACACGTGAGACGCAGCGTCATGTCCGGGGCGAACCTGCAGCTCAGCGCGGGTTCTGTCGGATGCGCGAGGACTACCTGGACGCATCCCGCCCACTCACCCAGTGCCCGGACGGCGTTGGCGGACGAGATCGCCCGGCTGGGCGTCGAGTGGGTTCTGGTGATCGCCTCGACGCGGGACGCCGAGCGCATCGCCACACTCACCACCGCGCTGGGCGCGCGCGTGGCGGGGACGTTACCGCGGATTCAACGCGCTCACCCACGCCGTCGAGGCGATGTGAGAAGTCCCGGGATCTAGCCGCCGGCTACCGGCGCGGTCGTGGTAGTCGTGGCCGGCGTTGTGGTGTCCGTGGCGGTGGTCGTGGTGCCGGTGTCCGTGGTGGTATTCGCCGCCGTGTCGTTCGCGTTGACAATCTGCTGCGTGCCGAGGTCGTAGCAGAGGCCACGCCGCTTGACTCGGTCATAGTCCTTCGCTCGATCTGTCTTCATCGGGAGCAGGACGAACACCGGATCGTCGGCGACCACATCGGCGTTCGGATCGGGCGTAGCGGAGCTCGTGTCCCTCGTTGAGCTCGCCACGGGCATGTCGGTGGTCGTTGTCGTCGTGGTGCTGGTCGTGCCACTACCGGCGACGTCGACCGCATCAGGCGCAGGCGTCGTCGTTTCTCGCGTCATTGGCGTTGGCCTTGGCGCAGACGCGAAAACGGATGTACCGCGCGTCACCGTGGGGGCCGTGGACGTCGTCGTGACCAGCCGAACCGGGCCCGCCGACATCACCCGCCCCGGGGGCTGTCGTCGAGGTGTCCGCGGCCAGAGCCGGCAACGGTCCGACCAACCCGACCCCCGATACGGCAAGCACAGCCACGAGCACAGCGCCCACGGGCAGCTTCTTCCGCCGGCTACTCCACGGTCCGATCATGACTGGCCTTCCGATTCTCCGCCAACGATCCTTGTTGGCGCGCCCCGCGCAGAGATTGCGATCACCGCTCCGAGCGCGACCGCGAGGGATTGCTCGCGGGAGCTGGATGGCCTGTTACTCGTCAGGAGAAGTACCGATCTTAAGATCAACGGCCGGGACGTAGATCAAGTGACGCCCGACGCCTCTGCAAGCGAGAGGTTCGCCGAAAGACCAAGCGCCTCTCGGGGATGGGATCCGACATCGTCAGGCCTGGAGCTGTAGGCCGATCAAGGCAAGCAGGTTCTGAAACCCCACAGGGACACCTCGCGGCGCCGCAAGGCTTCGGCGCTGGTAACACTTCCATGAACGACTGCGAGGCGACCGTCGGGCATCAGGCCGAAATCGGACCGAGATGCCCACTCTGGTGTCGAGGGGCCGAGGGATCGCCATGGCAGTCGAGCTTGTACGGCTGTGCACCGTGCACGTTCTACTGAATCCACCGATCGAGGTCGGAACAGGACCATCTGGGACGCGCCTGATCTTCGAAGTCCAGAGTGCAGAGGTGAAAGGAGATCGGCTCAGCGGTGTGTCGGCAGGAGCCGCATCCGCCGATTGGCTGACCGTCGGCTCTGAGGGCACGGGGGACCCTCGACATCAGGGCGACCTACCGCACCCATGACGGGGCGTTCATCTTCGCTCAGTACCACGGCCGAATGGATGCATCAGAAGGCCTGGGCCTTCCCAAGACGATCTACGTCGCTCCACGATTCGAAACGGGCGACGAGCGTTACGCGTGGCTCAACCGGATCCAGGCCGCCGGCAAAGGCATCGTTCACGAGGATCTATCGATCGACTTCGAGTGGTACGAGCTACGGTAGGGTCAAACATCGAGCTGCTTCCTTCTACGGCGGTGTCGCGGATCTGGCGGCCCGCACTGGTACGGTCACCCGGCCGCCACCTTCACCTCGTGCCCGACCTGAGCCCGCAGCTCCGCGTACTCCGGCGAGCCCCGCAGCTCGTCGGGGTCGACGCCGGAGCGGGGTAGGTCGACACGCAGGTCGAGCGCGACCCGGCCCGGGCGTGCGGTGAGCACGATGATGCGCGACCCCAGGAACACCGCTTCGTCCGCGCTGTGCGTGACGAACACGCTGGTTCGGCCCGGTCTCGTGGCTGACGGTGCGGATGTCCTCCTGCAGTCGCTCGCGGGTGAGCGCGTCCAGGGCCGCGAACGGCTCGTCGAGCAGCAGCAGCGGGGTGCGCGCGGCCAGCGCCCGCGCGATCGCGACCCGCTGCTGCTGCCCCCCGGAGATCTCCCACACCTTGCGGTCGGCCATCCCGGCGAGCCCCACCCGGCGCAGCAGGCCCTCCCGCGCGGCGAGCCGGTCCGCCTTGCCGACGCCGGCGTAGGTCAGCGCCAGGTCGACGTTGCCGCCGACCGAGCGCCACGGGAACAGGCGCGGCTGCTGGAACACGACACCGGCCCCGACACCGGGCACCGGTACCGTGCCGGACACGGTGAGCGTGCCCTCCGTCGGCCGCTCGAACCCCGCGATCAGCCGCAGCAGGGTGCTCTTCCCGCAGCCCGAGGCGCCCACCAGGACGAGGAACTCACCCGGCTCGACGTCGAGGTCCAGGGGCCCGATGGCCTGCACCGGGCCGCGCCTGCCGCCATAGGAGTGGCTGACCCCGGCCACCGCGATCGACCCGTCGGCGCCGGCCGCACGGGCCGGCGCCCCGACCGACTCGGCGGCCGCCGTCTCAGCTTGCGAGGACACCGGGCAGCCCCTTCACGTACAGCGCCTTCTGGAACGCCGCCAGGTCGGGGGCGGCCGGGATCTGCTTCTGGTCGGTGAGGAACTGCGCCGCACTCTGCAGGTTCTGGGCCACGTTGCCCGGATTGCCGTCGGTGCCCAGCCACTCGGACGACGTCAGCTCCTGCTCGGTCAGGTACACGCCCTGCTTGAGCTGGTTCGCGGCATCCTCCGGCGTGGCGCCGATCTCCGGCCCGATCGCCGCGGCGGCCGCACCCGGGTCGTCGTGGATCAGCGTGAGCGCCCTGGTCTCGACCTTGCGCCAGGTGTCGACGACGTCGGGGTGTGCCTGCGCGAAGGCGGTCGAGACCACGCCGAGGTCGAGCGTCGGCTTGCCGGCCGTGGCCAGCTCCCGGCTGGCGATCAGCTGGGTTCCGTCCTTGCGCAGCTCGTCCAGCGTCGGCAGCCAGGTGTAGACGGCGTCGACGTCACCCCGCTCCCACGCGGCGAGGGATGCCTGCGGCTGCAGGTCGATCAGCTGCACGTCCGACGATGACAGCCCCGCCTGCTGCAGCGCGGCGAGCAGGCTGTAGTGCGCCGTCGAGGCGAACGCGGTGGCAACGCGCTTGCCGCGCAGGCCCGCGACGTCGGTGATGCCCGTTGCGTTGCGTGCGACCAGGGCCTCGTTGTCGCCTGCGACGTCCAGGATGAACGCCACCTGGTACGGGATGTTCAACGGCCCGGACAGGCCGCGTGCGACGGGGCTCGACCCGATCGCGCCGAAGTCCAGCTGCCCGGCGATGAAGGCGGTGTTGATGTCCGCCCCGGAGTCGAACTTCGTCCACTTGATCGTGTAGTTCGGGAGCGCGTCCTCGAGCCACCGGTTGTGCTTGACGATCAGGTCGCCGCTGGGGAACGCCTGGTAGGCCAGCCGGATGACGGGCTTGTCGGCGTCCTGGCTTCCTCCACCACCACCGGCCGGCCGACAGCGCACGCCGTCAGCGCCAGCGCCCCGGCGGCCAGCGCCGTCAGCGTCCGCAGGCCGCGCAGGCCCATCCGTCGAATGCTCATGCTCGTCCCCTCCAGGGAACCATGCGCCGCTCCGCGGCACGGAGAAGTCCGTCGATGATCAGTCCCGAGATGCCGATGGCGGCGATGCCGACCAGCACGACCGGGGTGTTGTTGTAGTTGCTGGCGTCCTTGACCATCCCGCCGATGCCGGGGATGCCGTTGAAGAGCTCGGCCGCCACGACCGAGGAGTAGGCGATGCCGACGGCCAGGCGGACGCCGGTGAACGTCTCCGGCAGAGCCGCCGGGACGATCACGTCGCGGACGACCTCGGACCGGTTCGCCCCGAGTGCCCGTGCGGCCTCGATGAGGCTGACCGGAGCAGCGGCCACGGCCGCGGTCGTCGCGACCGCGGCAGGCGGGAACGCCGCCAGCGCCAGCAGCGTGATCTTGGGGGCCTCGTCGATGCCCAGCCAGATCACCAGCAGGAAGAAGTAGGCCAGTGGCGGGAGGGCCCGCAGGAAGGTGAGCCACGGCTCGAGCACCCGGCGGACCCACCCGATCGTGCCCATCAGCAGGCCGACGATGACGCCGAACAGCACGCCGAGGACGACGCCGGCGAGCACCCGGCGCAGCGTCATGTAGAGGTGCTCCCAGAGCAGATAGCCCTGGTAGCCCCGCGTCCCGTCGTGCGTGGTCGACACGTCGAGGAACGCCCGCCAGACCGTCGACGGGTAGGGCACGAAGGTCTCGTTCCAGGTGCCGCTCGCAGCGGCGAGCTGCCAGAGCACGAGGAAGACCAACAGCGACACCACGGGCAGGAGGACCGGCTGCAGCTGCGGGCGTCGCACGGAGGGTGCACCGGGGGGCTTGCCGCGCTCGGGGGGCGCACCCGCCTCGGCGGGACGCGGGGGTGCACTCATCGCGCCACCCCCGCGAACGGCACCGACACCGGCCCGGTCTCGGCGACGTGCCCGTCGGGCGGGTTCCACAGCCCGCGCCGGGCGAGCTCGGGCAGGACGCCCTCGCCGAACCACCACGCCTCCTCCAGGTGCGGGTAGCCGGAGAGCACGAACTCGTCGATCCCGAGCGCGTGGTACTCGGCGATGCGGTCGGCGACCTCGATGTGGCTGCCGACCAGCGCCGTGCCCGCGCCACCACGCACGAGCCCGACGCCGGCCCACAGGTTCGGCGCGACCTCCAGGTTCGCCGTCGACCCGCCGTGCAGGGCACGCATCCGCTGCTGCCCCTCGGACTCGCTGCGCGCCAGGCCTGCCTGGACGGTCTCGATCGCGGCGGGGTCCAGCGCGTCGAGCAGCCGCTGCGCCTCGGCCCAGGCCGCCTCGGCGGTGTCGCGGGTGATGACGTGCAGCCGGATCCCGAACCGGAGCTCGCGGCCGCGCTCGGCAGCCGCGGCCCGCACTCGGGCGAGCTTCTCCGCCACCTGGTCGGGCGGCTCGCCCCAGGTCAGATAGACGTCGGCGTGCTCCGCGGCGACCGCGACGGCCGCGGGCGACGATCCGCCGAAGTAGATCGGCGGCACCGGCTGCGGCACGCGCGTCAACGCCGCCTCCTCGACGTGCACGTGCTCGCCGTCCAGAGACACGGTCTCGCCCCGCCACAGCGCCCGCACGACCTGCAGGAACTCACCTGTCCGGACGTAGCGGTCGTCCTTGTCGAGGAAGTCTCCATAGGAGCGCTGCTCGCTCGACTCCCCGCCGGTGACGACGTTGAGCAGCAACCGGCCGCCGGAGTGACGCTGGTAGGTGGCCGCCTGCTGAGCGGCCAGCGTCGGTGAGATCGAGCCGGGCCGGAACGCGACCAGGAACTTCAGCCGCTCGGTCTGCGGCACGAGCATGGCCGTGGTCAGCCAGGCGTCCTCGCACCAGGCGCCGGTCGGGGTGAGGGCCCCGGCGAAGCCGAGACCCTCGGCGGCGCGGGCGATCTGGGCGAGGTAGGCGATCGACGCGGGCCGGATGGCGCCGGCCGAGCCGGTGGCGACGCCGTGGCCACCGCCGACGAGGTGACGGCCGTCGCCGTTGGTGGGCAGGAACCAGTGGACGGTGAGGGGCACGGGAGCCTTTCGATCTCGTTGTTCCACGCGCTGGAGGTGGAGCCGGCCGGACGTCAGCAGCACCGACCGACGGGCGGACAGGGCGGGCGGTCCCCGGGCGGGGTGTTCGCGAGCGGGCGGGCCGGGATCAGCCGCGGCGACAGAGGTCGGCCGTCACGAGGCAGCAGTCGATCCAGCGACGCTGCGTGAACAGGCGGACCACCACGGGCGGTGACGTTACGTCGGGGCAGTGCCCGGACGCACCCCTCTGGCCGAAGCATCCGAACTGGTGAGACAGCAATCGAAATGCCCGGACCATCGTCAGCGCCAAGCGTCCAGCCGTGCGTATCGGCCGCGGTGGAACAGCAGCGGCGCGCGAGCCGGGTCCGCCCTCAGTGCGCGGACGCGGCCGACGACGATGGTGTGGTCGCCCCCGTCGTACTCGTGCTCGAGTGTGGCGCCGACCCAGGCGGCGACGCCGTCCAGGATCGGCGCACCGAACGGTCCCGACGTCCAGCGGACGCCCGCGAACCGGTCGATGCCCGATCGGGCGAACCGCACGCTGTGGTGCTCATGGTCGTCGGCCAGCACGTTCACACAGAACGCGCCGACCTCCCGGATCCGCGGCCACGTCGACGAGCTGCGCGCCGGAGCAAGGCTGATCAGCGGGGGATCCAGTGACAGCGAGGCGAACGACTGGCAGGTGAACCCGATCGGCCCGTCCTTCCCTGCGGCGGTGACCACCACGACCCCGGTCGCGAAGTGGCCGAGAACCTCCCGCATCGCCGCCCCGTCGACCGATGCCCCCACCAGGGGGTGCCCCCGGACGGCGGTCACCGCGTGGTCACCCGGTCCCTCGACGCCCATTCCTGCGCGAGCAGCGCCTGCGAGGCAACCCGGTCGTCGTGCCGATGGGTGATCGTCGTGACCAGCAGCTCGTCGGCACCGGTCACCGCACGCAGTGCCTCCAGCCGGTCTGCAACAGTCACGGGCGAGCCGACGAACTGCGTGCGCAGGCGGTCGTCCACCAGCTCGCGGTCCGTCGGCGTCCAGGGGTGGGCCGCCGCAGCGATCTCGTCGGGAAACGGGATCG
This sequence comes from uncultured Actinomycetota bacterium, assembly GCA_963780835.1. Classification (GTDB taxonomy): domain Bacteria; phylum Actinomycetota; class Actinomycetes; order Mycobacteriales; family Pseudonocardiaceae; genus Pseudonocardia. The sequence goes on along the minus strand of CAWADQ010000025.1, from coordinate 33,535 downwards.
CGCCGGCTCCGGTGCGGATGCTGTGCACCCACGGCCCGTACCCCGCTGCCAACCGGCGGGCGCCGGCGTCGTCCGGGCCGACGACCACGTCCGCCGACACCATCACGTACGGGCGACTCAGCTCCGCCGACGGCCGGAACGCCTCCCGGTAGGACTGCACCGCGTCGAGCACCGTGCCCGGGCTGACGTGGTAGTTCGCGGCGAACCGGAGCCCGCGCTCCCCCGCGACGACCGCACTGTCCGCGCCGCTGCTGCCCAGCACCCACGGCTCGACCGCCGCCCCCTCACCGGGCACCGCGTGCACCTCGACACCCTCCGACGACCGGTACCGGCCGGCGATCAGGTCGAGCACGTCGTCGACGATCCGGTCATAGGCCGGCGTCTTCGCTTCGGGCTGGCGCAACAGCTCGATCTGCGCCCGGAACCGCGGCGACCCGATCAACCCCGCGAACGAGAACGGCTTCGGGATCAGCACGCCGTCGACGACCCGCTCCTGCGGCTCCTCGGCCTTGTCGTTGCGGTCGGGAAGCGACCGCGGGCCACCCGAGCGTCCTAGGCCGAGGTCGACGCGGCCCGGGAACAGCGCGTCGAGGATGCCGAACTCCTCGACCACCGACAGCGGCGTCCGGTGCCCGGTCTGCACGGCACCCGACCCCACCCGGATCGTCGTCGTCGCCTGCGCGACCGCCTGGATGAGCAGCGGCGGCGACGCCCCCGCCACGCCCGGGTTGAGGTGGTGCTCGGCCAGCCAGTACCGCCGGTATCCCGCGCGCTCGGCCGCACGTGCCAGGTCGACGGTGTTGCGCAGCGCCTCCGCCACGGTGGACCCCGCGCTGATCGGGGCGAGATCGAGGATCGACAGCGGCAGCTTCATGCAGGCGACCTCCTGGAGGAGGAACGGTTGACGGGCTCGTCGGGGATCTGGGGGAACCGGACCGCGCTCGGCGACCGAGTTCCTCGAACCCCGCTCACACCCGACAGCTCGCGCCGGCCGTCCGCATCAGATCGACGTGCCGGCGGTGAGTGCCCAGGAAGCCGAGACGCAGCGGTCCCGCTCCCCCGCACCCCATGGCACTCCTCCATCGCCCCGGCGTGAGCACCCGCACCCGTGCGACCGGGGGTTGCTGCGGCGTCACGGAGCCAGGTCTCTCGGCCGCTCTTGATGGTCCTCAACCGACTCTACGTCGATGCAGGTCCGGCGCGTCAACTCTGTTGACGTGGTGGCGACACAGTCGTCATCGCCGCGCTGTTCGGCGTCGAGGGCCGCGGGGAAGGCGTCGTGCCGCGGCCGGAGAGCTCCATGGGACACTGAGATCACCGAGCAGGAGGCGCCGATGCAACTCGATCTGTCCGACGACGATGTTGAACTCCTCAAAGAGGTCTTGGACACCGCGGTCGATCGTCTGACTACCGAGATCGGGCACACGGACAACCGCGTCTACCGTCAGAACCTCAAGGTTCGACGTGATCGGCTGCGCGGCCTCATCGACGTTCTCGGCGGCAAACAACAGGCGTGACGGCGCCGTCGATCGGCCGCCACGGACGCACCCGCCACCGCGACCGGTTCACCTCTCGTGGACGTAGATGCCGGGCGCCTCGCCGAGGACCGGGTACCCGGCCGCCGGTGCGCCCAGGGTCGGCAGCGCGGCCGGCGGCGCGGACCGCTCGGCCAGCCATTCCTGCCAACACGGCCACCACGAGCCGGTGTTCACCGGCGTGGCCTGTTGCCAGGTGTCCGGGTCCAGCCGGAGCTCGCCCTCCTGATGCGTGGCCACCCGGTAGCTGCGGTGTGGGTGCCCGGGCGGGCTGACGATCCCGGCGTTGTGGCCCCCGCTCGTCAGCAGGAACGTGACCTCCGTGTCGGCGAGCATGCCCAGCTTGTACACCGAGCGCCACGGGCACACGTGGTCACGCTCGGTCCCGACCGAGAAGATCGGAACGCTGATGTCGGTCAGCGAGATCGGCCGTCCGCCGACGAGGAACCGGCCCTGCGCCAGGTCGTTGCCCAGGAAGAGCGACCTCAGGTTCTCCGAGTGCATGCGAGAGGGCAGGCGCGTCCCGTCGGCGTTCCAGGCCATCAGGTCGGTCATCGGTTCGCGCTCACCCAGCAGGTACTGGCGTACGTTGCGCGACCAGAGCAGGTCCGCCGACCGCAGCAGCTGGAACGCCCCGGCCATCTGCGTCTTGTCGAGGTAGCCCCGGTCCCACATGAGATCCTCGAGGTAGGTGACCTGATCCTCGTCGACGAACAGCGACAGCTCGCCCACCTCGGTGAAGTCGACCTGCGTGGCGAACAACGTCAGACTGGCCAGCCGCTTGTCCCCGTCCCGGGCCAGCGCCGCGGCGGCGATCGACATCCACGTGCCACCGAGGCAGTACCCGACGGCGTGCACACGCTGGTCCGGCACGACGGCCGTCACGGCATCGAGTGCCGCCTCGATTCCCAACGTCCGGTAGTCCTCCAGGCCCAGGTCCCGGTCGCCCTCATCCGGGTTGTGCCAGGAGACGACGAAGACCGTGTGCCCGCGCTCGACGAGATAGCGCACCAGCGAGTTCTCCGGCGACAGGTCCAGGATGTAGTACTTCATGATCGGGGCCGACACGATCAGCACGGGCTCCGGGTGGACCGCCTCCGTCGCCGGTCGGTACTGGATCACCTCGATCAGCCGGTTGCGGAACACCACCACGCCGCTCGTGATGGCGACCACCTCGCCGACGGGATACGCCTCCGCCCCCACCGGCGGCCTGCCGGCGACGGCGCGCAGCGAGTCCTCCACGAGGTTTCCCACGCCACGGAGCAGGTTCCTCCCACCCTCCTGCGTCGTGCGGGCCAGCACCTCCGGATTGGTCAGCAGGAAGTTCGACGGCGACACGACGTCGAGCATCTGCCGCGCGCAGAACGCCACGACCTCCTCGTGGTGCCGGTTCACGCCTTCCACGCCGGTGGTGGCGTTGTGCCACCACTGCTGTGACAGAAGAAAGGCCTGGACGAGGATGTCGAACGGCCACTGCCGCCACGCGGGGTCGTCGAACCGGTGGTCCTGCGGCAACGGCTCGATACACGCCGGCGCGGCCGGATCGCGCCAACGCTCGGCCACGTGCGCCGCCAGCCGCCCGGCCTTACGGACCGCCTTGTCCGCCAGGCGCTGCTGCGCACCCGGCGACCCGGCCAGGTGCACCGCCCAGTCCAGCAACGCGAGGGTCAGCGAGGTGGGTGCCACGCCCCCCGTGATGCGGGCCTGCCAGGCGTGCAGAAGCCGGTCGAGGTTCGCTGGTGTGCCGGTCACCGCCGACACCTCCTGTCATTCGTCGAACTTATCCGCCCTGCTCCCCGGTGACGGCCGGAGCGCCCTGCACCACGGCGACCGGGCAGGCGGCGTGATGCAGCAACGCCTGGCTCACCGAGCCCAGCAGCAACCCGCTGATGCCGCCGCGCCCCCGCGACCCCACCACCACCAGCTGCGCCCGGCCCGACTCCTCCACCAGGGCACGGGCGGGCCGATCACGGGCCACCAGCCGTCGGACCGCGACGTCCGGGTACTTCTCCGCCCACCCGGCCAACCGCTCCGCCAGGACCTCACGTTCGTCGGCTTCCATGACGTCCCAGTCGATCAGGGGCGCCATCGTCGCGTCGACCACCATGTCGAACCAGATGTGCACCGCCACCAGCGCGACGCCGCGCAGCGCCGCCGCCTCGAACGCGAACGCCACGGCCCCCTCGCTCGTGGGTGAGCCGTCCACCCCGACCACCACGGGCTCCGACCGCGGCACCATGCGATCCGGCTCGGGTCCACGGACGACGACGATTGGGCACGCCGCGTGGGCCGCCAGCGCGACCGCGACCGAGCCGATCAGCAGGCCGGCGAAGCCCCCGAGGCCACGGTCGCCGAGCACGACCAGCTCGGCCCGGGTCGACTCGGCCTGTAGCACCGCGGCCGGCGAACCGGTCGTCTCGACCTGCTCGACCGGTAGGTCCCGCGCCACCGCCGTCGCGGCAGCCGCGGCCGTGGCGAGTCGACCGAGCACCACCTCGCGCAGCACGGCCTGCGGGTCGACGCCCAGGTCCGGGGTCCCCGCCCGGGTGCCGGACGGCCAGGTGTGGGCGGCGACCAGCCGCAGCGGTCGACGCCGTCGCACCGCCTCGGCCGCGGCCCAACGCACTGCGTGCAGGGCGCACTCCGAACCGTCCACCCCTGCCACCACGGGCCGCGCGCCGTGATCCGCTCCCATGTCGATCTCCTTCCCGCTGGTGCGGGGTGAATCACGCTCGGGGGCGACGGCGACACCGACGGGCCGAAAAGAAGAGGCCGTGGCCGCCGCCGGTTTCTCGACATCGGCCACGGCCGTCAGGTCCCGGCGGGGCGCCGTTGCCCGACTCCGATTCCCGAGTCCATTTCTTCTGCACATCTCGCCATTCCGCGTTCTGATAACAGCGTCGTCTCTCCACACGGCCACCGGTAGGGCCGGAGGACCCGATCACCGAGGTCACCGGTGGTCTCAGCACGCGGCTGAGCTGCTCGACGAAGCCGGTCGGCGCGACGAAGTCGGCCCACCGTGCTCTCCGGCAGATCCGCTTGGGGACGAAGGACCCTGGCGGGTGAAGGCGCCACGGCGGCAACCTTGCGCCCCCGGACGAAGGAGGGACCGTGCACGCCACGACGGGTGACCAGATCATCGTTGAGTCCGCGGTGCTTGACTCGCCGCGTCGGCGAGGCGAAGTCCTCGAAGTCATCGAGGAGGGAGCCCGGCATTACCGCGTGCGCTGGGACGACGGCCACGAGTCCATCTACTTTCCCGGTCCCGACGCTCGAGTGGCGGAGAGGCCCTGAACCGAGCAGGTGCCGGAGGCCCGACGTCGATCAGGGTTGCTGATCCGGGCGCGTGCTCGGGATGAACGCCGACCGGCTCCACCCCGGCCCGCCGCCGATCCGGACGGGCCGGCTGCCGGAGCTGGACAATCTGAAGGCCGTGCTGGTGGCGTGGATCATCGTCGGGCACGCGCTGCTGGGCTATGTCGCCTTCGGCGGGTGGGAGTACGCCGAGGTGCGGGAGGTCACGTTCAGCCCGACCACGGAGCTGGTGCTGAGTGGGCTCTTCGGACCGTCCGCACTCGTGGTGATCGGCACCCTGTTCCTCGTCGCCGGGCTGTTCCTGCCTGGCGCGCTGGCCGAGCACGGCTTCCGCCGGTTCGTCACCCAGCGCCTGGCCCGGCTCGGTGCGCCGTACCTGGCGTTCGCCCTGCTGCTGTGGCCGCTGCTGATCTGGCTGACCTATCGGGCTGCCGGGCACGACGTGTCCTACCGGTGGATCGCCATGACGCGCCCACCGCTGTTCGATGCCGGAGCCTTGTGGTTCGCCGGCGTTCTGCTGATCTTCTCGTTGGGGTACGCGGGGTTGGTCCACGTCGGGCTGCTGCGCGCCAAGGTCGGAACACCGGCTGCGGGTCCGGTGCGGGCCCGGCACGTGGCGGCCGTCGCGGCGGTGGTCGCGGTCGCGACGTTCCTGGTGCGGTTGTGGCTGCCGGCGAAGGGCGACTTCCCAGGGGACCTGCACCTGTGGGAGTGGCCGCAGTGCCTCGCCCTGCTGGGCCTCGGCGTGTTCGGAGCCCGGCACGGCCTACTCCGGAGTGTGCCGGAGCCGCTGCACCGCGGCAGCGGCAGGGTGGTCGTCGCCTCCTTGGTGACCCTGCCCCTGGTGGCGGCGGCCACCGGCGCGCACGACGTGGCAAGCAACCTCGCGCCGTACCTGGGTGGATGGACCTGGCAGGCGCTGTACGCCGCGACCGTGGAGGGCGTCCTCGTGGTGACCGGCTCGTTGTGGTTGCTGGGGAGCGCCCAACGCCGGCTCACCTGCCGTGGTCCGGTCGCCCACGCTGCCGGGCGCGCCGCGTTCGCGGCCTACATCCTGCAGGGCCCGATGCTGCTGGGCTTGGCGGTCGCGGCCCGGCCGCTGCCCGTTCCGGCGCTCGTGAAGGCGACGATCGTCGGAGCGGTCGGTGTGACGGCCTCGTTCACCCTCGCCTGGTTGCTGGTCAGCCGGACGAGGTTGGGCCGGATCCTCTGATCTGCGTGGGCTCCGACCCGTGAGCACGAGGAGCCGTCGGGCCTGGCGGGACGGGGCCAACGACCCTGCACGGAACGCACGCAGAGGGGCACGGTCGGCCTCCTCCCGTTTCGAGGAGAGGAGAAGGTCGTGAACATGCTGACGCGAATGGAGAGAGGCGGGGACCTCCCCACGATGTTCAGCCGGATGGACCGGCTGTTCGAGGAGTGGATGCGGTCGCTGCCGATGCGCAGGGTGTTCGGTCAGGGCGGAGACTGGCCGGGCGACGAGCTGATCCACGTGGACGAGTTCCGCGACGCCGGTACTCAGGTCATCCGTGCCGAACTGGCCGGCATCGACCCGGAGAAGGATGTCGAGATCACCGTGCAGGACGGGATGCTGCACATCGCCGCGCAGCGGCGGGTGGAGGAGAAGACCGAGGACAAGGGGTACACGCGCCACGAGCTCCGGTACGGCAGCTTCAAGCGCGCATTGCCGTTGCCGGACGGCGCCTCGGAGTCCGACATCACCGCCACATACAAGGACGGCATCCTCGAGATCCGCGTTCCGGTGACCGAGCCGTCCGCTGCCGCCACCCCCACCAAGATCGCCGTCACGAAGGGCTGATCGGACGAGGTCGGGTCGGCCATGTGGCCGACCCGACCCCACCGCGTGTCACGCGCTCGGCGGGACCGAGCGCTCGACCCACCAGGACCTCCGGCGGCCCGTGCGCGCTTCTTCTCAGGAGGCGGGGGTGCCGGCCTCGGCAGCAGGCACGTCCGGCCGAACCTCACCTGCCGCGTGGGGTCGCGGCACGATCACGACAGGGCACTCCGCGTGCTCGCTGCACGCCCTGGCCACGGAGCCGAGCAACAGCCCGGCGAGACCGCCGTGTCCGCGCCGTCCGACGACGAGGAACGTGGCTCCCTTCGCGGCGTCCATCACCACACGGGCGGGATGACCCTCGACCACCCGCTGCGTGACGGTGACCACCGGATCCGAACCCAGGACGTCGGCGACAGTCGCCGCGAGGTCATCCCGCGCATCCTGCTCCACCCGCTCGACCGGGGGCGCCATCGGCAAGTAACCGTAGTTCGACGGCACAGCATCCCAGTCGTGCAAGGCCGGCGGATACTGCCAGGCCTGCACGACGTCGAGCTCGGCGCCCAGATCCTGCGCGAGGTCGGCCGCCCGGCGCAGTGCCGCCCGAGAGGCCGCTGAGCCGTCCACGCCCACCACAATCCGCTGCACCCCGTCAGCCTCGGGGATCGGATCGGCCGCGGCAAGGGGCGGACGGCCGGTCCGGTCCGCGTCCGTCCGACCCCGGTTACAGGGCACTTCGGCGGCGTCAGCGGAAGTCGCGACCGCGTCGGTCGCGCTGCTGGCAGTACCGGTCGTCATACCTGAGATGCACCCACTGCTTCTCCCACCGGTGGTCGTGGCGGTCCCACTGGCGCACGAGGTGATCCCAGTGACCATGGTCGTTGCGAACTCGGCCGTTCTCACTGAACCGACGGTCGGTGGCGTGCCAGCGCCAGTTCGGGCCCCGGTGCTCCGGCACGCAGGGGTGCGCGAGCGAGACGGCGGACCGGATGGTCGCCGCCGGGGCGGCCGTCTCGGCCGCCGCCGTGGGGGTGCCGACCAGCGCCAGGCTGCTGCCGATGACCGTCGATACGACCACCAGACCGAACCTCTTCCACAGCGCGTCCATCACACATACCTCCGCTCATGCGTCCTGTGGACGCGTCGGTTTCTGCCCGGCCGAGCGGAGCGGAGCGTCGATGAGCGTTGCCCGACCGATGCGCCAGACCGGTGCCACCACTGTCGCGTTCGGGGGATCAATGGGAACAGCCCTGATCGGTAGGCATGCAACGGGCCTTGTGACCTGCTACGTCAGGCCGAAAGCCCTGATGTCACACCTCACCACCCGACGGTTGCGCCTCGTCATGTCGAAGGCCCTGCATCACGGGGCATAGTACCTCTCACGAGTTTCGGGACATCGGGCCAGACTCGGCAGTGCAACAGCGGTTCGGTGGGTCGTGCATTGCTGATGGCCGTCGGGCGGTGAGGATGGAAATGCCTACTACTACTGTCTCGCGGAAGCGGATGCTGATCGCCCGGGTGCTGTGCGTCGGCGGTCTCGCCGGAATGTTCCTCGGAGTGCTGGATCCCCTCGAAGGGTCGGGCGCCATCCTGGCCGGCACCAGTTTGGTGACGCTTGGAGCATTCCTCGGCAAGAGCCGGTTCCGCAGACTGATGTACTGGTCATTGGTGCTGGTCTTCATCGGCGTGGCAGCGTTGTGGATTTCGTCTGCCGTGGGGGGCGTCGGGGGCGACACGGGACACCCGGACTGGTGGGGCCTGCTCATCGTGCCCTACGCCGTGGGCGGAGTGATGGGCCTCGTCGGAGCTGTCTGCACCTCGGTCGAAGCGTTGAGGAGGATGCCGTGCTAGGACGACTCGGAGAAGATCAGATAGAGGACGTCTTGCGGACCGCCACCATCGGGCGCATCGGATGCCGGGACGGCGACTCCGTCTACGTCGTCCCGATCAGCTTCGTCTACGCCGATGGCTGCGCCTACGGGCACTCGGCGGAGGGCCGCAAGCTCACCTTGATGCGGGCCGTGCCCGAGGTGTGCTTCGAGGTCGAAGACGTCCGTGGGCTGTCCGATTGGCGCTCGGTCATCGCCCGGGGCATGTTCGAGGAGTTGCACGGCGACGAGGCCCGGACGGCGCTCGACCTGTTGGCCGGCCGCTTCGCGCCGCTCGGGACGCGGCCCGAACCAGGCACCCCGCCACCGAGTCATGGTCACAGCACGAGCATGCCTCCGGTCCTGTTCCGCATCCGGCTGCTGTCGACCACCGGGCGCTTCGAATCGACCGGCTTGCCGCCCGGCTCGGGTGCCTGCGGTTGAGGAATTGGCCGGTCTACCACCGTGGATGCGCCAGTCCGGCTTCCTCGCGTGCGGGGCGGTTCATCCCGGGGCGGCGAGCCGGACGGCCGTGCCGCTACCGTAGCCCGGCGTCGAACAGCACCGAGGTGGTGCGCTCGCTACGGCGGACGGTGACCAGCGCGCCGAATCCATGATCCGCGACCAATCCGGCCAACATCACTGACCGGACGTGATCCGCAATTCGTGCCCGGCCCAATATCGTTGATGGGCCCAGTAACGAACAGCAGAGATCATGCCCTCTCATCGAAGGCGCGAACCTGATCTCGCAGCCAAGCTGGGTGAGACAAGTCAGACAGAACCAAGCCTTACTGATTCAGTATGATCGTGGCATGGTGAGCACAAATTTCCCGTAGCCGTGTCGCCTTCCCCTCGTGGAGGGCGTCGCATTGGACGTAACCTGTTCGTCCTTATGGCGGTCATTGCCGTACTGGTCGCCGTGTCGTTCGGTGCAGGAAGCTGGTACTTCGCAGGGCAGATCGAGCAAGGGGCCCTTGCTGTCGATTTCAGCGAGCCCGCGAACGACATTGTCGTGGACTCTTACACCGACGGGCGGGTGACGCTTCACCGGACGAACGGCGAGCTGGTGGACGACCCGCTGCGTTCGAGCGAGGTGTGGGGTCTTGTGTGGCATGGTGGAAACGGTGTCCTCGACGGCTCACCACAGATCGCTGCCGGAACTTCGGTCCGGCGGGTCCTGCGTCTCGTCTCCGGCACCGCGCCTGCCGCGGGAACCCCTGTCACGCTGCGACGCGACGTGTGGCCCGATCCGGCAAGCGCGTACGACATCGCGTTCCAGGAAGTGGCCTACCCATGCCTGGGCGGTACCAGCCCGGCGTGGTACATCCCGGGCACCTCGTCGACCTGGATCGTCATGGTGCACGGCATCAACGAGGCGAGAAGCGAGTCGCTGCGCGCCCTCGGGCCCGCGCACCGGGCCGGCCTCCCCGCATTGATCATCTCGTATCGCAACGACCCGGGCGCCCCGGCCGACCCGAGCGGGCGCCACCAGCAAGGGGCGACCGAGTGGACCGACCTGGAGCAGGCCGTCGGCTACGCCACGACGCACGGCGCCACGCGCGTCGTGCTCTTCGGTGCGTCGATGGGCGGAGCCATCGTCGCGTCCTTCCTGGAACACTCGCCGTCCGCATCCGTGGTCAGTGGAGTCATCCTGGACGCCCCGATGCTCGACCTGCGCGCCACCGTCGACTACCGGGCGGCGCAGTCCGCGATACCGGGGGTGGGCGTTCCTCCCCCGCACCTGCTGGTGGCCTCCGCGGAATGGCTCGCCGACGTCCGGTACAACCTCGACTGGGAGCAGGCCGACCACCTCGACGACCAGTGGCTGCACGTGCCGGCGCTCGTCTTCCACGGCACCGCCGACCGCAAAGTACCGATCGCCACCAGCGAGGCCCTGCAGGTTGCCAACCCCGAAATCGTCGACCTGGTCCGAGTTCCGGGGGCCGACCACGTCGAGTCCTGGAACGTGGATCCCACCGGATATCAGCTGCGCGAGACGGCGTTCTTGACCTGCACCACGGCGGATCCGCCCGGCCGATCCTGCCGCAGCCAAGCGCAATGATGACTGGTTACAGTTGAGAGGGGGCGGAGCGTCATGAACAGCTCGCCCGCAGACGGAACGAGTACCACGACAGCACGTCGGGTATTGCCCGGGATCGTGGGTGGGGGCGTCGCCGTCCTCATGTCGGCGGCGATGACGTACATGCCGGTCGCGAACATCGTCTTGCTGATCGGCGTGGCAGTAGTGGTCATTATCGCCCTGAGCTGGAAGGGCGCCGCCGGGCTTTGCGTCGTGCGCTGGTGGGCGAGGACGGTCAGCGTGATCGTAGGCGTCTTGATGGCGATGATCGTGCTGGGTGACGTCTTCGGAGGACATGGACCCCCATTGACCACCGTGACGGGCGCGGCGATCGTCTCGTTGTGGGTGGTGCTCTTCCTCGGGGTCGTAGCCGGCTTCTTCTGGGAGGGCGCAGCCGGTGTGGTCCTGATCCTTGCCGCTCTGGCCCTGCAGGCACCCGGGATCGGTGGTGGACCCAACCCCTACATCATGATCTTTGCGGCAGTTGGTGTGGCACTCATCTACTGCTGGCGGCGTTCGCGACGCCTGGCATCGGTCAGGCGACCCGCTGCCGGAATGCAACATAACCGATAGACGTTCCGGCACGGTTACCGGCACCACTCGTGATCGGCGCTCAAGAATGATCAGCCAGGTCATTGCCGGCCACCTACCGCGACAGCAACCGCAACTCCAAGGAAGCGTGCACTTGATGGTATGAGCAAATTAGAGCCGTTGGACCCTAACGTCGCACGCCGCAACACGGGAGGATACTCAGCAAGTCGGGTCGGCGTTTCAGATGTACGCATCAAACGTGGACAAGGCGGCTAGAGTGGCGCACCTGGCACGACGCCTCGCGGCCCCTCGAAGTCGTGTCGATGGGGGACTTGGTCATGACTGTTGATTCGACAGCGAAGAATTCCACTGTGTAGAGCGGCGTCGCTGCGTGACCTTTCGGGTATCGCCCCAGCCGCTGCACTCGCTGCACCTCGTCGAGAGCGAGTTCTTCGCCGAGCCTCATGACTTACCGGAGAGGAATAATGATATGTCCGACGAGCGAACCGCCGATAATGGTCTGAGCACTTTTTCGCTACACGCGTTCGACGAGTCGTCGTCGGGTGCGATCGAGCAACTGCAAGAAGAGCGGGCCGCATATCCTGGCCTCGCACCGGAAGGGGCCGAAAGCGATCGCGACGTCGATCCCGAGACGGCGGCGCGCCGCTTCCTCGACCAGGCGCTCGCAAGCGCGTCGGTGCCGTCGTTCGTTGCGCCGGTGGCGAACGGAGTCACCAGCGAGTTCAAGACGATTGGCACGGAGACAATCCCGCTCACCGGGACCCGCACGGTGAAGTTTCGTCAGACGGTGAACGACATCCCGGTCTACGGCTCGCTGGTGACCGTCGAGCTCGACAGCGCCAACGATCTTCTCGGTATCGACGCTGCTCTCGGCGGGCCGGAGGGCGTCGACCCGGTCGCCTCTGTCTCGCCGGCAGCGGGCCTGACAGCGGCCGCCACTGCGCCGGATGGCTATGCACCCGACCTGGCTGGTGTGGTTCCCCGCCTCAACTACTACTTCGACGTCGCCGCGTCTCGCTGGCGGCTCGTCTACATCCTCCAAGACGTGCCTGTCAACCTGGACCGCACGGCCGAGTCTCCGGCGGATCAGGCAAGCAAGCTTGAGCCGCCCCGATTCGCCGACTATGTGGTGGATGCCCACGACGGGCACATCGTGGCCATCCTGCCGCGTACACCCAGCATGACCGCCGGCGTGCAGCAGGCAGCGACCGACTCCCTCGGCGCCGAGCGTACTTTCCTCGCCTTGCAGCAAGGCGGAAGCCTGGTGCTGAACGACCCCGTCCACAACGTCCAGACCTACGACTTCCAGTTCGGCGACCCGTCCGTCGACCGCGACCGACTGCCCGGTGGCATCATCACCAACCCTCCAGCCTGGACACCTGGCGCCGTAAGTGCTCACGCCAATGCGGTCGCAGTGTCCGACTTTCTGCGCACAGTGCTGCTACGGGACAACATCGATGGGCGTGGTGGTGCGATCCTGTCGACGATCAACTGCGTCGTGGCCGACGCCAGTCCCGGCCCCAAGCAATGGATCAACGCCTATTGGAACCGTCGGCAGATGGTCTACGGCCAGGTGCTGCGCCAAGATGAACTGCGCTCTCTGTCCGCCAATATCGACGTGGTGGCACACGAAATGTTCCACGGCGTCACGAACCACACCGCGCGCCTGGAGTACGCATTCCAGCCGGGAGCGCTCAACGAGTCGTACTCCGACATCTTCGGAACCATCGTCGCCAACCGAGGGGAGGACGACCCGCGATCCTGGGACTGGCTGCTGGGCGAGAACCTCCTCATCGGCAACAAACCGTTCCGTGACCTGTCGGACCCGGCACGATTCGGACAGCCGGCGCACATGAATCACTTCCGAGTGCTGCCCAACACCCGACCCAGCGATTGGGGCGGGGTGCACATCAACAGCGGGATCCACAACAAGGCGGCCTTCAACTTACTCACCGCCGAGGCCGACGACGGCACACTCGAACTGAGCGTCGCTGAGGTGGCGGCCGCATTCTACCTTGCGTTGACGCAGCGGCTGTCACGCACGTCGCAGTTCACAGACAGCCGACGCGCCGTCGTGGCCAGCGCGCGGACCCTGCTCCGCACCCTGCCCGTGGATCAGCTCGCCCGCAAGGTCGCCGCCGTCGAGGGGGCGTTCGACGCAGTCGGTATCCGGTGACCCGCCTCCACGAATGCGTTTCGACCACAGCCCGACGTAATCTTGAACGAAAAGGAGCATTCCATGCAGACCCCGGATCTCCCAGCTGCGGTCCCTCCCGAGATGCTGGAGCTGAGCGCGTCACGGCAGACGTGGTACGTGGGCCGGCATATCGCCAGCCACCGCATGTACTGGGTCTATACTCCAATCGGCTACCAGGTCGGCACCCCCGTGCCTGTGATCATGGTCCTTCACGGCTGCGCGCAACCCTTCTTCACCCACCCCACGGCCATCGCCTTCGATACGCACATGAATCAGCTGGCTGAGGCGCATCAGTTCCTCGTCGTCTACCCGCACCACTTCGCCCCTCCGGACATCAACCCGATATCCTGCTGGGACTTCTTCCTGCCGAAGAATCAGCGCCGCGGCGGCGGAGAATCGGCCAGCCTGGCCGGCATCATCCAGGACATGATCGGCAACACCTCCCGGTGGACGATCGACCAGGAACGTATCTATGTGGCCGGCATCTCCTCAGGCGGGGGCGCGACCGCCAACCTGGGAGCCACCTATCCCGACCTCTTCGCCGCAATCGCAGTGCACTCCGGGGCCGAGTACGGATACCCCCTGCCGTTTATCGGGGAGCAGGCGCAGGCGCAAGCGCAGGTACGAGAGGCCATAGCTCCCCGCAGCGAGGTAGAGGCCTTCTCCGGCGAGGTAGAGGAGATCGCGGCGATCCCGCGCGGACCCGACCCGATCCAGCAAGGAAAGAAAGCCTTCCACGCGATGGGATCCTTCGCGCGGACGGTGCCGACGATCGTGTTTCACGGGACCGCCGATCACGTGTCGGATCCCATCAACGGGGACCAGGTGACTCAGCAATGGATCACCACGAATCACCTGGCCTCCCCGACGAACTTCACGGCCGTCTTCGAGCATCCCAGCAGCACCACCGAGCACCCTGCCGGGCCGAACGGAGAACGGCCCTACACCGTGGAGACGTGGCAAGACGCCCAGGGCCATGACGTGGTCACCTATTACAAGGTCGCCGGGATGAGACACGCCTGGTCCGGCGGTACTCCCGGGAGCATCTTCACCGATCCGTTTGGGCCCGACGCGAGTGAAGCCATATACGAGTTTTTCATGGCCCACCCGAAGCAAACAGGGAAATAGCAATATCCCCGGGGCCTGTCATCCCTGAACGAGTGGGCCGGGCTGGGCGCCGATGGCCCTGACGGCAGCGTCGACGTCACCACTGACCGTCGCACCTGCTGCAACCGGTGCGACGGTCACGCTGGGTATGCGACAGCACGAAAGGCGCGCGGGGTCATGCGTCGTGTCCGGCTCACGCGCTACGCGGGGCGGGAGTCCGCCGGGGGGCTCGTGACGCGGAACCGGTGGAGCGGCGGGGCGGCGTCCCCGAACAGGTCGTCGTCGTCCGCCTCCTCCCCCGCCCCGTCGGCCGGCTCGAGCACGCCTCCGACGATCACACGGATGCGCTCCACCTGCTGACCGGCCGGCACCGCGCCGGGCAACAGGCCTCGTGCGGTGCGGCCGGCCGCCAGCGAGGCGGGGCCGAGGGTGGCCGGGAAGAACCCGTCGGGCGGCGCGACGAGGGACAACCGGGCAGGCGGTCCGTACCGGCCGTCGCGCCACTGCCCGTCGACCTCCAGCCGCAGCTGGAGCGACGCGGGCTCCACCTGGAAGGTCACCGGTTCGACGCCGACGCTCGCGAAGGCCAGCCGTACGTCGCCGCCGTCGAGCACCTCGGCGGCCAGCTGCACGACGGCCACCGGGTGCTGCCGGGCGCGGTCGACGAGATCGGAGAGCAGCTCGGCGGCGGTGCCGGTGGGGCCGTCGAGCGGGTGCGTCGCGCTGCGACCGTCGACGTACGCCGTGACCACGGGTTCCGTCCGCCCGCGGGTTCGCGGGGACGCCCCGACCAGGTCCCGGGCGAGCGCCTCGGCGACGCGCAGCTCCGGCGGGTCGAGCGTGGCGCGGAAGGTCCCGGCCCGGTCCGCCCACGCCGGGTGCGCCGCGGCGAGCACCTCGTAGCTCACGGTGCCGTCCGCCGCGACGACCAGCCGCTCGTGGCCCGGCTCCGCGAGCTCGTAGGACAGGAGTGCGGTCACTACACGGTCTCCGTCTTGAAGGCGTCCTCGTCGGGCTTCTTGAACTGGGCGTTGAACTTCTCGAGGATCTTGGCCAGGTAGTCGATCCGCATGCCGCCCTCGTTGCCGGAGCCCATCATCGACAACACGGTGAACGAGGAGTGCTGGGTGGTCGGCGCCGCCGTCGCGCCGCTCATCTTCGCCCCGGGCACCGCCGTGCCGGGCGCGGCCTGCAGCGCCCGCATCTTGGCGCTGACCTTCGCGACGGCTGCGGCTACCCGGGGGTCCGGGGCGGCGACCGGCGCGGCGCTGGTGCCGGTCGGCGTCGCGGTCCGGTGGGCGTCGATCTCGGTCTGGACCGCGGCGGTGATCGCGTCGATCTGGCCCTGCATCATCGTGGCGAAGGTCGACGACAGGAACGTGTTGATCGCCTCGCCGCCCAGCGACGCGGAGAGGGCCTCGACGACACCGCCCAGGAACTTCGCGAGCTGCGTCTCGTCCGCGGCAGACGTCGCGTCGAAGGCCCACGCGCGGTAGTCGTCGCCCGCCTTGCCCTTGATCGCGGCGGCCTGCGTGGCGAGCGTGTCGGCCCCGGCCGTCCAGGTCGAGGTCAGGGCCTGCAGTTCGGAGACGAAGCTCCCGGACGGGCGCAGCGACGGCGGCGCCTTGCCGCCCTTGCCTGCGGGGGCGTCCATCGTGGCCCCCGCGGCCTTCTCCGCCGCCTGGTTGAGCGCACCGGACGACGCCGCCTTGTTGACGGTCTGCGATGTGCCGATCTCCACCTTCATCGTCGACGCCTGGCCCGAGGCGTTCGTGATCGGGATGGTCACGCGCTGGGCGCTCAGGAGCGCCGTCCGCAGCGCGGCGAAGACCAGGGTCTGGATGCTGTTCCCGCCGATCTGCTGCTTGACGATGGTGCGCGCGATCTTCCCGGTGTCCACACCCGCGCCCTGGTGGCGCAGCAGCGCCTCGACGCGCGCCGCGAGAGCGGGATGGCCTCCGGTCGTGAGCTGGGGCGCGACCTGCGCCTTCACCGCGTTGATCACCCCTGCGTCCGACCACAGCCCGGCGATAGCCGCCCGTACCTCCTGCTCGAGGTGTGCGCGCTTCGCACCGATCGCCTTGGTGGCCCGCTGGGAGGCGACGACGGCGTGGCGGCCCAGCGACGGACCCATCGCGCGCAGGACCATGTACTTCGTCGCCGCGTCGTCGAGCTTCTGGTCCTCGCCCGCGGCGATCGTCGGCGACGCCTGGTGCATGAGCTTGTGCATCTGGGCGTTGCTCTGCGAGTACTCGTCGGGGATGCCCAGCAGGTGCCCGTACTCGTGGGCGGCGGTCTTGACCGCCTCGTTCGGGTCGCCCGAGTCGTAGTCGCCCATGTTCATGAACCAGTTGCCCGAGTCGATCCGCTTGCCGGGCCGCGACGAGTCGGCCGCCTCGGTCTGCGGGTGCACGTGGACGACGGGCATCGTGCCGTCGTCGGTCGGGCTGTACTCGGGCGTGGCCGTGAACTTCACCGGCAGCCGGACGTCCACGGCGGGCGGTGGCGCGGCGGTGCCCGGCGCAGGTGGGGCGGTCGTCCCCGAGGCCGGGGCGGGCGTGGTGGCCGGAGCGCCGGGCGCGGGCGCGGTGCCGGTTCCGGTCGCGGGGGGCGGCGGGTGGGCCTTGCCGACGAACACGTACTTGCTGCCCCACGCCGCTTCCACGCCGGCGCACATGTTCGCGATGTAGGTGCGGCGGGCGGTGTCGGCGGCCGGGATCTGCTGGTCGTCGGGAGTGACGAAGCGGATCTTCACGACGACGTCGACCTGGGCGGCGCCGCGGGTGAGGTCGTAGTGCACGTCCTGGCTGTACACGTGCGGGGTCAGCGCGCGGGTGGGGCGGTTGCGCGCGTCGTAGGGCTGCAGGAGGTTCTCGTCGAACGCCCCGTCCACGTGCACCCGCTGCACGACGGGCGGTGCCGCCGGCGACCTGCCGCGCTCGAACGACACCGCGACGGCGCGGTTCCCGGCCGCACGCTGCAACCCGATCACCGCGGCCGGATCCGCGTGCGAGGCGGCCGCCCCGCACGGAGTGCGGGGTGGACGCGTCGTGCCCGGATCGGTCACAGCCGACGTCGCCGGCGGGCCTGCCGGACGCGGCGCCGGGCGCTCCTGCGCGCGGTCGCGCCGACGGGCGTGCTCGTGCCCCACGCAATCAGCGTAGAGACACGGCCGCGGCGGGCCCTGCCTGATCGTGCAGACGATCGTGCAGGACGGCTGCGGATGCCAGGATCGGACCGTGGACGCGGTCGTGCAGAAGGTCATCGACGACGTGGTCGTCGCGGCGGAGCGACACGATGCGACGAAGGAGAACCGGCTCGACCGGTGGCGGGTGCTCGAGCCCGACGCGGGCCGGTTCCTCTGGTTCCTCACCCAGGCCGTCGGGGCCCGCTCGATCGTCGAGATCGGGACGTCGCGCGGCGTGTCGACGCTCTGGCTGGCCGACGCCGCGCACAGCACCGGCGGTCACGTCCTGTCGATCGACGTCGACGCGGCCGCGCAGCAGGACGCCCGGCGCAACGTGGTCGAGGCGGGGCTGGCCGATCAGGTGACGTTCCGCGTCGAGGACGGTGGCACGGCCCTGGCCGGTCTGCCCGACGGATCGGTCGACCTGCTGTTCCTCGACGCCGAGCGCACGGAGTACCCGTCGTGGTGGCCGCACCCGGCGCGGGTGCTGCGGGTCGGCGGCGTGCTCGTCGCGGACAACGCGCTGTCGCACCCGGCGGAGATCGCCCCGCTGCGCGACCTGATCGAGCAGGACGGGCGGCTGACCACCACCACGATCGGCGTGGGCAAGGGCGAGCTGCTGGCGCTGCGGCGGTGATCGTCACCGCGGCGCCGACGGCCGGGCGCGCAGGTGGGCGCGCTCGCCCTGCTTGCCGAACAGGCTGAGGAACTCGACCGCCTCCTTCTCGGCCGGGCCGAACCAGTGCGGGGTGCGGGTGTCGAACTCCGCGGCCTCCCCCGGCTTCAGCACGAGGTCGTGCTCGCCGAGCACCATCCGCAGACGCCCGTTGAGCACGTAGATCCACTCGTAGCCCTCGTGGGTCTGCGGGTCGGGCTCCCCGGGCCGGCTCCCCGCGTGCATGATGATCTTGAAGGCCTGGACGCCGCCGGCGCGGCGGGTCAGCGGCAGCATCGTCATGCCGCCGCGGGTCACCGGACGCAGGTGGACGCGCGGGTCGCCCGTGGGCGGGGCGCCGACCAGCTCGTCCAGGGTGACGCCGTAGATCCGGGCCAGCGGGAGCAGCAGCTCGAGCGTGGGGCGGCGGGAGCCCGACTCCAGCCGGGACAGGGTGCTCTTGGAGATGCCGGTCTGCGCCGACAGCTCGTCCAGCGTCGTGTCGCGCTGCCGGCGCAGGGCGCGCAGGCGCGGGCCGGCGGCGGCGATCGCCCGGTCGAGGTCGTCGTCCATCCCTGCATGTTGCCATGTCCGCAACAAGGTTTGCCGATCCACGACGCGACGCCGCATGGTCGTCGTGGAGGTGGTCGACATGGACGAGTGGATGGACGAGGTCGACGTCGTGGTGATCGGCGGGGGCGCCGCCGGGTTGAGCGGGGGCCTGATGCTGGCCCGGGCGCGCCGGTCGGTGGTGGTGATCGACGCGGGCGCGCCGCGCAACGCCCCGGCGCAGGGGGTGCACGGGCTCCTGGCCCGCGACGGCACGCCGCCGGCCGAGCTACGGGCGCAGGGCCGGGCGGAGGTCCGGCGCTACGGCGGCCGGCTGGTGGACGGGCAGGTCACGGCCGCCGTCCGCACCGGCGCGGGATTCACCGTGACCCTGGCGGACGGCCGGTCGGTGACGGCGCGCCGGTTGCTCGTGACCAGCGGCCTGGTCGACGAGTTGCCCGACGTGGCGGGCCTGCGCGACCGGTGGGGCCGCGACGTGCTGCACTGCCCGTACTGCCACGGCTGGGAGGTCCGCGACCAGGCCGTCGGCGTGCTGGCGAGCGGGCCGATGTCGGTGCACCAGGCGTTGCTGTTCCGGCAGTTGACCGCCGACGTCACCTTCTTCTCGCACACCCTGCCCCCGACCGCCGAGCAGGCCGAGCAGCTCGCCGCTCGCGGAATCACGGTCGTCGACGGCGAGGTGGCCGCGGTGGAGGTCGCCGACGACAGGCTGACCGGTGTCCGGCTGCGGGACGGCCGGACGGTCCGCCGCGAGGCGGTGGTGGTCGCGACGCGGATGGTCGCGCGGGCCGGTTTCCTGGACGGTCTGGGGCTGCGGGCGGTGGAGCACCCGAGCGGGGTCGGCGAGTACATCCCCGCCGACCCGACGGGCCAGACCGAGGTGCCCGGGGTGTGGGTCGCCGGCAACGTCACGGACCTGACCGCGCAGGTCGGAGCGGCCGCGGCGGGCGCGGCGACGGCAGCGGCCCGCATCAACGCCGACCTCGTCATGGAGGAGACGCAGGCGGCGGTCGCCGCGGTGCGGGTACCGTCGGTCGCGGGCGCGTGAAGGGACCGCGTGAAGGGACTTGGGCCATGTCGAGGATCGTGCTGCGCGTCGCGCAGATCGTCGGGGTGCTCGTGCTGGCCGGCCTCGCCATCGGCGTGGTGGTCGGGCTCGTGCAGTGGCTGCTCGGCGCCGCACTGATCGTCTCGATCCCGCTGGGCGCCTGGTGGCTCTACCGCCAGGTCAAGGCCCGCGACCGCGCGCGCACCCGGCCGTCACGGGTCGCCCGACGGACCGGCGCGCCGAGCTGGAGAGCCGTGCGGTGATCGACGCGGCGGGGCGGTGCGGGTGGTGCGGGTCGGCGAGCCTGCACAAGGACGAGTTCGGCTTCCCGGTCACTCCGCTCGCGTACCACCGCGCCGAGATCGACGCGATGCTCTGAGCGCCTGACCGACGGCCCGCCCGTGTCAAAGTGAGACAGCGGTACCCCGCGGAGGTACCCCGTGCCTAGGGTCGGGATCCACAGCGTGCTGCAGCCGGGCACCCCAGGTCGGGCGCGGCACGGACGCCGTCGTCAGGTCTGGAGTACGTCATGGCCGCACCGGTCCGCACCGTGATCAGCCCGAGCCGCTACGTCCAGGGCAAGGGATCGATCCACCAGCTCGGTGAGTACCTCAAGCCCATCGGGTCGACGCCGCTCCTCGTCGCCGACGACCTGGTGTGGGGCCTGGTCGGGCACGACGTCGAGGCGTCGCTGAAGAACGCGGGCCTGCCGGTGCAGCGCGAGACGTTCCGCGGCGTGCCGAGCGCGAAGGAGGTCGACCGCCTCGTCGACGCCATCAAGGCCTCGGGCGCGGACGTCGCGGTCGCCGATCGGCGGCGGCAGCACGATCGACGCGGTCAAGGCGGCGGGCTTCCTGGCCGACATCCGGTGGGCCAACTGCCCGACCGTCGCCTCCACCGACGCCCCGTGCAGCGCGCTGTCGGTGATCTACACCGAGGACGGGGAGTTCGAGGAGTACCGCTTCTTCCCGCGGAACCCCGACCTCGTGCTCGTCGACTCGCAGGTCGTCGCCAACGCGCCGGTCGACCTGCTCGTCGCGGGAGTCGGCGACGCACTGGCCACCTGGCTGGAGGCCCGCGCCACGGCCCAGTCGAACTCCAACACGATGGCGGGCGGCCTGCCGACGCTGACCGGGACGGCACTGGCGAAGCTCAGCTGGGATGTGTTGTGGGACAACGCGTTGCAGGCCGTCGACGCCGTGCGCGACCACCAGGTCACCCCCGCGGTCGACAAGGTGATCGAGGCGAACACCCTGCTCTCCGGCCTCGGGTTCGAGTCGGGTGGGCTCGCCGCCGCGCACGCGATCCACAACGGGCTCACCGCCGTCGGGGCCACGCACGGGCTCGCGCACGGGCAGAAGGTGAACATCGGCTCGGTGACCCAGCTCGTCCTCGAGGGTGCCCCGACGAGCGAGATCCGCGACTTCGTCGAGTTCACCACCCGCGTGGGGCTGCCGAACACGCTGACCGAGGTCGGCCTGAGCGCCGACGACCTCGACTCGCTCAAGACGGTCGCGGACGCCGCGACCGTCGAGGGCGAGACGATCCACGCGATGCCGTTCGAGGTGCGCAGCGCGGACGTGGTGAGCGCGCTGGCGTCGATCGAGCGGTTCTCGACCCGGGTGCGGCAGGAGGCGCGGCTGCCGGAGCCGGTGCGCTACGTCGCGCACCACTGACCGGATGCGGGCCGCCCCCACCGGGTAGGGGTGGCCCGCGGACCGCGTCAGGGTGCGAACGTCGTCTCGGGCACCACCGCCACCTCCAGGAGCAGCGGCCCGGTGCGGTCGGCCAGCGTGGGCACGACGTCGTCGAGAACATAGAGCAGGTCGTCGTGGGTCTCGACCGCGATCGCGGGACAACCCATCCCCTTCGCCAGGGCCGAGATGCTGACCTCCGCGAACGTCGGCCACGGCGCCTTTCCTGTGCCGTGCTGCTCGGCGAGGCGGTCCATGACGGCGTACCGGCCGTTGGCGAGCACGACGAACAGGACGCCGCAGTGGTAGTGCGCTGCGCTCCACAGCGCCTGGATGCCGTAGAGCGACGGGCCGTCGCCCAGCACGGCGACGACGGGCCGGTGCGGCGCGGCCATGCGCACGCCGATCGCGGCGGGCAGACCGAAGCCGAGCCCACCCGTCGCGGCGCGGAGGAACCCGAGCGGGGCGCGGGCGGGCAGCAGCTCGTGCAGGTCGGGGCGGCTCGACGGGGTCTCCTCGACGACCACCGCGGCGGCCGGGAGCCGCTGCGCGAGCGCGGTCATCACGTGCGCCGCCCGCAGCGGCCCGCCGTAGCCGGGCGGGGGCGGCGGGACGGGGCGCTTCGCGGGCGGCGCGGTGCGGTCGCGGGCCGGCAACCGCTCCGCGAGAGCGGCGCAGACCTCGGCAGGCCCGGCGACGACGGCGAGGGCGACCGGGCTGTGATGGGCGTCCTCGAGGTCGTCGGTCACCTGCACCAAGGTCGTGCCCGGGGCGACCAGCGGCCCGGGCTCGTAGGGGTACTGGCGGAACACCGGCGCGCCGACGGCGAGCACGACGTCGTGGCGCGCGAGCGTCTCCCGCAGGCGGGTGCGGCCCGCGGGCAGGTGCCCCGCGAACAGCGGGTGGTCCTGCGGGAACCCGGCCCGGGCGGCGAACGACTCCTGCCAGACGGGGCCGCGAGCCGCTCGGCCAGGGCGACCAGCGCGGCCCACGTCGCGGGGTCGTCGGCGTCGGCGCCCACGACGAGCGCGGGATCCCGGGCCTGCGCCAGCAGGCCGGCCAGCTCGTCGATCGTCGCCGGGTCCGCGTTGCGTGCCCCGGCGCAGCGCGTGAGGGGGCGGCGATCACGGTGTCGTCGGCGGGGGCGGCCCAGTCGTCGCTCGGCACGATCACCAGCGCCGGCCCGCGGGCGTCGTTCGCCTCGTGCCAGGCCCGGGCCACCGCACCGGGCACGTCCTGGCGCGCGCCGGCTGGTTGACCCACACGGGGTAGTCGCCCGCCAACCCGGCCAGCTCGCCGGCGAGGAACGGGCGCAGCGCGAGGTGGCGCCGGTCCTGCTGGCCGACGATCACGACGAGCGGGACCCGGTTGACCCGGGCGGTCGCGAGCGCGCCGACCGCGTTGCCCAGCCCGGCGGTGGTGTGCAGGTTGACCAGCGCCGGACGGCCCGTCACGGTCGCGTGGCCGGTCGCGATCCCCACGACCGAGCCCTCGTGGAGGGCGAGTACGAAGGCCAGGTCGTCGGGCAGCCCGGTGAGGAACGCGATCTCCGTCGAGCCCGGGTTGGCGAAGATCGTCGTCATCGCGAATCGGCGGAGGATGTCGAACGTGGCGTCCCGGACGGTTGGCACCGCGGTGTGCTCCTTCCGCGCTCGCCCGTCATCGCCGGACGCTGCGCCCGAGCGTGGTCGGCTTCCTCCTCGCTGAGCGACCCGCGGTCACAGTGTCCGTCGGGTGGGGCGCTGACGGTACGGCGCAAGCCGGGCGTCCTCCACTGGATGGGACGGCACTGCCCGGGACGCCACGCATCGCCTCGCGTGCTCGACCGGCGCCGTCCGGGGATCGCCGGCCGGCGTCGGGATGCCGGCAGCACCGTCCGCAGCAGCGGCTCCGGGACCCCGCGGGCGCGCCACTCGCGCGGGTAGCCCAGCGACACCTCGACGAACCGCACCCCGTCCTCCCACGTCACGCGCGGGATGTGGAGGTGGCCGTAGACGACCGCGGCCGCGCGGTAGCGGACGTGCCAGTCGGCGGTCGCCGTCGTGCCGCACCACAGGGCGAACTCCGGGTAGCGGAGCACCCGCGTCGGCAACCGGGTCAGCGGCCAGTGGTTGACCAGCACCGTCGGCAGGTCCGGGTCGAGGGCGTCGAGCCGGGACCGGGAGTACGCGACGCGGGCGGCGCACCACGCGGCGCGGTCGGGGTACGGGTCGGGCGCGAGCAGGTGCTCGTCGGTGCACACCACGCCGGCGCGGTAGGCGGTCGCCAGGCCCTCCGCCGCGGTGGCGGTGCCGTCGGGCAGGAAGGAGTAGTCGTAGAGCAGGAACAGCGGCGCGACGACCGCGGGCCCGCCATCGCCGGTCCAGACCGGGAACGGGTCCTCGGGGGTGAGCACCGCCGGCCGCCCGGCAGGCCCGCACGAGGTGGCGGTAGCGCTCCTCCCCGCGCAGCGGCACGCCCTCCTTCGCCCGGGTCCACAGCTCGTGGTTGCCGGGCACCCACACGACCACGGCGAACCGCTCGCGCAGCAGCGTCAGCGTGCCGACGACGTCGTCGACCCGCTCGGCCACGTCGCCGGCCACGATCAGCCAGTCGTCGTCGGACGTCGGCCGCAGCCCCGCGACGATCGCGCGGTTCTCGGGGTGGCGCACGTGCAGGTCGGAGACGGCGAGCAGGCGGGGGGCGGGCATCGTCTGCTGTTCCTAGCCGCGGACGGGGAGCACGAGCTCGGCGAACAGGCGCTCGAGCTCGGCCTCCGGGTCGGCCGTGAGGCCCGTGTGCACCGGGCCGGGTTGCACCATCGTGCTGCGCGGGGCGGTGAGGCGCCGGAAGCGGCGGCCGCGGTCCTCCTCCCCCGCCGGTCCGGCGCGGCGCGCCTCCGAGGGGTCGTCGCCGCACGTCGTCTCCAGCGCCCGCAGGACGCAGGCGATGCCGTCGGCGTCGGCGCCCGGGTCCAGGGCGCGCAGGCGGGCCTCGTCGAGGTGCACCCGGGCGCCCAGGTAGTCCAGGCCCCGGCAGTAGAGCAGCACGCCGGCGTTGATCGCCTCGCCGCGCTCGATCCGCGGCACGACGCGGATCACGGCGTACTCGAACGGGTGCCGCGTCACGGGGACCGCCTCCAGATCTGCCGCGCAGGCCGGGGCGACCCGGTCTTCCGAGCGGAGCCGGGCCGGCCGGTGCGTGATCGCCTCCCGCAGCGGCGGCAACCACGCGTCCCGGGCGTCGCGGCGGGCCAGCAGGCGCGTGACGTAGGCGTCCCGGACCTGCGCAGGGCCGGCGAAGCCGGGCACGTCCAGCCAGCGGTCGGGGACGAGCGCGACCGCGGCCCGGACCAGCTCGGACGTCAGCAGCGGCGCGAGCGCGGCATCGGCCGCGTCGAGATCGGGGGCCCTGCCGTCGAGGTGGGCGCCGAGCAGCACGTGCGCCGACGCGTCGTAGGGCCGCGCGGCCCCCGCCGCCACGACGTCGGGCGGCTCCGGGCCCGACCACCCGTGGTGGAAGGTCAGCGTGGCGCCGTGGTCGATGAGATACGGCGCACCGTGCCAGCGCAGCATGTTGACGTTGCGCCAGGTGCGGTCCACGTTGCCGACGAGCGCGTCGAACCACAGCACGCGCCCCGCGAACCCCGGGTCGACCGGGAACGCGCCGGGGTCGAGGTCGAGCGCTCCGGGCAGGAAGTCCATGCCCAGGTTCAGGCCGGGGCTGCGGCGCAGCAGGTCCTGGACCTCCTGGTCCGGCTCCGCGACGCCGAGCGCCGGGTCCAGCTCGACCGTCACCAGCTCCGGCACCGGCAGCCCCAGCCCGCGGGCCAGCTCCCCGCTGACCACCTCCGCGACGAGCACCGGCAGCGCCCTGCCCGGCGCCGGAGTACTTGACGACGTAGGTGCCGAGGTCGTCGGCCTCCATCAGGCCCGGCAGCGACCCGCCCTCACGCAGCGGCGTGACGTACCGGACGGCCGTGACGTGGCGCAGCGCGGAGGCAGGCATCCCCGGCCATGATCGCATCTCGGGCGTCGGGCGCCGTCGGGGCCAGCAGTCAGCGGACTAGGGCACCGACGGCGGCCGGCGGAACGCCGGCGACGCCCCGCAGGCGCGCCGTCGGGCGACGGCTCGACGAACGCCGTCGCGCGCGCCGAGTGGTCGCCCCGGGTGGTCGGCCGGTCGAAGGGCCGGAAGGTCGTCGTGACCGCCGACGACGCGTCGGCGGCGGCCAGGCGCACCTGCCGGTCGTGCACGAGGTGGTCCACGCCGTAGCGGCCGGAGCCCGCCGCCGCCAGTGCCAGCAGCACCGCCGCGATCACCCCGACCAGCTCCCAGCCACCGGAATCGACGAAGATCCCGTTCGGGATGTGGACGAAGACCGCCGCACCGACCATGACGACCAGGTAGCAGGCCGCGACCACGGGGATCAGCGCGCCGAGGACCACCAGGACGCCGCCGACGACCTCGACGACGGTCACGAAGGCCGCCGAGAAGATCGCCACCGGGATGCTCATCGACTCGAAGCCCTCCGTCGTGCGGCCGAGGCCGTCGATCATGAGCTTCTGGTAGCCGTGCGCGAACATGATCGTGCCGAGCAGCAACCGGGTGAGCAGGAGCGCGACGTCGCGCGTCGCGCCGGGCAGTGGACGGTTCACGGGATGACCCTCCGGTATGAGGCGCCGGAAACCTACCCCATCCGCGTGACGCCGTTCACCCCCCTGGCCGAGTTCTCCGTCGACCGTGCGTGATCACTGGTGGCGCACCGGAGCCGGTGGGCGATACACCGGCCCCGACCGCTCCGGCTCGACGAAGACCGGGGGCGCCGGCCGCCACCGGTCCGGGCTGCGGGGCGAGGCGGATCAGGGGCGTCACCGGCAGTCCGGGCGGCGGGATGGCCTCCTCCCACGCGGGCGCGGGCACGCGTGCCGGTGGGGGGATCGCGGCCGTCGGGGCGCGGCGGGCCCGCGCCCGCACCACGTACGCGAGGCTCAGCCGGCCCGGGCCCGCAGCGGCCAGCGCCAGCAGCGCGCCGGCGATCGAGCCGACCAGCTCCCAACCGCCCGCACTGACGAACACGCCGTGCCGCGCGTGCACGAACGCCGCCGCCCCGGCCATGACGACGCCCATCAGCCCGGCGACGACCGTGGTCAGCAGCCCGAGGATCAGCAGCGTCCCGCCGACGAGCTCCACGACGGTCACGAACGACGCCGACACGATCGCCAGCGGGATGCTCATCGACTCGAACCCCGAGGTCGTCCGTCCGATGCCGTCGACGACGAGCTTCTGGTAGCCGTGCGCGAGCATGATCACGCCGAGCAGCACGCGCGTGGCCAGCAGCGCGACGTCGCCCACCGGTGTGGGCAGGGGGCGTTTCACCGGTTACCTCCTCGACGGGGCCGCGGTCCGTGCGTCCCCTCGATCGGGGCAACGACGTGTCACCTCCACCGGTGACGCCCGGTCGACGATGCGTCGGATACGGCGGGCGGCGCACGACCACTCGCGGATGACACGGGTCGGTGCCCGCGACTAGCGTCGCGCCGCGACGGCTCGCGGTGGGGGCCTGACGGAAAGGGACGGGTCATGGGCGACAGCGGTCCGCGCACGCTGGCGATCGACGTCGGGGGAACGGGCCTCAAGGCCGTGGTGCTCGACCCCGGCGGGGAGATGATCTCGGAACGGCTCCGGGTCGAGACGCCGTACCCGTGTCCACCGCCGGTGCTCCTCGACGAGCTGGACAAGCTGGCGAAGGCCCAGCCGGAGTACGACCGCGTCTCGGTCGGGTTCCCCGGCGCGATCCGCCGCGGTCGGGTGCGGGAGGTGCCCGCGTTCTCCCGGTGCGGGCCGGGTCTGGAATCCGGACCCCGACCTCATCGCGGCGTGGAACGGTTTCGAGCTCGAAGACGCCCTGCAGGAGCGCTTCGGCCGCCCCACCCGCGTCGCGAACGACGCCGACGTGCAGGGCTGCGCCGTCGCCACCGGCAACGGGATGGAACTCGTGATCACCCTCGGGACCGGCGTGGGCTCCGCGGTGTTCTTCGACGGCACGCTGCTGCCGCACATGGAGCTCTCGCACGGCCGCTTCGCCGAGGGCCTGTCGATCGAGGTCGCGTGCGGCGACCACAACCGCGAGAAGATCGGCAACAAGGCGTGGCGCAAGCTCGTCATGAATGCCCTGGACGCCTTCGAGGCCATGGTGCTGCCCGACCACATCCACATCGGCGGCGGCAACGCCAAACGCCTCGACCCGGACACCCTCGGCCCGAACCGCTCCGTCGTCCCGAACATCTCCGGGCTGCTCGGCGGCATCAAGCTGTGGGAACGCGCCATGGCTGCGACTGCGCTCGGCGAGGTCCCCACACCCGCGAAGTCCTAGCGCGTGTCCTCTCCTCGTCCCATGCGGAAGGATCCCCCCGTGGCCGACACCGAGCAGATCGCACCATCCATCACCGGGACCCACGAGTGGGCCGCCGTAGCCCAGCACCACGCCGCGGTGGCCCCGCGCCACCTGCGTGACCTCTTCGCCGACGACCCCGGCCGCGTCGAGGCGCTGACCACCTCCGGCGCGGACCTGGTGATGGACTACTCCAAGCACCGGATCACCCGCGACACCGTTCCCCTGCTCACCTCGCTCGCCCGGCGGGCGGGGCTGCCCGAGCGCATCGAGGCGATGTTCACCGGGGTGCACATCAACACCAGCGAGGACCGCGCGGTGCTGCACACGGCGCTGCGGCTGCCGGACGACGCGTCGCTCACGGTCGACGGCCAGGACGTGGTCGCCGACGTGCACGCCGTGCTCGCCAAGATGGCGCGGTTCGCCGACGCGGTGCGCGCCGGGGAGTGGACCGGACACACCGGCGAGCGCATCCGCACCGTGGTCAACATCGGTATCGGTGGCTCGGACCTCGGCCCGGTGATGGCGTACCAGGCGCTGCGCGCCTACAGCGACCGCGCGCTGGCCTTCCGGTTCGTCTCGAACATCGACCCGACGGACGTCACCGAGGCCCTGCTCGACCTCGATCCGGCGACGACGCTGTTCATCGTCTCGTCCAAGACCTTCACCACCCTGGAGACGCTGACGAACGCCCGCGCGGCGCGGCAGTGGCTCGTCGAGGGGCTTGGCCAAGATGGTGGTGGGAACGGCGACGAGTCGGCCGTCGCGAAGCACTTCGTCGCGGTCTCGACGAACGCCGTGGAGGTGCGCAAGTTCGGCATCGACGAGGCGAACATGTTCGGCTTCTGGGACTGGGTCGGCGGGCGCTACTCGCTCGACTCGGCCATCGGGCTCTCGCTCATGGTCGCGATCGGCCCGGACCAGTACGGCCAGTTCCTCGCCGGCATGCACGCGATGGACAGCCACTTCCGCAGCACGCCGCTGGAGGAGAACCTGCCGGTCATCGCCGGCATGCTCAACATCTGGTACGCGAACTTCTTCGACGTCGAGACCCACGCGGTGCTGCCCTACAGCCAGTACCTGCACCGCCTGCCCGCCTACCTGCAGCAGCTGACGATGGAGAGCAACGGCAAGTCGGTCCGCGCCGACGGCTCGCCGGTCACCACCACGACCGGCGAGATCTTCTGGGGCGAGCCGGGCACGAACGGCCAGCACGCCTTCTACCAGCTGCTGCACCAGGGCACGCGGCTCGTCCCGGCCGACTTCATCGGCTTCGCCCAGCCGAACCACGAGCTGCCGGTCGACGCCGACACCGACATGCACGACCTGTTCATGAGCAACCTGTTCGCCCAGTCCGCGGCGCTGGCGTTCGGCAAGACCGCCGAGGAGATCGCGGCGGAGGGCACGCCGGCCGCGCTCGTGCCGCACAAGGTCATGCCGGGCAACCGCCCGAGCACCACGATCCTCGCCGCGAAGCTGACCCCGTCGACGCTGGGCCAGCTGATCGCCTTCTACGAGCACGTGACGTTCGTCGAGGGCGTGATCTGGGGGATCGACTCGTTCGACCAGTGGGGTGTCGAGCTCGGGAAGGTGATGGCCAAGCAGTTCGGCCCGACCCTGACCGACCGGGATCCCGACATGTCGGCGCTGGACGCCTCGACGGCGGCGCTGATCGGGCGCTACCGGGAGTGGCGGGGGCGGTAGGCGCTATAGCTCGGTCGGCTCCCCGAGCGGGAGCCACCGCACCCGCCCCTGCACGTCCGGTGCTCCGGCGAGGGCCGCGTCGACGTCGGCGCGGCCCTGCCGGAAGTGCGCCCAGCCCTCGTAGTGCACCGGCACCGCGACCCGCGGCCGCACGAGGCGCAGGGTCTCGACGGCCTGCGCCGCGGTCATGCTGTAGCGGAGCGGGCCGGTGACGGGGAACTGCACCCCGCCGAGGTGGAGCACCGCGACGTCCACCGGGATCCGGCGCGCGACCTCGCGGAGGCCCGCGAACAGCACCGTGTCGCCGGAGATCCACAGCGCTCCGGGGGCGCCCTCCCAGGTCAGGGCGAAGCCGACGACGTCGCCCGCGACCGGCCTGCTCAGCGGGGGCCCGTGTCGGCACGGCGTGGCGGTGACCGTGATCGTGGGCCTGCCCGGGGCGTCGAGCCGCGTCGTGGCCCACGGTTCGAGCCCGACGGCGCCCGACGCCCAGTCGCCGCGCCCCGGATCGGGTCGTCACGACCGTGCCCGCCTGCGGGAGCAGGGCGCGTCCCCGGTCGTCGAGGTTGTCCGCGTGGTGGTCGTGGGTGAGCAGCACGGCGTCGAGCGGGCCGAGGTCGTCCGCCGCAACGGCCGGGCCGGCGAGCTTGGTCGACGACGTCCCCCACCCGAACGCGTAGCGCCGGCCGGGAGGGTCGAACGTCGGGTCGGTGAGCAGCCGCCAGCCCGCCACCTCGACCAGCAGGGTGGGCCCGCCGACGTGCGTGAAGCGGATCACTGACGGGCGTTGCGCAGCGCCCAGGCCAGCACGTAGTCCGCGATCTCCTCCCAACCCGGCGCCGCGGGGAGCAGGTGGGGCATGTCGCTGAACTCGACCACGCGGGTCAGCGTCTTGTCCGAGCGGTAGTGCGCGGCGTTGGACCACTGCACCTTCGGCGGCATGATGTTGTCGTGGCTGCCCGACACGAACAGCAGCGGGGCGCGGTCGCCGTTGGTGTAGTCGACCCAGGTGCCCTGGTGGCCGGGCGTGAGGTTGGCCAGCGCGCTCTCGAAGAGGATCGAGCCTGAGACGGGCACCGCGTAGCGCTCGAACAGGGCCCGCGCCTCGTCCTCGGGCAACGTGTTGGTGAACGCGTAGTTCCACTGCTCGAAGTCGTAGGTGACGGCGCGGTGCCGGTTCGCCGGGTTGCGCAGCACCGGGAACGTGGCCTTGACCTGCGACAGCGGGACGACCGGCACGCCCTCCGTCGGGGCGGAGTTCAGCGCCACGCCCGCCGCCCCGTAGCCGTGGTCGAGCAGGATCTGGGTGAACGCGCCGCCGGCGGAATGGCCGATGAGGATCGGCGGGGTGTCGAGCGCGCCGACGACGGACTCCAGGTGCGCGACGATGCCCGCGATCGTGACCTTCTCGACCGGTGACGGGTCCGCGTTGAGCGACTCCACCTCCACCTCGAAGCCCGGATACGCCGGCGCCAGCACCCGGAAGCCCCGCTCCTCGAAGCGGGCGGCCCAGTGCTCCCAGCTCCGGGGGGTCACCCAGAAACCATGGATCAGAACAATCGTGTCGGGGGCACTCATCGAGACTCCTCGGCGACGGGACGGCGCTGGTGATGATGACCCTGGCGGACCGGCCACCAGGAGGACAAGGACGAATCGACACGTTTCCCTACGGCGATCATCGCCGTGAGCAGCGGTGACTGTGCACGGCCGTGACCCGACAGGCGGCCGCCGACGGGACCTTCGGCAGCTCCGCGCGGCCGCCGGGTCGACTAGCGTTCCCGCATGAGCGCGCGAGCTGCGGTGGTGTGGACACCGGAGTTCCTCACCGACCGGTTCACCCCGGATCACCCGCTGAACCCGGTTCGTCTCGACCTGACCATGCGGCTGGCCCGTGAGCTCGGGGTGCTGGAGGGGGTGGAGCTCCTCGAGCCGGAGCCGGCACCGGACGCCGAGCTGGAGCGGGTACACGTCCCGTCGTACCTGGAGGCGGTCCGTGCGGCACCGGAAAAGGGCGACGACCCGGCGCACGGGCTGGGCTCGGACGACAACCCGATCTTCGAGGGGATGCACGAGGCGGGCTGTCTGGTCTGCGGTGGCTCACTGCTGGCGGCCCGCGAGATCGCGGAGGGCCGGGCGGACCGGGCGGTGAACATCGCCGGCGGCAGGCATCATGCGATGCCCGACCGCGCCTCGGGGTTCTGCGTCTACAACGACTGCGCCGTGGCCATCTCCTGGCTGCTCGACCACGGGTTCGAGCGCATCGCGTACGTCGACGTCGACGTCCACCATGGCGACGGTGTGCAGGCCGCGTTCTACCACGACCCCCGGGTGCTGACGATCTCGCTGCACCAGCACCCGTTCACGCTGTGGCCCGGTACCGGGTGGCCGGGCGAGTACGGCGAGGGCGCCGCCGACGGGCTGCGCGGCGAATGTGGCGCTCCCGCCCGGCACCGCGGACGCGGGCTGGCTGCGGGCCTTCGACGCGGTGGTGCCGTCGCTGCTCACGGCGTTCCGGCCGCAACTGCTGGTCACGCAGTGCGGCGCGGATACCCACGCCGAAGACCCGCTGGCGGACCTGCGGCTGTCGGTCGACGGCCACCGCACGATCTACCGGGAGCTGCGCGGGCTCGCGGAGCGCACGGCAGGCGGCGGTGGCTCGCCCTCGGCGGCGGCGGCTATGGCCTCTACCGCGTGGTCCCGCGGTCGTGGACGCATCTGCTCGCCACGGTGCTCGACCGTGATGTCGACCCGAAGACGCCCGGTGCCTGCCGGGTGGATCGACTACACCTCCCGGCTCACCAGCCGCCCACTGCCCACCGAGATGACCGACGGGGCCGACGTGGCGCACGCGCCGTGGCTGACCGGTACGGACCGGGTGGACGTCGAGATCCTCGAAACGCGCCGGGCCGTGTTCCCGCTGCACGGCCTTGACCCGCACGATCCGCGCGACTGATCGGGCCGCGCACCCACGGAAACACCATGGGTAGGAGAACAGGATGGACGAGGCGCTCGCGGTCGACGGGGCGGCCCCGCCCACACCGGACGCGCCGCCGGCCTCGTCCGCACCGGCGTACCCGCGGCACTGGGAGGCCGACGTGGTGGCGTCGGACGGCGGTGTGGTGCACCTGCGCCCGATCCTGCCGAGCGATGCGGACGCGATCGTGGACTTCCACTCCCTGCTCTCCGAGCGCACCCGCTACATGCGCTACTTCGGGGCGCACCCGCAGTTCCCCCCGCGCGAGCTGGAGCGGCTCACCGTCGTCGACCATCACGCCCGGGTGGCGCTGGTCGTCCTGCTCGGCGACGAGGTCATCGCCGTGGGCTGCTACGAGGGCACGCTCGGCCCGGACGGCAAGAGCGTTGTCGGCCCGGCGGAGGTCGCGTTCGTCGTCCGCGACGATCACCAGAGCCGCGGGCTGGGTTCGATCCTGCTCGAGCACCTCGCCGCGGCCGCCCGGGAGCGTGGCGTGCGCCGCTTCGAGGCCGAGGTCCTGGGGCAGAACACCCAGATGACGCGGGTGTTTCGGGACGCGGGCTTCCAGCTCAGCCGCGAGTTCGCCGACGGCGTGCTGCACCTGGAGTTCGACGTCGACCCCACCGAGCGGTCGTTGGAGGTCCGGGTTGCCCGCGAGCAGTGCGCCGAGGCACGCAGCGTGCACAACGTGCTGCACCCGCGCTCCGTGGCCGTGATCGGCGCCTCCACGGATCCCCGGAAGATCGGCCACGGGGTGCTGCTGCACCTGCTGCGCGGCAACTTCGCCGGGCCGGTGTACCCGGTCAACCCCGGGGCCCGCTCCGTCCGCGGGGTCCGCGCGTATGCGGCGGTGACGGAGATCCCGGACGACGTGGACCTCG
>CAWADQ010000024.1:0-213931 GCA_963780835.1 uncultured Actinomycetota bacterium | reverse complement strand
AGGACGGGGAGACCTCGCTGACATGGAACTGTTCTGCGGCACTCACGAAAGGCCCGCCATCTGCGCGTCCATCGGTCCGGCCGGCCGCGGCATGTCGGCGATCTGCATGCGCAGCGCCTTCACCGCCGTGTCGTAGATCCCGGAGAAGCTCGGGAAGGGCTGGATCGTGTCGCCGAGCACGTCGAGCGGGACGTGGGCGCGGATGGCCAGGGTCGCCTGCTGCAGCCATTCCCCCGCTTCCGGCCCGACCGCGTAGGCGCCGGTCAGCCGCTCGCCGTCGCTGAGCAGCGTCAGGAACCCGGTGCGATTCGGCGTAGGCGTGCGTGTAGGTGGCGGTCTTCGGCACCTCGGACACGAGTGCGGTGGCGCTGTACTCCGCTTCCGTCGCGCCGACCGCCGCCGCCTGGGGATCGGTGTAGGTGACCCGCGGAACGGCTTCGTAGTTCGCCGGATGCCGATCGCCGGCGATGTTCGCCGCGACCACGTCGCCCTCGTACTCGCCGACGTGGGTCAGCGGCCAGATGCCGGTGACGTCGCCGATCGCCCAGAGCCGCTCGCCCGCGCGCAGGTACTCGTCGACGTGGATCCCGCGCGGGTCGGCCTCCACGCCGACCGTCTCCAGGCCGATCCCCGCGACGCGGGGGCGCCGGCCGGTCGCCACGAGCAGCCGGTCGCCCCGCAGCTCTGCGCTGCCGTCGAACTGCAGGACGTACTCCTCACCCTCCCGCCGCGCGGCGGTGGCGTGCCTCCCGAGCATCACCTCGACGCCGTCGCGGTGCAGGGCCTCGCCGAGCGCCTCGCCCAACGGGGCAGGTTCGCGGGGGAGCACGTGTCCGGCGCCCTCGACGAGCACCGCCTCGCCGCCGAGTCGGCACACGACCTGCGCCATCTCCACGCCCACCGGCCCGCCGCCGAGGATCAGCAGGCGG
Source organism: uncultured Actinomycetota bacterium (assembly GCA_963780835.1). Taxonomy (GTDB): domain Bacteria; phylum Actinomycetota; class Actinomycetes; order Mycobacteriales; family Pseudonocardiaceae; genus Pseudonocardia. The sequence goes on along the minus strand of CAWADQ010000024.1, from coordinate 213,002 downwards.
CGCGGCACCGCCGTCATCCCGGTGGCCTCGCGGTTCGTCCACACGCCCTCGAGCGCGGACAGTCCCGGGATCGGGGGCACGATCGGATCCGAGCCGGTCGCCACGACGACGTGCTCCGCGGTGTGCCGGACACCCCCGACCTCGACCGCCCCGGTGCCGTCCAGCCGACCCGTGCCGCGCAGCAGGTCGATTCCCCGCCCCGCCAGCCAGCGCTCCTGCCCGGCGTCGGAATAGCCCGACACCATGAAGTCCCGCCACGCCAGCGCCGCCGCGACGTCGACCTGCGCGCTCGCACCGGCCTCCCACGCGCCGTGCACCGCCTCACCCGGGCGCAACAACGACTTCGACGGAATGCACGCCCAGTAGGAGCACTCGCCCCCGACCAGCTCCCGCTCGACGACGGCGACCCGCAACCCGCGCGCCGCCAACGCCGCGGCGCAGTGCTCGCCGGGCGCCCCGCCACCGAGAACGATCACGTCGTAGTCGTTCACGTCGGCAGCTCCGTCCCGGCCTGCTCCGCCACCATGTACGCGGCGTACCAGCTCGGCCAGTCCTCGTCGCGCTCACCGGTGCGCTCCTCGTGTTTCCCGTGCGCGGCCGCCGCACGCCGGAACGCGCCCGCCAGGTCGCCCACGGAGCCGAACGACGTCGCGGCGGCCTCGACGCGCCCGGGAAGCCGGGTCGTGATCTCCTGCAGCAGCCATTCGTTGCCGTCCGGATCGCGGAACACGGCGCGCGAGAAGTAGCTGCGATGCTCGGGATCCGGACCGCTGACCGGGCCGTCCGGGCTGAGGTGGAAGATCTCGCCCACCGCGATGTCGGCGGCGACGAGCGCATTCCGGGCGGCCTCGAGGTCGGAGACGATCAGATATCCCTTGGCCGAGCCGGGCGCGGCCGACGTGAGGGTCGCGCCGAACTGCACCGAGCACGCCGAGCCGTGCGGCGTGAACTGGACGACGGTCGGCGGCGTGACATCCAGCCGCCACCCCAGCCGCCCGTAGAACTCCTTCGCGCGGTCGACATCCGAGACGGGGATGACGACCACTTCGACCTTCATGTCGACGTCCCTGACGCTCACGATCTCACTCGGGTCGCTTGCTTCGGACATCCGTCGTGCTCATCCCGGCCTCCGCGCGTGTGTCGAGAGACGACCATCGCGCTCTCACCACCCCGTCGCACCAGGCAGACACCCTGGCGCGACCACTGGTCGGTGTCGTCCCGACCGGTGAGGCGCTTGATTCTGGCGATCGCCTGGACGGGAAGCCACGATGAAGCGACAGGGTTGGTCGAATGGCGTCGCCGCGAGGGCCGGAGGGATTCGATGGATATCCATCGTGCGTCGCCCGAAGCGCTGCGACCGACCGGGCGGCCGGCGTCTGCTCGTGCACGCCACGCGCCGTCGCCACCGGTCGGGCTGCTGCGGCTGCAGCAGACGGCGGGAAACGCCGCCGTCGCCGGGCTCGTCGCGGCGCGCCAGGTCGTCACCGCACCGGCACCAGGTGGCGGACCGCCGACGATCACCACCCGACCGACCCTGCGACTGGGCGACATCGACCAACAGGTCGGCGTCGCCCAGCAGAAGCTGAACGTGCTCGGAACGACGCCCGAGCTCAAGATCGACGCCGAGTTCGGCTCGCGGACACAGATCGCGGTCCGCAGGTTCCAGACCACCAACGGGGTGACGTCGTCCGGGGCACTCGACACCGCCACCTGGACGCAGCTCGACGCCCGCGCACCCGGTGGGGACCTGCGGCCGGACGGCACGGTGGCACCTGTTCCCGGGCTCCGCCCCGGCGACCCCTCGCCGCAGCCACGCCCCGGCCTCGCCACCCACCCCACGCTGAAGCTCACAGCCCGCGGGCCCGCGGTCTCCGAACTGCACGAGAAGCTCAACGCGCTCGGCGTCGGCGGGGGGCTTCCCGTCGGCCGCGGCCTCGCCGGCGCAGCCGCCATCACCTTCGATGCCGCCACCGACACGGCGGTCCGGGCCTTCCAGCGGGCGCACCCGCCGCTGGTCGCCGACGGGCAAGCGGGAATCAACACCTGGGCCGCTCTCGACCGGCTCGTGCCCGGCGCGGGGGCAGGCCGGGTGCAGCAGAAGGGGGTTCCCGACCCCGCGCGGGGCAAGCAGTTCGACACCGACTCCGCCTTGGACTGGGCTCTGGAACCGGACCGCTCGGCGCCCACCCGGCTCGCCGCGCGCGTGACCTACGCCTTCACGAACGACCCGGTGAGACCTGTCGACAAACCGGCGGAGGTCGGAAAGATCCTCGCCGGCATCCGACGAGTCTGGAACGTCTTCGCCGCGGTCGAGTCGCCGATTCCGCCGGCAGCAGCCCGGCCCCCGGTGGACATCGACTTCCAGCCGACCGAGGCGACGCCCGCCGACCACACGATCCTCCTGACCAAGGGCACCGGGCCGACGGACGCGGCTCACTTCTTCCTCGACGGCGTCGCCGACGTCACCGAAGCCGCGGCCCACGAGTTCGGTCATCACATCGGGCTGCCCGACGAGTACCAGCAGACCGCCGCCGACCACCTTCGCCAGACCGGTGAGGCCGCGCCGGTCGGGCAGGTCCGAGGCGACGCCGACCCCGCCGTCATCGCCCGCGAACTCCACGCCGCCGTGCACGGCGCACCGCGCTCCGGCCGCGGGGACAAGGCCCTCCTCGTCGTGGAGGGCCACCAGCTCGCGCAGGGCGCCTTCGCCCAGCAGGTGGCCCGGCGCTATGTCCTGCTCTTCGGTGTGGACGTGGTGGACGACATCAACGCCAACGTCGACGAGGCGGAGAGCGAAGGTTCGATGACCAAGCAGCGCAAGTGCACCCAGCCGTTCCTCTACACCGCCGACAACGTCATGGGCGGTGCGGAAACCGAGCAGGGGCCCAACGCGCTCCTGGTCGAGCCGCGGCATGTCCGCCAGTTCGCGCGGATCGTCGCGGCTGCTCGTCGGCGGCATTTGGGAGCCCAAACGCCGCTAGCGTGATGCTTCCGGGAGAACCCCGTGTGATACCTCTGACCTGGGGTGGAGGTACTTGCCGACTACTCGCACACCCCTGCACGCCCCTGAACTGCGCAGACAAGTCTCCGCGGTCGACACGTCCTCCCATACGTACGACGATGTGTCACAATGTGACACATGGTCGGTGATCTGTGGTGGCGCGACGAGGACGCCGCCTACATCCACCGCCGCAGCGACCGCTACCCCGGCGCGACGAACCTCGAGGTCGACTGGACACTCGAGGCGGCAGCCGACCCGCGAAGCATCGTTCACGACCCAGATCCGAAGAGCCGCAGCGGCGCCGTCCGCATCATCGGATACTCCCCCAGCGCAGGCTTCGTCATCACGATCATCGCGACCGGTTCCACACATGCAGGCGTCACTGCTTGGAAGAGCAGCGGCGCTGACCTGCGCGACTACGAAGGACAGGGATGATCATGACCGATACTCCCGACCGACCCACTCGGCACGACGACGCCGCGATCACCGCCGACGTCCGAAGGGTGCGCGAGGAGTACGCCGATGAGGAAGCCGAAGCCGCCGAGATCGAAGCCGCGGAGAACGCCGCAGCGCTCGACGTGAGCCTGTCGCTGCGCATCACGCGCGAACTCGACGACGCCTTGAAACGCCGCTCCGCCGAGGAACAGATCTCCCCGTCGGCACTGGCCCGTCGCCTTCTCCGGCAGGCGCTGCAAGGCGAGGACCGACCGGTGCTGACCACGCAGCAGGTGGAAGAGATCGCTCGACGCATCATGCGCGAATCTGCCTGAGCTACCCGGCCAAACGCCGACGAGCAGCACAGGATAGACACCTGCGGACCGCTCACCTAGCCTCGGTAGGTCTTGACCGTCCCGCGCAGTGGCCGGAGGCGGGCAACCCGCACCAGCTCTACGGCTCGCAGACTGATCAGTTCCGGGCGGCGCGCGCGAGCACCTCCTCTTCGGTGGGCGGACTCGCCGGGTGGAAGCTCAGGCACATCGGCTCACGGACCCGTTCGAACCGCATGCCCTCCCCTGCGACGAAGAACTCACCCGGCTTCAGCAGCGAGATGTCGTCCACCCGGCCGCCCTTGCCTCGAGCCATCTCCTTGGCCGTTTCGATATGCGCCACGGTGTTCATGACGCCGAAGAACTGCGTCGCCGCGTTCCCGGAGATGTTGGCGTGGATGCCTCTCGGCGCCTGCGTCGCGAAGATCAGACCTAGGCCGTACTTCCGGGCCTGTGACGCCAGCGCAATGGTGCTTTGAGTGCACGGCGTGAACGCCCCAGATGGCGCGTAGTTCTGCGCTTCGTCCATCACGAGCAAACCGCCGAGCGGCCGGTCCGCCGCCGGGTGCGCCTTGATCCACGAAAACAACGCCATCTGCAGTTGGTTGACAAATCCCTGTTTCTGCTCGTCCGCAGGTAGGCCGACGAAGCTGAGAACCGAGATCCGTGCCCGCTTCCCGATGCTCGGCGCCAGCAGCACGGCCGGATCAACGGGCTGACCCGCGCCACCGAACAGCGGATCGTTGATGATCGCCGCCCGCAGCGCCTCGGCCATGTCCGCCCCCAGCTTCGGGCCGTTGCGGAGGCTGCTGATCCCCTCCGGCATGTCCTCCAGGAGGTCCACGAGGCTTCCCAGTGACGAGCCGCCGTTGCGGGCGAAGTATCCCAGTGCCTCACGCAGCACCGCGGCCCCCTGATCGACCTTGCGACCCGTTAGCCCCGCACGCGGTACGAGACTCGCCACGGCCGAGTCGACCGCCATCCGGAACTCGTCGGCCTCGTCGAGAACGGCCGCGAAGTCGGGCAGCGGCTGAAACGACAGCGGCCGACCGCGGCTGCGGCCAGGCGTCCAGACCACGACCTCGGTGCGTTCCAGGTACTCGGCGGACTTGACGTCGTCGCCGTCGAACCACTGCTCGGGTGGTGTTGGCCACGGATCCCCCAGCCGGGCTAGATCGTTGTTCGAGTCGAGCACGATGGCCGAGACCCCGTGCAGCGCGCACTCCTCGACGATGCGGCGCAGCAGAACTGTCTTGCCCGAACCGGATCCGGCGAAGACCACGGTGTGCTTGCGCAACGACGACAGCGGAACCAACACATCCCGCTGATCCGACGTCGCGCGCCCGACCGGCACGCTTCGGGCCCGCGGGTGCGGCGTGGGCCGCGGACGTGATGCGGGTCGTACCTGGTCCTCAACGGCGACCGACGCGGGTTCGGTTAAGGCCGCAGGCTCGCTAGTGCGCTGACCTCGAAGATTCACCGGGTGGAAGTCGGCGACACGCCGTCATCGGTGCGTGATCCGTGGGCTGGGACGGTGCACTCTTGATCTTGTCGGGGTGGATCGAGGTGGGTCATGTCCAGACCTGTCCGGGCACGTCGATTGACCGACGATGAAGGCCAGTTCCTGCTGCGCCTGGTACGCCGCCGGGGTCGTGCCGACGCCATCCGGTACCGCCGAGGGTTGATCATCCTGGCGTCCTCGTCCGGGACACCGGTCCTGGCGATCGCCCGGCTGATCGCCGCGGACCCGGACACGGTCCGGGACGTGATCCACGCGTTCAACGCCCACGGGCTGTCCGTGCTGGAGCCGCACTGGGGCGCCGGGCGCCCCCGGCGGATCACCGACCAGGACGAGGCGTTCGTGGTCGAGATCGCCCGCAGACGCCCGAAGAAGCTGGGTCTGCCGTTCACGCACTGGAGCATCCGCGTGCGACGTGAGGTCGCATTGTTGTGAGTGAGGTAGCCGAAATGGAGGGTCGAGAATGTTCGACGGTTAGCTCCGAGTGAGTGCTCAACGCTCGTCCCTGCTCCTGGCATGCGTTGCTGGTAACGGCGGGGTGTGAAGCCTGGGAGGAAGCCCAAGGACCAATGCTCCATCCATTGGTCACAGGCAAGGGGAAGGCCGGAAGGGCGAACAAAGGTGAATCTCCGTAAGCCTCGTTATCCAGAACTTCGGGAGATGGAAGCTCCACCGAAGAACAGGACCCACCGCTGGAAGGCGGTAGTGGTGGCCGGTGTGCGAAGCCCGGTCATGTGAGCACCACGGTCCCGGGGTATAGGAGGCGCCCGACACCGGTCGCGTCTCACCAATGCGGAACACGGAAACCCCGCTCAGGTCCGGTGGAGATGATCGACCACCGGTAGGTCGACCGCAAGGGAGGCGGATATCCGGGGCGGGACAGGACGGCCAAGAAGCGAATGGCGGCAGCCGAAAGGCAGCAGGAAAGCAAGGACGTGTGACCGGACCCTCCACGTGCGGTCGTCCGCGTATAACTGGCCGCATACCAGGCCCAGTGCCTGGGCCCGCAAGGGTGCTGACGTGAGCCGGGTGACCCTTTGACGAATCACTGCCAACGAAACGCTGGAACCATATGGGCAAGTTAGGCGCCACGCCGCAGGACGCGACGACCATCATGGTCGATTTCGCGGCGCTCGATGTGGGCGGCGATGTGGTGAACGGACCGGAGGACCTGCTCGACTGGGACGCCATAAGATGGCGCCGCCAGGAGGAGAAGGTACAGCGACTACGGCAACGGATCTTCAAGGCGACGCAGGCAGGGGACCTGAAACGGGTCCGCAATCTGCAGAAACTGATGTTGCGCAGCCGGGCAAACGCGATGGTCAGCGTGCGCCGGGTAACTCAGCGCAACAGGGGCCGTCACACCCCAGGCGTGGACGGGCAGGTCGCTGTGACCTCCCAGGCACGGGCCGAACTGGCGATGCTGATGCACCGCCAAGGCGGGCCGGGTCGAGCGCTGCCGGTGCGACGGGTGTACATTCCCAAGAAAGGCGGGAAACGCCCACTCGGAATTCCTGCTATCGCCGATCGCGCCCAGCAGGAACGGGTACGTAACGCATTGGAACCCGAATGGGAGGCGCGACTGGATCCCAAACAGTATGGGTTCCGGCCGGGCCGCGGATGCCACGACGCGATCGAGATGATCCACCTCGCTCTCGCAGCAAAGAACGCGAAACGCGAGTGGGTGCTAGACGCCGACCTGAAATCCGCATTTGACCGAATCGACCACAACTTTCTGCTACAGCGGATCGGGACGTTCCCCGCCAGGGAACAGATCCGCGGCTGGCTACAAGCAGGCGTGGTCGATCGGGGCCGGTACTCTCCGACCAATGAGGGAACCCCTCAGGGAGGAGGGATTTCGCCGTTACTCTTGAATATTGCGTTACAGGGAATGGAAGCGGCCGCGGGCGTAAGATATGATGCCCGCGATCACGTTAGAGCCGGATGCCCGACCGTTGTGACCTACGCGGACGACTTCGTGGCCCTGTGCCACGACCGCGAACAGGCCGAGACGGTCGCCGCCCGGCTGAACACCTGGCTGAAGGAACGGGGTCTTTCCCTGAACCAGGAGAAGACGAGAATCGGGCGTATTGACGCCGGATTCGACTTCCTGTCCTTCACAATCCGTCGCTACTACGTACGCGGTGGTACAAAGGTGCTGACCAAACCCAGCCGGGAAGCACTCAAGAGGATCCGACGACGGAACGCCGAGGAGCTACGCACTCTGCGTGGCGCCGACCCGCTCGAGGTGATCAGAACTCTAAACCCGATCATCCGAGGCCAAGCGAACTACTACCGGTCCGGGGCGTCCAAGAAGGCCTACCAGGCCCTGGACAGCCACTTGTGGCAGCACCTATACAAGTGGGCCCGCCGCAGGCACCCCAAGAAAGGCCGACGATGGGTCACCGCCCGCTACTTCGGCCAGTACCACCCGACCAGGAACAACCGGTGGGTCTTCGGCGACCGGAACAGCGGCGCCTACCTCCACCACTACGCCTGGACGAAGATCGTCCGGCACGCCCCGGTCCCAGGCAGGCACTCACCTGATGACCCTGCCCTAGCCCACTACTGGGCCGACCGGCGACGTAAACACAAACCCCCACAGATCATGGAGTCTTGGGAACGCCTCCTGCGGATCCAGCGCGGACTCTGCCCGCTGTGCGGGGAATCGCTGCTGTTCACCGACTGTCCACCAGACTCCCTCACCCAGTGGGAAACCTGGTTCGCGGGCATCCGGACGGCGCTGGCCCACCAGGCCATCACCGAACACAGCAGCGGCCGGACGGCCTCCCGCCTCGTACATGCCTACTGCGCCCGACGCCACCCAGACGATCAGGCGCACGACACCGACCAGTAGACGCACGATGTCTGGCCGCCCATGCGGGCTGCTTGAGCCGGGTGCCGCGACGAGTGGCACGCCCGGTTCTCAGGGGGCGCCAGCGCAGCAATGCGCTGGCGCTACCCGACAAGCTCGCGAACTACCAGCGGCCATCTACGGCCGCACCAACCCGGCGGCCGCCGGTCGTCGGCTCGGCCGAGAACGGCTGCGGCAGTTCCTGCACTCCCACGGATCTCCTTTTCAGCGCACCCGGACCTGGAAGGACTCCACGCGACCCGGCCATATGACGCCAAGCTGGACCGGATCGAGGAGGTCATGTCCAACGGTTTCGACCGGTGTTTCGCGTTCGACCAGTTCGGGCCGTTGAGCATCCGGCCCTGCCACGGCACCTGCTGGGCGGTCCACAAGCACCCGGACCGGCTGCCCGCGACCTACCACCGCTACCACGGCGTCCGCTACTTCCACGGCTGCTACGACCTGGCCCACGACCGGCTGTGGGGTATCACCCGGCTGCACAAGGGCGGCAAGTACACCCTCGCCGCGCTCAAGAGCATCCGTGCCGCCCGCCCCGACGGCCCACCGATCTACATCGTGCTCGACAACCTGTCCGCGAACACCACCCCGGCGATCCGGACATGGGCCGCCCGCACAACGTCGAGTTGTGCCCGACCCCGACCAACGCCTGCTGGGCCGACCCGATCGAGGCGCAGTTCGGGCCGTTGCGCTGCTTCACGATCGCCAACTCCGACCACCCCAACCACCTCGTCCTGGCCCGCGCCATCCACGCCTTCCTGCGCTGGCGCAACGCCAACGCCCGCGACCCGCGGTCATCGCCGCGCAACGCCGCGAACGCGCCCGCGTCCGCAGCGAAAAGGCCACCACGCTGGGGCCGACCACGACCACCGCCTTGACCCTTGACCCGACCCGGCCTACTCGCCCGGCCAACGCACTAGCGCCGCTAGGATTTGCATATGTCGACACAGGAGCGCAAGGAGCGGGAGCGTGCGGAGCGGGAGCGGTTGATCGTCACAACCGCGCGGGACCTGGCCGAGGCAGAGGGCTGGGACGCGGTGACCACGCGCCGGCTGGCCGCGCGGATCGAGTACAGCCAGCCCGTCCTCTACAGCCACTTCTCGGGCAAGGACGCCATCATGGTCGCGGTCGCGGTCGCGGGCTTCACTGAACTCGCCGACGAACTCCACGCGGCCCGGACCTCGGCGACCGGACCCCGCCAGGCGCTGACCGACGTTGCCTCGGCGTACGCCGAGTTTGCCCAAGAACGACCAGCGCAGTACGAGGCGATGTTCACCAACGCACTCGACCTACCCTTCGCCAGCCCGGAGGCGCCGGCCCCACTACACAGCGCGTTTGCCGAGATTTGCCATGCCTTGGGCCCCTTCGCGGGCGAGGACGATCCGGAGACACTCGCCGAGACCTTCTGGAGCGGCCTGCATGGGTTGCTCACACTCCTCCACAACGGCCGACTCCGGCGCAACGAGCACACCCAACGACTGGCACTGCTGATCAAGCACTTCGCACAGTGATCAGCATCCCGGTCGCCGCCTCCGGCGGCGCGGGCCCGGCTATGCCGGCCCCGCTCGGCTCTCGCACTCCTGCCTCCGGCCCGTGCGCGGCCGGCAGGGCCGCTACCCGGCCCAGTCGGCCAGCGCTGGAGCCTGCCGACGACTACGAATGCCCGGCCACGTCGTAGATGGCCTGCACCATGCCGTTGCTGAACCGCCGGTCCCTCCGCAGCGTCAGGTCACGGCGCACGCCCGCCGACAGCACAGGTATACCGCCGCCCAGGAGCGTTGGGCACCACAGCAGCTCCACCACGTCCACCAAGTCCAACCGCAACGCTTCGGCGGCCAGCGTCGGCACCCCCGATGGTCGGATCACCCCGGCTCGCCGCCTTGATCTCAGCCACCACCTGCGCGTCGAGGTGCCGTTCCAACCGGGTGCGCCGCGTGTGCACCCGCGTCAACGTCGAGGAGAACGAGACCTTGTCCGCTGCCTGCCACGTGGCAGCGAACGCCAGGTGACTGTGCCCCATGCGTGTCCAAGTTTCAGCCCTCCGAGCCGGCGAGGGCCTGCGCGATGCGGCGCCGGGCCGCGTGCTCCTGGCCTGCGATGCACTCGGCGCCTCTACCTCCGGCCCGACGCGGCCGGCGGGACCGCTTGCCGGCACTGCCTGCGGAAGGTGCCTGGACTCACTGCCAGCATCGGCACATGGTTGAACTCAGGGACGCGACGCTGACCGACGCCTACGCCCTCGCCACCGTGTATGTCGCGTCCTGGCGCGCCGCCTACCGAGGCCTGATGCCCGACGAGGTCCTCGCCGGCCTGTCAGTGCCCGAACGCGAACAGATCTGGTCCGACCGACTCACCGCCCAGGAGGCACGGACGAGCGTCGTGGTAGCGACCGACGCCGGGCGGGTCGTCGGCTTCGCTGCGGCCGGTCCACCCTTGGTCCCCACCGACCGCGCTGATTCGACGTTGGGCGACCTGTACGCGCTCTACCTCGATCCGGACCACTGGGGTCGGGGCATCGGAACTCCTCTGCACGCCGCTGCTCTCGACCGCCTCGTCACCCACAGCTTCACTCACGCCGGCCTCTGGGTCCTCGACGGCAACCTGCGCGCCTTGCGCTTCTACCACCGCCACGGCTGGACCGACACCGGCCGCACGCAAGTCGACCGAGGTCCACAGGACATCGAACTACATGAACGACGGCTTCATCGCAGTCTCACCAGCTGAGCACAACCCAGAACGCGCGGGCTCCGCCCACACCCGACACCGCTCGGAGATCAGGGAAAGGGCGCCAAGGGCGGCGACCTCCTCACGACACGCCCGGGGACGGCCAGACAGCGTCAACGCGCTCTTGACGGGACCTCAGCGTGATCATGGCCGGTCCGGCGGTGTCCGGTGCGCATCCGGGAAGGCCAGTTGGCTGCGCTGAATACGCGCTGACGTTCTCACGCGTCCGGGCCGCCGAGCCCCGCGTCGATCCGCGCGGTACCGCCTCCGAACAGGGGCCGCACGTCGGCGACGTCGTACTCGGCCACCGACACCGACAGCATCGCCGTGCCGTGCTCGAACGGGGGGCCGCTGCGGCGGAAGACCTCGAGGGCCGCTTGCGACTCCCAGCGCTCGAAGATGTTGACGCGGCCGGGGTCGACCAGGTCACCGCCTCGTCCGCGTCTGGCCCGACGACCGTAGGAGGTCGTCTACGGCCTGCGCCACGCAACCGCCGTCGTGACGCTCGGCGAGCGTCGACGCCACCGGGCACGTACCGTCCCTGGACGATGGCCACCCTGTGGCCCGTTTGGTCAGGCCGAAAGTCCCTCGTGGGATCTCTTGCCAGGCCGCACAGTGAAGCGGTTTGAAATCGTTTGCACGGCCGATGGAGCGCAATGTGGAGGACAACCCCCTCACCCCCAGCGAGCTGCATGAGCTGAAGCGAACCGAGTGCTTGCGCCTGCTCGCCCGTGGCGCGGTCGGTCGGGTCGCGTTCACTGATGGCGCGTTGCCTGCGGTGCAGCCGGTCGCTTACCACCTCGACGACGAGGAGATCGTCTTCCGGACCAAGAACGGCAGCAAGCTCGCTGCCGCCACCCGGCACGCCGTCGTCGGGTTCGAGGTCGACGAATTCGACCTGGAGGCACGCACGGGATGGAGCGTGCTCGGCGTCGGCGAGGCCTACGAGATCTTCGATCCGGCGCGCCTCGCCGCACTCGCTGACAAGCACACCGATCCGTGGGTGCAAGGACACGATGCCCACACGATCGCGATCCCACTGCAGCTCGTCACCGGTCGACGCCTGGTCGCCGATCCGTAACGCGTCCCGGAGGCGCTCGCTTCCTGCTCACAGCCCTGCTCGGAGATCGGCTCGAGTGCTCGGGCTCGAGTGCTCGACGGAAGGGCCATGTACGCCTGCGCTGCCCTAGTATCGCCGTAGTGGCGACCATCACGGGCGAAGATCTGCGTCCCCGCCTCCAGGAGGTCTATCGCGACCTCCACCGTTACCCCGAGCTCTCCTTCGCCGAGCACAGGACGGCCGGTGTTGCTGCCAACTGGCTCCGGGGTCGGGGTTTCGCGGTGACGGAGGGGGTCGGCAGAACAGGCGTGACCGGTGTCCTGTGGCGAGGCGAGGGGTGATGGCCGCCGCCACCGTCCTGCGGCTTCAAACCGTGGTCTCGCGGGAGGTTGTGGGCTCGGATACCGCTGTCTGACAGTCGGCTCCCTCCAAGCAGGTACGAAGGCCAACATCATCCCGGACCAGGCCGAACTCCTGCTGAACGTGGGGAGCTACGACCCGGAGGTCCGGCGGCGGGTCCTGGCGGCGATCACCCGGATAGTCGAGGGCGAAGCCCAGGTGGCCGGCGCGCTGCGCCCGCCCGACATCGAGTCCATCGAGACCTCTCCAGCGGTGGTCAACGACGCCGAAGGCACGACAGGCACCCGTCCCGCGCTGGAAGACGTGGTCGGACCCGGTCGGCTGATCGACTCCGGACCGGTGACCGGGAGCGAGGACGTCGGCGTGCTCGCGACCGCAGCCGAGGCACCCTGCGTGTTCTGGCTGCTCGGCGGTGCGGATCCGGCGTTGTTCGCCCAGGCCCGAGATGTGCGAGAGGCACGCCGTCGGTCGTCGACGTCATGAAAGCTCCTGGAATTGCTCGGCCGTCGAGAGGTCCTTGTCCTGATCGCATCGTTGTCGAGCGATACGGCACGAACCAGGGCGTACGGGCGCGACGGAACAGGTCAAACCCCCGATGTGCTCCTGCCCGTGCGCGGCAGGCTGCGCCGGCTGCCGGCCCCGTTCCACGGTTGAGCGACTCATCCCGAGCAGAACTACTGCGCCTCGGGATCCTGGCCGCGAGCAGCTCGCCCGCCGTCAACCGGAAGTACGGCGCCGCTGACGAAACTCGCACCGTCGGACAACAGGTACGCGACGGCGTCCGCGACCTCCGCCGGAAGGCCGACGCGGCCGAGCGGGTGGATCTCGGCCATCTCGCTCCGGGTTCGTTCGGCGGCGGCGGGATCCTGACCGTTCAGCAGCGCTTCGTAGCGATCGGTCATGATGGAACCCAGTGCCACCGCGTTGACCCGGATCCCGTCCGGGCCGTAGTCCACCGCAGCGGCTCTCGTGAGCCCCTCGATCGCCGCCTTCGCCGTCGCATAGGGCAGCGCGCCGCGAACAGCACGTTGAGCCTGATGACTCGACACATTCACGATCGCGCCCGGCGTCCGATTCGCTCGGAAACGACGCACGGCCACCGCCGACCCCACCAGGACCGGGGCGAGGTTGGCGCTGATCAGGCTGATGATGTCGTCCGGGGCGTCGGTGTGCAGAGCGGCATCACGGAAGATCGCGGCGTTGTTCACCCAGCCCGACAGGATGCCGGCATCCTCGGCGGCATCGGCAGCACGCTCAGCGGTGACAAGGTCGTCGGCGCTGCCGCTCACGGCGACGATCCGCGGTCCGGCGGGATGGCCCGCAACCCACGCGACTCCGTCCGGGTCCCGTTCGAGGACCACCACTGCGTCCCCGTCGGCCACGAGCCGTTCAGCAATGGCGCGCCCGACTCCTCGACCAGCGCCGGTGACCACGTGCGACCGGACCATGCCGGTCATCATGCCGATCCACCTCGACCGAGGGGAGATCGGCGGTCAGCAGCCCGGCGAGCTCCTCCGGGCCGTCCGGCTCAGGCGAAGCCGAACACGGGCGGGAAGGCGAGCACGACCGTCCACGCCCAGACGGCGTACACGATCACGTACCGGGTCTGCCAGTTCTCCAGGCGCGCGAACGGGATCCGGCCGCGCACGAACCCGAGGAACAGCCACGCCGACCACGCCAGGTTGGCGAGCAGGATGATGTTCTCGCCCAACGCTGCGGTCTTGTTGGGGCTGAATCCCCACTCCGTGATCCGGCCGGTGATCGCCAGCAACACGATGACGTCGATGATCAGAGCGGTGACGACGAGCGCGAGCTGCAGGCGGTCGAAGAGACCGGGGCGGGCCGCGGGGTCGCGGGCGGAGATGGCGTACAGCAGCAGGCCCAGCACGATGACGAGCAACAGGTCGAACAGGATCAGCGCATCACGCTCGACGTCGACGCCGTTGTTGGTCCAGATCATGGCGACCAGGAACGCCAGCAGGGCGGCCGCGAAAAGGGGCGTGAAGACGCGGGTCAGCACCGGCGCCATGTTCTCGACGACGCTCTGCTTGGCCTCCACCAGCCATGCCGACACGACGACCGCGGCCATGGCGCCGCACGGCACCAGCCACGATTGGACGAATCCCTCGGCATCGAGCCCGATGGCGAGAAAGGTGTTGATCGTGATGGCGCTGAGCGCGCCGCCGCCCAGCGCGATGAGGACGAAGTAGATCAGCCATTCGCCGCTGAAACGGATGAAGTCCATCCGCCGCCGCCCCGAACGCCATTCACCGCCCGCGTAGGTGACACCGACGACGAGCCACAGTGCGAGCGGCAGGTGGATCGCGGTGAGCACGACGCTCTGCGAGTCGCCGGCCAGCGGATACGCGTTCGCGGCGATCGCGCCGAGGGCGAACATCAGGGCGACCACACCGATGACGCGACGCCCGGCGCGGCGTTGCCACAGGAAGTAGGCGGCCAGCGCCGGCAGCGTGAAGAGGCTGAGGTTCCGCGCATAGAAGCCGGAGTCGTCCCCGGACAGGTCGTGCCCGAACCAGCTCGGCACCTTGATCGCGATGGCCGCGACGGCCGCGCACAGCATCATGACGACCAGCTCGCGCCGGGAGCGCGCGGCGGCGGCGTTCGGTTCCCCGGGCAGCACGAGCTGCTTCCACAGCCGCTCCGAGTGCTCGCGAGCGAACTCCCGCGACAACTCGTCGAGGCTGCCCATTCGCTTGACGGCGATGAGGAACGCCTCGTCCGCCCGCAGGCCCGCCTCTGTCAGCTCGGTGATCCTGGTGCGGAGGTGGTCTTCCAGTTCCTCGGTGTCGGCCTGGTGCAGCTCGCGACGGCGGCGCATGTAGGCCCGCCACTCGGCTATCTGGCCCTCCAGCTCGTTGTCGCTGGCGAGCGTCATCGTCCCGCCTCCCACGCCGGTGCCGCGATCGGCCGGATGGACTGGGTCGTGGTCCAGACGCCCCGAAGGGCGTCGACGACGGCGGCCCACTGGCGGCGCTGCTCCGCGAGCTCGGCCCGGCCCTGGTCGGTGAGGCGGTAGTACTTACGGCGACGTCCGCCGGGTGGAGTCGCCCAGGTCGCCTCGACGTGTCCGACCCGCTCGAGGCGATGCAGCAGCGGATAGAGCAGGCCGTCCGTCCACTCCAGCTGGCCGCCCGACAGCTCGTCAACCTGCTTGAGGATCGCGTAGCCGTAGCTCTCGCCTTCCGCGAGGATCCCCAGCACGAGTGGCGTCGCGGAGGCCGCGACGAGGTCCTTGGTGATGTGCATGCGCCCGCCTCAACCCTAGAACTGCAATGCATGGTAGCTCTAGGGCTGAGAGGCGGGCAACGCCGGGTCTCACGCGGAATTCGCGAACCGCGGCAGGCGATCAGTCGCCCTTGCCGCCCTCGACGGTGTGCACGATCAGCACGTCGCAGGGGGACCGCTGCGAGACCACCGACGCCACCGAACCGAGGATGCGCCCGAGTCGGGTGTTGATCCCCGGTTGCCGACGACGATCAGGTCGGCGGCCCGTTCCTCGGCGACCTCCAGCAACACGTGCACGGCGTCGCCCTCGACGAGCCGCGGCTCGACTCGCGTCGCGCCGGAGTCCTGCGCACGTTTGCACGCCGCGGCCAGCGCCGCCTCGGCAGCCTCCTCGCCGATCACCTGGTCGAACCGGGTGTCGCCGAGTTGGGCCACCGCGACCGCCTGCTCCCGGCGGGTCATCGCGCTGTAGCCGCAGACGACCAGCACCAATGCCCCGGAACCCTCGGCGATCTCGGCGGCGCGCTCGACCGCGCCGAGCGCGGAGTCGGAACCGTCGGTGCCGACCACCACCATTCCGTAGGCCATGGCGTCCGGGTCCTTCCCGTGGGCGTCGTCGAGGGGTGCTCCGTACCGGCCACGGCCCTGTGGTGCAGGTCACGTCGCATCGCCGACGCCACGCACACGTTTGCGGGCGAGCAATACCGAATCGGGGCAGGCGTGGTTCTGTGCGCCGGTTCGTGCCGGCGGCCGGCCTCGTCGAGTGACGGTGCAGCTCAGGCCGCGCGGCCGGGCAACGGGTGGTAGCGGTCGACGTACTCCTGGCCCGACATCGACACGATCGCGTCCATCACCTCGTCCGTGACCGCCCGCCGGATCGCGGCCGAGCCCTCCAGCCCCTCGTAGCGGGAGAAGTCGAGCGGCCGCCCGAAGCGGACCTGCACCGGCGCGAGCCGGGGCATGCGCGTGCCGACCGGCTGGACCCGCTGGGTGCCGACCAGCGCGACCGGGACGACGGTGGCGCCGGTCGACAGCGCCAGCGAGGCGACGCCGGTGTGCCCGCGGTGCAGCCGCCCGTCGCGCGAGCGCGTGCCCTCGGGGTAGATCGCGAACACACCACCCCGGTCGAGCACCCTGCGTGCCGCGTCGAGGGCCGCCAACCCGGCCTTCGCATGGTCGCGATCCACAGGGATGTACCCGAGCGCGGTCAGGAAGCGGGCCGAGAGCCGGCTGCGCATGCTCGCGCCGGTGAAGTACTCGGCCTTGCCGAGGAAAGCGACCGGCCGTGGGGTGACGAATGCCAACAGCGCGGTGTCGACGGCCGCGCGGTGGTTCGCCGCGAGGAGGACCGGGCCGCGACGCGGGATGCGGTGGGCGCCGCTCACCGCCGGTCGGAGGATCAACCGCGCCAAGGGGGCGAGCACCCATCGCACGAACCGCTGCACCAGCCACCTCCGGGTCGAATGGCAACAGTGTGACAAACCAGGCGACGGAAGAGCGACACCGCAGCCGCGCTCAGCCGCCGCGGACGGCCGTCACCAACCAGGCGGCCGAACCGAAGGCGACACCGTCCGGCCCGTCATGGGCCTGCATCGTCGCGAGCAGGGACGCGCGGGCCTCGTCCGCGTCGCGGCCGTCGAGGAGCCAACCGAGCAGCGTCGCCATGACATCGCGGGCCGCGATCGGATCACGGCCGAACAGGGCGGGCTCGCGGACGTCGTCGACCTGCACGCGGGTGAACCCGGCGTCGCCGAGCAGGGCGCGGACGGTGTCCGGCTCGGCGAGCGCGAACGGGCTCGGGACGCCGGGTGGTGGCCCGGCGAACGCCCGGCCGGCCAGGGCGGCCGTGATCTCGAGGAACCACGCGTTGTGCGCCGGCGCCTGCCAGGTCAGCAGGGCGAGGCGGCCGCCGGGCGCGGTGGCGCGGGCGAGGTTGGCGAATGCAGCCGGTGGATCCCCGAAGAACGACGCGCCGGCGCGGCTGACGACGGCGTCGAACCCGGCATCGGGGAACGGGTGCACCTGGGCGTCCGCGCGGAGGAACGCGGCATTCCCGAGGCCGGCGGCGCGAACCCGAGCGACGTCGACCATCGCCGCGGAGAGGTCGACCCCGAGGACCGGCCCCGGTGCGGCGCGCCGGGCGGCTGCGCGCGTGAGCGAGCCGGTGCCGCACCCGACGTCGAGGACGCGCGAGCCGGCGGCAATCCCGGCGGCGTCGAGCAGCGGGCCGTCGTAGCGCACGAACACCTGCTCGAGCAGGTCGGCGTGGACGGCCCAGAGCTCGCCCTCGGTGCCGTCCCACGCGCGTTCCTGCGCGGTGTTCGACGGGTCGGTCATGGCGCCCCCTTCCCGGCGAGCCGCACCTTCGTCGGAACCTATCCGGCCAACTGTTCGGTCGTCGGATTCTCCGCCGACGACAGGCTGCTTTCTCAGGGTCTACGCGGGCGCGGAGACGCCGTCAGCGGGCGGTGCGGCGGGCTCGGGCAGCAGCCGGTCGAGCAGGTCCCGCATGGTCAGCAGGCCGACGAGCCCGCCGGCGTCGCGGACCAGCGCGAGGTGGCTGCGCCGCTCGCGCATCGTGCGCAGCGCGGCGTAGGCCGGCTCGTCCGCGGACAGCGTCAGCACCGGCCGCATGAGGCTGCGGGCGCGGGTGTCGGCCGGTGCGGTCAGCGCGTCGCGCACGTGCACCATGCCGACGAGCTGCTCGCCGTCGCGCACCACCAGCCGCAGGTGCCCGGTGCGTCGGGTGATCTCGCGGATCTCCTCCACACCCGCGTCCACGCCCACCGTGCTGACCGCCGTGTGCGGCCGCACCAGCGAGCCCAGCGTCGCGGTGTCCAGCTCCAGCGCCGTGACCAGCCGGTCGTGCCGCTCGCGGTCCAGCGTCCCGGCCTGAGCCGAATGGGCGACGAGCTCACGCAGGCCGTCCGGGTCGTGGCTCGCGGCGACCTCGTCCACCGGCACGACGCCGACCCGGCGCAGGCAGGCGTTCGCCAGCGCGTTGAGCGCCAGCAGCAGCGGTCGGGTGACCGCCATGAAGGCGCGCATCGGCAGCGCGAGCAGGATCGCGGACCGCTCCGGGTGCGCGATGGCCCACGACTTCGGCGCCATCTCGCCGATCACCAGGTGCACGAACGTCACCGCGATCAGCGCGGCGACGAACGCGACCACGTCGGCGGTCACCGTGGGCAGGCCCCAGGCGGTGAGCACGGGCAGGAGCAGGTCGTGCACGGCGGGCTTGGCCACGGCGCCGAGTCCCAGCGTGCAGAGCGTGATGCCCAGCTGGGAGCCGGCGAGCAGCAGCGACAGGTCGCGCGAGCTGCGCAGCGCGGCCCGGGCGGCGGCGCTACGCTCCGCGGCCTCCTCGAGGCGGTAGCGGCGGGCTGCCACCAGAGCGAACTCGATGGCGACGAAGAACGCGCTCAGCGCCACGAGGCCGACCACGACCGCGATCGCGACGGCGGGATGCAGGCCGGTCACCGTGCTCCACCCCCCGAGACCAGCTCCGGGACGACCGCGGCGGCGCGGCGGCGCACCTCGACGGTGCCGGGCACCCGGTGGTCGACGGAGCGGACGGTGAGCACCAGCTCGTCCACCGTGCCGTCATCGAGCAGGCGGGGCAGGACCAGGGTGACCGCATCGTCGCGCTCGGGCAGGCGCCCCAGCTCGTTGATGACCAGGCCGCCGACGGTCTGGTAGTCACCCTCGGGCAGGTCGAGGCCGACCAGCCGCTCGACCTCCTGGACGTTCAGCGCACCCGGCACGGTCCAGGCGTCCGCGCTGCGACGCAGTTGGTCCGTACCCTCCGGGTCGTGCTCGTCCGTGATCTCGCCGACCAGCTCCTCGGCGATGTCCTCGACCGTGAGCACACCGGCGAACCCGCCGTACTCGTCGACGACGACCGCGAGCTCGTCCTCCGCGGCCCGTAGCGCCTCCCGCACCGCGGGCAGGGGCAGCGAGTCGGGTACGACGACGGCCGCCCGCGCGATGTCGTGGACGCGGACGGTGTCCCACTGCTGCTCGGGCAGCGCGAGGACGTCGCGCAAGCAGACCACGCCGACGACGTCGTCCGCACCGTCGGCCAGCACGGGGTACCGCGAGTGACCGGCGCTCATCCTGCCGACCAGCTCGCGGACGGTCGAGGTCGCGGCCGCCGTGGACACCCGCGGGCGCGGGATCATCGCGATGCGGGCGGGCCGGCCCTCGAACTCCAGCACGCGGTCGAGCACCGCCGACAGGTCCGGGCGCAGGTCACCGCGCTCGCGCGACTCGTCGATGATCGCCTCGAGGTCGCGCGGTGTCGCCGAGTGCTCGACATCGTGGACCGGCTCGATGCGCAGGGCCCGCAGCAGCAGGTTCGACGCGGCGTCGAACAGCCGCACGAGCCACCCGAACGCCGCGAGGTAGATCGAGGTGGACAGCGCGAGCGCGCGAGCGACCGGCTCCGGTCGGGCGATGGCGAGGTTCTTCGGGAGCAGCTCACCGAAGACCATCTGGACGACGGTGGCGAACAGCAGTGCCGCCGCCGTGCCGACCGCGAGGGCGACCCCCGCCGGGATGCCGACGTCGCCGAGAAGCTCGCCCAGGCCGGCACCGATCAGCGGTTCGGCGACGTAACCGACCACGAGGCCGGTGACGGTGATGCCGAGCTGGGCGCCCGACAACATGAACGAGGTGCGGCCGGTGATTGCGAGGGCGCGGCGCGCGCCGGGGTCACCGGCGGCGGCCCGGACGCGCAAGCGAGCCCGGTCCACGGCCATGTAGCCGAACTCCTGGGCCACGAACCAGCCGGTCAGGGCCGTGATCGCCAGCACGACGGCGGCGCCGAGAAGGACGTCGAGAGCAGCATTCACCTGCGGGACACCCACCCCGTCCGGTTACTGGTAGGGGGCGGGTGGTCGGTACTCGGGGGGTCGTCCATGATCCTCGGTGCTCGTGGGTGGCCGCGGGGCGGCCGATTCGTCCTCTTCCACTGATACCACACTCAGTGGCGTATCCGCCCTGCTAGAAGATCAACGACGAGGGCGAGCGGAGGCCAGGCCACTCGACCTGCCCGGGTGACGGCGTACGCGCGGAGGCGGACGTCGGGGTCGACCAGGGGCAGCAGCCGCACGCCGGGTGCGACCGGCCGGTCGAGGGGGAGCAGCCCCACGCCGAGACCGGCCACGATCAGGTCGTCCAGGAGGTCCAGGCTGTCCGCCCGATGGACGATGCGCGGCGCGAATCCGGCCATCGAGGCGAGGATCCGGACGACGTCCTCGTCGGCGGTGTTGCGCGAGTTCACGATCCAGTCGTCGTCGCGACAGCCGGCGACGACCGTAACGGCATTCCCCTCGGCGACGGGCTTCCCCGCCGGGACGGCGAGGCCCCATTCGACCGACCACAGCGGTGTTGCCTCTGTGGTGCGGTCGAGCGGTGCCGGGGCCGGTGTGTAGTCGTAGATCAGCGCGAGGTCGACCGCGTCGCGGGCGAGCAGGCCGAGGGCCTCGAACGGCTCGTGCTCGGCGATCTGGAGGTGCACCGCGGGATGGGTCGTCGCGAGCCGGGCGACGGCCGGCAGCAGCGAGCGTCGGATCGCGGTGGCGAAGCCCGCGGTGCGCAGGATTCCGGCCGGTTGGGCGGACGGGTCGAGGTCGAGGCGGGCCGCATCGACCGCGGCGAGGATGGTGACCGCGTGCTCGGCCAACCGGCGCCCGGCCGGGGTGAGCCGGACGCGCCGTCCGACGGGCTCGACGAGCGCGGTGCCCACCTCGGTGGCGAGCGCCGCGACCTGCTGGGACACGGTCGACGTGGTGACGCCCAGCTCGTCGGCGACAGCGCGCATCGAGCCGAGCCGGGACAGTTCGAGCAGGAGGTGGAGGCGTCGGGTCTCCATGAGGACATCGTTCAGGATCGATGAACGGTGTGTCCAGCATCAACACGTGGACATGGACGGTCCTGATGTCGTCTCATGGACGGGTGACCGCACCGCCCCTCGCCCGCACCAGTTCGCCGCCCACCGCACGCTCGGGCGCGGTGCTCGCCGTCGGCTCCATGTTCTGCGTCCAGCTCGGTCTCGCCGCGTCGATCGGGCTGTTCGACCGCGTCGGTCCCGAGGGTGCGGCCTGGCTGCGTCTGGCCTGGGCAGGGGCCCTGCTCCTGCTCCTCGTCCGCCCCCGCCCCTCGGCCTTCACCCGCTCGGGCCTGCTGGCCTGTGTCGTGCTCGGCGTCGTCACCGCCGGGCTCACGCTGTTCTTCATGGCTGCGGTCGCCCGGCTGCCGCTGGGTACCGCGAGCGCGCTGGAGTTCCTCGGTCCGCTCGGGGTGGCGGTGGTCCGCGGCGGGCGTGGCCGGCTGCGGTGGCCCGCACTCGCGGCCGTCGGGGTGGTGCTCCTCACCGAGCCCTGGCGCGGCACCGTCGACGTCGGCGGGGTCACGTTCGCGCTGGCGGCGGCCGCGTGCTGGGCGGCCTACATCCTCTTGACGCAGCGGGTCGGCGACGAGGTGGCGGGTCTGCGAGGGCTTGCGGTCTCCATGCCGGTGGCCGCGCTCGTCGCGACGGTCGTCGCCGGGCCGTCGACGCTCGGGCACCTGACGGTGGACGTGGTGGTGATCGGCCTGGGGCTGGCCGTCCTGCTGCCCGTGATCCCGTTCAGCCTCGAGCTCCTGGCCTTGCGCCGGCTGACGAGCGCGGCGTTCGGCACGTTGATGAGCCTGGAGCCGGCGATCGCGCTGCTGGTGGGCCTGGTCGCGCTGGGCCAGGTGCCGGGAGCGGCCGCGCTGGTGGGGGTGGCGTTCGTCGTCGTCGCGGGGATCGGCGCGGAGCGGACCGGGAGGCGCGCGGCGTGATCGCCCGCTACGGGTGGTGGGGGCTGTCCGACCGCCGATGATCGACGCTGGCGGGTCCACACGGTTGTAGTCACGACCCTGTGCACCCGCAGCCAGCGATCACGGCCCGGCACGGAGCCCTGTATACCCGTAGCGGGGGATCACCGCCGACGACCTTCCCTTGTCCGTGATCACGACCGGCAGGTCGTACGCGCCCTTCGGGATCGGCAGCCGGTCCTCGAGCTCGTCGCTCATGAGGTACATCGCGGCCAGGCCCATGTAGGCGTTCTCGGCCGTGTGGTGCACGCCGTGGTCGTGGTACCAGAGCGTGCGGGACTCCTGGTTGTTCGGGAACTCGTAGGTCTTGGTCTGCCCCGGGCGCGTGATGTCGCTGGCGTAGCCGTCGAACCGCGGCTTCGAGGCCGAGCCGTGGAGGTGGCAGGAGGTCCACGCCTCGTAGCCCCACTGCGGGTGCGTGGCCGGCAGCTCGTTGTGCATGACGACGCGGAGCGGGGTGCCCCGCCGGGCGAGGATCGTGGGGCCGGGCGTGATGCCGTTGTAGCCGAAGATCGGGGTCGGCACGTCGGGGAGGATCTGGGCGTCGGCCATCTTCTGCGTGATCGTCAGGGTGCCCCCGCCCCGACCGTCGATCACCAGAGGCGCTGTGAACGGGCGCGTGTACGGCTTCGGGATCTTGCTGGACGCGATCCTCGACGCGGTCTTGGCTCGCACCGTCCGCTCGAACGGCAACGCGATCGCCGCCGCCCCCAGCGCCGACATCTTCAGTACGTCCCGGCGAGACACTGCTTGCGCGCCCATGGTCTCCCCCATACCTACGCTTTACCTTTCGATGAGGAGATTCGTCGATCGGCGCGGGGTCGACGAGCCGTCGGTGGGGGTGGCGCAGTCCCCGACATCGGGGGATGTGGTTCTTCGAGGGGGTACTGTCCGGCCCCACGGGCGTCGCTGGCGCCCGCGTCGACAACGTGAGTAAAGTCGGCTTTACCGGGCGGGAACGATGCGGTCCGCTCCCGCGTTGACCACGACGGATGCCCACACGCTCCGAGGAGGACCCCAGGTGCGCACCAGTAGCAACCCGGCGTTCCGCAACCTGCCTTCCGGGCAGGGCGGTAACGCCACGTTCGACCGCGGCAGCGGCATGGCGGGCGGCACTGCCGCCTACGCCGACCGTGCCCAGGTCGGCATCGGGCGCGCCGACGCCGGTCAGCGCCCGATCACGGTGGACGACATCGTCACCAAGACCGCGATCACCGCAGGTGCGGCCATCGTCGCAGGCGGTCTCACGGCGTGGAGCGGCCTGTACGTGCTGGCCCTGCCGGCGTTCATCGTCGGCTTCGTCGTGTCGCTCGTCATCATCTTCAAGCAGAGCAGCAACCCCGCGCTCGTGATGACGTACTCCATCGCGGAGGGCATCGCACTCGGCGGGATCGCCGGTCTGATCAACCTTCAGTACCCGGGCATCGCGTTCCAGGCGCTCATCGGCACGGTGGGCGTGCTCGTCGGGATGCTGGTGGTCTACAAGACCGGTGCGGTCAAGGTCACGCCGCGGTTCACGAAGTGGCTGATGGGCGCCCTGATCGGCGTCGTCGTGCTGATGCTGGTGAACCTGATCGCGAGCTTCTTCCTCCCCGGCGGCTTCGGCCTGCGCGACGGGGGCCCGCTGGCAATCATCTTCAGTCTCGTGGTGATCGGCGTGGCGGCGTTCAGCCTGCTGCTGGACTTCGACATGGCGGACCAGGCGGTGCGCGCCGGTGCTCCGGCCAAGTTCGCCTGGTACATCGCCTTCGGCCTGATGACGACGCTGGTCTGGCTCTACATCGAGATCCTGCGCCTGCTGACGTACCTGCGTCAGGACTGACGCCCAGCTGGCCTGCCCCGCGGCCCGGCACCCACCAGGGTGCCGGGCCGCCGGTTTTGTCGGGGGTCTGCGCGATGCTCCTGCGCATGGTGTCCTGGAGCGAGGTCGAGAAGGCCGAACCGGAGTTCGCGGCGAAGGTGCGGAGGCTCTTCGACGCGCGCAAGCACAAGACGATCGCCACCCTGCGGGTCGACGGGTCGCCGCGGATCAGCGGGATCGAGGCGTCGTTCACCGACGGGGAGCTGACGTTCGGGTCGATGCCCCGTGCGCGCAAAGGGGCCGATCTGCGCCGCGACCCGCGGTTCGCCCTGCACAGCCCCACCAGCGATCCACCGGACGACGATTCCGCGGCCTGGCCGGGGGAGGCGAAGATCGCCGGGCGGGCGTACTTCGCGGAGGTCCTCGACGGCGCGGAGGGGCCGGAGGGCGAGCTGTTCCGGGCCGACGTGGACGAGGTGGTGATCACGTGCCTGAACCACGAGGGCACGCTCCTGGTGGTGGAGTCGTGGCACCCCGGACGCGGGCTGCGCCGGGCCGAGCGAGCGTGACGCCGTGTCGAGCGGTACGCCGGACCGGTCAGGCGGAGGTGGCCGCAGTCGTCGCTTTCGAGCTCGTCTGCTGGGACCGCACGTGCCGATAGCTGACCACGAGGACGCCGAGCAGGATCAGCCCGGAGAGGATCAGGCTGGCACCCGTGGGCCACCCGCCGAGGGGAAGGCCGGGCACGACCCACCAGACCACGCCGGCCGCGATCAGCACCACCCCGGTGCCGATCGAGAAGACCATCCGCAGGGGCGACGACACGCTCTCCTCGGCGGCGTGCATCGCGCGCCGCTCGACGGGCGCGACGAACTTCTGCACCTTCGGGAAGCCGTTGGCCAGTACGAGCAGCCCGGCAAGCACGAGCAGCAGTCCCGGGCCGGGCAACACGAGCAGGGCGACACCGATGACGAGCAGGAGGCCACCTCCGGCACCGCACGCCACCCGCTTGGCGAAGCCGGGCGAGTGCGTGTGATGGCGGGATTCCATACAGCCAAGTTACCCGGTACGCGCGGCACCGACGCGCCGCGCGCGATGCATCCGCCGGTCAGGCGTGCGGGCGCGTCCGCCCGCCGCGGCAGGAGTGCGACCATGACGCCATGCGCTACGTCGAGCACATCGCCGACCTGGTCGGGAACACCCCGCTGGTGCGGCTCGGGCCGGTCGCCACCGGCATCGCGGCGCCGGTGCTGGCCAAGATCGAGTACTTCAACCCCGGCGGGAGCGTCAAGGACCGCATCGCGCTGCGCATGATCGAGGCCGCGGAGGCCTCGGGCGAGTTGCGGCCGGGCGGCACGATCGTCGAGCCGACGTCCGGCAACACCGGTGTCGGGCTGGCGATCGTGGCCCAGCGCAAGGGTTACCGGTGTGTGTTCGTCTGCCCGGACAAGGTGGGCGAGGACAAGCGCAACGTGCTCAAGGCGTACGGCGCGGAGGTCGTGGTCTGCCCCACCGCGGTGGACCCGGACCATCCCGACTCCTACTACCGCACGTCGGACCGGCTGGTCGAGGAGATCGACGGCGCCTGGAAGCCGAACCAGTACGCGAACCCGGAGAACCCGCAGTCGCACTACCTCGGCACCGGCCCGGAGCTGTGGGAGCAGACCGACGGGCGGATCACGCACTTCGTCGCGGGCATCGGCACCGGCGGGACGATCACCGGCACCGGCCGCTACCTCAAGGAGGTGTCCGGCGGCCGGGTCCAGGTGATCGGCGCAGACCCGGAGGGGTCGGTGTACTCGGGCGGCACCGGTCGGCCCTACCTCGTCGAGGGGGTGGGGGAGGACTTCTGGCCCACGACGTACGACAAGGAGATCTGCGACCGGATCGTGGCGGTCTCCGATGCCGACTCGTTCGCCATGACGCGGCGGCTGGCGCGTGAGGAGGCCCTGCTCGTCGGCGGGTCCTGCGGGATGGCGACGGTGGCCGCACTGCGGGTCGCGGCCGAGCTCACACCTGACGAGGCCCGCGACGCCGTGGTCGTCGTGCTGCTGCCCGACGGGGGCCGCGGCTACCTGGGCAAGGTGTTCAACGACGCGTGGATGGCCGGCTACGGGTTCCTGCCGCCCGCCCAGGGCACCACGGTCGGCGACGTGCTGCGCCGCAAGGACGGGTCGATCCCGGCGCTCGTGCACGCCCACCCGAACGAGACTGTCGCCGATGCCGTGCACTACCTGCGCGAGTTCGCCGTCTCCCAGATGCCCGTGGTGCGTGCCGAGCCGCCGGTGATGGCCGCGGAGGTGGCCGGCTCGGTCGTGGAGCGCGACCTGCTGGACGCGTTGTTCACCGGGCGCGCGCAGCTCTTGGACCGGCTGGAGCGGCACATGTCGCCGCCGCTGCCCACCCTCGGGGCGAACGAGCCCCTCGACACGGCGATGTCGGCGTTCGCCGAGGCCGATGCCGCCTTGGTGCTGGTCGACGGCAAACCCGCGGGGGTGGTGACCCGCTCGGACGTGCTCGCGTTCCTCGGGGCCTGATCGGGGCGCCGCACCGGCCCGCCTCCGATGTAGCGAAAGCGGCGTTCAGTGCGTTCAGTGCACCGAAAGTCGCTTTCGCTACATCCCGGCGCCCACGCGGAGGCCGCGCGACCCGCCGCGTACCGTGGGGATCATGCGCGGCTTCTCCACGAACGCGATCCACGCCGGGCAGGACCCCGACCCCACCACGGGCGCGGTGATCACCCCCCTGCACCTGTCGTCCACCTTCGTCCAGGACGGCGTCGGCGGCACGCGCGCGGGCGGGTACGAGTACGCGCGCAGCGCGAACCCCACCCGCACCGCGCTGCAGGAATGCCTGGCCGCGCTCGAGGGCGGGCGGCACTGCCGGGCGTTCGGCTCGGGCATGGGCGCGAGTGACGTCCTCCTGCGCGTCCTGGTGCGCCCCGGCGACCACCTCGTCATCCCGCACGACGCCTACGGCGGCACGTTCCGGCTCGTCGACAAGGTCCTCGCACCGTGGGGGGTCGAGTACACCTCGGTGGACCTCGCGGACGTCGACGCGCTGCGCGCGGCGCTGCGGCCGACCACCCGGGTCGTCTGGTGCGAGACGCCGACCAACCCGCTGCTGGGCATCGCCGACATCGCCGCGGTGGCGGACGTCACGCGGGAGGCCGGGGCCCGGCTCGTCGTCGACAACACCTTCGCCTCGCCCTACCTGCAGCAACCGCTCGCACTGGGCGCGGACGTCGTCCTGCACTCCACCACGAAGTACCTCGGTGGCCACTCGGACGTCGTCGGCGGTGCGCTCGTCACCAGCGACGACGAGCTCGTCGAGCAGCTGACGTTCACGCAGAACGCGGTCGGTTCGGTGCCCGGGCCGTTCGACAACTGGCTCACGCTGCGGGGGGTCAAGACGCTCGCGGTCCGGATGGATCGGCACAGCGACAACGCCGAGCGCGTCGCCGAGATGCTCACCCGGCACCCGGCCGTGTCGCGGGTGCTGTACCCGGGCCTGCCCGAGCACCCCGGCCACGAGGTGGCGGCCAAGCAGATGCGGCGATTCGGGGGAATGGTGTCGATCATTCTGGCCGGCGGTCGGGAGGCGGCGCTGCGGATGTGCGCAGCGACGGAGGTGTTCACCCTTGCCGAGTCGCTCGGTGGCGTCGAGTCGCTGATCGAGCACCCGGGGGAGATGACGCACCTGTCGGTGGCGGGCTCGGCGCTGGAGGTGCCCGACTCGCTGGTGCGGCTGTCGGTGGGCATCGAGGACGCCGACGACCTGGTCGACGACCTGCGCACGGCGCTGGACCGCGCCACCGCCTGACGCCGCCGCTTGGATGCACCGAAAGTGGCTTTCGGTGCATCCACGCACCCCAACGCCACTTTCGGTACATCAGTCGAGCAGCACCGTCCGCAGGTCCAGGCGGGTCAGGACGCGGTCCGCGGCTTCCGGGTCGACGACGGCAGCCAGCATGAGGCCGACGACGAGCAGCAGGATCTCCACCGCGACAGCCTGCTACCGAGGTCGGGCAAGCGGGAGCAGTGCCGTCGGTGCGTCGATGGGTAATTCGTCCCAGCCGTCCACGCTGCTGATGACGTCGGCTGCCCGCCCGCTGCGTACCGGAGGCCTGCCCGTGCCCGACATCGCCATCTTCGACGTCGACGGGACCCTCGTAGACACCAACTACCAGCACGCGCTGGCCTGGTATCGGGCGTTCCGCGAGTTCGCACATCACCGTGTCCGGTCTGGTCGCCTGCACCGGGCGATCGGTATGGGCGGCGACCAGCTCGTCGCCCACGTCCGGTGGCGAAGGCGGCGTGGCGGCGTCCTCTCACTTCCCAGCGCAGCGCCGGGTCGGTCGAGAGCAGCGCGTCGCCGTGCAGTTCGGTGCCGGGGTGGTCGAAGCCCGGGATGCCACACTGGACGTCGCCGGGCTCGGAGGCCTCCCCTTCGGCCTCAACCGTCAGGTAGCCGACGACGCCGATGCGCTTGCGGGGTGTGGCGTGCTCGAGCGTGATCCGGGCTGGACGCACGGCGTGGACCTCGCCGATGGCTGGTCCGTACAGCCGTGCAACCGTGCCTCCTGCCCGGCCGAGGAAGATGTCGGCGATCGCGGCACGTTGTCCGGCGTCAGCGCCGTGGTCGACGTAGAGGACGACCTCCCAGGGGGTGCTCGGCTGTACCCGGTCGAGGTAGCGCAGCGACATGACGGTCCGCAGGTCGGACAGGTCGATACCGTCGGCGCTGCCGTCGTGGATGTGCCACGACAACGTGCCGAAGCACTCCCCGAAGCTGGATGGTCCGCCGGGCCTGCCACCCACGCTGCGGCACGGGCAGATCGCCTCGCAGTTGCATGCCTCGAAGTAGGAGCCCCGCACATGCCAATCCACCACTGTGCCAGCGCCCTGATACGGCCATCACATACCGCCCATTCCGCCGATGTCGAGCCGCGTGTGGACCCGGCATAAAGGACAACGATAGCCGGGGCACGGGGCCGGCCAGGGCAGTTGCTACGAACCGTCCGAGGCCATCATCTGCATCGGTTGGTCGCCGGGCACGGTGAGCCAGGGAATCGCGTGCGGGGCGGCGAGGATCAGCACGCCCAGGACGAGGAGCAGGGCAGCCGTGCCGTAGGTGGCCGATACGCCGCCAGGGCAGGGTCTTCTCGATGGCGATGAGCCCGGCGACGACCGCCATCCAGGTGATGCTCATGACGCCCAGCGCGAACAGCGATGCCATCAGGGCCCAGCAACAGCCCACGCACCAGGCGCCGTTCTTCGCTCCCATCCGTAGGCCGCCGAGCAACCCGTCGCGCCACGAGCCCAGCAGGAATCCCAGAGGGCTGCGGCACTTGCCCAGGCAGACGTCCTTCAACGGGGTGAGCTCGTAGACGGCCGCGACGATGACGGTGGCCCCGGCGAGCCGTCCGCCCGGCATTGCCCCAGGCCAGGACATCGCCTGCCAGACGGCTGGTGCCGAGGGCGATCGTCCAGGCTGCGACGCCCGCAGCTGCCCACGTGAGGAGATAGCCCGCGGTGAACGCGGCCGGCGCCAGCGGAAGCCGGGTCTTGGTCATGCGGGAGTACAGCGCCACCGTCGGGGCGACCGACGGGAACATCATCGCCGCCATCATCACGACCCAGACACCGAGAAACCAGCCGAACGTGCCCAGGGACGTCCAGGGCCCCTCGTCCATCCCCTGCATCTGGCCGACGATCCACCACCAACCCACGGCGGCGAGACCGAAGAGCGCGAGCACCAACCCCAGGCGCACCCGCAAGCGGCGAAGGCCGGGCCGAAGGCCGCTGCCGGTGACCGGGTGGGCCTGCTCGGCAGCCATCAGGTCAGGCGGCCCACGAGAAGTCCGACGTCGACAGACCCGTCTTTCCGTCGTACTGGATGCCGAAGGCGTTGATGCGCGACCGCTTCGCCTCGGCCATCGTCAGGTCCGACGCGACCGGGTGGAACATCCCGGCGAACCGCACCGGCTCACCGGTTTCCACGCCGAACGGCACGATGTCCTCGATCTCGAAGTCGATCCCGTCGCCGACGCGTACTGCAGTGTCGCAGACCCGTCGTCGTCGATCTCGATCGCGGCGCGCTCGGCGCCGAGCAGTTCGCCGATGAGCGGGGCCAGACCGGCCATCGGGCCGCCGAGCTGGCCGCTGAAAACCCGCACGAGCTGCGTCGAATTGGGCGTCGCTCGCCTCCTCGCCGACGATACACGCCCGACCCGCCAGTCGCCCTCGCGTCATGATCTTCGGGGTGTCGGCGATGATCGCCACCTTGCAGCCGGCGATGTCCGTGCCGTCCACCGCTCCCTCGCGGATGTTGAACACCAGAGTCACCCGGCAGAAGTCGTACGTCGCTCCGTGATCGAACGACAGGTTGCACGGGCACATCAACTCACAAGAGCACGTCTCTACGTAGCTGCCCCGCAGGTGCCATGACATCGCGCGCCTCCCAACCCCGAGAGACCAACGGCCGTGACTTTACGCCGCAGTGTCAACCAACGACCCGCGCTGAAGTGCGCCGTGCGCCTGCAGGTGCCAGTGCCACCCAACGCCACTTCCGGTACATCAGTCGAGCAGCACCGTCCGCAGGTCCAGCCGGGTCAACACGCGGTCCGCGGCCTCCGGGTCGACGCCCGGCTCCCGGCGGGCCGCGAGCACCTCGGCGCGGGCTGCGGCCAGCGCCGAGTTCTGGATCCGCTGCACCACCGCGCGGCCGCGGCGCATCGCCTCGAGCCGGTCGCGGTCGCCCTCGGTCACCGGCTCGCCGCGCAGCAGGCCGCCCAGCAGGGCCATCCGCTCGTGCAGCGCGGTCGACACCTCCTCGGGCAGGTTGGCGGCCCGCTCCTCCTCGGCCATCCGGGCGAGGGCCGCGTGCCGGGCCCCCTGCGCGACGACCTGCTCCGCGGCGTGCTCGGCGTCGGCGTCCTCGGCCACCCCGAGCGCCCGGGCCAGCGTGGGCAACGTGAAGCCCGGCAGCAGCAGCGTCACCACCAGCACGGTGGAGGCGATGACGACGATCTCCGCGCGCGCCGGGAAGTCCGCCCCGTCGGCCGTCGTCGTCGGCAACGAGAGGGCCAGCGCGAGCGTCGCGAGCCCCCGCATCCCGCACCACGTCAGCACCGCCACCTCGCGCGGGGTCCGCGGCGCGGCCGTGACGTCCCCGGACCGCACGATCAGCAGCCACGCCATCACCATCCACGCGACCCGCACGGCGACCACCGCGGCGACGACCACCGCGGCGTGCCCCAGCATCTCGGGCAGGCCCGCCGAGCGCGATCGCGGCGGTGACGGCCAGCCCCGGGACGAGCGCAGCCGCGGTTCCCGCGACGGTGGCGGCGACCAGCGCCACGGCGAGGAAGGCCGGCAGGCCGGGCACGAACGCCACGGCGGCGCCGAGCACCTCCACTTCACCTGTAGATCAACGCCTTGCTTCGCTGCGGCGCTGATCTACAGGACATACTTGGCATCAGCGCCGGCCGGGGCAGCCGCAGCCGGTCGCCGACGCCGACGAGCACGACGGCAGCCAGCATGAGGCCGACGACAAGCAGCAGGATCTCCACCGCGACAGCCTGCCCGAGGGGGCAAGCGGGAGAGCGTGGCGTCAGTCCCGCGCGAACGTCGCGTCGACCGGCTTCGGGGCGGGCGCCGGGTTCGGGACGACGATGTCGCCGGGCGCGATGCAGCCGCCGACGAGCTCGTAGCCCCACGAGCGCACCTCGTAGTGGCCGGGGTCGTCGCACCCCGCCGTCCGGGCGGCGACGACGGCCCCGACGGCCAGTGCAGCGGCCGCCACCAGCGGGGCGATGTCCCGCACACGTGTCATCCGGACCCCCTCCGGCGCCCGGGGCCATACGGGGGCCACGAACACCGTCACCCCTGACATTACCGGCACCGCTGGCAGACTGCGCAGATGACCGTCACGCATCCGGTCCGGCCCGCGGCGGCACCCCCGGTCGGCCCGGCCGACGTCCGCGCGGCCCGCGAGCTGCTCGCCGGTGTCGTGGCGCCCACCCCCATGGCGAACTCGCGGGCGCTGAGCGAGCTGTGCGGCGGTCCCGTGCTGCTGAAGTGCGAGAACCTGCAACGCACCGGGTCGTTCAAGATCCGCGGTGCGTACACGCGGATCGCCCGGCTCGACGCGGGGCAGCGGGCCCGCGGCGTTGTCGCCGCCAGCGCCGGCAACCACGCGCAGGGCGTCGCGCTCGCCGCGCAGATGCTCGGCGTCCGGGCCACGGTGTTCATGCCGGAGCGGGCGGCGCTGCCCAAGGTCGACGCCACCCGCGGGTACGGCGCGACCGTGCACCTGGTCGGCGCGACGGTCGACGAGAGCCTCGCGCAGGCGTGCGCGTTCGCCGAGCGCACCGGCGCGGTGCTCGTGCACCCGTTCGACCACGTCGACGTGATCGCCGGCCAGGGCACCGTCGGGCTCGAGATCGTCGAGCAGTGCCCGGACGTGGCGACGGTGCTGGTCCCGACCGGGGGCGGCGGCCTGCTCGGCGGCGTCGCGGCGGCGCTGCCGGACGGTGTGCGGGTGGTGGGCGTGCAGGCCGAGGGTGCCGCCGCGTGGCCGCCGTCGCTGATCGCGCACGCGCCGACGGCGCTGCCGGTGATGCGCACCCTCGCGGACGGCATCGCGGTCGGCAGGCCGGGCGATGTGACGTTCCCGCAGGTCACGGCCCTCGTCGACGAGATCCTCACCGTGGACGACGATGCGCTGTCGCGGGCGCTGCTGCACTGCCTGGAGCGGGCGAAGCTGCTCGTCGAGCCGGCGGGCGCGGCGGCGGTGGCCGCGCTGCTGGAGCACCCGCGGCGGTTCGCGACGCCGGCGGTCGCCGTGCTCTCCGGCGGCAACATCGATCCGGTGGTGCTGGGCCACATGATCCGGCACGGCATGGCCGTGGCCGCCCGCCACGTCGAGCTGCGCATGCGGATCGCCGACCGCCCGGGCGCGCTCGCGGCGCTGCTGACGCTGATCGGGGAGCAGGGGGCGAACGTGCTGGACGTGGCGCACTCGCGCATCTCGGGGGCGCTGCACCTCGGTGAGGTCGATGTCTCGGTGAGCCTGGAGACGCGCGGTCACCAGCACATCGCCGACCTGTCCGAGGCGCTGCGCGCGGCAGGCCACGGCCTCGTCGGGGCGGTGCACGCGTCGGGGCCCTGAGGAGCACGTTCCTCAGGGCCCCGACGGGCGGACTCAGCCGGCTGAACGGCTCCGCGGACACCAGGGTGACCTTCATGCTGCCGCCGTCCGGCAGCCGGTACTCGCGGGTCTCGCCCACGCGGGCGCCCAGCAGGGCGGCACCCAGCGGCGAGTTCGGCGAGATGACCTGCAGGTCCCCGTGCGCCCCCTCCTCGCGCGAGCCGAGCAGGAGCTTCTCGACGTCGTTGGGGTCGTCGTCGTAGTGGATGGTGAGCACCATGCCGGGGGAGGCGGTGTCCGACGCCGTGGGGGCGACGCCGACCTGGGCGGTGCGCAGCAGTTCCTGGAGCTGCCGGATCCGGGCCTCCTGCTGGCCCTGCTCCTCGCGGGCGGCGTGATAGCCGCCGTTCTCCTTGAGGTCGCCCTCCTCGCGTCGGGCGTTGATCTCCGCGGCGATGACGGGGCGGTTCGCGATCAGCTCGTCGAGCTCGTGCTTGAGCCGGTCGTAGGCCTCCTGGGTCAGCCAGGTCACCTGCGTGTCCACGGTCATCACTCCTCCAGCGATCCGGTCGTGCACCCGCGGGCCCGTGCGGGTCCGTCGGGACGGCTAGCCCGACGCGGTGGTACGTGTCGTTGCCCGGAGTCGGCGTCCGCCCCGGGGCCCGAGTAAGGAAAAACACGACCCGCCTGCGGGCCGTGTGTGCCTCACCGTAACACGGTGCAATCGTCGCGTCGTGCTCTTTCGGCGAACGGTTCAGGGCCGCAAAGAGTTCCGCACTCACTGTTCCCGCTGGTCAACGATGGCTGAGGGGGCCGGCAACGGAGCCGGGAAGGCTCGCGCGGGTCGCGCTGTTGCAGTGGGAGCAGACGGAACTGTCGGGGGTCTCTGCCACGATCCCGGACGAACGCCAGCGAGGCCGGAAAGCCTCGCGCCTGACCAGCACCCTGAGACAGAGCACTGGAAGGACCGCGGCACCCGATGTCGACCTCCGAACTCCTGCGCACCGCGGGTGGCTCCCTCGACGGGGGGCCCCTGCGCATGACGACCGTGCACGCCCACCCCGACGACGAGTCCAGCAAGGGCGCCGCCACGTGCGCCCGCTACGCCGACGAGGGGCGCGAGGTCGCCGTCGTCACCTGTACCGGCGGCGAGCGCGGCAGCATCCTCAACCCCGCGATGGACAGGCCGGGCGTCCTCGACGACATGCCCGCCGTCCGCCGCGCCGAGATGGCCCGCGCCGCCGAGATCCTCGGCGTGTCGCACCGCTGGCTGGGCTACGTCGACTCCGGCCTCCCGGAGGGCGACCCGCCGCCGCCGCTGCCCGAGGGTTGCTTCGCGCTCGGCGACATCGACGAGCAGGTCGGCCGCCTGGTCGCGGTGATCCGCGAGCTGCGCCCGCACGTCCTGGTCACCTACGACGAGCGCGGCGGCTACCCGCACCCGGACCACATCCGCTGCCACGAGATCTCCGTCGCGGCCTTCGACGCAGCGGCCGACCCCGATCGGTATCCGGACGCCGGCCGGCCGTGGCAGCCGCTCAAGCTCTACTACTCCCACGGGTTCTCCCGCGCCCGCATGGAGGCCTTCCACGCCGCGCTGCTGGAGCGTGGGCTCGAGTCGCCGTACGGGGAGTGGCTGGCGAACTGGTCGGCCGACATTCCCGACCCCGGGGCCCGCGTGACCACCCGCGTGCAGTGCGCCGACTGGTTCCCGGTCCGTGACGAGGCCCTGCGCGCCCACGCCACGCAGATCGACCCGACGAGCCGGTGGTTCCACGTCCCGGAAGACCTGCAGCGCGAGGTCTGGCCGACGGAGGACTACGAACTGGTCCGCTCGCTGGTGGAGTCGCCGCTGCCGGAAGACGACCTGTTCGCCGGGATCGAGGTGGCGGCACGGGAGCGTCGGGCGAGCTGAGCGGCCTCGCAGCTAGACTCGTAGGCCGACGCAGGGAGGAGGCGGCCGTGCTGGTCGATCTCGGTGGGCCGGTGGGGCAGTTCGTGGCGGTGCTGGCGCAGGACCCGGCTCCTCCGCCCGGCAAGGGCGAGGAGTTCGGAAAGGCATCGCCCATCGGTTTCGTCGTCCTCGTGCTGCTCTTCCTCGCGACGATCCTGCTCGTCCGTTCGATGAACAAGCAGCTCCGGAAGGTGCCGGCCTCGTTCGACGAGCCCGACGGCACCCCGGACCCCGCGACGCCGGACCCGTCGGACGCCATCGAGGGACGTACGACACCCTCGGCCACCCCGACGAGCGGCGACGAGCCCGGGAACGCATCCGTCCGCAGCTGACGACGTCCCGGTCCGCGGTCTTTGACAGGCTGGGCTCATGCCGAACCGTCTCGCCGGCGCCACGAGCCCGTACCTGCTGCAGCATGCCGACAACCCCGTCGACTGGTGGGAGTGGTCGGACGCGGCGTTCGAGGAGGCCGCCCGCCGGGACGTGCCCGTGCTGCTCTCGGTCGGCTACGCGGCCTGCCACTGGTGCCACGTCATGGCCCACGAGTCGTTCGAGGACGTCGCGACGGCCGAGCAGGTCAACGCCGGGTTCGTCGCCGTCAAGGTCGACCGCGAGGAGCGGCCCGACATCGACGCGGTCTACATGGCCGCCACCCAGGCGATGACCGGGCAGGGTGGTTGGCCGATGACCTGCTTCCTCACCCCGGCGGGGGAGCCCTTCCACTGCGGCACCTACTACCCGACGGTGCACTTCCGGCGCCTGCTCGCCGCCGTCACGCAGGCGTGGACCGACGACGGTGCGCGGGTGCGCAGCTCCGCGGGGCAGATCGCCGCCCGGCTGGCCGACAACGCCGCTGCGGCCCTGCCGCCCGCGGGGCTCGACACGGAGGCGCTGGAGGCCGCCGTGCAGGAACTGGTCGGCGAGTTCGACGCCGTGAACGGCGGGTTCGGGGGCGCGCCGAAGTTCCCGCCGTCGATGACGCTGGAGTTCCTGTTGCGCCACCACGAGCGCACAGGGTCGGGTCAGGCGCTGCACCTCGCGGCGGCGACGGCGGGGCGGATGGCCCGCGGTGGCATGTACGACCAGCTCGCGGGCGGGTTCGCCCGCTACAGCGTGGACGCGCGCTGGGTCGTTCCACACTTCGAGAAGATGCTCTACGACAACGCGCTGCTGCTGCGGGTCTACGCCCACCTCGCCCGCATCGCGGGCCCGCATGCGGCCCTCGCCCGGCGGGTGGCGGAGGAGACCGCGGAGTTCCTGCTGCGGGACCTGCGCACGCCCGAGGGCGGGTTCGCCTCGGCGCTGGACGCCGACACGGACGGCGTCGAGGGTCTGACCTACGCCTGGACGCCCGCCGAGCTGACGGAGGTCCTCGGCGAGAAGGACGGTGCCTGGGCCGCGCAGCTGCTCGCGGTCACGCCGGAGGGGACGTTCGAGCACGGCTCGTCGACCCTGCAGCTGCCCGCGGACCCCGACGATCCGGCGCGCTGGCGGCGGATCCGCTCCACGCTGCTCGCCGCGCGGAACCGGCGCCCGCAGCCCGCCCGTGACGACAAGGTCGTCACGGCATGGAACGGAATGGCGGTGCTCGCCCTCGCCGAGGCGGGCGCCGCGCTGGGCCGGCCGGACTGGGTGGCGGCCGCCGACGCGACCGCGGACCTGCTGCTGGAACGGCACGTCGTGGACGGCCGCGTGCGCCGCTCGTCGCGCGACGGCGCCGTCGGCGCCGCGGCCGGTGTGCTGGAGGACCACGCCTTCCTCGCCGAGGCGCTGCTCGCGCTGCATCAGGCCACGGGTGCGGCGCACCGGCTGGAGCGGGCCGTCGAGGTGCTCGACCTGACCCTGGCCCACTTCGCCGACCCGGTCATCGGCCGGCGCGTTCTTCGACACCGCGGACGATGCCGAGGCGCTGTTGCATCGGCCCCGGGAGATCACCGACAACGCCACGCCGAGCGGTGCCGCGGCCCTCGCGGGCGCGCTGCTGACCGCGTCCGTGCTGGTCGACGACCCGCAGCGGTACCGCGCCGCCGCGGAGGCGGCGCTGCGGACGGCGGGCGGCCTGGCCCGGCGGTTCCCCCGGTTCGCCGGCCACTGGCTGACGGTCGCCGAGGCCGCGGCGCGGGGCCCGCTGCAGGTCGCGGTGGTCGGCGTCGACACCGACCGGGACGCGCTCGCCGGTCACGCCCGCGCGATCGCCCCCGGCGGCACCGTCGTCGTGGCCGGCCCGCCGGACGCTCCGGGAGTACCGCTGCTCGCCCACCGGCCGCTCGTCGACGGCGCCGCGGCGGCCTACGTCTGCCGCGGGTTCGTCTGCGACCGCCCGGTCACGACCGTCGAGGAGCTCACCGCAGCCCTCCTCCTCACCCCGTAACCACCCGAGCGTCGCCACGTTCGTCAGCCCGGATGCGCGCGCCCGTGCACGCGCGAGTCGCCACGTTTGCCGCCGCGAGTCGGCACGTTCGTCAGGTCGAGGAGCCGGTCGCAACTGCAGGTTCGGGAGGGCGAAGGTGCCGACTCGCGTGTTCTCCCGGCGCGAACCATCGCGGAGTGGGCCGCGCGACAGTTGCGGTGTAATCTCGTAATCGCTGACGCACTGAGGAGGCGGCGATGAACGGGAAGATGCACGGACGGTGGCACGGGCCGGGCGGACGTGGTGGGCGCGGGCCGGGGCGGGGCGGCTGGCAGCAGGCCGACCTGCCGTCCACGACCGACGTCGCGGCGTGGCTCTCGGGGCGGCTGCCCGACGGCTGGTTCGCCGGAGCGCCGGAGGTCACGGTGGACCGCGAGGAGATCGTGATCGTCGGTGAGCTGCCGCCGCTGGAGGGCGAGTTCGCCGACACCGAGGCCGGGCGCGCGGACCGGGCGGCGGCCGCTGCGGGACGGATCTCCCGGTTCCGGGAGACCACCCGGGACGAGCGGATCGAGATCGCGCGCCAGGCCGAGCACCGCTACCAGCGCAAGGTCGCGTGGGGTGCGCGGCTCGGCGAGCAGGTCGAGCTGTTCACGGTGGCGTCGGTGCCGGTCATGACCCGGTTGCGGCAGCCGGAGCGGATCGTGCTGGACACGCTGGTCGACTCCGGGGTGGCGCGGTCGCGCTCGGATGCACTGT
The DNA here is from genome assembly GCA_963780835.1 of uncultured Actinomycetota bacterium. GTDB lineage: Bacteria > Actinomycetota > Actinomycetes > Mycobacteriales > Pseudonocardiaceae > Pseudonocardia. Next base: position 174,572 of record CAWADQ010000024.1, on the reverse strand, counting down.
CGTGGGCGGTACGGCTGGTCGGGCAGCACGCCGACGAGTGGCTCAACGAGTTGCGGGCGGCGATGGCCAAGGTGGACGACCTGCGTGCCAAGGGCCCGACCGGCGAGGGCGCCTGACGGGCGTCTCCTAGTGGACCAACGCCGAGGGAGCACGCCGGAGTCCACAGATGGAATGACACCGCCTACCGCAGCGTCCTGTGGACCAACGCACGCAGAGTGCACGGCGTAATAGATGCATGGGCCTGGATGTACTAGCCCGGGAACAGCGCCAGCCAGATCGCGACGTGGTGGCAGATCGCGGCCAGCACCGTCGCGGCGTGGAAGAACTCGTGGAAGCCGAAGGTGCTGGGCCAGGGGTCGGGCCGGCGCAGCGCGTACATGACCCCACCGGCGGTGTAGAGCGCGCCGCCGACGAGCAGCAGCACGAGCGCGGCGACACCCGCGTTGTGCAGGAGGTCCGGCAGCACGAACACCGCGACCCAACCCAGCGCGACGTAGATCGGCACCCCCACCCAGGCGGGCGCGTACGGCCACAGTGTCTTGAGCGCGACCCCGGCCAGCGCGCCCGTCCACACCACGGCGAGCACCCATTCCGCGGTGGGCCGGTCCATCGCCAGCACCGCGACCGGTGTGTACGACCCGGCGATGAACAGGAAGATCATCGAGTGGTCCAGGCGGCGCATCACCGCACGGCTGCGTGACGAGTGCCATGTGTGCCGGTGGTAGAGCGCGCTGATGCCGAACAGGCCGAGCACGGTGACGCTGTAGACGGCCGTGGCGGCCGCCGCGGCTGCCCCGACCAGGGCGGCCGACACCGCGATCAACGTGGCACACGCCGCGATCGACACGGCGAACGACCAGAAGTGCAACCACCCCCGCATGCGGGGCTTCGGCAAGGCCGGGAACGGAGCGCTCCCCGTCGTCTCACCGGTCGTCACGCTCGGCGACATTACGGCACGGGTGGCGCGCCGTCGGGCGCTCCGGCCACCGCTGTGACCGAGGTTGCGAAGGAGCCGAGGTCACAGCGCGCGCGGGCGCCGACCGGGCGGGGGAGTGTGGTGCCGCGGCGTACGCTGATCGTCCGTGGGCGTGCGGGACCTCCTGTACTCGGTGTACGAGCGCAGGATCAGTCGGCAACTGTCCCTGCCCGACGTCCAGCGACCCCGGCACGTCGCCCTCATGCTCGACGGCAACCGGCGCTGGGCCCGGGAAGAGGGCTTCCGCGACGTCAACACCGGTCACCGGGTGGGCGCGGCGAAGATCGCGGACCTGCTGGCGTGGTGTGACGAGGCCGGGGTCGAGGTCGTCACGCTGTTCCTGCTGTCCACCGACAACCTGACCCGCCCGGCGGACGAGCTGGAGCCGCTGCTGGAGATCATCGCCGACGTCGTCGACGAGCTGGCCGCGCCGGGTGCACCGTGGCGGCTGCGCGTCGTGGGCGCGCTCGACCTGCTGCCGGGGACGTTGGCCCAGCGGCTGTCCGCCGCGGCCGCCCGGACCCAGAACCGGTCGGGAATGCAGCTCAACGTCGCGGTCGGCTACGGCGGCCGGCAGGAGATCGCGGACGCGGTGCGCAAGCTGCTGCTGCAGCACGCCGAGACCGGCACGTCGATCGAGGAGCTCGCCGAGGTCCTCGACGTCGACCACATCGCGGCGCATCTCTACACATCCGGCCAGCCCGATCCCGACCTGGTCATCCGCACCTCGGGCGAGCAGCGTCTCTCGGGTTTCCTGCTGTGGCAGTCCGCGCACTCGGAGTTCTGGTTCTGCGAGGCGTACTGGCCCGAGTTCCGGAAAGTCGACTTCCTGCGGGCACTGCGCGACTACGCCGCCCGCCACCGTCGATTCGGATCGTGAACGACGAACAGAAGGGCGCCGGACCCGGAGGTCCGACGCCCTTCTGGGAGAACGTCTAGCTCAGCTCGTTGGCCTGGGCTGGACGTGTCGACCGCCGACGTCTGGTTGGTGCTGCAGGAGTTGTCGGTGAGGGTCGTCTGCTCGGTCTCGACCGAGCCGAACAGCGCCAGCGCACCGGTGATCGGCGCGGTGACCTGCTTGACGTCGATCGGGACGAGGCCCAGGTCGACCTCGTCGCAGTTCAGCGCGTTGACCGGCACGTTGGCGTTGATGTCCGAGACGTTGACCAGGCCCTCGGAGTTCTCCTGGTACGAGTTCACGTCCGTGGCACCGTGGGAGTGGCCGTGGTGGCTCTTGCCGCTCTCACCGGCGAAGGCGAGCGGGCTCACGGCGAGCAGACCGACGGCAGCCGCGGCCACGGCGATTCCAGCCTTCTTCAGCACAGTTCTCTCCTGTTTGATGTCGGGGACGACCGGGGCCGTTCCCATTTCGGGTCAGCGTCTTCACTGGGGAGCCGCGCTGACTGAGGAGAAATCTAGCCAAGTGTCGGGAACTTTCACAAACTGCGTACCACCATCGGATGAAACAATTACCTGGCGTGCAGTTGTGCCTCCCTTCGGGCGGATTGTCGCGGCGGCGGAATGCCGGATTCCCGGCGATGTGCGCACCGTGCGTGAAGTGTTTTCACTCGGAGGAGGGCGCAACTTTTCCCCGGCGCGCACCGCGCGTTACGGGGTGTTCGGGGCTACCGTGCGCGGGTGGCGGCGGATGTGCCGGGCGGCGACCTGTCGGTGGCCTATGTCGCGCTGTGCCTGCGTCTGCGCCGCCTGGTTCCCGCACTCGTCGCTCCCGTGGCGGTGGACCCGGTCGTGCGGTGGACGGTCGGGAACGAACCGGTACCCACCGCCGCCGAGCTGGTCCGGCAGGCGGGGCGGCTGGCGGCCGCGCTACCGGACGCCGGGCTGTCGCCTGCCCGGGAACGCTTCCTCGCGGCGCAGCTGAGCGCTCTCGAGTGGCGGGCACGCGGCCTGGCCGGTCAGCGCGTGCCGTTCCGGCGGGAGGTGCAGGAGTGCCTCGGTCTGTCCGCCACACCCGGTGACCCGGACGCCTACCGCGCGGCGCACCGGGAGCTCGCCGCGTTGCTGGGCGGCCGCGGGACGGTGGCGGAGCGGCTCGCCGCACACCGCCGCCGGGACGCTGTGCCGCGCGAGCGGCTGGGTCCCGCCGTCCGCGCGTTGTCGACGGCGCTGCGGCGCCGGGTGGCCTCGCGGTACGGGCTCCCGCCGGCCGAGGCCGTCGCGTACCGGTTCGTCGACGACGCCTCGTGGAGCGCGCTGCACACCTACACCGGCGGTCACCGCTCGCTCGTGCAGGTCAACGCGGGTGCGGTGCTCGGCGCGGCCCGGCTGTCGCGGCTGGTGGCGCACGAGGCCTATCCCGGCCACCACGTCGAGTGCAGCCGCGCCGAGGCAGCCGTCGCGGCGGGACGCGTCGAGCAGGGGATCACCCTGCTCGGCTCGCCGCAGACCGTCGTGTCCGAGGGGCTCGCCGAGTGCGCGCTCGGGACGGCGGTCGGACCGCGGTGGGGCCGGTGGGCGTCGGACGTGCTCGCGCCGGTCGCCGTTCCCCTCGACGGTGAGCTCGCCGAGCGGCTCGACCCCGTCCTGGCGGTGCTGCGGCGGGTGCGACTCGACGCTGCCCTGCTGCTGCACGACGACGGACCGCCCACGAGCGGGCGGGTCGCGGCCGCCGAGGAGCACGTGCGGCGCTGGTTGCTGCTCGACGCGGGACGCGCCCGGCGCGTCGTCGAGGCCCTTGCCCGCCCGCTGTGGCGGGCGCACGTCGCCGCCTCCGTCGAGGGTGCGGTGATCGTTCGGACGTGGCTGGAGGGCGGCTCGGAGCCCGTGGGGCAGCACTGTCGGCTGCTCGACGACCCGGCCGCGCTGCATGCGCTGCGCAGCCGAACGAGTACTTAGCGTAGGTGGATGGTCGACGGGCGGTAGCCGATTGACGACGAGCGGTAGACCGAAGTGTTAATTCTGCTCGGCCGCTTCGTTGATCTGTCCGTGTTGCTGTTGACCGCACGGGGGCGACCGCCGATATCGTCCGCTGTGGCGGAACGTAGCCGATGCGGACCGCCCGGGAGGCCCTGGTTGGCGCTACTGAGCCCTTTTCGACCCCTTATCGTCGCGACGTACCGACCGGTGCGGCGGCGGGGCGGTTGTCGAAGAGGGCTCCGACCTGAGGGGGCCGGCACCCGGCCCTCGCGAGCCCTGCCGGCGCGGTCCCGCCGCGTCGCGCGGGGGTCGCGCCACGGCCGCCCGGCCCACCGGACAAGTGGGTGCGGTGCCGCGCCCGCGAGGGAGCATCCGTGACCGACAGCCCCGCCCGCTGTTACGTGCTCGACACCTCGGTCCTGCTGTCCGACCCGTGGTCGCTGACCCGGTTCGACGGCCACGAGGTGGTCCTCCCGCTGGTGGTGATCTCCGAACTGGAGGGCAAGCGCCACCACCCCGAGCTCGGATGGTTCGCCCGCACCGCGCTGCGCCAGCTCGACGAGCTGCGCATCCTGCACGGTCGCCTCGACGCCCCGGTCCCGATCGGATCCGGCGGGGCCACCCTGCACGTCGAGCTCAACCACACGGACCCGGAGGTGCTCCCGGCAGGTTTTCGCAGCGACGCCAACGACAGCCGCATCCTCGCCTGCGCGCTCAACCTGGCCGCCGAACGGCGCGCGGCCGGACTCGGCGAGGTCGTGCTGGTCACCAAGGACATGCCGCTCCGGGTGAAGGCGGCGGCGGTCGGGCTGGCGGCCGACGAGTACCACGCGCTCGACGTGGTGCCCTCGGGGTGGACCGGAATGGCGGACATCGAGGTCGGGAGCGACGACGTCGACGCCCTGTTCCACGACGGCGTGATCGACCTCGACGCGGCTCGGGACCTGCCGGCCAACACCGGGCTTCGGCTGCTCGGCGGCGGGTCGGCGGCGCTGGGCCGGGTGACGGCGGACAAGCGCGTCCGGCTGGTCCGCGGCGACCGCGAGGCGTTCGGGCTGCACGGCCGCTCGGCCGAGCAGCGGATCGCGCTGGACCTGCTGCTCGACCCCGAGGTCGGCATCGTGTCGCTCGGCGGGCGCGCCGGCACCGGGAAGTCGGCGCTCGCGCTGTGCGCGGGGCTGGAGGCGGTGCTGGAGCGCCAGCAGCACCGCAAGGTGGTCGTGTTCCGGCCTCTCTACGCGGTCGGCGGCCAGGACCTGGGATACCTGCCCGGCAGCGAGAGCGAGAAGATGGCGCCCTGGGCACAGGCCGTCTTCGACACCCTCGGTGCACTGGTGAGCCAGTCGGTCCTGGACGAGGTGCTGGCCCGCGGGATGCTCGAGGTGCTCCCCCTGACCCACATCCGCGGCCGCTCGCTGCACGACTCGTTCGTCATCGTGGACGAGGCGCAGTCGTTGGAGCGCAACGTGCTGCTCACGGTGCTCTCCCGCCTGGGCACCGCGTCGCGGGTCGTGCTCACCCACGACGTCGCGCAGCGGGACAACCTGCGGGTGGGGCGGCACGACGGCGTGGCGGCCGTGATCGAGAAGCTGAAGGGCCACCCGCTGTTCGCCCACATCACGCTGACCCGGTCGGAGCGCTCGCCGATCGCGGCGCTGGTGACGGAGATGCTGGAGGGCCCGGCGGCGTAGCGAGCCGGCCCAGAACGTAGCGAAAGTGGCTTTCGGTGCAGTCGACTGCACCGAAAGCCACTTTCGGTTCATGGGGTCAGAGGCCGTGCGGGGTGCCCTCGGCGAAGCCCGCGGCCGTCTGGATGCCGACGACGGCGCGGTCGGTGAACTCGTCGAGCGTGCGGGCACCCGCGTACGTGCACGCGGAGCGGACGCCCGAGCAGATCCCGTCGAGCACGTCCTCGACGCCGGGCCGTTGCGGGTCGAGCCATTGGCGCGACGACGAGATGCCCTCCTCGAACAGCGCCTTGCGGGCCCGGTCGAAGCTGCCGTCGCCGCGGGTGCGGGCGCTGACCGCGCGCTTGGACGCCATCCCGAACGACTCCTTGTACGGCCGTCCGGACTCGTCGCGCAGCAGGTCACCCGGCGACTCGTAGGTGCCGGCCAGCCAGGACCCGATCATCGCGGCGGACGCACCGGCGGCGAGGGCGAGCGCGACGTCGCGCGGGTGCCGGACACCGCCGTCCGCCCAGATCCGCACGCCGTGGTCGCGGCCGGCCGCCGCGCACTCCAGGACGGCGGAGAACTGCGGGCGCCCGACCCCGGTCATCATCCGCGTGGTGCACATCGCGCCCGGGCCGACCCCGACCTTGACGACGTCCGCGCCGGCCGCGGCGAGGTCGCGCACGCCCTCCGCCGTCACGACGTTGCCCGCGACGACCGGGACGGGAGCGTCGGCCCCGCCCCTCTCCCCGACGACCGACCGGACGGCCCGCAGCGCGTCGAGCATCTTCTCCTGGTGGCCGTGCGCGGTGTCGACGACCAGCACGTCCACACCGGCATCGAGCAGCGCCTTCGTCTTCACCGCGACATCACCGTTGACGCCGACCGCGGCGGCCGTGCGGAGCCGGCCGCGGTCGTCGACGGCCGGGGTGTAGATCTCGGCGCGCACGGCACCGAGCGTCGTGAGCAGGCCGGCGAGCCGGCCGTCGGCGTCGAGACCGAGCGCCACACCGCGCGGGCCGAGGGCCTCGAACACCTGCCGCGGCGCGGTGTCCAGCGGCAGGGTGAGCGGCGCAGGGTCGAGCACGTCGGCGAGGCGGGTGAAGCGGTCGACACCGGTGCACGCCGCCTCGTCGACGGTGCCCACCGGGCGCCCGGCGTCGTCGACCACGACCACCGTGCCGTGCGCCCGCTTGGGCAGCAGGTTCAGCACGTCCGCGACGGCGTCGCCGGTGTGCAGCACGAGCGGGGTGTCCCAGACGGGGTGCCGCGACTTGATCCACGCGACGATCTCGGCGACCGCCTCCGGCGCGACGTCCTGCGGCAGCACGGTCAGCGCCCCGCGCCGCGCCAGCGTCTCGGCCATCCGGCGGCCCGCGACCGCCGTCATGTTCGCCGCGATGACGGGAACCGTGGCGCCGGAACCGTCCGCGGTGGTCAGGTCGACGTCGAACCGCGAGGCGACGGCCGACCGGCCGGGGACGAGGAACACGTCGTCGTAGGTGAGGTCGCGATCGGGCACCTGGCCGTCGAGGAAGCGCACGGTGGAGAGATTCTACGCGCGCTCGGCGAAAGCGCCCGATGAGCCGTCGCGCGCGACCACGGGCTCCGCTGGGTCGTCTGCCGGATCAGCTCATGATCCCTCCCTCTGGCGCACGGGCCGGCAGCAACGCCCGGACCGCATCGATCGTGTCGGCGTCCGCCGCGGTCCTGTCGGGCCGGTAGCGGACGACCCGCGCGAAGCGGAGCGCGACCCCACCCGGATAGCGGGTGCTGCGCTGCACGCCGTCCAGCTCGATCTCCACCACCAGCTCGGGCCGCAGCAGCACCTCGTTCCGGCGCTGCTCGCGCGCGTACCGCGGGAAGGTCTCCGTCTGCCAGGCGAGCAGCGCGTCCGTCATGCCCTTGAACGTCTTGCCCACCATGATCGGTTCGCCGCCGTCCGGATCCCGCGCGCCGAGATGGATGTTGGACAGCGTCCCCGTCCGGCGGCCGTACCCCCACTCGGCGCCGAGCACCACGAGGTCCAGCGTGTGCACCGGTTTCACCTTCTGCCACGCTCGCCCCCGCCGGCCCGCGGCGTACGGGGCGTCCAGGGCCTTGACCATCACGCCCTCGTGGCCCGCGGCCAGCGCCTGCTCCAGCAGCGCCGTGGCCTCGCCCGTCGACGGGCGCAGCACGCCCGGCATCCGGTGCGCCCCGGCCGCCCTCTCCAGCGCCTCCAGCCGCGCGGACAGCGGCTCGTCGATGAGATCGGCGCCGTCCAGGTGCAGGCAGTCGAAGAAGAACGGGCGCAGAAGCAGCTCGTGGCTGTCGGCCCCGAAGCGGCTCGCGGTCTCCTGGAACGGGCGCGGGCGGCCGTCGTCCTGCAGCGCGAGGGTCTCGCCGTCCAGCACGACGCGACGACCGGGCAGCCCGCGGACCAGCTCCACCAGCTCGGGCACGCGGTCGGTCACCTCGCGCAGCGTGCGCGTCCACACCCGCACCGCGTCGCCGTCGCGGTGCACCTGGATGCGGGCGCCGTCCAGCTTGTACTCGACGCTCACCTCCTGGCCCAGCTCCGCGAGCGCGGCGTCCAGGTTCTCTGCCGGGCTCGCGAGCATCGGCCGGACCGGCCGGCCGACCTCCGGCGCGACCGCCTCGAGCGCCGCGGCGCCTCCCGCGAGGGCGAGCCGGGCGGTCTCGGGCAGGCGGCCCGACAGGAAGAACGCCCGGCGGACGGTCGTCGCGGGCACCTCCGCCGCCGCGGCGACCGCCTCCAGCATCACGCCCTCCAGCGCACCCTGGCGCAGCTCGCCGGTGAACAGCCGCTGCAGGAACCGCTGCTCCTCCGCCGTCGCGGCCCCGAACAGCGCCTCGAGCTGCGCGGCGCGGCGGGCCGTCGAGCCGGTGCCCGACGTGGCCGCCAGCGCGTCGAGCCGGGCCTCGACGTCCGCGACCTGCAGGCCGGGTGTGGGTGCGGGCGGCACCTCCAGGCCGGCGAGCGTGCGCCAGCCCGCCCCGAGCCGGCCCTGCCGCGGCTCGCCGGTGAGCCAGGCGGCCGCCGGCTCGATCTCGTCGGGCGCCGCGGCGCGAAGCAGCGCGGCCAGGGCCCCGGCCTTCGCGGTGCGGGCGCGGGTGGCCCCGACCGCGGCGGAGCAGGCGACGACCTCGGCGAACAACACGATGCGATTGAAGCAGCGCCCACCGACAAGAACCGGTGTCCACGCGGATACCGAGGTCAGGTGGCGGCGCGGACGCGGTCGGTGTCCAGCCGGACCACCGTCCGCTCGCCCGCGTCCGGCAGCCCCGGCCGCGTCGCGGCGTCCACGGTGACCTCGCCGACGTCCGTGGCGACCACGAGCCGCGTGACCGCGCCGAGGAACGTGCGCGTCACGACCGTTCCGGGCTCGCCCGTGCCGTCACCCCCGACGGTGAGCGCCTCGGGCCGGACGATCACGGACCCGGCCCCCGCGTCGCCGTCCAGCTCGGCCGACGCCCCGAGCACCCGTACCCGTCCCGGACCGTCCGGCACGGCCGCGAGCCGGTTCACCACCCCGACGAACGCGGCCACGAAGGCGTTGGCGGGCGAGGCGTACACCTCCTGCGGCGGCGCGACCTGCTCGAGGCGGCCCGCGTTGAGCACCGCCACGCGATCCGCGATCGCCAGCGCCTCCGACTGGTCGTGCGTGACGAACAGCGTCGTGATCCCCTCCGCGAGCTGGAGGCGGCGGATCTCGTCGCGCAGCTGCACCCGGACCCTGGCGTCGAGCGCCGAGAGCGGCTCGTCGAGCAGCAGCACCGAGGGCGCCACGGCGAGCGCCCGCGCCAGCGCAACCCGCTGCTGCTGCCCACCGGAGAGCTGGTGCGGGTAGGAGCCGCCGCGGTCGCCGAGGCCCACCAGCTCCAGCAGGTCGGCCGCGCGCCGGCGCCGTTCCGCCGCCCCGACCTTGCGCAGCCGCAGCCCGAACGCGACGTTCTCCGCGGCGGTCATGGTCGGGAACAGCGAGTAGGCCTGGAACACCATCCCGGTGTCGCGCCGGCTTGCGGGCACGTCCGTGACGTCGCGACCGTCGATCAGCACCTGACCGGCGGTCGGGCGGTCGAACCCGGCGAGGAGCCGCAGCGCCGTGGTCTTCCCGCAACCCGACGGGCCGAGCAGCGCGAGCAGCTCGCCGGGGCGCAGCGCGAGGTCCAGGCCCGCGAGCGCGTGCGTGGCCCCGTAGCTGCGCCGGATGCCCCGGAACTCGACGGCGGCCGTACTGCCGCTGGTACCGGCCGGGCCGACGCGTCGCGCTTCGTCCGTGCTCATGACGACCCCCGCCTCGTCCGACGCGACCCGGCCAGCGACACGGCGAGCAGCAACACCCAGGTGATCAGCAGGCTCGCCAACGACAGCGCCACCGCCACGCCGGCCTGGCTCCGCCCCACCTCGACGATCGCGACCGGGAACGTGTCGGTGTACAGCAGGATCCGGGCGATGACGATCTCGCCGAGCACGAGCGCCAGCGTGAGGAACGCTGCGCCCAGCACCGCGCTGCGGATCGCCGGCAGTACGACCCGCAGCAGTGCCGTGGCCATCCCCGCACCCAGGTTGCGGGCCGCCTCCACGAGCGTCCGGAGCGGGATCGCGGCGAGCCCCTCGACGAGCCACGCCGCTCGGACGCGCCTGCCGAAGGCGTCGGTCGGCCGCAGCCTGCATCCGGGTGCGCCGCGCCACGGACCTCGATCCGGCCGTCGTCACGGCGCTGCTGCGCGAGGCCGTCGCCCACCCGCCCGGCGAGCTGCGATGACGGCGCACCGCGTCGGGTCACCCGCGTTTGGTCGCGCCCGTCATCGCCAGCACGTCCAGGGCGGCGTCGAGCTGCGCCACGGTCAGCTTCCCGTCCTCGACATGCCCGCGCTCCAGCACCACCTCGCGGATGGTCTTGCGCTCCTTCAGCGACTGTTTCGCGACGGAGGCCGCCTCCTCGTAGCCCAGGTAGCGGTTGAGCGGGGTCACGATCGACGGCGACGACTCGGCGTACTCCCGGGTGCGCTCCTCGTCGGCCTGCGCGCCGTCGACCACCTTGTCCGCCAGCAGCCGCGCCACCGCCGCCAGCAGCCGGGCGCTCTCGAGCACGTTGCGGGCCATCACCGGCATCATCACGTTGAGCTCGAGGTTGCCCTGCGCTCCGGCGAACCCGACGGTGGCGTCGTTGCCCAGCACCTGCGCGGCGACCATCATCGTCGCCTCGCAGATCACCGGGTTCACCTTGCCCGGCATGATCGAGCTCCCCGGCTGGAGGTCCGGCAGGGCCAGCTCCGCCAGGCCCGTGCGCGGCCCGGACCCGAGCCACCTGAGGTCGTTGGCGATCTTGAACAGCGACACCGCGACGGTGCGCAGGGCCCCGGAGGCCTCCACCAGCCCGTCCCGGGCACCCTGGGCCTCCATGTGGTCGGGAGCCTCGGTCAGCACGTTGAGTCCGGTGGCGGTGCGCAGTTCGTCGACCACGCCTGCAGCGAATCCGTCCGGCGCGTTGAGCCCGGTGCCGACGGCGGTGCCGCCGATCGGCAGCTGAGCCAGCCGAGGCAGCACGTCCCGCAGTCGGGCCGCGCCGTACTCGGCCTGGGTGGCCCATCCGCCGGCCTCCTGGCCCAGCGTGATCGGCACCGCGTCCATGAGGTGGGTGCGCCCGGCCTTGACGACCAGGGCCCAGTCGTCGGCGCGGCGGCGCAGCGTCGCGGCGAGATGCTCCAGCGCGGGGATCACGTCCGTGACCAGGGACTCGGTCGCGGCGACGTGGATCGTGGTGGGGAAGACGTCGTTGCTGCTCTGCGACGCATTGACGTGATCGTTCGGGTGTACCTCGATCCCGGAGGCACGGGTGGCAAGGGTGGCGATCACCTCGTTGGCGTTCATGTTCGAGCTGGTGCCCGACCCGGTCTGGAACACGTCGATCGGGAACTGGGCGTCGTGCCCGCCCGCGGCGACCTCGTCCGCGGCAGCCGCGATCGCTGCGGCGAGGTCCTCACCCAGCACGCCGATGCGCGCGTTGACCCGCGCCGCGGCGCCCTTGACCAGCCCGAGTGCGCGGATCTGTGCGCGCTCCATACCCCTGCCCGAGATGGGAAAGTTCTCCACCGCCCGCTGTGTCTGGGCCCGCCACAACGCCTCCGCCGGCACCCGGACCTCGCCCATGGTGTCGTGCTCGATACGGAACCCGTCTCCGGTGTCGGTCTGCATGCCACCAGTCTGCCCGTCAGGCGTCGGCGCTCCGGCCGGCCCCGTGAAGGTCCACAGTGGATCAGATGCGCCGATGGGGTGAAGGTGTCGTGGTCACGTCCGGTTCGCGCCGCCCGGCCTCTCCATATTACCGGGGCGAGGGGCACGCAGGAGGGGTCGAACGTGGATGCCGAGCGCGAATGGTTGGAACTCATCGGGCACGTGCTGGTGACACCGTTGACGGTGCTGCCGGAAGACCGCATCGCCGCGGCGTTGACGGCGACGTTCGACGCCGCGGCGTGCGGCTACCACAACCGGCCCGATCCACGGACGGTGGTCCAACGGATCTATCCGCCGACGATGTTCAGCGCCGACGTCCAGGCCGAGTGGGTGCGTCTGTCGATCGAGGAACCCACGTGCCACCCGCTGCTGCGCTACTACCTGACGACGGGCGACCTCGCACCGCAGCAGGTCGCCGACGTGCCGTCGGGCCTCGCCGGCCCGCGGGCACGGGCCCAGTGGGCCGAGCTCAGCCGCGGACACGGCATCGAGCACCAGCTCGCGATCCCGCTGCCACCGAGCAGCGAGGGGCCTCGGTGGTTCGTCCTGGGCCGCCCCGAGGCCTACTCCGCGGAGCAGATGCGCCTGTCCCGCCACGTGCAGAGGCTGATCGCCGGGCTGGACCGCCAGGCGGCGGCGCTCCGGCAGTGGCAACGGCGCGCGACGCACCCCGACGCCGGCGCCGTCGCGTCCGACGTGCGCCTGACGCCGCGGGAACTGTCGGTGCTCACGCTGGTGGCCGACGGGCTGACGGCCGCGGCCGTCGCCCGCCGCCTGCTCGTGGCGGAGCGCACCGTGCACAAGCACCTGGAGCGCGCGTACGCGAAGCTGGGCGTCTCGGACCGGGTCAGCGCCGTGCTGCGCGCACAGCGGCTCGGGATCCTGCCCGAGCCCGTGCTCGCCCTGGCGCGCTGAGGTCGCTCACGGGACCACCTGCACGATGTCGCCGACCGAGAGCGTGGAGAAGTAGGTCTCCGCGGCGGCGGGTGACAGGTGGACGCAGCCGTGCGACGTCACGGCGAGGCTGCCCTCGTGGAAGGCGACACCGCCGTTGAAGAACACGGACCAGGGCATCTCGGCGTCGTAGATCGAGCTGACGTGGTCGCGCCTCTTCGACTCCACCCGGAAGGTGCCGGGTGGAGTGCGGAAGCCCGGGCGCCCGTGCGTGATCGGCACCGGGCCGTAGGTCACCTCGCCGTCCCGCAGGAGCCAGGAGCGGTTGGCGGACAGGTCGACGCAGGCGGTCGCGGTCGGGGCGCACGGGGTCGCCGTCGGTGTCGGGGCCGGCCGTCGCCCCGGCGTCGTGCCCGTCGCCGGCGTCCGTCCCGGTGGAGCGGGCGCGGCGGGTGCCGCCGTCGGTAACGGGGCCGGCGGCAGCACCACAGCGGGACCCGCGAGGACGCCCGCGTCGGGGCGCAACGGTGCCGGCAGGGTGACGAGCGCACGGGCGACGACCGTCCGCGCTCCCGGCGTGCTGCCGATCACCATCCCGGCGAGCAGCCCGCCGGCCGCCACGAGGGCGACCACTCCGACTCCCCACCCCGCGCGCACTGCCGACCCCCGCGATCCCCGCGCCCCGGCACGATCGCGACGGGCTCACGTCATCGTCGAGCATCGGGGCGGCACCGCGGTCCGGCCAGCGTCACGACCGGATCGAGTGACCACCACACGCGGCCGGGGCGGCGTCCCGGCGTCCGAGAACCGGTCTCAGGGCAACAGCGGCGGCTCCGCGGCGAGCTGCTCGTCGGTCAGGTCGAAGTCGACGGACGAGTACTCCCGCAGCTTCGTCAGGCGGTGGTACCCGTCGATCATCCGCACCGTGCCGGACTTGGAGCGCATCACGATCGACTGCGTCGTGCAGCCACCGGCCTGGTAGTGCACGCCGCGGAGCAGGTCGCCGTCGGTCACGCCGGTGGCGCAGAAGAAGACGTTGTTCCCGCGCACGAGGTCGTCGGTGAGGAGCACCTGGTCCAGGTCGAGCCCGGCGTCGCGCGCCCGGGCGCGCTCCTCGTCGGTCTGTGGCCACAGCTTGCCCTGGATCTCCCCACCCATGCACTTGAGCGCCGCCGCGGCGATCACGCCCTCGGGGGTGCCGCCGATGCCGACGAGGATGTCGACGCCGGTGCTCGGGCGGGCCGCCGAGATCGCGCCCGCCACGTCGCCGTCGGAGATGAAGCGGATCCGGGCGCCGCTGCGCCGGATCTCGGCGATCAGGTCGCGGTGGCGCGGACGGTCGAGCACGCAGACGGTGACGTCGGCGACCCCGACCTCCTTGGCCTTCGCCACCCGGCGGATGTTCTCCCCGACGGGAGCGGCGATGTCGACGGCGCCGGCCGCCTCGGGGCCGACCGCGAGCTTCTCCATGTAGAACACCGCGGACGGGTCGTACATCGCGCCCCGTTCGGCGACGGCGAGCACGGCCAGCGCGTTCGGCATGCCCTTGCTCATCAGGGTGGTGCCGTCGATCGGGTCGACCGCGACGTCGCAGTCCGGGCCCCAGCCGTTGCCCACCTTCTCGCCGTTGAACAGCATGGGCGCCTCGTCCTTCTCGCCCTCGCCGATCACGACCACTCCGCGCATCGAGACCGTGCCGATGAGCTGGCGCATCGCGTCGACCGCGGCGCCGTCACCGCCGTTCTTGTCGCCGCGGCCGACCCAGCGGCCCGCCGCCATGGCGGCCGCCTCGGTCACACGGACCAGCTCCATGGCGAGGTTGCGGTCCGGGGCCTCTCGGTAGCGGGTGGAACGCTCAGTCATCGCGGCCCCTTCGTCGTCGGCGACACCCGGACGCCCCGAGGGGTCCGGGGAACAGACGACGATCCTCGCATGCCGGGCGCCGGTTCAGGCTGCGACGATGGGCGGTGTGAGCAGTGCCTCCCCTTCCGGGCCGCCGGACCCCGGGCCACCGGGCAAACCGCCGCGTTCGGCGCTCTCGGTCCGCGACATGGTCGGCGCGGTCGCCGTGCTCGTGGCCGTCGTCCTGCTGTTCGCCGGGATGACGCGCAGCTGCTCGTTCGCCCCTGGCGGCCCGAGTGTCGATCCCGCGGCCGGCCCGAGCGTCGACGCCCCGGCGCAGTTGCGCGTTCTGGCCGGGTCCATGCCCTTCCCGCTCCGGGTCCTGGCGCCGCCCTCGGGCTGGCGGGCCACCGCCGTCGACACCGCGCGGGTCGGCGAGAACGGCGCCCGGGCCGTGCGCACCGGATACCTCACGCCCGACGGCCACTACCTGCGGCTGGTGCAGTCCGACGCCGACGAGCTCGCGCTGCTCGCGACCGAGGCGCAGGGCGCACCCGTCGCGGCCGGCCCGATCGTCGTGACCGGCACGACGTGGGTGTCCTACACCGACGACACGCGCGAGCCGATCCGCATCGCCGCGCTCGACGGCGTCCGGCTGCTGATCACCGGCAGCGGGACGGACGACGAGTTCCGCACGCTGGCGGCGGCGACGACGGGGGGCGAGGTCCTGCCCTGACTACAGCGCCGTCAGGCCGTGACCGACGAGCCGTAGGTCGGCCAGCCGCGGGCCGTGGTCGATTCTTGAGCTGAGCGGGGTCAGCTCAGGTCGGCGTAGGACGTGATCTGCTCGGCGAACCGGTCGAAGTCACCGAGCCGGGTCCGGATGATCTCGTGCACGCGTTCGGCGGCGATGTCCGCGTAGTGGTGGACCAGCAGGTTGCGCATCCGCGCCATCGGGCGCAGCGCGGCCGTGAGCTCCGGGTCGAGCACGCCGTGCTTGCCGAGGACGATGATGATGTCGGCATAGGTGTCGGGCTGGTCGAAGCCGGCATCGGCGATGACGTGGTTGCCGATGCTCAGCGCCGTCTCGATCGCCAGCTGGAGGAACCGCTCGGCGCTGCCGTAGTTGCGTGGGTCGTCGGCGAACTGATCCGGCGGGGTCAGCGACAGCTGTCGCAGGATCGCGACGTACCTCGCGAGCAGGGCGAGCAGCTGGTCGAGGCGGGGGCGGTCAACCACGGCTCAGCCGTCCTGCGCGGGCGCGCTCGTGCACGGCCGCGAGGTAGATCTCGCGATAGGGCCTGAAATCGAGGTACGCCAGCTCGGTCGCGGCGCGGTGCCGCACCCGCGCCACGTCGTCGCGGCTGTAGACGGGACGGCCGCCGACCACTCGGTAACGCAACCACAGTGGTGCGTCCTCCAGCACGATGAGGTCGACGTCCTCGCGGCCCAGCGCGGCGACGAGCGCATCGTGCAGCCGGGCGTCGTCGAGCAGCGTGCCCCGCGGCTGGACGGATACGCCGAGGTCGATGTCGCTGTGCGCGGTCGCGGTGCCCGCGGCCACCGAGCCGAACACGTAGGCGAAGCGCACGCGCTCGTCCGCGGCGAAGACCGGGCCGGCGACGGCGGCCAGCTCGTCGACGTCATCGGGAGGCACGGGCACAGTGTGCACCGCACCTTGCCGACTCGGGTCGCATCTCCCGGTAGCGAGGTCCGGTCGAGACGCCCCACCGGATCCTTCGTGAGCCCGATGGGCCCGTTCGTACCCGTCGGGTCACTGACTCGATGTTGCCGACGTCGTCGGCCGGTCAGAAGTTGCCGGAGATCCCTCAGGCGTCGAGGGGGCGCAGCAGTTCGTGGGGATGCAGGGCGAACAGGTTCGGGCAGTTCAGCAACCAGAACCCGATCTCGTTGATTTTCACCCCCGAGATGCGCAGGACTCGCCGCCCGCTCCCGGCCACCGGGTGCGACTGGTAGGCCCGGGGCTGAGGCTGGAAGGTGGCGTCCTTCACCTCGGCTCCGCTGGCGTCGAGCAGGTACAGCTCCATGGGGCCGTTCACGGTCTCGGCGTAGAAGTTGAGCTGGCTCACGCCGTCGGGCACGAGGAAGTAACATCGACCGGTGTAGGGAGCGCCCCGAAACCGCCGGGGTCGCCGTCGCGGCCGGGGTCGAACGACAGGTAGTGCGGTGTGGCCGGGGAGTAGCTCCCCCACCAGGTCAGCCACATGCCGTCCGGGGTGGCGTAGGTGGTGAGCCGGACCTCGTAGAGCTGGCCGACCGTGACCGGCAGCGTCTCCACAGTGGTGGCGACGATGTCGAGGCTCGGCCTCGACCAGCCCGGTGGCCTGGTTCACCAGCTCCACCCGGGCCCCGCCGTCGCCCGGGGCGATCCGATACTCGCAGGTGAACGACGGGTCGGTGGGGATGAGCCACAACCGCATCGTCCCTCTGGCCTTGTAGGGCAGCAGGTAGGGCGCGGTCTGACGGCCTCTTGGGTCGCCGTTGTTCCAGCCGCCCACCAGCGTGTCGCTGTAGGTAACCTCGGTCAGGCCGTGGGCCGGGTTGGCCGCCAGGCCGACGCCGACCCAGCCGGTCGACGGGTCGTCGAACTCCGACGGGGACGGCACAGTGGTGTCCCAGCCCCGCCCGGCCGCCGGGGGCGAGTTCAGAGCGGCGTGGACCGTACCGAGACCCAGTGCGGTGTGAGCAGCCTCGTCGAGGGGCTTGTCGAACAGGGCATCGGGGTCGACCAGCCCGGAATCACGAATGCGGAAGATCCAGGCCATCATGTCGTCGTAGGGCGCCTCGGTGTCGCCGCCGACGGCCCGGGCCGCCTCGAAGGCGTTCCGCAGATCGAGATACCGGGTGTACTTGCACAGCTCGACGACCCGGAGCTGTTCGTCGCTGCCCGCAGCACTGGCGATCATGGCCCGGCGCAGGGCGATCCACAGATGGTGCAGGAGATCGCTCGACAGCAACGGCTTGTGTCCCCGGTCGAGCAGGTGGCCGTACCAGCTGCGGATGCCGCCCCGGACACCGCTGGTGGGGAACATGTCGTGCAGGAACTGGTTGGCGTGGCGCTCCACATCGGCCTCGGTGAAATCGGCGGCGACTCGGCCGACGTCGAGGGCAAGGCGCAGGTAGCAGTAGTAGCCCAGGCCGTAGAGCCCGAACTCGGTCATGGCCTCGCCTCCCAGCACCTTGGGCCGGGCTGCCGGCAGGGCGCGGAGCCGGTTGGCCGCCGCGACCAGGGCGGCCGGATTTGCCGCGGGGGCGGTGATCCCGCCCAGTCCCCAGGCGGCGGTGTACAGAAACTGGTAGAGGCCGATCGGGCAGCGGGCGGCGCCGGTGTCGTCGACGTAGTCGGCAATCACAGCCTCGATGGTCCTGCCCGGGGGGCGATAGGCCTCCACTACGATGACGCACACCCGATCGGGGTCGGGGTGGGCCCCTTGGGGGATCTGAGCGCACTCACCGTAGGCCTGGATGACGACGCCCTGCCCGCCGTAGCCGGGATCGGTCGCCACGGTGTTGGCCAGCTCGATCTGGCGGGTCACCGGAGCCTTCGCCCCGAAGGTGGGATCACCGAAGTCGTTCTTCCAACCCAGTTCGCCATCGGTCCGGGCCAGGCTCACCCAGTCGTGGCCGACGGTGTCGGACTGATGCTGGGCATAGGCACGGGCCGCCGCCTGCAGCGCCGCATCGTCGGTGTAGAGTTTCTTGCCCTCGGCGGTGTACTGGCCTATTCCGGCTGCGGCGTCCCAGGGCTGGAGCGTGGGGTCGAAGTCGATCACGGCCTGCCAGGCGCTGCCGAGCGTGAGCCGGCTCGACGACGTCCACCCCATGTGACGCAACCAGCTCGGTGTGGGGTCGTCGACCACGGGACGGACGCCGAGCGCGCCGGCCAGGTCACCCTCGTCCACCCCTCCTGGGTGGCGGGACCCGTCTGACCAGGTGAGGACGCTGGTACCGCCGGCAATGCTGGACATGGCGTGGTCCACGGCGCCTGACCAGACGGCGTCGATCCTCGTGCGCAGCGTGGTCTGCTGGGCGCGACTGACCCACAGCTCGGTTAGGCCGGCCACCCCGTTTGGCTGATAGTGGCGCCAGCCGAGTTCGTGGAGAAGAAGCCAGATGGCTCGCAGCAGCAGCGACTCGTCCCGGGCCAGCACGTGAAGCTCGTGGACGGTGCACGCCGGATTGATGCGATCGGCCCCGTTCACCACCCGCAGAGCCAGATCGTTGAGGCCGAGCCACCAGGCCGGTCCCGCACTTCCCGGTTCCGCCCGCCAGTCGTCGGCCAGCCCCACGTAGATCGCGGCCACGTCCTGACTCGGCACCCCGGCCGCGACCTGGGACGAGAAGCTCTGGATCGGAGCCGGCACGAGCTCGTCGAGCCTGGCGGCCAGCTCGACCGCCAGGTTCTGAGCCGCGATGGACCCACTCGGGTACCGGATGCCGATAGCGATGCCGGCGTCGAACAGTTTCATGGTGTGACACGTCCCTCGGCCGACGACCTGTGGCCACTCGCGCGACTTGGGCTTGAAGGTGTATTGATCACCACCGCGAGGTCGTTGTCGGCGGTATGCGCAAACCACAATTGCTCGGTAGCGCTAATCAAGCGTTAACGAGGCCGTCCGAGCGCTGGGCGCGACCCTCATCCCGCTTGCCTTCCAGAGCGCCGGGCGGCGCTCCGGTGTCTGACCAGATGCCTGGCCGCCGCCCGACCGAGCCGAGGCCGGGCGTCGGCTTACGGTCCGGGGTGTTCCCCGGTGCATCGGGGGATTCCCGGCATGGACCCTTGGCATGGCGGCGATCGCTGTGGGCGACCGACGTCGCGGGCCGCGAGGATGCGGTCCGGCCACGGTCCGGGGGGACGACATGCTCACGACGGAGAATGCACGCTGCACACCGAGACGGGCCGGCGGAGCGTCACGCTCAGGTGCATCCCGACGGCGGTCCTGAGCCCTCTCGGGCTCAGGTGTGATCGCCATGAACTCCGGGATCGAACTCGTACCACGCAGACTGGCGGTCGAGATCGACCGCCCTGCTCTGCTCACCCGACTGGCCCAGCGGTGGCACGTCCCGGTGACGCTGGTGGTGGCCGGCGCCGGCTTCGGCAAGTCGACCGTGCTCGCGCAGGCGTACCGCGCCGACGAGCTGCAGCCGCCCGGCCTGCAGGGCTGGCTGAGCATCGAACCCGGGCTGGAGGACGCGGACGCGTTCGTGTCGGCCGTCTTCGCCGCCCTCGGTGCGGCCCGGTCGTCGGCCGATCCGCTGGCCGACCTGATCCGGCTTCTCGATGCGGCGGCCCCGCGTGCCACTGTGTCTGATCCTCGACGACGTGCAGCGGCTGGGTGCCCGATCGTCCGCAACTGCCGTGCTCAGCGGCCTGATTCGCCGGCTGCCCGCGCACGTCCACCTCGTCCTCGCCTCGCGGACGACACCGCCGGTCCCGCTCGCCGCCCTGCACGCCGGGACCGGGTGCTGGAGATCGGGGAGACCGACCTCGCGTTCACCGCGCAGGAGTGCGCCACCCTGGCGACCCTGCTGGGCCGCAGCCCGAGTGTGGCGCACTTCGGGGGTTGGCCCGCCCTGGTGCGGCTCTGCCTGGCCCGGCGGGACTCGGTCGCGTGGCAGTTCCCCCGCGAGGAGGTGCTGGCCGAGCTGTCCGAGCCGCAGCTGACCGCGCTGTTCGCCCTCGCGCTGGTCGGCACGGCCGGCGTCGACCTTGTCAGTGAGATCGTCGGCTTCCCGTGCGACCTCGACGACCTCGCCGAGCATGTCCCGCTGGTCAGCCGGGTGGGCCGGGACGACTTCCACGCCCACGAGCTGTGGGCCGAGACCATCGCCGCGACGCCGCCACCCCGGCTCCGGGGGCTGCGCCGGCACGCCGTCCGCGCACTGGCCGCCCGGGGTGACCTCGCACGGGCGGGCGCCGTCGCCCTGGCCGGGAAGGACTGGCCGCTCCTCGCCGACGTGGCGGAGCGACTCGTCGTCGCGACTGTCCTGGTCCACCCCGCCGACGTCGCTCGTCGCTGGCTGTCGCAGCTGCCGCAGTCGGAGCGCGGGCGACCCGGGCTGGTCCTGCTGAGCGCCGCCGATCGGCTGCAGCGCGACTGTGCCGACGAATCCGTGGACGCGCTCGTGGACCGGTGCGTCCCACGGCTGGAGGGTGCGGCCCGCTCGGCCGCCATCGCGATCGGCGTGATCGCTGCCGCCGCGCGGCACGACCTGGGCCGTCTCGACGGCCTGGTGAATCCGGCCGCCGATGACGGTCCGGCCTGCCGCGCGGCCCGTATCTGCGCCCGGGCCACTCGGCTCGAGCTGGCCGGGGAGCCCGACACTGCACTCGACCGCTTGGCGACCCTGGACGAGCCGGCGCTGCTGGCCGCCGGCGCGACCGGCGTGCTGCGGGTGGCGAGCCGGGTACGGCTGCGCTGCCTGCTGCTCGCCGGTCGGCCCGCGGACGCGGTGGCGGTCGCGCGGTCAGCGGTGCGCGACCTGGGGGACGAGCACCTGCGGCACGCGCTACCCCTGACCCGCTGGCTGGCCGGCGACTCCGGCGGCTTCACCCGACCCTCCCAGGTCGAGGAGTACGCCGCGGCGTGCGTCGGCGGGACGTCCCGGGACCGGGCGCTCGGCGCCGCCGCGCACGCGGCGCCGGCGGCGAGCTGGGGGCAGGTCTCCCCAACGGCCCGACGCGAGGCCGCAACCCTGTCGCTGCCCGTCGCGGGGCCGCGCGACGCCGCGCTCGTGACCAACGCCTGCGCGGCCCTGGCCGTGGCCGCTCACCGGGAGGAGGAGGCTGCGGCATGCTTCGACGCCTTCCTCGCGCTCCACCCGCCGCAGCCCGGTGCGGCGGAGCGGTACCTTCGCCGCAACCTCGCGCTCGGGTACGTCCTCGAGCCGCGCCTGCGCGCTCTCTGGGACTCCGTCGACCTGGGGCCACAGGAACAGGCGTCCCGCCGGACGGCCCGGCTGCTGGTCGCCCTCCGCGACGACCGCGGCGACATCGGAGCCCGACGTCGACCCCGAGCTGGTCTTCACCGGCCTCCCGCTGCCCTGGTCGCTCGAGCTCGCGGCCCGGCTGCGGCAGCGGGGGCTCCGGCGGGCGTCCGGCTGGCCGCCTGGCTGGTCGACCGGGTGGGCGCGCCGGTCCGCGCCGAGCTCCGCCGGCTGGCCGCCGTCGAGGCGACGGCGGCCGGGGCCGCGGCCTGCTCGCGGAGGTCCCCATCCCACCCGACCGGCCGGTCACGTCGGGGTGCTGGGGCCGCTCGCCGTGCGGCACGGCGATGCCGCGGCCGACGAGGCCGAGCTGCGGCGCTGCCGGGTCCGGGAGCTGCTGCAGATCCTGGTGCTCGAACGCAGCGTGACCCGCGACCGGCTCGTCGACCTCCTCTGGCCCGACCTCGACCCGTCGGCAGGAGCGCGGAACCTCCGGGTGACCCTGTCGCACCTGCGCCGCCTGCTCGAGCCGGACCGCGCCGCCGCCGAGGCGTGCTTCTGCGTCCGCTCGGACCTCCGGCGGGTCTGGCTGCACCGCGCGCCCGCGCTGATCGTCGACCTGTGGCAGCTCCGCAGCCGGCTCGCCCGGGCCCGCGCAGCCCGCGAGGCGGGGTGATCTCGTGACCGTCGGCATCCAGCTCGCCGCGGCGCACGGCCTCTGGCGCGGCCGGGCGCTGGCCGATCTCGAGCGGATCCCCGACCTCGGCGCCGCCGTGGCCGAGGTCGACGCGCTCCGGCTGACCGTCCTCCTCGAGCTCGGTGAGCTGCGCCTGCGCACGGGCCGAGCCGACGACGCCGGCCGGCTGGCGACCGCGGCGCTCGCTCTCGACGAGTTCGCCGAGCCGGCCCACCGGCTGGCCATGGCCGCCGCCCTCGCCCGCGGCGACGCCGCCGAGGCGGATCTCGCCGCCCGGCGGGCGCTGGCGGCGTGCCGCGAGCTGGGCGCTACCGCCCGAGAGCCGCGACCCGCGTGCTGCTCCGGCGGTCGTTGCGCCGGGCAGCCCACGACGCCGGAGCGTGCCGCCTGATCGATCAGACGCCGCGTGCTACGGCAGCCCGCGTGCAGCCGCCAGAACTCGACGATGGCGCTGGTCGCGTTGAAGTGATCGGCGACCGGACCGAACGGTGGTGGGCCTGGGGTGGTCGGCGTGGGCCAGTTGTGCCCCCCGTTGACGACCGTGACCTGGAGGAACGCCTCCGTCCCGGTGAAGAGTTGCAGCACCACCTCGGTTTCGCCGGTGCTGCCGGGGACGAGCGTGGTGGCTCGCCAGCGGGCGGCGGGGCCGGCAACCCCGTTCCGTCGCAACATCTCCTGGACCGTGAAGAACGGCAAGGTCTGCTCCGACGGCATCTCCTGCTGGGTGAAGGGCGGGCGGTAGCCGCGGTCGGCCGTGCCGTGGACGTAGACCACCGGGGCCGGCGCGGGGTCCGCGCCGGTCGCCGCCAGCTCGTTCCGGTAGTGCCGCACCTTCTCCGGGTCCAACGCCTTGCCGACGGCGGCGAACCCGCGGAAGGACGCGGCCAGGTCGGAGTGGAGCAACTGCCAGACGATACCGCCGCCGTTGGAGAATCCCGCCGCGTAGACGAGGGACGGGTCAGCGCTGACCGTCGGGTACGTCAGGCGAGCCGGTGGGGTACGCCCGGGTGGTCAGCTCCTCGCAGGAGCTGCCGGACGAAGTCCAGGTCGTGGGTGGGAAAGGCGCTGTCACCGGCGCTGAAGTGCACCCACTCCGTCCGGCAGCGTGGGATCGGCCTCGGGGAACACCAGCAGGTAGTTCTTCAGAATCCGGTGGAACCGGATTGGGCGGGTCTCACGCCCCAGCGCGCCGCGATGGTCGCGGCGTCCTGCCCTCCGCCGTGGAACACGATGATGACGGGCAGCGCCGCCTGCGGGGGTTGGCCGGGATCTGGATGTGGTAGGTGCGGGTCGACGGTGCCCGGCAGGGTCTGGTCGTTCAGCAGGGTCATGAGTAGTTCCTCCTCGAACCTGTGAGGGAGGAACCCGGGGCGCGTACACCCCCGGGTTCCTGGTCGCTCCGCCAGCCCGTCGCTGCCGATGTCTCACGCGATCACGGGCCGGTCGGGGTGTGCTCAGCTGCTGGTCAGAAGCTCCTCCGGTAAGACGCGAGCACCCCCGCGGTTACATCCCTCAGGTCAGGGAGAGCTGACGGTGATTGCGAAGCTCTACCCGTGTGGCCGTCAACGGCAACTCAGGTACCGAGGGTCACGACTGCACGGATCTCGTCGTCGTTCGCCGGGAGCGCTCGAGGGCATTGTCCTCATTGAGCGTGGCCCATGGCAGCGTCCACTCCTGTTCGCGGTCGACGCTCGTCACGCCCGTTCGACCGTTGCGGCGAGAGGAATCGAAGAAGCCGACGCGCCGACGGCGTCGTCGCCAGGGGCACCGTCGTCCCCGTCCTGGACGGTGTCGTCACCGTGCGATCTTGTAGCTCTGCGCGATAGCCGACGTTGGTCGGCCTTGTCGAAGCTCGCTCGTAGTTGACGGTGTAGAACAGCCGCACATTCGCGTTCGCAACGTCGCGGTCGATGGTGAAGCTGGTGATGGTGGCGGTTGCCATCGATCGTACTCCTTTGGTAGTCGTCCGCGCACGATCCGACGGACGGGATGGTTGGTGCTGCAGGTGTCGACCGTGACCGAGGGGTGTTAGCGGCGCGCTAACGAGGAGCGGCGGGTGGGACGTGATTGACCGGCCGCGATCGGCTAACGGATCGTTAACGCCGGCCTTGCACCGTCCGGGATGACGATTGGCTCCGGCGAACGCTGACGCGGCGGCCGAGCCGCACCCGATGCGCTCGTGCCCACCCGCGTCGACCGGCTGGTGCGGGCCGACGACCAGCTCCGGCTGACCGTCGAGTTCCTCAACCTCAACCTCAACCTCGACGTCGATCCCGAGAGCCAGACGCTGGTCGCGGGTCGATCCCCCAGGAGCCCTTCGCTGGAGTCCGGCTCGTCTTCGGCTCCCAGCACACCGTCGAGGATCCGATCGGCGCCGAACCGAATCCGCGGCACCGGTGTGGACCACCGCACCGCACGCGATTCGCGGCTCGTGTACGCGCTGACGCCCGGCACCCCCTACACGCTGGCGACGATCCTCGACCTCGGCGCGCGCGCCCTCGAGCTCGACGACCGCGCCCTCGGCGCCGCCGACGACACCGGGGAACCCGGCCCCGCACGTCACCGCGTCTCGAGGTCGTCGACTCGCTCGTGTTCCCCGCACCCGGCGACCGGTTCGTCGCCGACCCGGTCCCGACATCGCGGACGGTCGTCGACGAGGTCGTCCCCGTCCTTCGCCGTCGCCCCAGGCGACGGCCCGCCACTCCGGGCGGGTGCTGCGGATCCATCTGGCGCGGCCCTGGCTCTGTCACCTGCGTCGACGGCGAGCCGGACCTCGTCGTGGACGCGGTGTCGTTCGACGCGCAGCCAGCGGGCGGTGGTACGCCGACGTCGAGCTCGCCGACCGCTTCGGCTACCGCCCGTTCGCGCGCCTCGGCGTGGCCCGGTACCAGCCCGACTCGATCGCCGGCGCGACCCTCTCCCCGACCCTCCTCCTCGGCCGGTGCGCCTCGGCGTCGTCCGCGGGACCACGGCCGTCACGCCGTCCGGGACGGTGCGTCGGTCGAGGTCACCATGGCGGGCACCGGCGCACTCGGCAACACGGTCCTGACGTCGGTGTAGCGGGCCGACCTGACAATCGGCGACGGCGACCTCCGCTGGCGACCGGCCGGCGATCCGGTGGCCCTCGTGGCCGAGTCCGAGGAAACGGCGATCACGTGGTCGGGACGGATCGATCTTCCCGAGACGGCCGAGCCCTTGCGCGTCGTGATCGAGGAACTCGAGCCCGGGCGTCAGGACGAGGCGGGCGCGCGCGTCGAGGTCCGGGTGGCGGTGTTCGTCGCGACCCTCGAGCTGCCGGCGGCCCGAGTCCATGGACCGTGAGCGTCTACGAGGCCACACTCGTGAGCGGTGCTGATCAGCCAGATCTACCGCAAGCTCGGCGTGCGCACCTGGGCCCAGATGATCGCCATCCTCGCGGCGCGCCCGATGAGTGCTGGCCCACCGTTTCGCCCATACAGGTACGAAACGCGGCCGCTGCCGCCTCTACAACTCATGTTGGAAGGGCGCGACCACGAGCTGGTCCGGTTCGGCGAGCTGCTGGCCGAGCTGCGGAACGGACACGGAAGCGCCCTCCTGCTGCGCGGTGAGCCCGGGATCGGGAAGACCGCCCTGCTCGACCGAGCTGGTGCGCCGGTGCGGCGACGACGTCGCCGTCCTGCAGGCTTCGGGTGTGCAGACCGAGGCCGATCTCGCGTTCGCCGCGCTGTCGGACCTGCTCGCCCCGGTGCTGAGCGGGCTGGGGGAACTTCCGGCGCCGCAGGCGGATGCGCTCGGCGCGGCGCTGGCATTGGGGCCGCCGTCGCCGGGCGACCGGTTGGCGGTGTGCGTCGCGACGGTCGGCCTGCTCAGCATCGCGGCCCACGCCCGGCCGGTTCTGGTCGTCGTCGACGACGTCCAGTGGCTCGATGCCGCGTCCCACGAGTGCATCCGGTTCGCGGCCCGGCGGGCCGCAGGGCGGGTGGCGTTCGTCCTCGCCGCCCGTGACCCGGAACACCGCGGAGGGGACCCCGGCGGGCCGGTCCTGCAGGTCGGGCCACTGTCGGTCGAGTCGGCCCGGGCCGTCCTCGACGAGGTGGCCCCGGATATGGCCGCGTCGGTCGCCGCGGCCCTGGTCGACGCGGCGGCGGGCAACCCGCTCGCGCTCGTAGAGCTGCCCGCGACGCTGACGGCCGGGCAGCGGGCCGGCCGCGAGCCGCTCGACCTGCCGTTGCCGGCCGGTGCGCGGGTACAGGAGATCGTCACCCGGCGCACGGCGGCGCTCGGCTCCGCGGCCCGGCAGCTCATGCTTCTCGTCGCCGCGGACGGTGACTGCGACCTCGGTCTCCTCGCCGCGGCCGCGGCGGCGTGCCCGGCGGACATCGCGGCGCTCGACGAGGCCGAGGTCCGCGGCCTCGTCCAGGTGCGGGACAGCCGCGTGGTCTTCACACATCCGCTGATGCGCAGCGTCATCTGGCGGGGGGCGGCGAGCGGTGAGCGCCGGGCGGCGCACCGCGCGCTGGCCGCGGCGTCGTCGGGGGAGGCGCGGGCCTGGCACCTCGCGGCCGCCACGGTCGGCACGGACGAGCAGGTCGCGGCCGAGCTGGAGCGAGCCGCTGGTGCCGCCGCCGCCCGCCGCGGTTACGCCTCCGCCGCCAGTGCGCTGGAGCGGGCGGCGGAGCTCTCGCATGACCGCGAGGAGCGAGCCCGCCGCACCTGTGCCGCCGGCGAGGCGGCCGTGGCCGCCGGGCAGAGCGACCGCGCGCTCGAGCTGCTCCGAAGAGCCGCGGACGGCACCCGCAATCCCGCGCTGCGCGCGCGGGCCGCTCGACGACGCGGGCTGATCATGTTGTGGTCCGGCGACGTCGTCTCCGCCGCCACCCTGCTGCTCGACGAGGCCGGCCGGGCCGAAGAGTGTGATCGACGGCGAGCCGCACTCCTGCTCGCAGACGGTGCCACGGCGCTGATCCTTCTGGGGCACCTATCCCGCGCCCTGGAGCTCGTCGAACGTGCTCTGGCGATGCAAAGTCTCGATGGCGAGCCGAGCGAGCGCGCCCAGGTGCTCGCCGCGCAAGGTTGGGCCTTGATCCTCAGCGGTGAGATGGCGCCGGCCGGTGACGTCCTGCAGGAGGCAGAGCGACTCGCTGGGCCGCTCGATCCGCTCGCTCCCACCACCGCGACGTTGCTCGTCGCCTTCCACTGGCGCTGGCGGCTGCCCATGGGCGAGTTCGAGCGTGCCTTGCACGAGAGCGCGCAGCTCGCTGATCGCGCCCGTGCGGCCGGGGCGCTCGGCATGCTGGCGCATCCGCTGTACACCGTGGCCGGTGCGGCCTCTCGTCTTGGCGACTGGGCGACCGCCGATGCGGCGTACCGGGAAGCCGAGCAGGTCGCAGCGGAGACAGGCCAGCATCTCTTGCGGGGTTCGGTGTTGGCGTCCCACGCTCGCCTGGCTGCCGGTCGCGGGGCCGAGGACGTGAGCAGGCAGGCCGGCGAAGCCGCCCTGGACTCGCCGAAGCGCAGGACCTCGAGGGCAGCCGCGACTTCGCCTGCGCCGCCCTCGGCTTCTTGGAGCTGGGCTTGGAGCGGGTGCCGGAGGCGATGACGTATCTCGAGCGCGCGACACGGCTCGGGAACCAGCGAGGTATTGCGGAGCACAGTCTCGTGCCGTGGGTCGCCGATCTGATCGAGGCCTACGTGCGTTCCGGGCGGATCGGTGCGGCCAGACGCGCACTTGCCGCCCTGGACGATCACGTGCTGGGTACGGAGACCGCATACCCCCGGGCTATGCACGCCCGCTGCGTCGGGATGATCGCCGACGACTACGATGCGGCCTTCGCAGATGCGCTCGCCTGGGACGACCGCCGGCCCATGCCGTTCGAGCGGGCCCGGACCCAACTCGCCTACGGCCGGCGGCTGCACCGTGAGCGCCGGCGCGCCGAAGCCCGCGTCCAGCTGCGGGCCGCACTCGATGGGTTCGAGCGGCTCGGCGCCGCACCCTGGGCCGCCCAGGCGCGCAACGAGCTGCGTGCGACGGGCGGGCGTCGGCGTCCTCACTCGGCCTGTGACCCCTCAGCGCTCTCCCCGCAGGAGTCACGGGTCGCGGCCGTGGCGGCCCGGGGTGGGTCCACCCGCGACGTCGCCACCGAGCTCTTCCTCGCCCCGAAGACCGTCGAGTTCCACCTGGGCCAGATCTACCGCAAGCTCGGCGTGCGGAACCGGGGCCAGATGATCGTGGCGCTGGCGGACGGTCCGGGTCGCGCCCAGTCAGCGGGACCCGGCATCGACGGCGGGTAGAGCCCGCCGGGGGTCACCCGAGGTCGACCGGCAGGCGTGGCCACGGCCGCGGGTCGGGGTCGGGCCGGCAGTCGGTGCCGTCCGGGGAGCTGCGGTAGGTCCACCGCGGCCCGTCGGTCGTCAGCACGGTCAGCGCGGTGACGAGCCGATCGAGGTCGTCGGCGGTCGTGGCCAGCCCGACGCTCGCGCGGACCGCACCCGGAAGCCGAAGAGGTTCGTCGCGCTGGAACGCCCGCCTGATCCGGCCGAGCGTCGCCGCGTCGACGTCGAGCAGGTGCGCGACGAGCGGGTGGGCGCAGAAGCACCCGTGCCGCACCCCGATGCCGTACTCGGCGCTGAGCGCCGCGGCCACCTGCGCGTACGGCAGCCCCTCGACGGTGAACGGGAACACGCCGATTCGCGGGTTGCCCGGCGCCCACATCCGCAGCGGCCGGACCCCGGGGATCGCGGCGAGCCGCTCCGCCGTGTCCCCGACCAACTCGTGCTCGGCCGCAGCGACCGCCGCCATCCCCGCCGCCTGCAACGTCCGGCACGCCACGCCCAGGGCCACCGCGCCGACGACGTTCGGTGAGCCCGCCTCATGGCGCTCGGGCGGCTCCGCCCAGAGCACCGAGTCGACCGTGACGTACCGGACGGCACCTCCGCCGGCGAGCAGGGGCTCCCGGGCCGCGAGCCAGTCGGGACGGCCGACGAGGACCCCCGCGCCGAACGGGGCGTAGAGCTTGTGGCCGGACAGCGCGAGGTAGTCGACTCCGGCCGCGGTCATGTCGATCGGCCGGTGCGGGGCGAGCTGCGCCGCGTCGAGCAGCAGCCGGGCCCCGTGCCGGTGGGCGATCTCGGCGATCTCGGCGTACGGCCAGATCTCGCCGGTCACGTTCGACGCCCCGGTCACCGCGACCAGGCCGATCCCGCCCCGCGCCGCCACGAGCGCATCGTCGAGCAGATCGAGGGCCTCGTCCGGGCCTCGCGGGCACCGGCAGGACGGTCGCCCGGCCGCGGAGCCACGGCAGCAGGTCGGCGTGGTGCTCGCCGGCGAAGACGACCACACCCGCGTCCTCGGGCAGCGCGTTGGCCAGCACGTTGATCGCCTCGGTGGTGTGCCGGGTGAACACGACGGTGTCGTCGGCGCGGGCCCCGACGAACTCGAGCACCGCATCGCGGGCGCCCTCGTACGCGGCGGTTGCGACCCGTGACGGGAAGCCGGCGCCCCGGTGCACGCTGGAGTACCACGGCAGGAACGCGTCCACGGCCTCCTTGACCGCCACCAGGCAGGGCGCGCTGGCGGCGTGGTCGAGGTTCGCGTAGCGCCGCACACCCCCGGTCACCAGCGGCACCGTCAGGCCCTGGCCGACGATCCGCAGGTCGGTGGCCGCAGATTGCGGACACGCGGTCCGTTCGCGCGCGTGCACAGCAGTGGTCATGGTCCCCCCTCGGTACGGAGGTGTCCCGTCCGGCGTGAACCGGTCACCCCGTCCCCGACTGTGCGCGGCCGGACCTGCCCGCTGCACCGGGTGAACCCCCGGACCTGAAGGGAACCCCGCCCGGCTACTCGGGGCGCGGGTCGTCGGCGTGCTCCAGCACGGCCTTCACCCGGTCCCGGGCACCGGCCAGCTGCTCCTCGCAGCGCCGGGCCAACGCCTCACCCCGTTCCCACAGCGCCACCGACTCGTCGAGGCCCGAGCCCGCCGACCTCCAGCGCCCGGACGACCTCGGCCAGCTCGTCGCGGGCCTGCTCGTAGCCCAGCGTGCTGATGTCGGGTCGGGGGAGGTCGGGGGTGGTCACGGTGCGCCAGTCTCCACCCCGTCGTCGGTCACCGCGCCGACCGCCCCGTCGGCCACGCGCACCCGCAGCCGCGTTCCCGGCGGCGCCTCGCCGGTCGAACGCAGGACGGGCAGCGGCACGCGCGGGTCGTGGACCGCCGGTACCCGCTGCACGACCGCGTAGCCCCGGGCCAGCGTCGCGGCCGGACCCAGCGCCGTCAGCCGCGCGGCGAGGTGTGCCACGTCCGTGCCGCGCCGGTCCAGCCCGCGCTCGACGCACGCCCGCGCGGCGTCGCGCAGCCGCTCGACCTCCCCGTGCCGCGCCTCCAGGCCGCGCAGCGGATCGGCGAGCACCGGGCGGTGCCGCAGCGCCGCGAGCAGCCGCTCCTCGCGGTCCACCCAGCCGGCCAGCGCCCGGCGGGCCCGGTCGCGCAGCCCCGCCACCCGCGCGGTCTCCTCCCGGAGGTCCGGCACCAGGCGGCGGCCCGCCTCCGTCGGTGTCGAGCAGCGCAGGTCCGCCACGTGGTCGACCAGCGGCGTGTCGGGCTCGTGCCCGATGGCGGAGACGACCGGGGTCCGGCACGCGGCGACGGCGCGGCACAGCGTCTCGTCGGAGAACGGCAGCAGGTCCTCGACGCTGCCGCCGCCGCGGGCGAGGACGATGACGTCGACCTCGGGATCGCGGTCGAGCACCCCGATCGCCTCGACGATCTGCGGCACGGCCAGCGCGCCCTGGGTGGCCGTGTGCTCGAGCCGGAACCGGACCGCAGGCCAGCGGGCCGTCGCGTTGCTCACGACGTCGTGCTCGGCGGCCGACGCACGGCCCGTCACGAGCCCGATGCAGCGGGGCAGGAACGGCAGGCGGCGCTTGCGGGCGGCGTCGAAGAGCCCCTCGGCGGCCAGCAGCGCGCGCAGGCGCTCGATCCGGGCCAGCAGCTCGCCGATCCCGACCGCGCGGATCGTGTCGACGCGCAGGCTCAACGTGCCACGGCCGAGGAAGAACGACGGCTTGCCGTGCACGATCACCCGGTTGCCCTCCGCCACCGCGGCACCGCCGTCGCGGACCAGCCCGACCGGGGCGGTGAGCTGCAACGACACGTCCGCGGCGGGATCGCGGAGGACGAGGAACGCGGTGCCCGTGCCCGGCCGCGCGGTGACCTGCGCGAGCTGCCCCTCGACCCAGACGGCCCCGAGCCGGTCCACCCACGCGGCGATCTTGCGGGCGACGGTGCGGACGGGCCAGGGCGACTCCGCGGAGTTCGGCGCGGGCTCGCTGACCGCACTCACCCCTCGGTGACCGCCGCGATCCGGTTGCTCAGCATGGTCACGTACGGCGGCCGGTCGCCGTGCGCCTGCTCCCAGGCCAGCAGCGCGCGCAGGTCGTCGACACGGAGGTGGCGGAGCTTGCCGCGCAGCTGGGGGATGGTGAGCGAGCCGTAGCCGGGCAGGACCTGCGGGCCGTCCTCGGGGGCGGGCGACGGTGCCGGTGGTGTCGTCGCCGGCCGGGGCCGGGACCGGGGCCGGGGCGGCCGGCTCCGGTTCGACCGGGCCGGGCGCGGCGAACAGGTCGACCGACCGCAGCGTGGTGACCTTCGTCGGCTCGTCCCCGGCGCGACCGTTGCGCCGCGCAGGCGCGTCGTCGTCGAACGTCGCCCACGCGGGCTCGTCCTCGATCGGCGGCCCCACACCGAGCACCCGGTCGCCCTTGATCGCGAGCTCGGTCACCTTCTGCTGGACGCGCATGGACGCCTGCAAGGCCTGGCTCACCGCCGTGACGGGCAGCTCCAAGGCGAGCCGCGGCAGGTCGCGGGCCTGCTCGACGGCAGTCGCCACCAGGCCGGCGGCGACGCGTACCGGCAACGGCAGCGGCGGTGTCATGCCCCGAATCATCCCCTCTCGCCTTCGGCGCGGCAGCCCGGGTCCGGGCTCGTGGTGGCCGGGGCGCCGGAGGCCGCCCGTACCCTGGGACGTATGTCCGCTCCTGAGGTCGTGTCCCGCCGCGGCGATCCGGCCGGCAAACGCGTCCTGCTGGCCAAGCCCCGCGGCTACTGCGCGGGCGTCGACCGCGCCGTCGAGGCCGTCGAGCAGGCCCTCGAGCAGCACGGCGCGCCCGTCTACGTGCGCAAGCAGATCGTCCACAACCGGCACGTCGTCGAGACGCTCGAGGAGCGCGGTGCGATCTTCGTCGACGACACCGCCGAGGTACCCGAGGGTGCGCTGCTGGTGTTCTCGGCACATGGCGTGTCGCCCGCGGTGCGCTCGGAGGCGCGCGACCGGAACCTGCACACGATCGACGCCACGTGCCCGCTGGTCACCAAGGTCCACCAGGAGGCCAAGCGGTACGCCCGGGAGGACTTCGACATCCTGCTGGTCGGGCACGCCGGCCACGAGGAGGTCGAGGGCACGTCCGGCGAGGCGCCGTCGCACATCCAGCTGGTCGAGACCGCGGGCGACGCCGCGTCGGTCACGGTCCGCGACCCGGCGAAGGTCGTGTGGCTCTCGCAGACCACGCTGAGCGTGGACGAGACGATGGACACCGTGCGGGCTCTGCGCGAGCGGTTCCCCACCTTGCAGAACCCGCCGAGCGACGACATCTGCTACGCCACCCAGAACCGGCAGGTGGCGGTCAAGGCGATGGCGCCGCACTGCGACCTGGTGATCGTCGTGGGATCGCGCAACTCCTCGAACTCCGTCCGGCTGGTCGAGGTCGCGCTGACGTCGGGCGCGGGTGCCGCGCACCTCGTCGACTACGCCCGAGAGATCGACGAGGCGTGGCTCGACGGCGTGCGGACCGTCGGCGTCACCAGCGGCGCGTCCGTCCCCGAGGTGCTGGTCCGTGGTGTGCTCGACCACCTGGTCGAGCGCGGCTGGGGGAGCGTCGAGGAGATCACGACCGCCGAGGAGTCGCTGGTCTTCTCCCTGCCGCGCGAGCTGCGCCCGAGCCGCGTCCGGTAGCGCCGCGCGGCTCCCGCTGCGTCACCAGGCGGGCGATGCCGAGGACGAGCACGACGCCGGTGGTCACGGCCATCGTCGGGAAGCTGTTCACCAGCGGTGCGGCCACTGTCAGCAGCGTGTCCGTGCCGCTCGCGCCGTCGCCCATGAGCACGATCGCCGGTACGGCGACGGCGAGCAGCAGGGGTGGCGCGACCACCGGGCCGAACAGGTTGCGGCGACGCACCCAGGTCACCGCGAGTATGCAGCCGCAGAAGTAGAGCGCGCGGAACACCGTGCCGACCGTGCCGATCCGCTGCAGGTCGACGAAGACCCCGAGGGCGGTGAACCCGAATGCCAGCCCGAGGGCGGCGAGCGGGGGAATGCCGAGCACCGACGGGAGCATCGAGCGCTCGTCGACAGGCCATTGCCCGCTCGGCCGGGTTGTCGGTGGCACGCGGGTGGCGGGGCGGGCGGGAGTCGCCGTCACCTGATCACCGTAACCGGGCCCGCCGTCCGGCCGTGCCGCGGGCGGCGCCCGTCGCGACCGTGCCCGCGTTCGTGCACAGCGCAGCATGCACGTGCCGACCGCAGACGGTGTGCACGGCGGGGTCGCGCTGTGCACCGGCGGACATGGTGTGCACGGGCGGTCAGCCCGAGGCGATGCGGTACCCGTCGTCGGCCGGGCGGTCGTGGTCGAGCGCCACCAGCGCGTCGTCCGCCGAGGCCACCAGCTCCGGCGCCGACACCCGCCGCGGGCTCCGGTCGACCGGCGACGGCGCCTCCAGCTCGTCGTCGGCGACCTTCAGCTCCGTCAGCCGGCGCGCCGTCACCAGCACCCGGGCCTCGAGCGACGAGACCGTCTTGTTGTAGCTGTCGACGGCGCCGTCCAGGCTGCGGCCGAGCTTCGCCACATGCGTGCCCATCGTCGCGAGCCGGGCGTGCAGCTCCTTGCCGAGCTGATGGACGGCCGCGGCGTTGCGAGCCAGCGCCTCCTGCCGCCACCCGTAGGCGACGGTGCGCAGCAACGCGATCAGCGTGGTGGGCGTCGCGATGACGACGTTGCGGCCGAACGCGTGCTCCAGCAGGGCGGGATCGGCCTGCAGCGCCGCCTCGAGGAAGGGGTCGCCGGGGACGAACAGCACCACGAACTCCGGTGACGGCTCGAACGCCGCCCAGTACGCCTTGCCCGCGAGCGTGTCGACGTGCGCGCGCAGCTGGCGGGCGTGTGCCGCAAGCTGGTCGGCATGGGTGTCGGGGTCTCGGCTCTCGACGGCCGCCAGGTACCCCGCGAACGGCACCTTCGCGTCGACGACGATCGACTTGCCCCCGGCGAGATGCACCACCATGTCCGGCCGGATGGTGCCGTCCGCACCTGCGGCGGTGACCTGCGTGGAGAAGTCGCAGTGCTCGACCATCCCGGCGAGCTGAACGACTCGTTCGAGCTGCAGCTCGCCCCACCGGCCCCGGACCTGCGGTGCGCGGAGGGCGTTGACCAGCGACTTCGTCTCGTACTGCAGCTGCTCGGAACTGGCGCGCATGGCGTCGACCTGCTCCCGCAGCCCGACGTAGGCTCCCTGGCGCTCCTTCTCCACGTCCCGCAGCTGGCCCTCGACCCGCTGCAACGCTGCCGACATCGGGTCGAGCAGTGCGCCGATCGCCTTGTCGCGCACCGCGGCGTCGCCCGCCAGCGCGGCGGCCGCCTCCTTGATCCGGCCCTCGGCCAGCGCGACGAACTGCTCGTTGTTCGCGGCCAGCGCGTCCGCCGAGAGGATGCGGAAGGCCCGCGCGAGCTCCTCGTCCCGGCGGGCGAGGAACTGCTCGCGGCCGGTCGCGGCCTCGCGCTCGGCACGCAGCGCGGCAGTGGCCGACGCAGCCTCCGCCTCGGCCCGGCGGAGCTGCGTCAACGCCTGGTCGTGCGCGGCGCCCAGATCGGTCAGGCGCTGCAGGAGGCCCGTGCGCTCGGCCCGGACGGCGGCGGCGTCGGCGCGCAGCGTGACCGTCGCGTCGGTCGCGGCCCTGGCGGCGTCCGCGGCCGCCGCGCGGAACCGCAGGCTCAGCAGCACCCAGCACGCGCCGGCACCGACGAGCACCCCGGCGAGCAGGAGCAGGGCGGGAACGGCGTCCATACCCGCAGGGTGCCGGTGCGCACCGACAGAACCGGCCGCGGCACGCCGGGCGGCACCGTCAACGGGACCGGTGAATCGCCGAACGGTCGAACATGTGGTCGAAGACGTGGGCGCAGGGATTGCAGCAAGGTGGCCTTACTGCAATCGGACTGGAGCAGGGCCACCTTGCTGCAATCCGCACAGCCGCCCGGAGCGTCAGCGCTGCGCCTCGTGGTCCAGCAGCCACCGCTTCACCGGCAACCCCCAGCGGAACCCGCCCAGCGACCCGTCGTTGCGCAGCACCCGGTGGCACGGCACGAACAGCGCCGTCGCGTTGCGGGCGCACGCCGACGCCGCCGCACGCACCGCCGCGGGCCGTCCGGCCTTCGCCGCGTACTCGGTGTAGCTGACCGGCGCCCCCGCGGGCACCGTCCGCAGCACCTCCCACGCGTGCTCGAGGAACGCCCCCGACCGCTGGCGGACCGGCACGTCCGCGACGGCGCCCAGGTCGCCGTCGTGGTAGCGGGTGATCGCGGCCGTCACGTCGCCGAGGTCGGCCACCTGCTGCACCGATGTCGGCCGCAGCGTCGGGTGCACGAGCGGGAGGAGGGCGTCGAGGTCGGCGGTCCACCCGGAGGCGAGGACCGCCCCGTCGTCGTCGACGACTGCGGTGAAGGGGCCGGCCGGAGTGTCGAGGGTCGCGTACATGTTCATGCGGATCTCCTGATCGGGGTAGCGGCGCCCCACAGGTGCAGGGCGGCGTAGGAGCGCCACGGGGCCCAGCGGGTTGCGTGGCGCGGGAGGTCGTCGATGCCGAGGGCGCGCGCGCCGCGGCGCACGGCCAGGTCGTCGGGAAGCAGTTCGTCCGGGTCGCCGAGCACCCGGATCGCCAGGTAGCCGGCGCTCCAGGGGCCGATCCCCGGCAGCGCGACGAGGTCGGCCCGCAACGCCGCGGCGTCGCGGCCGGCGTCCAGCACGAGCGTCCCGTCGGACAGCGCGGCAGCGAGCCCGACGATGCTCGCGGTGCGCCGGGCGGGCCCGGTCAGCACCTCCGCACCGCGCTCGGCCACGGTCGCGGCGGTCGGGAACAGCAGTTCCGGGCCGTCGCCGACGAGCGCAGGCGGCAGCCGCTCACCGAGAGCGGCGGCGAGCCGGGCGGCGGCCGTGCGGGCGGCGGCGACCGAGACCTGCTGGCCGAGCACCGCACGCAGCGCCGTCTCCGCGGGGTCGACCGTGCCGGGCAACCGGATCCCCGGCACGGCCGCGACGCTCGACGCGAGCACCGGATCGGCGCCCAGCACCGCGTCGACGGCGACGGGATCGGCGTCGAGGTCGAGCAGCCGCCGCAGGCGGGCGACGGCGGGGGCCAGGTCGCGCGGATCGGAGAGGCGCAGGGTGGCGACGACGTGCGTGTCGCACCCCCGCTGTGACCGCCGCACCTGCTGTCCAGGGTGTGACGCTCCGACGCGACGTGTGACAGCGTTCCCCTGCGCGCGCCGGGCCGCCTCACCCACCGCCGCCGGGTCGTCCGGGCCGGCGGGAGCGAGCGCGAGTTCGACCGTCGCCGGGCCCGCGCGGGAGCCGCATCGTCCGCCGGTACGTGCCACCGTCCACCTGCTCGACCCCGGCCACGGCCCGCGCTCCGAAGAACGCCAGCAGGCCCGCGGCGTCGAACGGCGGCCGATAGGGCAGCCGCAGCACGATCGCGCCGGTTGCCGCCGGTATCGCCCGCCGACCGGCTTCGGCCCGCAGCGTGGTGGGCGGCACCCCGTAGACCTCGCGCACCGTGTCGTTGAACTGCCGCACGCTGGCGAACCCCGACGCGAAGGCGACGTCCGCCATCGCCATCGGTGTGGTCTCCACGAGAAGCCGCGCGGTGTGGGCGCGATGGGCCCGGGCCAGGGCGAGCGGGCCGGCGCCCAGTTCCGCGCTCAGGACCCGTCCGAGATGGCGCTCGGAGTACCCCAGGCGCGTGGCCAACCCGGGCACGCCGTCCCGCTCGACCACGCCGTCGCCGATCAGCCGCATCGCACGGGCGGCGAGGTCGGCGCGCACGTTCCAGTCGGGCGAGCCGGGCACGGCGTCGGGCAGGCAGCGGCGGCAGGCACGGAAGCCACGGAGCTGGGCCGCGGCCGCCGTCGGCCAGAACTCGACGTTGGTGCGCTTGGGCGTGACGGCCGGGCAGGACGGGCGGCAGTAGATGCCGGTGGTCCGGACGGCCGTGACGAACTGACCGTCGAACCGCGCGTCGCGCGAGGTCACGGCTCGGTAGCAGCGGTCGTGGTCGAGAATCACAAGGACGATGTTGCCACTCGCCGGAAGGCCGTTCTGGCGGGAATCGGACGCGACGGCCGGAGCGGTCAGCAGCGGTGGCGCGAGGTCTCGTCGGGGCCGAACTGGATCGCGGCCCAGCCGAGCAGCAGGAGCAGGAGAAGGACGAGAAGCACCATGTCTCCATGCTCGACCGCGGGCACCCGTCGGACGAGTGGCAGAAATGCCGCTGTTCGGCAAAATCCAGCCACGCCGCGTCGCGCGACTACCCTGGTGTCCTCGTGTCCCTCACCCTCGGCATCGTCGGCCTGCCCAACGTCGGCAAGTCGACGCTGTTCAATGCGCTGACCCGCAACGACGTGCTGGCTGCGAACTACCCGTTCGCGACGATCGAGCCGAACGTCGGCGTGGTGCCGCTGCCGGACGCGCGCCTGCAGAAGCTCGCGGAGATGTTCGCCTCCGCGCGGATCGTGCCCGCGACGGTCTCGTTCGTCGACATCGCCGGCATCGTCAAGGGCGCGTCCGAGGGCGCCGGGCTGGGCAACAAGTTCCTCGCGAACATCCGCGAGTCCGACGCGATCTGCCAGGTCGTGCGGGTCTTCGACGATCCCGACGTCGTGCACGTCGAGGGTCGCGTCGACCCCGCGTCCGACATCGAGACGATCTCCACCGAGCTGATCCTCGCCGACCTCCAGACGCTGGAGAAGGCCGTCCCGCGCCTGACGAAGGAGGCGCGGATGCAGAAGGACCGCCGTCCGGTGCTGGAGGCCGCGGAGGCCGCCGTGGAGATCCTGGACGGTGGTCGGACGCTCTTCGCCGCGGGCGTGGACCGCGCGCCGCTGCGCGAGCTGTCGCTGCTCACGACGAAGCCGTTCCTCTACGTCTTCAACGCGGACGAGGGCGTGCTCACCGACGAGGCCCGGCGCAAGGAGCTCGCCGACCTGGTCGCGCCGGCCGACGCCGCCTTCCTGGACGCCAAGGTGGAGGCCGAGCTGCTGGAGCTGGACGAGGAGTCCGCCCGCGAGCTGCTGGAGTCGATCGGCCAGCCCGAGCCCGGCCTCTACGCGCTGGCCCGCGCCGGCTTCCACACCCTGGGCCTGCAGACCTACCTCACCGCGGGCCCCAAGGAGTCCCGCGCCTGGACGATCAAGCAGGGCGCGACGGCGCCGCAGGCGGCCGGCGTGATCCACACCGACTTCGAGCGCGGGTTCATCAAGGCCGAGATCGTGTCGTTCGACGACCTCATGGCGGCGGGCTCGATGGCGGCGGCGAAGGCGGCGGGGAAGGTGCGGATGGAGGGCAAGGACTACGTCATGCAGGACGGGGACGTGGTCGAGTTCCGCTTCAACGTGTAGCGCCGCTCCCATCCACCGCAGGCAATTGCCTGGCATAACGCGACACGTTATGCTTGCACGGTGATCAGGTCGTTCGCGGACGCCGCGACCGAACGTCTCTGGTCGCGGCGACGAACCAAGCGGTTCGGTCCGGATGTCGAGCGTGCTGCGCTGCGCAAACTCGCGATGCTGGACGCTGCGGAGGTGTTGGAGGACCTACGCGTGCCGCCGGGCAACAGGCTGGAGTTGCTGCGCGGCGACAGAGCGGGGCAGCACAGCATTCGGGTCAACCAGCAATGGCGGGTCTGCTTCGTGTGGACCGCGGCAGGCCCGGAGCACGTGGAGATCGTGGACTATCACTAGGAGGTGGCACGCATGACGACACTGGCCCCGATCCACCCCGGCGAGGTGCTCATCGAGGACTTCATCGAGCCGCTAGGGGTGACGCAGCACAGCGTGGCGATCGCCGTCGGCGTGCCACCGCGGCGGATCAACGAGATCGTCCACGGCAAGCGACGGATCACAGCGGACACCGCTCTTCGACTGGCCCGGTACTTCGGTACGACCGATCGCTTCTGGCTGAACCTGCAGGCCCGCTACGACCTGGAAGTCGAGCGCGATCGGCTGGGGTCGGCGCTGGAGGCGATCACACCGCTGCGGTCGGCCTGACGTTGCCTGGCCGCGGAACGTGGTCGAGTTCCGGTTCAACGTGTGACCGCCTTCTCCCCGAGCTTCGGATCTGCACCTGCCGCCGACGCCTGCATCGCATCTGATGCAGGTATGATGCAGCCATGCGCACCACCGTGGACCTTCCGCCGGCCGTCCATCAACGCGCCCTTGAGATCGCCAAGCGCACTGGGCAGTCGCTGTCGGCCGTCGTCGCCGAGTTGACCGTCCGTGGACTGAGCCAGCTCGACCAGCCTGTCGTGATCGGTACCGACGAACGTTCCGGGTTCCCGGTCATCAGCGTCGGCCGTCGGGTTACCTCGGAGCAGGTCGCGGCCGCGCTGGACGAGGAGTGACGACCTACCTCCTGGACGCCAATGTGCTGATCGCTCTCACAGTTGCCGAGCACGAGCACCATGCGCGGACATCCGCCTGGGCGTCCGGGATCACCAGGTTTGCGCGTGTGTCCGGTCGTGGAGGGTGCGCTGGTCCGTTTCCTGGTCCGTATCGGGGAGAGTGCTCGGGTGGCGCAGGAGGTGCTCCGAGCGGTCCACGCCCTGCCGGGTTGCGAATTCTGGGCGGACTCTCTGTCGTACGTCAGGTCGGATCTCGGTCACGTTCGCGGGCATCGACAGGTGACTGATGCGTATCTCGTGAGCATGGCCGCAGCGTCGACCTGACTCCGCGTTGGCGACTCTCGACGAGGGGCTTGTGCAGTCGCTGCCGGAGCGGACGGTGCTGGTTCCTGCGACCTGACAAGGTGATCTGCAGCGCCGCTCACCGCCAGCCGAGCTCCGGGGCGAGGTGGGTGAGCACGCTCTCGATCACGTGCGCGTTGTAGTCGACGCCCAGCTGGTTGGGCACGGTGAGCAGCAGCGTGTCCGCGGCGGCGATCGCCTCGTCCTCGGCGAGCTCGGCGATCAGCTTGTCCGGCTCACCCGCGTACGTCCGGCCGAACCGGGCGTTGCCGCCGTCCAGGTGGCCGACCTGGTCGGTGCTGCCGCGCTCCTGCCAGAACAGCTGCCGGTCGAGATCGTTGACGATCGGGAAGATGCTGCGGCTGACCGAGACGCGCGGCTCGCGGTCGTGCCCGGCCGCCTTCCAGGTGTCCCGGAACCGCTGGATCTGCTCGGCCTGCAACTGGTGGAAGGGCACACCGGTGTCTTCGGTCAGCAGCGTCGAGCTCATCAGGTTCATGACCCTGCTCGGCCGTCCACTCCGCGGTCGCGCGCGTGCCGGCGCCCCACCAGATCCGGTCCCGCAGACCCGGTGAGTGCGGCTCGATCCGCAGCAGGCCCGGAGGGTTGGCGAACATCGGGCGCGGGTTGGGCTGGGCGAAGCCCTCACCCTTGAGGACCTCGAGGAACACCCTGGTGTGCTCGCGGGCCATGTCGGCGTCGCTCATGCCCTCCGGCGGGACGTACCCGAAGTAGCGGAAGCCGTCGATGACCTGCTCCGGTGATCCCCGGCTGATGCCCAGCTGCAGCCGGCCGCCGGAGATGAGATCGGCGGCGCCGGCGTCCTCGGCCATGTAGAGCGGGTTCTCGTAGCGCATGTCGATCACGGCGGTGCCGAGCTCGATCCGGCTGGTCCGGGCCCCGGCCGCCGCCAGCAGCGGGAACGGGGAGGCGAGCTGCTGCGCGAAGTGGTGCACCCGGTAGTACGCGCCGTCGGCACCCGCCTCTTCCGCGGCGACCGCGAGCTCGATCGACTGGAGCAGGGCGTCCGCCCCCGACCGCACCATCGAGTGCGGGGATGCCGACCAGTGCCCGAAGGACAGGAACCCGATCTTCTTCACGCATCAACCAACTCGCCTGCGTCGAGCGGCATTCCGGTGCGCTTGACGCAGCGCGGGTCAACCGACGCGGACCAGCTGTGGCCAGAGAACGCTCCACGGCGCGCGCCGGTCACGGGCGATCCACACCGGGGCGTTCTGCTCGTCGTTGTCGAGCCCGACGCCGTTGTCGACCCGCGCGGCGAACTCGACGCGGCCGAACCACTCCCGCACCCGCTGCTCGGGCAAGCCGACAAGGATGAGGGCCTCGACCTCCTCGGGAGGAGGGCCCCAGGTGCCGTACGCGTTGTGCCCGCTGTACGCCGGTCCCAGCTGCGGCAGGAACCGATCCACGGCGCCGGCTTCGCCGTAATTCGCGGTCACGACGGCGACCGGCTGCTCGACCGGGATCCGGTCACGTGCCGCGGCGACGGCTGTGGCGAACTCCGGCCAGCCGACCGTCTCGCCCGCGTCGTAGTACGCCTCCGGTACCGGAGTACGGGCGAGCCTGCTCGACCGGCACCACCGGCAGCACGATCACCGCCGAGGCGGCCAGGCTCACCAGCAGCGCAGCGGCCAGCAGCGCGGTCCGGGTTCGCCGTGCCCGGTCGGTGGCCCAGCGCACGACGGGTCGGGCACCGGCGGCGAGCAGGACGGGGTACAGACCGGC
This sequence comes from uncultured Actinomycetota bacterium, assembly GCA_963780835.1. GTDB lineage: Bacteria > Actinomycetota > Actinomycetes > Mycobacteriales > Pseudonocardiaceae > Pseudonocardia. The sequence goes on along the minus strand of CAWADQ010000024.1, from coordinate 132,636 downwards.
GAGGTAGTAGGGCTTCCCGCCGGTGGCCATGAAGACGATCGCCAGCATCGGATAGGCCAGGGCGAACGACCGCCAGGTGCGCAGTGCGGGGTCGCGGGCCAGATGCCACCAGCCGACCGCCCACACGGGCGCGAGCACCGGGCTGATCAGCAGAATCTGGTACGGCAGGAATGCGTACCACGGTTCGCCGCTGCCGGAGCTCCCGGCGGCGATCGCCCGGGACAGGGCAAGCTGCGGGAAGCCGTTCGCGGTCTGCCAGACCAGGTTCGGCGTCCACAGAACCATCGCGACCAGGCCACCCAGCCAGGTCCAACGGGACCGCAGGATCGTGCGCGGCCCGACCGCCAGCACGCTGAGCATCACCGCACCGAGCAGGAACAGCGGCAACATCTTGTTCTGCAGCGCCACTCCCGCGACCGCGCCCGTGGCGAGCCACACCGGGCCACCGTCGCGCAGTCCCCGCACGATCAGCCAGGACAACACGGTCCACGCGAGCAGGTCGAGTGTCGTGGTGGACAGCAGATGCCCGGTGCCGAGCAGGATCGAGGACACTGCCATGCACCCGGCGGCCAGCAGCTGAGCGGCTCGGCCGCCACCGAGTTCGCGGGCGATCAGACCGGTACACAGCACGGTCAGGCCGGCAGCGAACGCCGAGGGCAAGCGGAGCCCGACCAGCGAGCCGCCGAACAGCACGTCCGCGGCGTGGGCGAGGAGCGGAGTCAGCGGTGGCTGATCGACGTACCCGAACGCCGGCTCGCGGCCCGCGCGCAGGAAGTACAGCTCGTCCCGGTGGTAGCCGTAACGCCCGGCCACCGAGGCCAACAGCAGCACGACGCCGCCGGCCAGGCAGGCCAACTCCGGCCGGGCGACGTCACAGCGCTCGCTCCGCGGCACCGTCACGGCGGCGGACGCCGTCGGTGAACTCCGGCCTCGCCCGAGCGCGTCTCGAGCACAGTCGCGGTGAGCGGCACCGGCTCATTGTCCCGGTCAACCGCCGGTGAGCGCGCGGGGATCGAACGTCACCCGGATCCGGGTGATCTTCCCGTTCTCGATGTGCTGCCAGTTCGCGGTCGGCGCGGGCGGGGCGACGGTGGTGTGCAGGTCGAACCAGGTGAGCACGTCCGGGCCGTCGACGAACACGTGCTGCACGACGATGTCGTCGAGGATCTGCGCCATTCCCTCGAGACCCTTCACGCAGTCGTCGGCGTTGTCGAGCGTGGCGAGCGGGCCCTGGAAGCCGACGTCGTCGGCGAGGATCTCGCGGAGGGTGGTGAAGTCGCGCTCCTTCCAGGCGCGGAAGTAGGTCTCGGCCACGGTGCGGGGGTTCTTGATGTCCATATCTGCACGCTAGACGGCGTTCCGGACAGCTTCTGTCCGGAACACGCGGCACTCTGGATCCATGAGCACGGACCTGCCGGGACGGCTGCTCCGGCTGCTGTCGCTGCTGCAGACGCGGCGGACGTGGCCGGGTGCCGAGCTGGCCGCCCGGCTGGGGGTGACCGACCGGACGCTGCGCCGCGACGTCGAGCGCCTGCGCGGCCTCGACTACCCGGTGGAGGCCACCACCGGCACCGCCGGGGGCTACCGGCTGACCTCCGGCCACAACCTGCCCCCGCTGCTGCTCGACGACGACGAGGCGCTGGCGACGGCGATCGCGCTGTCCACCGCGGCGGCCGGTGGGGCGGGGATCGAGGACGCCGCGCTGCGGGCGCTTACTAAAGCTCCAACGCGTGCTGCCCGCCCGGCTGCGGCCGCAGCTGACCGCGCTGACCGGCACGACCGCCGCGGTCACGCCCCGCGGGGCACGGCCCGTCGACCCGGGTGAGCTCGGCGTGATCGCCGCCTGTTGCCGCGACACCGAGATCCTCGCGTTCGACTACCGCAGCCGGGCCGACGAGACCACCGTCCGCCGGGTCGAGCCGCACCACCTGGTCGCGCACGGCGGTCGCTGGTACCTCGTCGCCTTCGACCCGGAGCGCGCGGACTGGCGCACGTTCCGCGTCGACCGGATGACCGACCTGCGCCCCACCCGCCGCACGTTCACCCGACGCGAGCTGCCGGCCCCCGACGCGGCGGCCTTCCTCGTCCGCTCGTTCGCCCGCGCGACCTACCGCCACAGCGCGCGGCTCGTCGTCGGGCTGCCCGCCGACACGGTGCGGGCCGGCGTGTTCGCGACGATCCCCGGCGACGTCGACGCGCACGCCCCGGACGCCTGCACGGTCGCGCTGACGGCGGAGTCCGCGGAGCTGGTGGTCCAGTTCGTGGCGGCGATCGCGGCGTTGGGTGCACCGGTGCGGGTGGAGGAGACGTCGGACGAGGTGGGGCGGCGGGTGCGGGAGCTCGCCGGAGTGCTCGGCGCGATCGTGCGCGTGCGGCGCGGCGAGCCCAGGATGACGACGTGACCGGACGGGCGGGCGAGGGACGGGTCGTGGTGGTGACCGGGGCCAACCGTGGGCTCGGCCTGGAGGTCGCCCGGCAGTGCGCCGCACGCGGCGACATGGTCGTGCTGGGCAGCCGCGACCTCGCCGCCGGCCGCCGGGCCGCGGCGGACCTGGGCGACGGCGTGCTGCCCGTCGCGCTGGACGTCACCGACACCGACGGTCTCGCCGCCGCCGCGGCGGACGTGGACCACGCCGTCGGCCGCGTCGACGTGCTGGTGAACAACGCCGCGATCCACTACGACACCTGGCAGAACGCGGTGGACGTCGACCTCGCGGTGGTCCGGGAGGCGCTGGAGACGAACGTCCCTCGGCGCGTGGCAGGCCACCCCTCTGCCGTTCGCTCGCCGACCAGAGCATCGGCGGCTCGTGGCGTCGTGCGGCGGCACCGGCTACGCGTCACGCCCGCAGGCCGGCGCCGGCGACCGGCCGCAGCATCCTGTGGGCCGCCGACCTGCCGGACGAGCGGCCCGATCGGGCACCTTCACCCGCGACGGGCGGCCCCTGCGCTGGTGAGCATCAGAACTCGGGAAGCACCACCGCCCCGTCGTCCGTGATCGTGAAGGCGGGGTTGAACGCGATCTCCCACGCATGGCCGTCCGGGTCGAGGAACACGCCTGCGTAGCCGCCGTAGAACGTCGCCGCCGGCTTCCGGGTGACGGTCGCGCCCGCCTCGGCCGCCGCGGCGACGACCGCGTCCACCTCCTCGCCCGACCGCACGTTCTGCGCGAGCGTCACCCGGTCGAAGCCGCTCCCGTCGTCCGCCACGCCGGAGTCCGCCGCGAGCTTCGCGCGCCCCCACAGCACCAGCACCATCGCGCCGGCCTGGAAGAACACGGTCTCCTCGACCTCCTGGCCCCGCCAGCCGAGCTGCTCGTAGAACGACCGGGCCCGGCCGAGATCGGCCACTCCGAGGGTGACGATGCTGATCCGCTGGTCCATGAGCCCGGACGGTAGCGACCGGGACCGACAGTTTCTCAGCGCGAGATCTCAGCGCGAGATCTCTCAGCGCGCGACGAACGCCGCCAGCAGCGCCTGCACCTCGTAGACGTCCACGCCCCGCCCGAACTGCTTCGCGATCCCCTGCCCGCCGGAGATCCAGATCGTCAGCTCGGCGTCGAGGTCGAACGTGCCCGCCGTCTCCACGCTGAAGTGGGTGATGCTCTTGTACGGGACCGAGTGGTACTGCACCTTGCGGCCGGTGACGCCCTGCTTGTCCACGAGGATCAGCCGGCGGTCCGTGAAGATGAAGACGTCGCGGACGAGCTGGTAGGCCGCATGCACCTGCTCGCCCTGCGCGAACAGGCGGGCGTACTCCTCGGCGATGGCGCGAGGGTCGCCCCGCGAGGCGTTGCCGGTGAGGCCGTCGAGAAATCCCATGTCATCCCCTCGGGAGTCGTCTGCACCGACCGTACGCGCACCACCCACGGCCGGGTCGGAACGCCGGCGCTACTCCAGCATCGCGGCCTGCAGCGGCGCGGGGAACCGGACGCTGAACCGCACGTCGCCGAGCAGGTCCTGCAACCCCACGGCCGCGCGGTCGATCTCGTCGCGCCGGGCCGCGCCGACATCGGTGAGCAGCCGCACCGCGACCGTCCCGTCGCGGCGCTGCACCCAGCTCCCGACGATCCGCCCGTCGACCCAGACGGTCGGGCCCCCGTTGCCGTTGCGGTCGAACACGGCCGCGGCGACGGCGGGGTCGAGGTACCACGACCGCTGCTTCCACCCCATCGTCGTCGGGTCGAGGCCCGGCAGCAGCGCGACCCACGGCTCGGGTGACGTCGACGGGCTCGAGGTCGTCCGGGAGCAGGAAGCCCGGGCCGTCGTCCAGCTCGACGTCGACGGCCCCGACGTCGGCGAGCGCGCGGGTCGTCGTCGCCGCCGTCCAGCCCGCCCACCACTGCAGGTCGGCCCGGGTGGCGGGGCCGAACGAGCGCAGCCACAGCCGGGCGAGCCCGGCCGCGGCCGTGCGCTTGTCCAGCCCGGCGTCGATGCCGCCGGGAATCCAGCAGTCCGCGGCCGCCCAGCGGTACTGGCCGTTGATCCACGTGCCGGTCGGCCGGGCCCGGACGACGTCGCCGGCGAAGCCGAGCACGAGCAGAAGGCGGGTGTGCGCGGCCACGGAGGTGGCCTGCCGACCGGTTCCGATCATCACCGGAAGCGCCAGCTCGGGCACGGTCCTCCCCAGGTCGCGGGCGGTCATGGGACCGTCGGCCAGAGCGCCGAGCACGGTCGCGCGACCGGCCGCGATCCACTCGTCGGGATCGGGGACACCGGCACCGGCCAGGGCGGTCGCGAGCATCCGGTACTGGACGCGGTGCAGGTCGACGGTGGCCGCCGCGTGGGCGAACCGGATCGTCTCCGGCCCGGCGACCCACAGCGTGCGCCGCATGGCGTGGTGGCGCAGCAGCGTCCGGTCGTCGTAGAGCGCCTTCTCCACGGCGGCGAGCGTCGGGTTCGCCATCCGGACGAGCACGGACAGGTAGACGGTGACGGGGTCGCTGGAATGCAGCGCGACCAGGTCGTCGGCGATGGCCACGACGTCGTCGGTGCGTCGGGACGGCACGAGCCGGTGCCGCACCCCGAGCCGGGCGCGGCGCTCGGCCGCGTCGATGCGGCGGACGGGCACGGCAGGAGGCGCCGTCAGGTCAGGGTCGCCGCGTGGTCCGGCACCTCGTGGAACCGCTCCCGCGGCGGCCGCTGGTAACCGCGCGACGGCGGGCGCTCCGGCAGGTCCAGCACCTCCTTGTGCACCGGCCTCCAGGGCACGGTCGCCAGCAGGTGCGCGATCATGTTGATGCGGGCGCGGCGCTTGTCCTCGGCCTCCACCACCATCCACGGCGACATCGCCGTGTCCGTGTGGGCGAACATCTCGTCCTTCGCGCGGGAGTAGTCCTCCCACCGCGTGATCGACTGCAGGTCCATCGGCGAGAGCTTCCAGCGCTTCATCGGGTTGTTCATCCGGTCCCGGAATCGCTTCTCCTGCTCGTGGTCGCTCACGGAGAACCAGTACTTGCGCAGCAGGATCCCGTCTTCGATCAACATCTCCTCGAACAGCGGGCACTGGCGCAGGAACCGGGAGTACTCCGCGGGAGTGGCGAAACCCATCACCCGCTCGACGCCGCCGCGGTTGTACCAGCTGCGGTCGAGCAGCACGATCTCCCCGGCCGCGGGCAGGTGCTGGACGTAGCGCTGGAAGTACCACTGCGTGCGCTGGCGCTCGGTGGGCGCGGGCAGGGCGACGATGCGGCAGATGCGGGGGTTGAGGTACTCCGAGATGCGCTGGATCGCCCCGCCCTTGCCCGCGGCGTCGCGGCCCTCGAACACCACCACGAGCCGGGTGCCGCTCGTGCGGACCCACTCCTGCATGTCGACGAGCTGCGCCTGCAGGCGCAGCAGCTCCTTCTCGTAGATCTTCTTGTTGAGCCGCTTCTTCTCGGTGGCCGTCACTGCTTCGCCTCCACCTGCTCGGAGATCGCCGCAGCGAGATCGACGTCGCGCTGGGTGATGCCGCCCTCGGAGTGCGTCGAGCACCGGAAGGTCAGGGTGCGCCAGCGGATGTCGATGTCCGGGTGGTGGTCGCGGCTCTCCGCGATCTCGGCGACCCGCGCCACGACGCCGATCGCCACGGGGAACGTCGGCAGCTCGGCGGTCAGGACGAGTGCGTCGCCCTCGCGCCGCCAGCCGGGGAGGTCCTTCAGCGCCGTGTCGATCGCGGCGTCGTCGAGGAGTGCGGGCATGGGCTCATCCTTGCGCCAAAGCGAGTCTTGAGAAACCCGGAGGTCGCGGCCGGTCGGGCGACACCGGCTCAGGCGTCGCGGCGCAGCATCCTCGCGATCGTGGCGGCAATGCCGACCGCGAGGTAGCACAGCGCCCGCCACGTCGCGTCCCGCATCCCGGCGAGCGGCAGCGGGTCGCGCAGCGCGTCGACGGCGGCCGACCAGCCCGACGTGAGCAGGTACGGCTGCAGCCACTCCAGCGTCGGGATCGCGCCGAGCACGCCGAAGACGATCAGGCCGCCGAGCACCGCGGCCAGCACGACGAGCGGGTGCTCGGTCCACGCCGACACGGCCAGCGCGACGGCGCCGACGGCCGCGAGCTGCCCGACGGTCCACACCACGACCAGCGCGATCCGGGCGAGTGCCTGACCGAGCCCGAGCGTGGTGCCCGACAGCGTGACCAGCTGCCCGTCGGCCTCGCCGACCACCAGCAGCCCGGCCAGCATCCCGACGACGGCCAGCGCGAGCACCGCGGCCGCGGCCACCACCAGCACCCCGAACGCCTTCATCCCCACCAGCCGCAGGCGGCTGACGGGGGCGAGCAGCAGCCCGCGCAGGGTGCCGCACGCCGCCTCGCCGGCGATCGCGTCGGCCGCGGCCATGGCCACGGCCAGCGGCAGCAGCAGCGCGAGCGACACGGTCACCGCCACGATGGGCAGGACGAGGCCGTTCCCGGCCACCGCGCCGATCAGCCCGCGGCCGGGCCCCGCGCGGCGGTCCGCCACCGTGACCCCGATCGCGATCAGCACCGGGATCAGCGCGAACAGGCCGAGCATCACGAGCGTGCGCGGCCGGCGCAGGACCCAGCGGACCTCGGCGCCGAGCAGGCGGTGAAGCGGTGCGGTCCGCGGCGCGTCGCGGAGGGACCCGGTGTCCGGCAGCGCGCTCACGGCGCCGGATTCTGCACTCACGTCGCCGTCTCCGTCAGCCGCGCGAACAGCTCCTCGAGCCGTGGCCGCCTGCGCCGCGCCTCCTGCACGGCCACCCCGGCCCGGACCAGCAGCGCGATCACCTCCGGTGCGTCGCCCGCGGGCACGACGACGGCGGGCTCGTCGGCGTCGTCGCGGTACGCGTCCAGACCGGCCGCGCGCAGCGTCGCCACGGCCAGATCGGTGTCCGGGGTGGTGACGACGAGCCCGGTCGCGTCCGCGTCGAGCAGGCGGCGCAGCTCGCCCTCGGCGATCAGCGAGCCCGACTGGAGCACGGCGACGTGCGTGCAGGTGGCCTCGACCTCGGTGAGCAGGTGCGACGACACGACGACCGTCGCGCCGCTCGCGTGCAGCTCGGCGATGATCCTGCGGACGTCGCGGGTGCCGGCGGGGTCCAGGCCGTTCGTCGGCTCGTCGAGGATCACCAGGCGGCGCGGCAGCAGCAGGGCCCCCGCCAGGCCGAGGCGCTGCTTCATGCCGAGCGAGTAGCCGCGGAACCGGCGGTCCGCGGCGTTCCCCAGCCCGACGCGCTCGAGCGCGGCGTCCACGGCTGCCGGGATCGCCCGCGTCGGCAGGAGCGGCTCGGTCGCCGCGACGCGCCGCAGGTTCTCCCTCCCGGACAGGAACGGGTGGAAGCCCGGGCCCTCGACGAGTGCGCCGACGTGCGGCAGCACGACCGCCGCGCCGGTCGGCATCGGGTGGCCGAGCAGCTCCGCCGTGCCCGCGGTGGGGCGGGTCAGGCCGAGCAGCAGCCGGATGAGGGTGGTCTTGCCCGAGCCGTTCGGGCCGAGCATGCCGAGCACGGCGCCGTCGGGGATGTCGAGGTCGACATCCTCCACCGCGACGGTCGCGCCGAACACCTTGCACAGCCCGCGGACCCGGGCGGCGACGGCCGTGCCCGAATCCGCGGCGACGGCGAACGTCACCGGGAGAGCGCGTCGGTGAGCACCTGCGCGGGCACGGCGCCCGCGGCGATGCGCCCGTCGTCGGTGACGATCGCGGACCCGACCGCGGTGGTGATCAGTCGTCCGCTGCCCCAGGTCCCGCTGACCGGCGTGCCGATCGTGGAGAGGTCGGGGGCGTTGGGGCCGGTCGTCGCCGGCGTCGTGTCCGCGGGCCTCCGCATGATCTTGACGGTATCCCAGCCGTCACCGACGGTCGTGCTGTCCTGGCGCTGCGTGGCGGGATCCTTCGCGGGGGCGTCCGTGACCGTGGCGCCGGGCGGCGGGGTGAACGTGAAGAGCGCGGGATCCTGCGGGCCGAACGTGAGGTCGGTGAAGCCGACCTGCAGTGCCGGGCCGCTCGACCCGGTGGCGAGCACCGTCAGGCGCAGCGGGATCCGCTTCTCCGCGTCGACCGCCACCCGCACCTCGCGCAGCAGCGTCCGCTCGGTCGGGGCGGGGGTGAGCACCAGCTCGTAGGCGCCGCGACCGGCCACCGTGGCGGTGCCGTCGACGGCGACCGTGCTCGTGGCGCGCAGATCGGCGAGCGCCTGCGTCGCGGCGGCCGCGGGATCGGTCGGGGCGGTGCGGTCCGGCTGGGCGCCTGCGGGGCGCTTGACCACCGTGCGGTCGTCGGAGTTCCAGGCCCAGCGGGTCGTCCCGTCGGAGACCAGGGTGCGCTCGCCGGAGTCGGTCGGCAGTGCCACCCGGCCGAGGTGGTTGCCACCGGACCAGATCCGGGCGGTGCTCGTGCCGTTCGCGGCCTGGGGCGCCTGCGGCAGCGCGGGGAGTCCGAGGTTGTTGTTCAGCTCGACCGTGCCGTTGAACGGGCCCGGGTCGGCGTGGGTGAGCACCGAGCTCACCAGGTCCTCGGGCGCGACCGGTGGCAGCTGCGGCTGGGCGTACGCACCGCCCGCGACCGCGACGAGTCCCAGTCCGACGGCGCCCACGATGCCGATGGTCGCGGCGATGCGAACCGTCCTGCGTCCTGCCATGGGCACAGCCTGACGCATATGTGCTGAGAGAGTTCTGAGCCGGGCGCCGCGGGGCCCGGCGGAGGTAGGTTGCCCCCGATGGCACGGGTGCTGGTGGTGGACGACGAGCCCGGGGTGCGCACCGCCGTGGCCCGCGGGCTGACGGCCGAGGGCATGGACGTCGTCGCGGTGGGCGACGGCCACACCGCGCTGCGCGCCGCCCTGACCGGCAGTTTCGACGCCGTCGTGCTCGACATCATCCTGCCGGGCCTGTCGGGCTACCGGGTGCTGGAGCACCTGCGGGCCGCGGGCGTCGACACGCCCGTGCTGCTGCTCTCGGCCAAGGACGGTGAGGTCGACCAGGCCGACGGGCTCGACCTCGGTGCGGACGGCTACCTCGTCAAGCCGTTCTCCTTCGTCGTGCTGGTGGCGCAGTTGCGGGCGATGCTGCGCCGCCGCGACGGGGTGCGGGCCGGACGGAGGATCGCGCTCGGCTCCCTGGTCGTCGACCCGGTCGCGCGGTCGGTGACGTGGACCGGGCGGTCGGTGGAGCTGTCGCCGCGGGAGTTCGCGCTGCTGCACGCGCTGGTCAGCCATCCCGACACGGCCGTCACGAAGGACGAGCTGCTGCGGCTGGTGTGGGGTGACGAGCAGGCCGCGAGCCGCAACGTCGTCGAGGTCTACGTCGGTTACCTGCGGCGCAAGCTCGACGCCGTGGGTGCGGGCGACGTCGTGCGCACCGTCCGCGGGCACGGCTACCTGGTCTCGTCCGGGTGAAAGTCCTGCGGGCGGCGCGGAACTGGTGGGCCCGGCGCACGCTGCGGGTGCGGATCACGCTGACCGTCGGCGCGGTGGCCCTCGTCGCGCTGCTCGCGCTGAGCCGGCTCGCCACGGCGCTGGCGTTCGGCGAGCTGGTCGACGCGACCGACCAGGAGCTGCGCACGCAGGCGCAACAGGCCGTCGCCCGGCTCGAGAGCGGGGCGACCGACGCGCCGGGGGTCCGGGTCGTCGACACGGCCGGGCGGGGCGTCGACGGAGGTCCGCCGTTGCCGCTCGAACCGGCGCAGGTCTCCCTGCTCTCCGCGGGTGAGGGAGTGACCACCCAGCGGTTCTCCGCACCGCGCCGGTGGGTCGCGGCGTCCGCGATCTCCCCGGACGGCACCCCGCGGCTGGCCGTGGCGTCGGCGGACCTCGTGGGCGGGACGGCGCTGATGCGGCGGGCCGCGGGGCTCGCGGTGGTCAGCGCACTGCTCGCGACGCTGGTCGTCGCCGGGGCGGCGTGGGTGGCGACGCGGGCGGCGCTGCGGCCGGTCGACCGGCTGCGAACGGCCGCCGCGGCGCTGCCGCCCGGCGACCGACTGCCCGTGCCGGCGGCCCACGACGAGCTGCGCGCCCTGGCCGCGGAACTCAACGGGCTGCTGGCGCGGCGCGACGACGCGGTGGCGCGGTTGGAGCGGTTCACCGGCGACGCGGCGCACGAGCTGCGGTCCCCGGTGGCCGCCATCCGCGCGCAGGCCGAGGTCGCCCTCGTACACCCCGACCCGGCGCTGAACGAGGAGACGCTGCGCGCCGTCGCGGTGGAGGCCGAGCGCCTCACCGCGCTGCTCGCCGACCTGCTCGCGCTGACCCGGGCGGACGCGGGCCAGCGGCCGCCGGCCCGCCCGGTCGACCTGGTGGCGGCGGCGCGCGCGGCGATCGGGCGGCAGAACCGGCACGGGGCCGTGGTGAAGCTGGTCGCGCCTGCGCCGGCCGTCGTGGCGGCGAGCCCTGGCGAGGTCGGGCTGGTGCTCGACAACCTGCTCGGCAACGCACTCCGGCACGCGCGGACCGTCGTGCAGGTGGGGGTGCTGCCTGCGGGACGCACGGTGCGGCTCCTCGTCGAGGACGACGGCTCGGGAATCCCGCAGGCGGACCGCGAGCGGGTCTTCGACCGGTTCACCCGGCTGGACCCGGACACCGAGAGCCGGGCAGGCGGAGGTGCCGGGCTGGGGCTGGCCCTCGTCGCGGCGCTGGTGACAGGCCGGGGCGGAACGGTGGCAGCGGGCGAGGCGCAGGGCGGGGGCGCCCGCCTGGAGGTCCGCTGGCCCGCCGCCCGCCCCGCCCCCTGACCCGCGAGTCGGCACGTTTGCCGTCGCGAGTCGGCACCTTTGCCGGCGCGAGTCGCCACCTTTGTCGGCGCGAATGAGTGCAGTCCCGGGACGATCAACCGGTGGCCACCGCAGACGGCGATCCTTCCCTCGGACGCTCGTATCGGCTCGATCGTCCGGACGGACTTCCTCGTCGACGCGCCGCCCCGCACCGTCGCGGGGGTGCTCCGCGACTCCGTCGCAGCCGCGGAGGCGCTGGGCCGGGCCGGTCACCGGCTGACGGCATCCGTCCGGCTGCTCGCTCCCGGCGACGAGGTGCGCGTGGCCGTCCGGCTGCTGCCCGGGTTGCGGATCCCGCTGCGCACGCGGATCAGCTGCGTCGACGCGACCGGGATGACGTCGGTGCTCGCCGCCGGTCCGCTGCGCGCGCTCGCGCACGTCACGACCCTCACCCCGACCACCGGCGGAACCTCGGTGCGTGACGAGCTCCGCTGGACGGGCCCGCTCGGCTTCCTCGGTCGGCTCGCCGATCGCGTGCTGATCCGACACCGGATGCGGCGGGTTCTCGCCGCTCGGGCCGAGGTCGTCACCGCTCGCGCGGAAGATGCTTGCGCGTGCATCAGCGGTCGTCGCCACCGCCCTGGTCCGGGACGGGCGGCTGCTCGTCGCCCAGCGCACCCGGCCCGTCGAGCTGGCCGGCCGGTGGGAGCTGCCCGGCGGCCGGGTGGAACCGGGCGAGGACGAATCTGCCGCCGTCGTGCGCGAGTGTCGCGAGGAGCTGGGGACGGACGTCGTCCCGGACGGCAGGGTCGGCACCGACCTGCCGATCGACATCGGCGTGCTGCGCGTCCACCACGCTCGCCCCGCGCCCGGAGCAGCCGAGCCGCGAGCGCTGGAGCACGCCGCCGTGCGGTGGGTCGATGCGGCCGAGGTGCCGGCGGTGGACTGGGTGGACGCCGACCGCGCCGTGATCGCGGATCTGGTGCGACTCCTGGCTGCCGACGACGGTGCACATTCGCGCTGACGAAGGTGCCGACTCGCGCCGGCGAAGGTGGCGACTCGCGCAGACAAACGTAGCGACTCGCGGGGTGGGGAGCGGGCGGGAACCGAACTGCGCCGGCGGCCGTCCAGGACCGCATGACTTCGTCTTCGAACGGCACGAACACCGGCCGCACGATCACCGACAGCACGGATATCGACAGCGCCGACACCAACGGCGTGCCCACGGTCGAGGGGGTGCTGCGGCGGCAGGCCGGGGTCGTGTCGCGGGCGCAGGCCCTGACGGCCGGGACGACCGCCCGGGAGATCGACCGGCTGGTGGCGCGGCGGCGGTGGGTGCCCGTGCATCCGCGGGTCTATCTCGCCGCGACCCACGGGTTCACCGACGAGGCGCGGGTGCGGGCGGCGGTGCTCTGGGCGGGGGACGGGGCGGTGCTCGGTGGGCTCGCGGCCGTCTGGTGGCACGGTCTGCTTCCCGTGCTCACCGCGACGGTGACCGTCACCGTCCCGCGTCGCTGCCCGGATCCTCGGCCCGGCGTCGCCGTGCGTCGTCGGGTCCTCCGGGCAGGCGACGTGGTCGCGCTGCGGGGTGTCGCCGTGCCCGTCCGTCCGCTCGCACTGCTCGACGCGGCCGTCGAGGCGGGTGCGGGTGGCGCGGCGCTGCTCCGCGCGCTGCGGGGCGACCTCGACCTCGTCTCGCTGCAGGCCGTCGCCGAGCAGGCCGTCGGCAGGGCGAGCGCCGGGCGACTGCTCGCTGATGCGGCGCGACGTGGTCACCCGTGACTCGCTGTGACCGCGAGGCCGGGCTGTGGGCACCCACCCGCCGATGCCGACGTGAGTTGCACCCCACCCCGCCCCTCACGGAATGTGGCGCTGATCGGAATCGCTACAGTTAACTGTGAGCATCGCCCCCACCCTCGAGGCCGCCCCGGCCGACCCGTTCCGTCCCCGGGGGCGTGGTGGGCTGCGCAACGTCGCCATCGTCGCCCACGTCGACCACGGCAAGACCACGCTCGTCGACGCCATGCTGCGCGCCTCGGGCGCGTTCGGCGAGCGCGCCGAGCCGGTCGACAGGATCATGGACTCCGGTGATCTGGAGCGCGAGAAGGGGATCACGATCCTCGCCAAGCACACCGCGATCAACTGGCACGGCACCACCATCAACGTCGTCGACACCCCCGGCCACGCCGACTTCGGCGGCGAGGTCGAGCGCGGCCTGTCGATGGTGGACGGCGTGCTCCTGCTCGTCGACGCCTCCGAGGGCCCGCTGCCGCAGACCCGGTTCGTGCTCCGCAAGACCCTCTCCGCCGGCCTGCCGGTCGTGCTGGTCGTGAACAAGACCGACCGCGCGGACGCCCGTATCGGCGAGGTCGTCAACGAGAGCCTCGAGCTCCTCCTCGAGCTGGCCGACGAGCTGGACCTCGACGAGGACCACACCGCCCAGCTGCTCGACCTGCCGGTCGTCTACGCCTCCGGCCGCGCCGGCCGCGCGTCCGGTGTCCGCCCGGCCGACGGCACGCTGCCCGAGTCCCCGGACCTGCAGCCGCTGTTCGACGTCCTGCTCGACACCGTGCCCCCGCCGGCGGACGACCCGACCGCCCCGCTGCAGGCGCACGTCACCAACCTCGACGCCAGCAGCTTCCTCGGCCGCATCGCGCTGTGCCGGATCCGGGCCGGCTCGATCCGCCGCGGCCAGCAGGTCGCGTGGTGCCGTGGCGACGGCACCGTCGCCCGCGTCAAGATCACCGAGCTGCTGCGCACCGAGGCGCTGACGCGCGTGCCGGCCGACAGCGCGAGCGCGGGTGACCTCGTCGCGGTCGCCGGCATCGCGGAGGTCACGATCGGCGACACGCTCGCCGACCCCGAGAACCCCGTCGCGCTGCCCCGCATCGCCGTGGACGAGCCCGCCATCTCGATGACGATCGGCATCAACACCTCGCCGCTGGTGGGCCGCGACCCGCACCCGGGCACCAAGCTCACCGCCCGCCAGGTCAGGAACCGGCTCGACACCGAGCTGGTCGGCAACGTGAGCGTCCGCGTGCTGCCCACGGAGCGCCCCGACACCTGGGAGGTGCAGGGCCGCGGTGAGCTGGCCCTGGCCGTCCTGGTCGAGACGATGCGGCGCGAGGGCTTCGAGCTGACGGTCGGCAAGCCCGAGGTCGTCACCAAGGTGATCGACGGCAAGCTGCACGAGCCGTTCGAGCACCTGTCGGTCGACGTGCCGACCGAGTCCCTCGGTGCCGTGACCCAGCTGGTGGCTGCGCGCAAGGGCGAGCTGACCCAGATGGTGCACGGCGAGAGCCGGGTCCGGATGGAGTACCGCGTCCCCAGCCGTGGCCTCATCGGCTTCCGTACCGAGTTCCTGACGATCACGCGCGGCGCCGGCATCGCCAGCCACGTCTTCGACGGCTACGGCCCGTGGGTCGGCGAGATCAACAGCCGCCTGCGCGGCTCGCTCGTCGCGGACCGCGCCGGCCCCGTCACCGGCTACGCCGTCGACGCGCTGGCGGACCGCGGCGAGCTGTTCGTCGGCCCGGGCACGCTGGTCTACGAGGGCATGGTCATCGGCGAGTACACGCGCAACGAGGACCTCGAGGTCAACATCGTGCGCGAGAAGAAGCTGACCAACATGCGCAAGTCCACCGGGGACGAGCTGATCAAGTTGACCCCGCCGACGGTTCTGACCCTCGAGCAGAGCCTGGAGTTCTGCGCCTCGGACGAGTGCGTCGAGGTCACGCCGGAGAACGTCCGCATCCGCAAGGCCGAGCTCGACTCGCACTCCCGGGGCCGTGCGCGGGCCCGCGCCCGCGCCGCGAACTAGCTCCGTCGACCCACAGGACACGAGTGGGGGCCGGAACCCCGATCGGTCGACAGCCGTTCCCCGGGGGTGTGATTGGGTACGCCCCCGGAACGGGAGGTCGGATCGGGTGACGGTCGGGGGGCCCTGCACGCGGACGGTGCGCGGGCGGGTGGCGATGCTGGTTGCGCTGCTCGCGGTCCTGCTGCTCGCCGCCTGCACCACGCCCGCCGCCCCGGCGCCCGCGCCGCCCCCGCCGACCGCCGCGCCCCAGCCCAGCCAGATCGTCGTCGCCGTCGACGACCTCGGCGCCGGCTTCAACCCGCACCTGCTCGCCCACCAGTCACCGGTGACGACGGCGCTGGCGGGCCTCGCGCTGCCCTCGGTGTTCCGGCCGGACATCAACGGTGACCTGCAGCTGGACAAGACCGTCGCCACCAGCGCCCAGGTCACCGCGCAGAATCCGTTCACGGTCACCTACGAGCTGAACCTCGAGGCGTCCTGGACCAGCAACGCCCCGATCGCGGCCGAGGACTTCGTCTACCTGTGGGAGCGGATGCGGGACGAGCCGGGTGTCGTGGACGCCGCCGGCTACCGGCTGATCACCGACGTCCGCTCGCGCGCCGCAGGCAAGGCCGTCGACGTCGTGTTCTCCCAGCCCTACCCGGCCTGGAAGACGCTGTTCTCGAACCTGCTCCCGGCGCACCTGCTCAAGGACGCGCCCGGCTCGTGGACCGGCGCGCTGACCAACGGCCTGCCCGCGTCCGGCGGCGCGTTCCGCGTCGTCTCCGTGGACCGGGCCCGCGGCGAGATCCTGCTCACCCGCAACGACCAGTATTGGGACACCCCTGCGGTGCTCGACCAGCTCCTGCTGCGCCGCCTCGGCGGTACCGCGCTGGTGGACGGCCTCGGTGTCGGTGACGTCGACATCGCGCTCCCTGACCCCGACGAGACCCTCCGCACCGCGCTCGGCGGGCTGCAGCCACCGCCACGGATCCAGACCGCGCCCCAGCCGGTCGTCACCGAGCTCGCCTTCCGCACCGACGGTGGCCCGCTCGCCGACACCCGGGTCCGCCAGGCGGTCGAGGGCCTTATCGACCGCAACGCCGTACGCGCCGCCGTCGCCCCCGACGCACTGGCGGCCGACGCCTTCGCGCTCGCCCCCTCACAGGACGGCTACGCGGGCACCGCGCCCACCACCCGCCCGGATGCGGCGTCGCTGCTCACCTCGGCGGGCTGGACCCGGGACGACGACGGCAAGTGGCGGGACGCGGGCGAGCCGGTGCAGCTGATCATCGGGGCTGCTGCCGAGCGCCCGGTCGACGTGAAGGTCGCCGAGAACGTCGCAGCCCAGCTGACGTCGGCCGGGATCGACACCACGGTCGTCGCCCCCACCGGCGTGGAGCTGTTCGCCCAGGCGACCGTCCCGCCCACCCCGCCGAGCACCAGCGCCACCCCTACTCCCTCGACGTCGGCCACGCCGACGCCCACCCCGAGCGCCGAGCCCACGACGGCATCGGCGACCACCGCCGGGACCACCACCGCGTCACCGACCCCCGCGCCCGCCGCGGGGGTCGCCGTCGACCTCGTGGTCCGCCCCCGCACCGTCGGCGGCGACGTCGCCACCGACCTCGCGTCGGACTACGGCTGCGACGACCCGGTGACCCCGAACGGCCCGCCCCCGCGCCCGTCGGTTCCCACCACCTGCTCGTCGGCCCTGCAGCCGCTGCTGAACGAACTGCTCGCCGACCCGGACGGCAGCAACGCGGGGGAGACCCGTGCGGCCGTCGAGAAGCTGCTGTGGTCGCAGGTCCCGGCGCTGCCGTTGTTCCAGCCGGTCTCGCTGCTCGTGAGCACCTCCGGCGCCGATGCGGGCACCGGCGTCGGGCCCGGACCGCTGACCAGCGGACCGCTGACCGGCGCGCAGCACTGGACCGAGCCGGCGCGCTGACCGTCTAAGGTCGGCGCAGTCGCTGCGGCGGGCGGGTGCGCCGTCGTCGCAGGCAGGAACGTCGCCACCGGCGGGGTCGTCGCGAGCTGGAAGGTGAACCATGGGGAGAACACGGGCGACTTCCCTCGGGGCGCTCATGGCCGCGACCGCGCTGGTCCTTGCGGCCTGCGGCGGCTCGGGCGGGTCCGGGGGCGCCGCGCCCCCGGCGCCGGCCCCGACGCAGAACTTCGAGCCGGGCAAGGCCGTCGCGACGGACACCCCGTTCAGCCGTCCGAAGGTCGCCGACATCGGCGACATCGCCGTCACGGTCGACGAGGGCTTCCAGGACTACAACAACAACACCGGTTCCGCGAACAGCCTCGCCAACCAGTACGTCACACCGCTCCTGACGCCCTCCCCGTTCTTCACCGACGAGCACACCACGCTGCGCCTCGACACCGACTACGTGCAGTCGGTCACCGTCACCTCGCAGAACCCGCAGGTCGTCGAGTACAAGTGGCGCCCGGAGGCCGTGTGGTCCGACGGCGCACCCGTCGGCTGCAAGGACATGTACCTGCTGTACCTGGCCGCGGTGAGCCCGGTGAAGGACGGCGAGGCCCAGATCTTCGACTCGAGCCCCACCGGCTACGACCAGATCTCGAAGATCGATTGCTCGGCCGACCAGAAGACGGTCACGGTCACCTTCGCCACCCCCTTCGCCGACTACCGGGGCCTGTGGAGCGCCGCAGGCCAGGCGGGCTCGGAGATGCTGCCCGCGCACATCCTCGAGCAGCGCACCGGGATCGCCGACATCACCACGGTCGACCCCCGGGTGGACACCCCGCAGCTGCGGGCCGCCGGCACGTTCTTCACGACCGGGTGGAACGGCTTCGACCCGGCCGTCGCGCTGTCCGCCGGGCCGTTCCGGATCGAGAGCTCGGTGCGCAACGCGGAGACCGTGCTGGTGCGCAACGAGAAGTGGTGGGGCAACCCGGCGGGCCCCGCCAAGGTCACGATCACGGCGGTCACCGACTCGCAGGCGAACGTGCAGAAGCTGCTCAACAAGGAGGTCCAGGTCATCGCCCCGCAGGCGGAATCGGCCGTCTCGGAGCAGATCCGGGCCCAGGGCGGGGACTACACCGTGTTCGCTGCGGGCGGCCAGACCTACGAGCACATCGACTTCAACATGGCCCGGCCGCTGTTCGCCGACCACCCCGAGCTGCGCAAGGCCGTGGCCACGTGCCTGAACCGGCAGCGGCTGCTGGACAACCTCATCCGCAGCGTCGATCCGAACGCGGTCCCGCTCGGCAACTTCATCTTCCAGCCCAACGAGGCGGGCTACGAGGACCACTACGCGCAGTACGGCACGGGCGACGTGGCCGGGGCCAAGAAGCTCATGGACGACGCCGGCTGGACGCTCGGGGCCGACGGGATCTACAGCAAGGACGGCAGGCGGGCGAGCTTCTCGATCGGCCACAAGCTCGTCGACCGCCGCACCCAGACCGTCCAGCAGGCCATCGGCGACTGCAAGCCCGCCGGCATCGAGATCCTCGACGCCCCGGCCGAGGACTTCAACGACCGGCCGCTGCCCGCGGGCGACTTCGACGCCGCCCTGTTCGCCTGGGTCGGCGGGCCGGTGAAGTCGTCGCTGACCGGCAACTACTCGAGCAAGTCGGCGGGCGGCGCCGCGAACTACAACAGCTACAGCAACCCGAAGGTCGACGAGCTGCTCAAGCAGAGCAACGCGGAGCTGGACTTCGCCCAGCGCGTGACGACCCTCAACGAGGCGGACCGGCTGATGGCCGACGACATGCACAGTATCCCGCTGTTCCAGCTGCCGGACTTCAGCGCGTCGGTGGCCGGCATCGGACCGGTCAGCTACGTCGGGGTCGGCGGCGGCGCGCTGTGGAACGCGTTCGCCTGGACCCGCTCGGCCTGAGTAGAGCGCCCGTGCTCCGTTTCGTCGTCCGGCGCGTGCTGGTCGCGGTGCCGCTGCTGGTCGCGGCGTCGATCCTGTCGTTCGCACTGACCACGGCGATGGGCGACCCGCTGGGCGAGTGGAAGGCCCAGCGACCCCGTACCGAGCAGGAGATCGCGACCCAGTACGCGCGGATCGGCTACGACCAGCCCGCCGTGATCCGCTACCTGGACTGGGCGGGCGGCTTCGTGCGCGGCGACTGGAAGACCACGGTGACGCCCGGCAACGGGGTCGTGGACGTCCGGACCGAGATCGGCCGCGCCTTCTGGGTGACCTTCCGCCTCGTCGTCGCCGCCGAGATCATCGCGTTGCTGCTCGGCATGGTGATCGGCGTCATCGGGGCGGTGCGGCAGTACTCGTGGTTCGACTACGGATCGACCGGCCTGGCGTTCCTCATGTTCTCCATCCCGCTCTTCTGCGTCGCGGTCATCCTCAAGTTCGCCGGGATCCGGCTCAACGACTGGCTGGAGAGCATCGGCCTCGGCCGGTGGCTGATCACCGCCGGGCCGCCGCCGGGCGGGTTCAGCGGTGGGCTCGGCCAGCAGATCTACCAGTACACCGGCGCGTACGTGCTGCCGACGCTGTGCCTGGTGGCGGTCCAGTTCGCGCTCTACAGCCGGTTCCAGCGCGCCTCGATGCTCGACGCGCTCAACGCCGACTACGTGCGCACCGCCCGCGCCAAGGGGCTCGGCGAACCACGGGTGGTGGTCGGGCACGCGCTGCGCAACGCCCTCATCCCGATCCTCACGGTGTTCTCGCTGAACTTCGGGGTGCTGCTGGGCGGGGCGATCATCACCGAGACGGTGTTCGGGTGGCGCGGGATGGGCACGCTGATCGTGGACGCGATCGGCAAGAAGGAACCGTGGATGGTGCAGGGCTGGATGATGGTGACCGCGGCGTTCGTGATCGCTGCCAATCTCGTCGCCGACGTCGTCTACTCGTACCTGGACCCGAGGATCCGCCTTGAGTGACACGTCGCCCGTGGTGGCGGTCCCGGACGCCTCGGGTTTCGCCGGCACCGCGGCGCGCCGCCAGTGGCGGACCGTCGCCGCGCGGTTCGTGCGGCACCGGGCCGCCCTCGTCGGCCTCGTGCTGTTCGCCCTGCTGCTGGCGTTCGCCTTCGTCGGCCCGCTCGTCTGGCCCAAGGGGCTGGACGCGGTCTACGACGCCCGGCGACCGCCGAGCGCCGAATACCCGTTCGGCACGGACCGGATCGGCCGCGACATGCTCGCCCAGACGATCTCCGGGACCCGCTACTCGCTGCAGATCGCGCTGACCGTCGCGGTGGTGGCCACGGCGCTCGGGGTCACCCTCGGCGCGCTGGCGGGCTACCGGCGGGGCTGGGTGGACGCCGTGGTGAGCCGGACCATCGACCTCGTGCTGTGCATCCCGGCCCTGGTGGTCACGGCCGTGCTGGCACGCAACACGTTCACGATCGCGCCCGGGGCGACGAACCGGAGCAACTGGCTCGCCGTCGCGCTGATCATCGCGCTGCTCACCGCCTGGCTGCCGATCGCGCGGACCATCCGCGGAGTGGTGCTGTCGCTGCGGGAGAAGGAGTTCGTCGAGGCGGCGCACGCCCTCGGCGGCTCGACCGCGCACATCGTGTTCCGGCACATCCTGCCCAACACGGTGGACGTGATCATCGTCAACGCCACCGTCACGGTCGCGCTGGCGGTGCTCATCGAGTCGGCCCTGTCGTTCATCGGGCTCGGGGTCAGGCGCCCGGACGCGTCGCTCGGGCTCATCATCAACGAGAACAAGAACGAGCTGGCGACCCTGCCGTGGCTGTTCTGGGTGCCGTTCGTGTTCATCGTGCTGATCGGGCTGTCGGTCAACTTCATCGGCGACGGGCTGCGCGACGCGCTCGACCCGCGGCAGAAGCGGGTGCGGGCGTGACAAGGCATCTACCGGCGCTCGTCGGTATGCGGTAGACGGTGTGCCGCGCTGTTCAGGTGGACCGCCGCTGATGTTCGAGGTGCTTGCGGTTGAGTGAGGGCGGGGCGCCGCCGCACGAGGCGAAGTACGTCAGCGCCCACGGGTGGTTGCGGCGGGTGCGCAGCCGGAGCCGCTGCCGCGGCTGGCGCGACGACACACCCTTGAGGCTGTCACCAGTTGGGGCCAGTGCACGGTGGGCGGGTACTCGACGATCAGGTGGATGTGGTCGTCCTCGCCGTTGAACTCGACGCTCGCGGGTACCAGCTGTGTCGCGATGGGTGTTCGCCGGCGAGCACCGCCCGGGACGTCGTGATACAGACCGCCGCGGAGTTGTCGGTGCCCCGTGCCACGATCCTGGGGTGGCGATCGTCCGGTACCGCTTTCGCGCCTACCCCGCACCGGGGCAGGAGCAGATGCTGGCGCGGACGTTCGGCTGCGCCCGGGTGGTCTACAACGACTGCCTGCGGCTGCGGCAGGGCGCCCACGCGGCCGGCGAGAAGCTGTCGGATACCGACGTGCAACGCCGGGTCGTCACGCTGGCCAAGCAGACCCCGGAACGAGAGTGGTTGGGTGAGGTCGTGTCCGTGGCCGGTCTGGCACGGACGAAACTCGCCCGGTCGATCCACGACGCGGGCTGGTCCACGCTGGTCCGGCTGATCAAGGAGAAGGCCGACCACTACGGCCGGACCGTCGTCAAGGTCGGGCGGGGGTTCCCGTCGTCGCAGCTGTGCTCGACCTGTGGGCACCGCGACGGGCCCAAGCCGCTGAGCGTGCGTGCCTGGTCGTGCACCGCCTGCGGTACCGAGCACGACCGCGATCTCAACGCTGCGCGCAACGTGCTCGTCGAAGGACGCCGGATCGCCGCCGGGCCGGCGGAGATCGAAAACGCCTGTGGAGCTGGTGTCAGACCGGGGCTGGCCCCGGCAGTCGGCGACGAAGCAGGAACCCGCCTCGCGAGGCTCGCATGAGCCGTCGTGGAGGAATCCCGGCCGTTCACGGCCGGGAGGAAGTCAAGGAGCTCCTGTCGGTCCGCGACCTGTCCGTGTCGTTCGCGACCGACGACGGGGTGGTCCGGGCGGTGCGCGACGTCTCGTTCGACGTGCGTCCCGGCGAGGTGCTGGGGGTCGTCGGCGAGTCCGGGTGCGGCAAGTCGGTGACGGCGGCGGCGCTGATGGGCCTGCTGCCGCGGACGGCGACGGTCACGGGCTCGATCCGGTTCCGCGGGCGCGAGCTGGTCGGGCTGCCGGGCAGGCAGCTGCGGGCGCTGCGCGGCTCCGAGATCGCCATGATCTTCCAGGACCCGATGAGCGCGCTGAACCCGGTGCACACGGTCGGCGCCCAGCTCGCGGAGGCCTACCGGGCCCACCACGACGTGTCCCGCCGGGTTGCCCGCTCCCGGGCGGTGGAGGCGCTGCAGCTGGTGGGCATCCCGCAGCCGGCGCGGCGGGCCGACCAGTTCCCGCACGAGTTCTCCGGCGGCATGCGCCAGCGCGTCGTCATCGCGATGGCCGTCATCAACGACCCGCGCCTGCTCGTCGCGGACGAGCCCACCACCGCGCTCGACGTCACCGTGCAGGCCCAGATCCTGGAGACCCTCCACGCGGTCCGGGAACGGACCGGCGCGGCGATCATGATGATCACCCACGACCTGGGGGTGGTCGCGGGCGTCGCCGGCCGGGTGCAGGTGATGTACGGGGGAACGGTGGTGGAGTCCGGCCCGGTGGACGAGGTGTTCGCCGCGCCGCGGATGCCCTACACCCTGGGCCTGCTCGGCTCGGTGCCGCATCCCGAGCTGGTGGGCCGGCCGCTGACGCCCGTCCCCGGCGCGCCGCCGTCCCTGCTGCGCGTGCCCCACGCGTGCACGTTCGCCCCGCGGTGCCCGCTGGTCGCCGAGGTCTGCCGGGAGGCCGAGCCGGAGCTGCTCGACACGGACCGCCCGGGCCATCCGGCGCGCTGCCACCGCTGGCCGGTCGTCGCCCGGATCGCGCGGCCGCAGGAGCTGTTCGCCCGGCGCGAGATCGGGCATCCGGAATGACCGGTCTGCTGGAGGTCCGTGACCTGGTCAAGCACTTCCCGGTGCGCGGGCGTGGCGTCGTGCCCCGCACCGTGGGGCAGGTGCAGGCGGTGTCGGGCGTGTCGCTGGACGTCGACGCGGGCGAGACGGTCGGGCTCGTCGGCGAGTCCGGGTGCGGCAAGTCGACCGTCGGGCGGTCGATCCTGCAGCTGCACCGGCCGACGTCGGGCTCCGTACGGTTCGCGGGCCGGGAGCTGACGACGTTGTCGCAGCGGCAGCTCCGCGACGTGCGCCGTGAGATGCAGATCGTCTTCCAGGACCCGTATGCCTCGCTCGACCCGCGGTGGCCGGTCAACGACGTCGTCGCCGAGCCGCTGCGCATCCACCGGACGGGCGCGCGCCGCGACGTCCAGCGCCGGGTCGACGAGCTGCTCGAGACCGTGGGACTCAACCCTGAGCATCGCAACCGCTACCCGCACGAGTTCTCCGGCGGCCAGCGGCAGCGCGTCGGGATCGCCCGAGCGCTCGCGCTCGAGCCGCGCCTGGTCGTGCTCGACGAACCCGTCTCGGCCCTCGACGTCTCGGTGCAGGCCGGTGTGCTCAACCTGCTCGGCGAGCTGCAGGAACGGCTGGGCCTGGCGTACCTGTTCGTCGCCCACAACCTGTCGGTGGTGCGCCACATCTGCCACCGGGTGGCCGTGATGTACCTGGGCGGGATCGTCGAGACCGCGGACCGCGACGACCTGTTCGAACGCCCGCACCACCCCTACACGCAGGCGTTGATCTCCGCGATCCCGATCCCGGACCCGCTGCTCGAGCGGGCCCGCGAGCGCATCGTGCTGACCGGCGACGTACCCAGCCCGGTGCATCCGCCGAGCGGGTGCCGGTTCCGCACCCGCTGCTGGAAGCACGTCGAGCTCGCCGACGGCGACCGGCTCCGGTGCATCGAGGAGGCGCCGCTGCTTGCGCCGGTGGCCGGCTCGCCGGGACACCGGGTGGCATGCCACTTCGCGGGGGAGCGCGCGGTGCTGCTCGGCTGAGTGCCGCGATACGGGTGGGTCGCGCGCGGTGGCGGGCGCCGGGATTGCAGCATGGCCACCCTGCTGCAATCCCGACGCGACGTGTGGCAAGCCGCCCCTGCCGGCCGTCCGCGTCGGCCGACGTTCCTGGTGCGAGCGGGTCCGGTCCCGCGCGACCGCCGGGCGGGGCACGCATAGGCTGCGCCGCGTGAGGCCCTCCTGTGACCGATCCGGCCACGACGCGTCCGCCCCGCACAGTGACCGATCCGGCCACGACGCGTCCACCCCGCACTCCGTGCGGGGCGTCCGCCCCGCACCGGATCAAGGGCACGGCGGCCGCCCCGCACCGGATCATGGCCGCAGGTTGCTGCTGGTGCACGCCCATCCCGACGACGAGACGCTGACGACCGGCGGCACGATGGCCCGCTACGCGGCCACCCCGGACACGTCGGTCACCCTCGTGACCTGCACCCTGGGTGAGGAGGGCGAGGTCATCCCGCCCGACCTGGCGCTGCTCGCCGCCGACTCCGCGGACCAGCTCGGCGGCTACCGGATCGGCGAGCTCGCGAACGCCTGCTCCGCGCTGGGCGTCGCGGACCATCGGTTCCTCGGCGGCACCGGCCGGTGGCGCGACTCCGGCATGGTGCTCGCGGGGCACGGTGTCCGCGCGGCGACCCCGGCCCGGCTGCACCCGCGCGCGCTCGCGTCCCGCGAGGCGTTCGCGGACCAGGTCGACGCGTTGACCGCGGTGCTGGAGGAGGTGGCGCCGCAGGTCGTCGTCACCTACGCCGCCGACGGCGGGTACGGCCATCCCGACCACGTCCGGACGCACGAGATCGCGGTCGCTGCGGTGCGCCGCGTGCCGGAGGTCGCGCGCCTGTACGCGACCGTGATCCGCCGCGCGACCCTGGACGCCGGCCTCGCCGCGCTGTCGGGCGTCGACGGGTTGCCGTTCCGGATGCCGAGGCCCGACGAGCTGCCGTCCGTGCCGGACGGTGACGTCACGGCCGTCGTCGACGTGTCCGCGCAGCGCGCGGCCCGGCTGACCGCGTTGCGGGCGCACGCGACGCAGGTCGCGATGTGGGAGGGAGCGGAGGTGGCGTTCGCGATGAGCAACGGGGTCGCGCAACCGTTGCTCGACGTCGAGGAGTTCGCGCTGCTCGCCGGGGAGCCCGACGGGCCCGACGCCGTCGACCTGTTCGCGGGGGTGGCCTGATGCGGCGCGACCCGGCCCTGCCGAAGCCGGCCCCGTCGAACCGGGCCGTGCCGAGTCCGGCCCTGAGGAATCCGGCCCTGGGGAATCCGGCGCTGTCTCACTCCGCGCTGTCCGAGCCCGGTTCGCGGCTCCCCGGGCCCGGGCTGCACAGCCCTGGCCTGTTCGCGCTGCTCGTCCTCGACGGGCTGCTGCTCGGCGCGATCGGGCTCGTGCTCACCCCGATGTACGCCGGGCCTGTCCCGACCCCGGTCGGCGCGCTGCTGTCGATCGCGCTCCTGCCCTGGCTGGTGCTGCGTACCGGTGAGCTCGACGCCCGCCCCGCCGTGGCCGGTGCGCCGCTTCTCGCGTGGTTGCTGGCTGTGGGGGTACTCGGTGTGGGAGGGCCGGGCGGGGACGTCCTGCTGCCGGCCACATGGCAATCGGCGCTGCTGGTGTTCGGGGGGCTGTTCGCGGGGCTGTTGGCCCTGCGGAAGGTCCTGATGGGCGAGGTGGCCGGAGAGCGAGGACCCACCGATGTGCGCGGCGACGACTGACGTGACGCAGAACGCGAACCCGACGAACCAGGGCGGTGGGTCGATCACCGACGCGGACGTCGCGGCGGTGCTGCGCCCGTTCGTGCGCGCCACCCGCCCCCTGCTGGGTGCTCTGAGCGACGCTGACCCGTTCGGCCTGCAGGCACGGGCCCGGCAGGCGATGGACACCTCGCCGGCCGCCCCCGCGGCGCGTGTGAAGCGCACGCTGCGCAATCGTGTCGTGGACCGGATCGCCTCGACGCGGGCGCCGGGCACGGCGGCGTGGGCGCAGATGGACATGCACGCGCGCTCGGCCTGGTGGGTCCGCCGGGTCGGCCGGGTGACGAGCCTCGTCGCCGCGGTCCCCGGCTTCGGCGGGGCGATCACCAGCAAGCTGCCGGTGACCTCGGCGCTCGGTGCCGTGGCGCAGGGCCTGGTGCTGTGTGCGATCGCCGACGAGCACGACATGCACGACGAGGCGGACGTCGTGGCGCTGCTCGGCGCGGTGATGTTCCGCCGCGACCTGTGCCCACCCGCCCGGGCCGAACTGAGCCGCGACTCGGACGCCGCGGTCGACGCCCGCGCGGCCGAGCTGACCGGCGGGCTGGAGACCGAGAAGAAGCCCACGCTGCAGCGGCTGGGTGGCGCGCTGTGGCGCATGGGCCGCGCCCTGCTGGCCGTCGAGGGCGAGCTGGGC
Organism: uncultured Actinomycetota bacterium; assembly: GCA_963780835.1. Taxonomy (GTDB): domain Bacteria; phylum Actinomycetota; class Actinomycetes; order Mycobacteriales; family Pseudonocardiaceae; genus Pseudonocardia. The sequence goes on along the minus strand of CAWADQ010000024.1, from coordinate 106,388 downwards.
AAGCGTCCGCGTGGCGGCTTCATCACCCGGTCGATGTCGCTGATCCCGGTGGTCGGGGTGGGGGGCAAGTACCTCGGTGAGTGGTCGGGGCTGAAGAAGGCGGCGAAGGCCGGCGAGGCCTGGATCCACAGCCGCCGAGGGTGATGTCGGTGTCGGTGTTGTCCTGAAAGCCACGTTCAGGGCGGGAGACGTCCTGAACGTGGCTTTCACGACACGACTCGCGGCCCGCCACGACGACCGTCACCCCCGTTCCGAGGGACCAGGTAGCGGTAGCGGTGGTGCTCGGTCGCGCCCAGCGCGTCGTAGAACGCCCGCGCCGCGGTGTTGTGCAGCGCGACCTGCAGCACCGCCCACCGCGCACCCTGCTCGCGGGCCCAGGCCGCGGCGACCGCCGTCAACCGCGTGCCGACACCCGTGCGTCGGCCCTGCGGCCGGACGGCGAGCCGGGACAGGTGCGCGTGGTCGCCGACGACGGCGGCCCGGATCACGCCCGTGCCGGGGACGCTCCCGAACGCGGTGCGCATCTCGGGTGCGGCGGCTGCGCCCGGGCCGGATGTGGTGCCCGCCGTCTCGTAGGCCGCGCCGCCGATGTCGACGTGACCGGCCGGGTCGAGCACCCACCGCTCGTCGGGCGTCGGGTCACGGCCCAGCGACAGCGCCCACCAGGCGGCGTCCGGCCGATCCGTCAGCACCACCGCGTGCGCTCCGGGCACGCCCGTCAGCGTCATGGCTCTGCGGTGCGGCCGCGGTGAGCCGGTCCACGTCGGCCACCAGCACCGCGACCTCCGCGCCCGCCTCGTGGCCGGCGTCGAGCACCCAGCCTTCGCGCGCCACGGCCCGGTCCCACGGCGACCCGACCGGTGCGTGCACGCGCGGCGTCACCCCGTGCTCGTCGGCGAACGCGCGGACGACCTCCAGCGCCGCCGGAACCGGAATCCCCGGGTCGCCGACGGCCACCGCCGCGTTCGCCCGCCCCGTGAACCCGCCGGTCGCCCGCAGCCGCCAGGCCCCGAGCGGCCGGTCGACCCGCGCGGGCCAGGCGTCGGCGCAGAGGTTCTCCACCCGCGCGACCGCTGCCCACGACGCCCGCCGCGGCACCGGTGGCGGGACCGCCCGCACTGCCACCACGTCCGACCGCGCCACCCGGACCGCGCCGCGCCGGGTGTGCACGACGAGCGCTCCGTCGTCGGTGGCCAGTTCGCCGACCGCGTCGGTCAGCAGACCGGACCCGAGCCGGTGCCGCAGCGCGACCCGGCGTCCCACGAGATCGTCCGGCCCGTCCACGGTTCCCATCCTGCGCCCGCCCGGCCGCAATGAGTCACACCGCCCCGATTGCCCGTGGCGGGCCACCTCGGGTGATACTGGTCCGGCACGAGAAAGCCCGAGTGGAGGACCGTCCGTGACCTACGTGATCGCCGAGCCGTGCGTCGACCTCCTCGACAAGGCCTGCATCGAGGAGTGCCCGGTCGACTGCATCTACGAGGGTGCGCGGATGCTCTACATCCACCCCGACGAGTGCGTCGACTGCGGGGCGTGCGAGCCGGTCTGCCCGGTCGAGGCGATCTACTACGAAGACGACGTGAAGGAGGAGTGGGCGGCCTACACCAAGGCGAACGCCGACTTCTTCGACGAGCTGGGCTCGCCCGGCGGTGCGTCGAAGGTCGGCAGGGTCGAGGCCGACCCGCAGTGGATCAAGGACCTCCCGCCCGTCGTCCACGACGAGTGAGATCTCTGCACCTCCCCGACTTCCCGTGGGACTCCCTCGCGGCCGACAAGGCCATCGCGGCGGGGCACCCCGACGGGATCGTCGACCTCTCCGTCGGGACGCCCGTCGACCCGGTCCCGGACGTCGTGCGGGCCGCGCTGGCCGGGCCGGCCGCGGAGGTGCCGGGCTACCCGACCACGCACGGGACCCCCGAGCTGCGGGAGGCGATCGCGGGGTCGCTGGCGCGCCGCTTCCACGTCACCGTCGACCCGTTCGACGTGCTGCCGACGATCGGCTCCAAGGAGTTCGTCGCCTGGCTGCCGACGCTGCTCGGGGTCACCGCGGGCGACCTCGTCGTCATCCCGGAGGTCGCCTACCCGACCTACGAGGTGGGGGCGCTGCTGGCGGGCGCGGAGTTCGCGCGGACGGACGGGCTCACGGCGCTCGGCCCGCGCCGACCGGCCCTGATCTGGCTGAACTCACCGTCCAACCCGACGGGCCGGGTGCTGCCGGTCGAGCACCTGCGCAAGGTCGTCGCCTACGCGCGGGAGCGGGGCGCGGTCGTGGCGTCGGACGAGTGCTACCTGGCGCTGTCGGCCCCGCCGCACCGGGGCACGTCGATCCTGCACCCGGACGTCTGCGACGGCGACCACACCGGCCTGCTCGCGGTGCACTCGATGAGCAAGTCGTCGAGCCTCGCGGGGTACCGCGCCGGTTTCGTGACCGGCGACCCTGCGGTGGTCGCGGCGCTGCTCGAGGTCCGCAAGCACGCCGGGATGATGGTGCCGCGGCCGGTGCAGGCCGCGATGGCGGCCGCGGCGTCGGACGACGCGCACGTCGTCGCCCAGGCGGAGGTCTACGCCCGGCGCCGGGCGCAGCTGCGGGTGGCGCTGGAGGCGTGGGGCCTCAAGATCGAGCACTCCGAGGCCGGGCTCTACCTGTGGGCGACGGCGGGCGAGCCCGGACGCACGACGGTGCGGCGGCTCGCCGAGCTGGGCATCCTCGTGGCGCCCGGGGAGTTCTACGGGCCGGCCGGAGAGCGCCACGTGCGCGTGGCCGTGACGGCGACGGACGAGCGCATCGCGGCGGCCGTGGAGCGGCTGGTGGCCTGAGGCCGCTGCCCGGTAGCTGAGCTGATCCGGACGGTATCGAGCTTCGGGGGCCGAGCCGACGATCAGCTCCAGCCGACGGCGGCGCGGCGTGCGAAGGTCGGTGCATGAGCACCTCGCCGGTGCCGGCCCGGGGCGCGGAGGCGGCGCCGGACCGGCGCGTGCGCCCGGCGGTCGTGCTGCTCGGCGTGCTCGCGCTCGCGGTCAACCTCCGCGCCGCGCTGGCGGCCTACCCGCCGTTGCTGGAGACCGTCCGCGCCGACCTCGGCATCGACGCGGGCGCCGCCGGGCTGGTGCAGGCCGGCGCGGTGCTGATGATGGCGCTCGGGTCCTTCCTCGGGCCGATCCTCGGGGGCCGGTTCGGCCGCAAGCCCGCGCTCGGCGGCGCGGTCGGGCTGGTGGCGCTCGGCAGCGCCGTGCGCGGTGTGCCCGTCGCGGTCGCGCTGGTCGGCGGCAGCGTGCTGGTCGGCCTCGGTATCGGGGTGGCGGGCGTGCTGCTCACCGGGGTCGTCAAGAACCACCTCGGGGCGCGCGCGGGAGCAGCGACCGGCGCGTACGTGGTGGCGATGATGGTCGGCGCGACCATCTCCAGCGCGCTCGCGGTGCCGCTGGCCGTCGCGCTGGGCGGCTGGTCGTTCTCCCTCGCCGTGTGGGCGGTGCCCGCGGTGCTCGCGGTCGCGGTGTGGACGCCGATCGCGCGCCGCGTCGGCCGCCCGGACACCGCGGAGCCGCGGACCGGCCTGCCCTGGCGCACCGGGTTCGCCCGGCTGACGGCCTGCTACCAGGCCGGGACGTCGCTGATGTTCTACGGCTGGCTCACGTGGCTGGCGCCCTACTACGAGGCGCACGGCTGGCCCCCGGAACGCGCGGGCCTGCTGCTCGCCGTGTGGAGCGTGGCGCAGATCCCCGCCGCGCTGCTGGCCCCGGCGATGGCGGAGCGGCATCGGCGGTGGTCCTTCTGGGCGGGGCTGACGCTGGCCTGCGGGCTGACCGGGACGCTCGGCGCGCTGCTGCTGCCCGAGCCGCCCGGAGTCGGCCCGTGGCTGTGGGCGGCGCTCATGGGGATCGGCGTCGGCGCGGGCTTCCCCCTGGGGCTGACCGTGATCGCCTGGCGCACTCCGGACGCCGCGACGAGCGCCGCCACGAGCGGGCTCGCGCTCGGCGTCGGCTACACCGTCGCCGGGCTCGGCCCGCTGGTCATGGGCGTGCTCATCGACGCGACCGGTGGCTATCCCGCGGCGATCGCGGTGCTGCTCGCCGCCGGCGCGGTGCAGGCCGTCGCGATCTGGCGGATCGGCGACCGTCGCCGCTGACCTCGACCTGCGTCAGTTCGCGTGCAGCGCCGCGTTCAACGCGATGCCGTGGCCCTCGCGCTGCAGCGCCTCGACCGCACCGGTCACCGAGTTGCGGCGCAACAACACTCCGTCCTGCCCCGACAGCGTCCGCGCCGCGACGACCTCGCCCGACGGCTGCAGCGTCACCTTCGTGCCTGCCGTCACGTAGAGCCCGGCCTCGACGACGCAGTCGTCGCCCAGCGAGATCCCGATCCCGGCGTTGGCGCCGATCAGGCAGCGCCGCCCGACGCTGATGACCTCCTTGCCGCCACCCGAGAGCGTCCCCATCACCGAGGCGCCGCCCCCGAGGTCGGAGCCGTCGCCGAGCACGACCCCGGCGGAGATCCGGCCCTCCACCATCGACGCCCCGAGGGTGCCGGCGTTGTAGTTGCAGAAGCCCTCGTGCATCACCGTCGTGCCCGCCGCCAGGTGCGCGCCCAGCCGCACCCGGTCCGCGTCCGCGATCCGCACCCCCGACGGCAGCACGTAGTCGACCATCCGGGGGAACTTGTCGACGCCGTACACGGTCACCGGCCCGCGAGCCCGCAGCCGTGCGCGCACGGTCTCGAACCCGTCGACCGCGCACGGCCCGACGTTCGTCCACGCGACGTTCGCGAGCAGCCCGAACACGCCGTCGAGGTTGGTCTCGTGCGGGCGCACCAGCCGATGGCTGAGCAGGTGCAGGCGCAGGTAGACGTCCGCGGCGTCGACGGGCGCCGTCGGCCAGCGACGCGATCCGCGTCCGTACGACCGTCGTGCGCACCCCCCGGTCGGCGTCCTCGCCGGCCAGCTTCTCCAGCTCGGGGACGTCCGGGGCGTCGTCGTCGAGGACGGGCGCGGGGTACCAGGTGTCGAGGAGGACGCCGTCCGGGGCCACGGTCGCCAGCCCGGTTCCGGCGGCCGGCCCGCTGCGCAGGGTGCTCACGGGCGTCCACCGTATACACCGACCCGGCGCGTCACCCCGCGCGGTGTCCGGGGCGACGCACGGGTTCCGGCGCGCGCACCACCCGGATCGGCGCGCGACGTGCCGCTATCGCCGGGCGAATGCGCGCCACAGACGCTTGACGACCACGCCGGGGGTTTCCAGCTCGTCCCACGTCCAGCGGACCACACGAAGTCCCTCGTCCCGCACGCGGTCTTCGCGCCGCTTCTCGGCGACGACGGCATCGCCGGGAGTCTGCCCGGGACGCAGCAGCCGTCCGTACTTGACCAGGCCGTCGAACTCGCCCACCGTGCGGAGGTCGGGCCACCCGAAGTCGGTCGTTCCGACGTGTCGTCCCTGCGGATCGTGGACGGGCCACTGCAGAACCGGCGGCGGCACGTCGTGGCGGGCGAGCAGGATCCTGCTCCGCGATTCGCCGACGCTCTGCCCGCCACCGTCGGCGAACGCCGCCACACGGCGCGCTCGGGCGTTGCCGGGCCGCCGCCCCGCTCGCTCCACGGCCTCAGCGCAGCTGTGCCGGGTCGAGCCCGGCCTCGAGCGCTGCGTCCGCGACGACGACGCCGGGCGCGAACGGCACCGCCCGCGCCACGTCGACCACGGTCCGCGCGGGGCCGGTCACCGGTATGCCGTCGATCTCGATGACGTCGCCCTCGGCCAGGGGAGTCGTGTGCAGGTGCAGGCACCGTCCGCGTCGTCCGCCGGAGTCCCGGTTCCGCGTGACGTGCACCCGGGTGAGCGGGACACCCCAGACGCGGAAGCCGAGCAGCACGGCCGCCGAGATGTGGCTCACCACGGCACCCGCAGGAAGCTGCGCGACGGCGGCGCGCACGGCCAACGCGTGCCGCGCGGCGGGGTCGGTGAGACGGTCGTCCGTGGACGGCACGTAGGCGCCGCGCCGGATCGCGACGACCTCGCCGCTGCGCCGGGCGCGGCGCAGCTCCTCGTCGGTGTATCCGGCGGCGAGCAGATCGGGACGCAGCGCGGGCCCGGGCAGGTCGAGTGTCACACCGGCAGCATGGGTGCCGGCACGCCGCGACGGGCCGGTCGTCGTCCGCCTGTGGACAGCCGCAGCACGATGTGGACAACTCGGGGCGGACACCTCGCGCGCCGTTCGAGGTGCCGCGGCGCCCGGAACCCGTGCCGAGCCGAGGAAGCCGCGCGGAGTGGCGGCGGGGCCGGCGGACGGCGCGCGGAGTGGCGGCGAGGCGAGCGGACGGCGCGCGGAGTGGCGCGGGGGTGTGGCCCGGCGGTAGCGTCGCGCAGCCGCTGTGCCCACCGCGCCCGCCCTCGACCTCGCCGCCGACCCCGTCGCGCTCACCGCCGCCCTGGTCGACATCCCCAGCGTCTCGGGCGACGAGCGGGCACTCGCCGACGCGGTGGAGGCGGCGCTGCGGGAGCTGCCGCAGCTGGAGGTCGTGCGCTGCGGCGACGCCGTCCTCGCCCGCACCCACCTCGGCCGGGAGCGCCGCGTGCTGCTCGCCGGCCACCTCGACACCGTGCCGATCGCCGACAACCTGCCCAGCCGCCGCGACGGCACGCGCCTCTACGGCTGCGGCACCAGCGACATGAAGGCGGGTGACGCGGTGTTCCTGCACGTCGCGGCGTCCGTCGCCGAGCCGCGGCACGACCTCACGCTGGTGTTCTACGACTGCGAGGAGATCGAGGCCGCGCGCAACGGGCTCGGCCGCATCGAGCGCGAGCTGCCCGACTGGCTCACCGCGGACCTCGCGCTGCTCGGCGAGCCCACCGACGGCCTGGTCGAGGCCGGGTGCCAGGGCACGTTGCGGGTCGAGGTCCGCGTCACCGGCCGTCGCGCGCACTCGGCCCGGTCGTGGCTCGGCGACAACGCCGTGCACCGGGCCGCCGAGGTGCTCGACCGCCTCGCCGCCTACGAGGCCCGGCGCGTGGAGATCGACGGTTGCGAGTACCGCGAGGGCCTGCAGGCCGTGAAGATCACCGGCGGCGTGGCGGGCAACATCGTGCCGGACGAGTGCGTGGTCACCGTCAACTTCCGGTTCGCGCCGGACCGCACCGTCGACGCTGCCGCGCAGCACGTCCGCGAGGTGTTCGCCGGGCTGGACGTGACGGTCACCGACTCCGCGCCCGGTGCGCTGCCCGGGCTCGACGCCCCGGCCGCGCGGGAGTTCCTCGACGCCACCGGCACGACCGCGCGGGCGAAGTTCGGCTGGACCGACGTCGCGCGCTTCGCCGCCCTCGGCATCCCCGCGCTCAACTACGGCCCGGGTGACCCGAACCTCGCGCACACGCGGGAGGAGCACGTCGACACCGCACGGATCACCCGAAGCGCGGAGGTCCTCCGGCGTTTCCTCTCGTGAGGAGCCCCGGGCGCACCGGCGCGGGCCGGTTCCGAATTACCCTTCCGGACACCCGCGCGTCGCCGACGGCTGTCACCGCCTCACTACTGTGACGACATGAACGACGTGAACGACGCCGCCGCCGGACGACCGGACGAGGAGCGACCCGGCGGGGAGAAGCGGCGCGGCCCGGTGGTGCTGCGGCGCCAGCAGCGCAACGAGTCGAGCACCACCGACCAGCGCCTGCTGGACTCGCGCGGGCACAGCGACTGGGTGCACACCGACCCGTGGCGGGTGCTGCGGATCCAGGCGGAGTTCGTCGAGGGTTTCGGCATGCTCGCCGAGCTGCCGCGCGCGGTGACGGTGTTCGGCTCGGCCCGCACCCCGCGCGAGCACAGCGAGTACGCGCTCGGCCGGGAGCTGGGCGCCGCGCTGGCCCGCGACAACTTCGCGGTGATCACCGGCGGCGGGCCCGGCACGATGGAGGCGGTGAACCGCGGCTGCCAGGAGGCCGGTGGCCTGTCGGTCGGGCTGGGCATCGAGCTGCCGTTCGAGCAGGGCCTCAACGACTGGGTGGACCTGGGCATCAACTTCCGGTACTTCTTCGCCCGCAAGACCATGTTCGTCAAGTACTCCCAGGCCTTCGTGTGCCTGCCCGGCGGCTTCGGCACGCTGGACGAGCTGTTCGAGGCGCTGACCCTCGTGCAGACGAAGAAGGTCACGAAGTTCCCGGTCGTGCTGCTGGGCACCGAGTACTGGGGCGGGCTCTACGACTGGATCGAGCGCACCGTGCTCAGCCACGGGAAGATCGGCGAGAACGACATGAAGCTGCTCTACCTCACCGACGAGGTCGACGACGCGGTGAAGGTGGTGCACGAGGCCTACCGAGCCTGGGAGGACACGCACTGACATCGCGCGCACCGAGGGTCTGCGTCTACTGCGCCTCTGCGGACGGCATCGCGCCCCGCCACCTCGCGCTGGCCCGAGCGGTCGGCGCGGGGATCGCCGCGCGCGGCTGGGAGCTCGTCACGGGCGGCGGCCGGGTGTCGATGATGGGCGCGGTGAACGCCGCCGCGCGGGCGGGCGGGGCGCGGACCGTCGGCGTCATCCCGCGCGCGCTGGTCGCCCGGGAGATCGCCGACGAGGGCGTCGACGAGCTTCTCGTCACCGACACGATGCGCGAGCGCAAGGCGTTGATGGAGGCGCACGCGGACGCCTTCCTCACCCTCCCGGGCGGGATCGGTACGTGCGAGGAGTTCTTCGAGGTCTGGACGGCCGGGTCGCTCGGGATGCACGCCAAACCGGTCGTCCTGCTCGACCCGGACGGCCACTACGACGGTCTTCTGCGCTGGTTGCACGGGCTGGGCGAGGGCGGATTCCTGCATGACGGCGCGCTGGCGCGGGTAGTCGTGGTGCACGACGTGGAGGCCGCGCTGGATGCGTGTGCAGCCGCTCCACGGTCGCCCTGAAGCCGACGGCACCTCACGCTGGGTTCACCCAGAAGGCTCCCAGAATGCCCGAATCCGGCACTCGATCTGCGGTGATGTCCGGAGCACGTGTCGCCATCGGCGCTGATGCCGACCCCGATCGTTTCTCGACCGAGGAGAGCTCATGCACCACGTCACGGAGAAGTGGTTCGCCGACCGCACCTTCCAGGAGCCTGCCTGGACCGCCGCCGGCCTCGTCGCCGCGAAGGCCGGGCGGCGGGTGTCCGTCGTGCTGCCCGCGCTGAACGAGGAGGAGACCGTCGGCGCGATCGTCGCCGCGATCGTCCCGCTGACGCGCGGCGACGCTCCGCTCGTCGACGAGCTCGTCGTCGTCGACTCGGGGTCCACGGATCGGACCATCGCCGTGGCCACCGCGGCGGGCGCCCGCGTGGTGCGGCGCACCGACGTCGTGCCGCACCTGCCGCCGCTGCCGGGCAAGGGCGAGGTGCTGTGGCGCTCGCTCGCCGCGACCTCCGGCGACGTGATCGTGTTCCTCGACTCGGACCTCGTCGACTTCGACCCCGCGTTCGTCCCCTCGCTGCTCGGCCCGATCCTCACGCTGCCCGGTGTCGGCCTCGTCAAGGGCTTCTACCGGCGCCCGCTGCGGCTGGAGACGACCGAGGAGGAGTCGCTGGAGCACGGCGGCGGGCGCGTCACCGAGCTGCTCGCCCGCCCGCTGCTCGCGGCGCTGCGCCCCGAGCTGGCCGGGGTGGTGCAGCCGCTGGGCGGGGAGTACGCGGCGACGCGCGAGCTGCTGGAGTCGGTGCCGTTCGCGTGCGGGTACGGCGTGGAGATCGGCTTGCTGCTCGACACCCACGCCCGGCTCGGGCTCGGCGGCCTGGCGCAGGTCAACCTGGGGGTGCGCAAGCACCGCAACCGCAACCTGCTGCAGCTGGGTGTGATGTCCCGGCAGATCCTCGCCGCCGCGCTGCACCGCTGCGCTTCGGCGCGACTCGGCCGCCCCGCTGACCCAGTTCGTGCAGGTCGGCGGGGAGTGGCTGCCGACGTCGACCGAGGTGCACGCGACGGAGCGCCCGCCCATGAGGGAACTGCTGGGCGACCCGCTGCACTGATCCCGTCCGGACGTGGTGGGATCGGCGCATGGGGACCGCGCTCATCTACCTGCTGGTCGTCGTGGCGGTGGCCGCGGCGGTCTTCGGGATCGCCTCGGCGGTGTTCGGGAGGGGCGAGGAGCTGGCCCCGCTCCCGCCCGGCGCCACCCCCACCCGCCTGCCGGTCGGCGACGTCGGCGGCGACGACGTCCGCGCGCTGCGGTTCCAGCAGGCGGTGCGGGGCTACCGGATGGCCGAGGTCGACTGGGTGCTCGACCGGCTCGCCACGGAGCTGGACCGGATCGGCGCCGAGCGCGACGACCTGCGGGCCCGCCTCGCCGAGGTCGACGCCCGACAGCGGGCGCCGACTGGGGTCGTCGATACGCACCGGCGCCATGACCGAGCCCGTCCGGTGCTCCTGGGCCGGCTCGGCGCCCGAGTACATCGCCTACCACGACGACGAGTGGGGCCGGCCGCTGCACGGCGACACGCCCCTGTTCGAGCGGCTGAGCCTGGAGGCCTTCCAGTCGGGGTCTGTCGTGGCTGATCATCCTGCGCAAGCGGCCTGCGTTCCGGTCGGCCTTCGCCGGCTTCGACCCCGCCGCCGTCGCGTCCTTCGGCGCGGACGACGTCGCGCGCCTGCTCACCGACGCCGGCATCGTCCGCAACCGCGCCAAGATCGAGGCGACGATCCACAACGCCGGTCGGGTGCTCGCGCTCGACCAACCGCTGGACGAGCTGCTGTGGTCGTTCGCTCCGGCGACCCACGCCCGCCCGGCCACCCTCGCCGACGTGCCCGCCGTCTCGCCGGAGTCGACGGCCATGGCCAAGGAGCTGAAGCGGCGCGGCTTCCGCTTCGTCGGGCCGACCACCTGCTACGCGCTGATGCAGGCCGCCGGACTCGTCGACGATCACGTGATGGACTGCTGGCGCGCCGCCGATCCGTGACGCCCTGGTCGCACTGGGTGAATCCCTCGTCAGGGGCGGCGGCGTTGATCGCTCCGGTTTTCCTCCGGTCCGGGCCATGGGGGAGAATGAATGGAGGATCCGGCCGCGCGCTCTCCCCGGTGCGCCGGCACACCGCAGGAGCATGGTCGGTACGACGAACGATGGGAGCAGCAGATGGCGGCGATGAAGCCCCGGACCGGTGACGGTCCCCTGGAGGTGACCAAGGAGGGTCGGGGCATCGTGATGCGCGTTCCGCTCGAGGGGGGCGGGCGCCTCGTGGTCGAGATGTCGGCCGAGGAGGCCAGTGATCTCGGCGACGCGCTCAAGGCCGCTTCCGGCTGACGGACGGGGGACGAGACCGGGGCCCGGCACTCGACCGCCGCATGCGACGGGGCTTCCCCGGTCCCGTCCCCCCGGGTAGCCGCTGCACGACGAGAACCGACGACCGGTCCGTGGCTTTTGCCGCGGACCGGTCGTCGTATCGGATGGACATGTGGTGTGATCTGGCCGAACCCGGTGACTGCAACCGCTTGTGCCCATTAGGGTCGGCCTCGTGACCGGACGACAGCCCGCCAATGTGCTGGGCATCGTCCTGGCCGGTGGCGAGGGAAAGCGACTGTGGCCGCTGACGGCGGACCGTGCCAAGCCGGCGGTGCCGTTCGGCGGCAACTACCGCCTGATCGACTTCGTGCTGTCGAACATGGTGAACTGCGGGCTGCACCGCATCTGTGTGCTCACCCAGTACAAGTCGCACTCGCTGGACCGCCACATCTCCCAGACCTGGCGCCTGTCCAGCGTGCTCGGGCAGTACATCACGACCGTGCCTGCCCAGCAGCGGCTCGGCCGCCGCTGGTACACCGGCAGCGCGGACGCGCTCCTCCAGAGTCAGAACCTGATCTTCGACGAGCGACCGGACTACATCGCGGTCTTCGGTGCGGACCACGTCTACCGGATGGACCCGGCCCAGATGATCGAGGCGCACGTCGCCAGCGGTGCGGGGGTCACGGTCGCCGGAATCCGGGTGCCGCGCCTGGAGGCCCGCGAGTTCGGCTGCATCGCCGCCGATCCCTGCCGGGCGCATCACGGAGTTCCTCGAGAAGCCCGCCGACCCGCCGTCGGTCGCGGACGATCCGTCGGTCACCTTCGCGTCGATGGGCAACTACGTCTTCAGCACCGAGGTGCTGCTCGACGTGCTGGCGGCGGACTCGGAAGACGGCGACAGCGATCACGACATGGGCGGCGACATCATCCCGCGCATGGTCGCGAAGGGGGAGGCGGGCGTCTACGACTTCGCCGACAACGTCGTGCCGGGCGCCACCCCGCGCGACGCCGGGTACTGGCGCGACGTCGGCACGATCGACAGCTACTACGACGCGCACCGCGACCTGATCTCGGTGCTCCCGGTCTTCAACCTGTACAACCAGGGATGGCCGATCCGCACCGCGGCCTGGCCGCTCGCGCCGGCGAAGTTCGTCGAGGGTGGGATCGCGCAGGACTCGGTGGTCGGGGCCGGGTCGATCATCTCGGGCGCGATCGTGCGGCGGTCGGTGATCAGCCCGGACGTGCGCATCGACAAGGACGCCGAGGTGTCGGACTCGGTGGTGATGCCGGGAGCGCGCGTGGGCCGGGGCGCGATCGTGCGCGGCGCGATCCTCGACAAGAACGTCCAGGTGCCGGACGGGGTGCTGATCGGGGTCGACTCCGACGCCGACCGGAAGCACTACACGGTGAGCCCGGGCGGGATCGCCGTGCTCGGCAAGGGCCTCACCGCGTCCTGACCGCCCGCCACGGCTCTGTGGCAGGGCGGGCGCCGGTCCTACTTGCGGAGCGCGCAGAGCAGGCCGCCGCTCACCGGCAGCAGCACCGGGACGAGGCGTTCGTCCTCGCGCACCTGCCGGGCGAGGTCACGGACGGCGAGCGTCGCCGGGTCGACGGCCGTGCCGTCGTCGAGATGGCCTGCGCGCAGCACGTCGTCGAGCACGACCAGGCCGCCGGGGCGCAGCAGGCGCACCGCCTCGTCGAGGTGGTGCGGGTACTCCACCGGCAGGGAGTCGACGAACACCATGTCGTAGGCGCCGTCGGTGAGCCGCGACAGCACCTCCAGGCCCATCCCGTTGATCAGGCGCAGGCGGGACGGCCCGTAGCCGGCCGCCAGGAACGCCGAGCGTGCCGCCCGCTGGCTCTCCGGGTCGACGTCGATCGAGGTGAGCACGCCGTCCGCAGCCATGCCGCGCAGCAGCCAGAGCCCGCTCACCCCGGTGCCGGTGCCGACCTCGACCACGGCGCGGGCGCCGATCGTCGCGGCGAGGAAGCACAGTGTCGCCCCGCCCGCGGCCCCGATCGGGGTCACACCCAGCCGCGCGGCCCGCTCGCGCGCACCGAACAGCGCGTCGTCCTCGGCGAGGTAGCCGTCGACGACGTCGCGGACCAGGTCCGTCGCGGGGTCCGGGCGGCCGTTCATGAACGCGAAGGCTACTGGTCGGGATGGGACGGGGCGTGCCCCACGTGGCCGCCGTGCCCGGCCCGTGACCCGGCCCGCACCGGTTCGCGCTGTTTCACAGCCTTCTCTCAGGGCACTCTCACCCCCGGTTCACGGGGCTGGGGCAATCTGGCACTCACGAACCGGCTGTAGAGGAGCCTCGACACCGATGACCGACCGTTCGGCCACCGCAACTCCGGTACTGCCGTCCCCGCGCGGGACGGTGCTTCCGGGCGAGGGCGCCGACTGGACCCCGCCGAGCTGGGACGACGTCGTCCGGGAGCATGCGGACCGGGTCTACCGCCTGGCCTATCGCCTCACCGGCAACCCGCACGACGCCGAGGACCTCACGCAGGAGACGTTCATCCGCGTGTTCCGGTCGCTCGCCGACTACAAGCCCGGCACGTTCGAGGGCTGGTTGCACCGCATCACGACGAACCTCTTCCTCGACATGGTCCGCCGCCGGGCGCGGTTGCGGATGGAGGGCCTGCCCGAGGACTCGGACCGTCTGCCGGGGGGTGGGCCCGAGCCCGAGCAGGTCTTCTCCGACACCCATCTCGACCCCCTCCTGCAGGCGGCGCTGGACGAGCTGGCGCCCGAGTTCCGGGCCGCGGTCGTGCTCTGCGACGTCGAGGGACTGTCGTACGAGGAGATCGGTGCCACCCTGGGGGTGAAACTGGGTACCGTGCGGAGCAGGATCCACCGGGGACGGGCCGCGCTGCGCGCCGCGCTGCAGCGGCGCGGCGCTTCTGCCCCGGCGGGCGCGACGAAGGTAGGAGTGGAGGTCGCCGGATGACCGGTGCGCGCCGGTTCTCGTTGAGCTCCCCGGACTGGGGGCAGGCGCACCTGTCCCTCGACGCGATCGTCGCCTATGTCGACGACGAGCTCAGCCCCGGTGCCCACGCCCGCGCGCAGGCGCACCTCGACGGTTGTGGCGAGTGCCGCGCCGAGGTCGGCGCCCAGCGTCAGGCCCGTGCCGCCTTGCGCGGCGCGGGCGGCCCGTGCCTGCCGTCGTCCCTGCTGCGCAGCCTGCGGTCGATCCCGGTCGAGACCGAGCTGCCCCCGATGCCGCCCGGTCTCGGCGTCACCGCGGACGGGCAGTTCGTCCTGCTGCGCGACGTCCCGCAGGCCGATCCCGGTGCGGGCCCGGCGGCTCACGAGCACCACATCCACACCTCCGCCTGTCCCGGCCTTCCCCCGGCCGGCCTCGGTCCCGGCCCGGTCGCGGCGCCGCGGCGGTTCTCCCGCCGGGCGCGGATCGGCGCGGTGTCGGGCCTCGCGCTGAGCGCGCTGGCCGTCGGCGCGTTGGCCGCCCCGGGCGGCGCGCCGGAGCCCGTGGCCCCGAGCGGAGTCCTCGGTGGCGTCGTCCTGGAGGTGCCGCCCCGGCTCAGCCCGCCGTCGACGGACGTCCCCGCACTCGCCACCACAGCGGACGCCACGTCGGCCGACCCCGTGGCGCCCCCGGCGGTCCTCGACGCGCGACTGCGCGACCGCCTGAACCGCATCCCCGCTGCGTTCCACCCGGAGCCCTGAGCGCGGGACACAGCCGATCCACAGGTCCGCCCACCCGATCGGCTACGCGGACTTCACCGCTGCTGCGGCAGGCTGGTGAACGATGAGTGAGTCGGACGGCGATCCCTGGGCGCGGCCCGCCGGGGCCGACGTCCCGCGCGCCGCAGCGCCGGTGCCGGAGGCGGGATCGAACGGCACCGCTCCCCGGTTGGGTCCGCGCCCGCTGGACCGGCCCGCGGTCGATGCCGAGTCCGCCACGGCCTTCGGGCGCCCGGACGGCGTGTCCGGCGCCTTCTCGGGCGCGGCCCGCCCGGGGTTGCCCGACGGATCGACGTTGACCGCCCCGCCCCCCGCCGCGCTCGCGCTGGCCTTCGGCCGCCCGGCGGGTGACGGCGCCACGCTGCAGCGGCCGCCGAACGCCGGCCCGGACACCGCGCCGGTCGATCCGGCGCTCTGGTCCGGTGCGGACGACCCGTGGCGCGACCCGGCCAGCACCGCCGCCCTCGGCCCGCCCCCGGCGGTGGGCGGCGCTGCGGCATCGCCTCCGCGCGGTGAGGGCGCCCGGCTGAGCCTGCGGGAGGTCCTGTTCGGCCGCCGGGTGCAGCGGCGGGCGCTCGCGGTCCTCGGGGTGCTCGCGCTGCTCGTCGGCGCGGCCGGCGGGCTCGTCGGGCGGTTGACGGCGGACGGCGCCTCGCGGCTCACCGAGCCCGGCGCCAGGCTGTCCACGGTCACGGAGAGCAAGGAACGGCCGCCGGGATCGGTGGCCGACATCGCAGCGCGCACCGTGCCCGCCGTCGTGTCGCTGGAGGTCCGCGTCGGCGAGGAGGCCGGCACGGGCTCCGGGATCGTCATCCAGAGCGACGGCTACGTGCTGACCAACAACCACGTCGTCGCCCCCGCCGCGGCCGGTGCCGGCAGCCGGCTGGACGCGGTCTTCGCCGACGGCACCCGCGCCCCCGCGCGGATCGTCGGCCGGGACCCGAAGACCGATCTCGCGGTCGTCAAGGTGGACGTGGCGAACCCGGTGGTGGCGGCGATCGGGTCGTCGGCCGGGCTCGCCGTCGGCGACGCGGTGATCGCCATCGGTTCCCCCCTCGGCCTCGTCGGCACGGTCACCCAGGGCATCGTGAGCGCGCTGGACCGGCCCGTCCGGCTGGACGCGGGCGACTCCGGCGCGGACGCGGTGATCGACGCCATCCAGACCGACGCCGCGATCAACCCCGGCAACTCCGGTGGCCCGCTGGTCGACTCCACCGGCGCCGTGATCGGCATCAACACGGCGATCCGCAGCATCGGCGCCACGTCGGGCAACGAGGGCGGCTCGATCGGGCTGGGCTTCGCGATCCCGATCGACACGGCCCGGGGGATCGCCGAGGAGCTGATCCGCACCGGAGCGGTCCGCCACGCCGACCTCGGGGTGAACGCGCGGTCGGTCACCGACGGGGCGACGGACGGGGCGCAGGTGCAGAACGTCACCGCGAACGGGCCGGCCGCCCTCGCCGGGATCGTCGAGGGCGACGTCATCGTCAAGGTCGCAGACCGGCCGATCGCCGGCGCGGACGAGCTGGTGGTGGCGGTGCGGGAACGGCAGCCGGGGGAGACCGTGCCCGTCGAGCTGGTGCGCGAGGGCCGCCCGCTGACGCTGTCGGTGGTCCTCGGCTCCGACTGACGTGATCCCGGCCGACCCCTCAGGTTCGGCGGTCGCATCCCCCTCGCCAGGTCAGTGCGGGTCGCGGCCCGCGCGCCGTACCCTGGACCCGTGTTCGAGAGCGTCGGGTGGGGCGAGATCCTCGTGCTGGTCGTGGCCGGGCTGTTCATCCTCGGCCCCGAGCGGCTGCCGTCCGCCGCGGCGTGGCTCGGGAAGACGATGCGGCAGGTCCGCGAGTACGCGACGGGCGCGCGGGACCAGCTCCGCCGCGAGCTCGGGCCCGAGTTCGACGAGCTGCGCAAGCCGTTGGAAGACCTGCGGGGGCTGCGTGACTTCAACCCCCGCAACGCCGTGCGGCGCACCCTCTTCGACTCCGACCCGGATCCCGCGCCGGTCAAGCCGAACGGCTACGCCGGTCCGAACGGATCCTCCGCGGCGGCCGCCGCGGCTCCGCGGCTGAACCCGGGCGAGCGGCCCCCGATCGACCCCGACGCGACCTGAGAGGGCATCTCGACACCCGAGCCGCGTGCATGCACGCCCTGGGGGTGTCGAAATGTCCTCTGAAGACCCGGCCGGGCAGGTCACGTCGGTGGGCCGATGACGTCGCGCAACCGCTCGGTGCGTGCGGCGTCCCAGCCGACGCTGCCGGTGCTCGAGCCCTCGGACTGCAGCACCGCCATCCACCCGTCGACGTACTCGCGCGAGTAGCTGTGGCCGTGCCCGGCCGGGACGTCGAGCGCGAACGGTATGTCGAACGTCACCTGCCAGAAGGTCACGAACGGGATCCAGCGCACGGCGTCCACGACGTCGCGCCCGCGCGGCTCCTCGAGCCAGTCGGGCCGGGCGAGGATCAGGTCGGTGTTCCACCACACGACCGGGTCCGACGGGTGCTGCATGTACAGCACGCGCGCGTCGTTCCAGGGCTGCCCGACGGGTGGTATGGGCTGGCCCGCGTCCGTGCTGAACCGGACGGTGCGCCCGTCGCGGAAGACCGGGGAGACCTCGGTGCTGCCGGGGTCGCGGTGGTCGACGAAGCTGCGGTACAGGACGTTGAAGTTCGGCGGCCCGGCCATCAGCGCACCGGACGTCCGGTTGCGCAGGTCGAACTCCCCGCTGAACGCCCCCTCCGCCCCGAACGAACCGAGGCTCTCGCCGCTGACGAACAGGCGGGGCCGCGCGTCCGGCGGCAGGTCCGACCAGCGGGCGTAGACGGCGTCGAAGAGCTCCCGGCCGGCATCCCGGGCACGGTCCTGGTCCACCAGGTAGGACAGCCACGACGGAAGGTAGGAGTACTGCATCGTCACCGTCGCGCTGTCGCCGCCGGTCAGGTACTCCAGCGCGTCCGGGGAGGCGGGATCGATCCACCCGGAGCCGGTCGTCGTCGCCACCACCAGCACGGAGCGCGAGAAGCCGCCGGCCCGTTCGAGGTCGTCGACGGCGAGGCGCGCCCGGTTCTCGACGCCGGTGGCCGAGTCGAGGCCGGCGTACGTGCGGATCGGCGTCTGCGCGGTGCCGCCCGAGACCTCCGCGATCCGGGTGGCGGACGGGCCGCCCGCGACGAACGAGCGGCCGTAGCGGCCCAGCGAGTCCCAGGTGATCAATGAGCCGGGGCCACCGGAACGTAGGTCCGAGACCGGGGGTGTCACGCCGGGATCGGTGTTCTTGTTCTGCAGGGAGAACGCGTGGTCCGCGAGCTGCACGGCGCCGTCGACGACCACGCCGTTGACCACCATCGCGGTGCCCACGACGATCACCGCTCCGGTCAGCACGTCCGCCGCACGCGGGCCGATCCAGCGCCGCAACCTGCGGTCGAGGTGGCGGTACAGCCAGCGCAGGCCGCGTGCGGCGGCGACGAGCGCCACGAAGGGCAGCGCGGCGGCCACCGGCAGCACCAGGAGCGAGGAGATCACCGAATCCGGCGGGACGCCCATCAGGTCGCGGATCCGGTCCTGCCAGTAGTGACCGAGGACGATCGCGACGGGCAGCGCGACGGCGGTCGCCACACCGAGCCGCACCCACGAGTCCGGTCGCGGCGCCCGGGCGTCCCGGTCGGCCACGGCCCGCCACGCGGCCGCCGCGAACACCCCCAGCCCGTAGCCGATGGCGGCGTTGATGCCGCAGACCAGGCCCTGTACCAGCCCGCTGCGCGGCAGCAGGGACGGGGAGAACGACAGGCAGGTGAAGATCAGGGCGAAGCACAGACCGGGCAGCGTGTAGGGCAGGTGCCGGCGCATCCCGGGCGGGCAGGGCGGCGGCGCGGTGACCGCGCGCCCCGGCCCGACCCGGACCGCCTCGACCTGCTCACGCACGGCGGTCGCGTCGCCGACGCTGCTCATGCCTGCAAACTAGTGCCGGACCGCCGGCGCGAGCGCCGCGGCCGTCCCGGAGACGTTCGCGGGTGTCGCGCCGTCAGCGCCGGACGGGCGAGAGCCCCAGCGACATCCCGGCCAGCCCGCGCGACCGCACCGCGAGCTTCTCGGCGACGTCGCGCATGGCCCTCGAGGCGGGTGAGTCGGGTGCGGCCAGCACCACCGGCGTCCCCGTGTCGCCGCACTCGCGCACCTGCGGCTCCAGCGGGATCTGCCCGAGCAGCGGCACCTTCGCGCCGAGGATGCGCGTCAGCGAGTCGGCGACGGTCTGCCCGCCGCCGGTGCCGAACACGTCCATCCGCGAGCCGTCCGGGAGCTCCATCCACGACATGTTCTCCACGACGCCGACCACCCGCTGCCGGGTCTGCACCGCGATCGAGCCCGCCCGCTCCGCCACCTCGGCCGCGGCCTGCTGCGGGGTGGTGACGATCAGCAGCTCGGCGTTCGGGATCAGCTGGGCCGTCGAGATCGCGATGTCGCCCGTGCCGGGGGGCAGGTCGAGCAGCAGGACGTCCAGGTCGCCCCAGTACACGTCCGCGAGGAACTGCTGCAGCGCGCGGTGCAGCATCGGACCCCGCCAGACCACCGCGTCGTTGCCCGCGGTGAACATCCCGATCGAGATGACCTTCAGCCCGTGCATCTGCGGCGGCATGATCATGTCGTCGACGCGGGTGGGGCGCGCGGTGACGCCCAGCATGCGCGGCACCGAGTGGCCGTAGATGTCGGCGTCGACCACACCGACGGACAGTCCGCGGGCGGCGAGCGCGGCGGCCAGGTTCACCGTCACCGACGACTTGCCGACGCCGCCCTTGCCCGAGGCGACGCAGTACACCCGCGTCAGCGACCCGGGCTGGGCGAACGGGATGACGGCCTCGGGCGTGTCGCCGCGCAGGTTCTTGCGCATGTCGGCGCGCTGCTGGTCGCTCATCACGTCCAGCTCGACGCGCACGGAGGTGATCCCCGGGACGCGCGACACGGCCTCGGTGACCCGCTTGGTGATCGCCTCCCGCATCGGGCAGCCGACGACGGTGAGGTACACCCCGATGTCGGCGACGCCGTCGACCACCACGACGCTCTTGACCATCCCGAGCTCGGTGATCGGGCGGTGGATCTCGGGGTCGTCGACGGTGGCGAGCGCGGCGTGCACGGCCTGCTCGACGGTGCCGGCGGCGTTCGTTCCGGTGGTCACCGCGCCATGCTACGTCGCGCCTCCGGCCGCTCTTGGCCGGTGCGCGCGCCGCCAGCTCGTCGAGCCGCTCGGTGATGCGGTCCAGCTCACCGCGCAGGTAGTCGCGCGTGGCCACCTCGCCGATCGCCAGCCGGAGCGCGGCCAGCTCGCGGGCGAGGTACTCGGTGTCGGCCTTCGTGCGTGCGGCGCGGCTGCGGTCCTCCTCCAGCGACACCCGGTCCCGGTCGTCCTGCCGGTTCTGCGCCAGCAGGATGAGCGGCGCGGCGTACGCGGCCTGGGTGGAGAAGGCCAGGTTGAGCAGGATGAACGGGTACGGGTCCCACCGGTAGGCCACCAGCGTCACGTTGAGGGCGATCCACACGAATCACGACGATCGTCTGGATCGCCAGGAAGCGGCCGGTACCGAGGAACCGGGCGACCCGCTCCGACAGGCGCGCGAAGCTGTCGGGGTCGAGGTCGAGCCGGCGGCGGCCCAGCCGCGGGATGTCGAGGCGGCGGTTCGTGGTGACCTCAGGCATCAGCGGCCTCCGTCGGGGCCATCCGGACCGTCGCGTGGTCCGCGGGGTTGTCGTGCTCGTCGGCGAAGCGGTCCCGCCAGTTGGCGGGCAGCAGGTGGTCGAGCACGTCGTCGACGGTCACCGCGCCGAGCAGGTGCCCCGCGGTGTCGACGACCGGGCCCGCCACCAGGTTGTAGGCCGCGAAGTAGCGGGCGATCCCGGCGAGCGTCTCGTCCGGGGTCAGCGTCTCCAGCTCCTTGTCCAGCACGCCGGCGACCAGCTCGAACGGGGCCTCCCGCAGCAGCCGTTGGGCGTGCGCGCAGCCGAGGTAGCGGCCGGTGGGTGTCCCGGTCGGGGGGCGGCAGACGAACACCATGCTCGCCAGCGCGGGTGGGATGTCGGGGTTGCGGATGTGGGCGAGCGCTTCGGCGACCGTCGCGTCGGGGCGCAGGATCACCGGTTCGGGAGTCATCAGGCCGCCGGCGGTGTCCGACGAGTAGCGCAGCAGGCGCCGCACCGGCTCGGACTCCTCGGGCTCCATCAGCTCCAGCAGCTCGGCCGACTCGGTGGCGGGCAGCTCGCCGAGGAGGTCCGCCGCGTCGTCGGGCGCCATGGCCTCCAGCACGTCCGCGGCCCGTTCCCGGCTGAGGTGGGTCAGGAGCGCGCGCTGGTCGGTCTCCGACAGCTCCTCGAACACGTCCGCGAGCCGCTCGTCGTCCAGCGCGTCGACGACCTCGTGGCGGCGCTTCACGGGCAGCGCCGTCAGCGTGCTGGCGACATCGGCGGCACGCATCGTCTCCAACACCGCGAGCAGGCCTGCGGTGCCCTGCCGGTCGGTGAGCGAGAGCCCGGTCACCGCGCGCCAGGGGATCACCCGCACCTCGGGGCGCCGGGTCAGGCGGGTGCGGCGGGCCCGGACGGCGAGCCGCCCGACCACCCAGTCCCGGGTGCGGGTGGGCTCCATCGCGGCGTCGACGACGATCACGTCCTCGCCGGTGTCCGCGATGCGGACCGGGGCGTCGAGGAGCTGGCCGACGACGAGGGTCTCGTTGACCCGCTGCGCGAAGCGGCGCAGGCTCACCGACCCGGTCGCGAGCGTGATCGCGCCGGGGTCGACGCCGGTGACCCGCAGCATCGGCACGAAGATCCGGCGCCGCGTCGCGACGTCGACGACGAGCCCGAGCACCCGCGGCGGGTAGTCGTCGACGCGCACGGCGGCGACGACGTCGCGCACCTTGCCGATGCGCTCCCCGTCCGGTCCGAAGACGGCGAGACCCACCATCTGTGCGACGAAGACGCGGGTTGCGGCCACCCGGAGGAGCGTAGTGCGGAGCGCGCCGAGGATCACTCGACCCGCTGCGTGCACCGGATCCGACACCCACCGGTAATGATCGTCCGGTAGGACGGGCGCATGGGGCTGCACTTCGACATCGTCGACGTCTTCACGGATCGCCCGTACGCCGGCAATCCGCTGGCGGTCGTGCACCGGGCGCGCACGCTGACCGCGCGGCAGATGCAGGTGCTCGCGGCGGAGTTCGGGTTCTCCGAGACGGCGTTCACGCTGCCGCCGACGACCTCGCGCGCCACCTACCGCCTGCGGATCTTCACCCCGACCCGCGAGCTGCCGTTCGCGGGCCACCCCAGCATCGGCGCGGCCTGGGCGCTGGGGTTCGCCGACATGATCCGCATCGGGGACGTCGTCCAGGAGTGCGGGGCGGGGCTGCTGCCCGTGCACGTCGACCGGGACGGGGCGCGCGTGGTGGGCGGAACACCGGTGGTCGGACCGGACCTGGACGGCGCGCAGCTCGCGGCGACGGTGGGGCTCACCGCGGACGACCTCGACCCGGCCCTGCCCCCGGGCGTCGCGTCGGCCGGCGTGCCGTTCGCGTTCCTGGCGGTGACGCCCGAGGCGGTGGCGCGCGCGGTGCCGGACCCGGGCGCGGTCGTGCGGGCCACGGCGGAGCAGACCGGATTGGCCGTGGTGGCGGTCGACCGCGAGAAGGGCACGGCGCACCTGCGGATGTTCGGCCCGCAGGTCGGCGTCACCGAGGACCCTGCGACGGGCTCGGCGGCGGTCGCGCTCGGCGTCCACCTCGCCGCGCGCGGGGCGCTCCCCGATGGTCGGTCGGTGCTCTCGATCGCGCAGGGTGCCGAGCTCGGGCGGCCCTCGACCCTGACGCTGCAGGTGGACGTGGCCGGTGGGGCCGCGACGGAGGTCGCGGTGCGGGGCGGGGTGCGGATGGTGGCGAAGGGCGAGCTGCTGGCGCTGCCGGAGCCGTAGGCCGTTCGATGCGTGAGAGGCGGGTCACGGGCACTGCCGCGAGGCGGGGCGGCGTGTCAGCATCGTCGCGCCCGCCGCCGCTGTCGCCCTCGTCGAGGAGGAGTCGCCGTGACCACCCCCGTCACCCGTGCCCGCCGGTCCTGCCTGGCAGTGCCGGGCTCGAGCCAGAAGTTCATCGACAAGGCGCGGACGCTGCCGGCCGACCAGGTCTTCCTCGACCTCGAGGACGCGTGCGCGCCGCTGGCCAAGCCCGGCGCCCGCAAGACGATCGTGGCGGCGCTGAACGAGGGCGGCTGGGGCGACCGGCTCCGCGTGGTGCGGGTCAACGACTGGACCACCGAGTGGACCTACCGCGACGTCACGGAGGTCGTGGAGGGCGCAGGCGCGAACCTGGACGCGATCATGCTGCCGAAGGTGCAGACCCCGCAGCAGGTCGTGGCGCTGGACCTCCTGATGACCCAGATCGAGAAGACCATGGGCTACGAGGTCGGGAAGATCGGGATCGAGGCGCAGATCGAGAACGCGCTCGGACTGATCAACGTCGACGCGATCGCGACGGCGTCGCCGCGGGTGGAGACGATCATCTTCGGCCCGGCCGACTTCATGGCCTCGATCAACATGAAGTCGCTGGTGGTGGGGGAGCAGCCGCCCGGGTACGACGTGGGCGACGCCTACCACCACATCCTGATGAGCATCCTGATGGCGGCGCGGGCGCACGACAAGCAGGCGATCGACGGGCCGTACCTGCAGATCAAGGACGTCGACGGGTTCCGACGGGTGGCCGGGCGCTCGGCGGCGCTGGGCTTCGACGGCAAGTGGGTGCTGCACCCGGGCCAGATCGACGCGGCGAACGAGGTGTACTCCCCGACGCAGTCCGACTTCGACCACGCGGAGAACATCCTCGACGCCTACGCGTACGCCACCTCCGAGGCCGGCGGGAAGCGCGGCGCGGCGATGATCGGCGACGAGATGATCGACGAGGCGTCGCGGAAGATGGCGCTGGTGATCTCGGGCAAGGGCCGCGCGGCGGGCATGAAGCGCACGAACCCCTGGACCCCGCCGGAGAGCTGACTGCACCAACGGCCTGCGCCAGGGTGAGGACGTTCACAGGGGGGATCACCCGGACCGGGAGATACTTCGGGGGACCGCCCAGCGCCGGGTGTGCGTGCCCGGTCCGTGCCAGCTTGGAGGCACCCATGGCCCGCCTCGCCCAGACCGCCGGTCTCACAGAGATCCAGCAGGAGATCCTCTCCACGGTCAAGACTTTTGTGGACAAGGAGATCATCCCGCACGCGAACGCCCTCGAGCACGCGGACGAGTACCCGACCGACATCGTCGCCGGGATGAAGGAGATGGGGCTCTTCGGCCTCACGATCCCCGAGGAGTACGGCGGGCTCGGCGAGTCGCTGCTGACCTACGCCCTGGTCGTCGAGCAGATCGCGCGGGGGTGGATGAGCGTCTCCGGCGTGATCAACACCCACTTCATCGTGGCGTACATGCTCACCCAGCACGGCACGCCCGAGCAGAAGGCGAAGTACCTGCCGCGCATGGCTGAGGGGGAGGTGCGCGGGTCGTTCTCGATGTCGGAGCCGGACCTGGGCTCCGACGTCGCGGCGATCAAGACGCGGGCAGTCGAGGACGGGGACGGCTACCGCATCGACGGCGCCAAGATGTGGCTGACCAACGGCGGCACGTCGAACCTGACCGCCGTGCTGGTCCGCACGGACGAGGGCGCGCCGAAGGCGCACCAGAACCTCACGTGCTTCCTGATCGAGAAGCCCGTCGGGTACGGCGAGGTCGCGCCGGGGCTGATCGTGCCCGGGAAGATCGACAAGATGGGCTACAAGGGCGTGGACACCACCGAGATGGTGTTCGACGGCTACCGCACGTCGGGGGAGCAGATCCTCGGCGGCAAGCGCGGCGCCGGATTCGCGCAGATGATGGACGGTGTCGAGGTCGGCCGGGTCAACGTCGCGGCGCGGGCGTGCGGGATCTCGATCCGGGCGTTCGAGCTGGCCGCGGAGTACGCCCAGCAGCGCAGGACGTTCGGCAAGCCGATCGCCGAGCACCAGGCTGTCGCGTTCAAGCTGGCGGAGATGGCCACCAAGGTCGAGGCTGCGCACCTGCTGATGGTCAACGCGGCCCGGTTGAAGGACGCAGGCACCCGCAACGACGTCGAGGCGGGCATGGCCAAGCTCTTGGCCAGCGAGTACTGCGTCGAGGTGACCCAGGACTCGTTCCGGATCCACGGCGGCTACGGCTACTCGAAGGAGTACGAGATCGAGCGGCTGATGCGCGAGGCGCCGTTCCTGCTGATCGGTGAGGGCACGTCCGAGATCCAGAAGACCATCATCTCGCGCGGGCTGCTGCGCGAGTACCGCCAGCGTTGACGGCCTGCCCGGCGTGACCGAAAGCGGCGTTCGCTCAGTTCAACCGAGCGAACGCCGCTTTCGCTCGGAGGGGCCGGGCGCCGGTCACGGTTCGGTACGAGTGTGATCTCGCGCCGGGTGGGCACGCCGTTCGACGGCGGGGCGTTGGCAGAATAGGTACCCGGGGTACACCCCGGTACCGGCAACAGGGAGGCCTCCGTGAGCGAGCTCGCGAGCTCACCATCAGACACAGTCAATGTACGAGCACGGCCGACGAGCATCAGCGAGGAGGTTGCGTGAGTACACCGTTCGGTGGTCCCGCACGCACCGCGCCCGGGCTGCCCAACCTGCCGACCCAGCCCACCGGCTGGCCGGTCGGCTCCTACGCCACCTACGCCGAGGCGCAGCGCGCCGTCGACTATCTCGCGGACAGTGACTTCCCGGTCGGCGACGTCACGATCGTCGGGGTCGACCTGATGCTCGTCGAGCGGGTGATCGGCCGGCTCACCTGGGGACGGGTGCTGCTGTCCGGCGCCGCGTCGGGCGCGTGGTTCGGCCTGTTCGTCGGCCTGCTGCTGGGCCTGTTCAGCTCGGGCACCAACGCGTTCGGGCCGATCCTGGTCGGCCTGATCAGTGGTGTGCTGTTCGGCGTCGTCTTCGCGGCGGTCGGGTACGGCGCGACGCACGGACGGCGCGACTTCACCTCCGCGAGCCAGATGGTCGCCGGCCGCTACGACGTGCTGTGCCAGCCGCGCAACGCCGAGAAGGCTCGCGAGCTGCTCGCCAAGCTGGCGATGGGGCCGGGGACGGCGGCGGACACCCCGCAGCAGTGAGGCCGTCGCGGCGACACGCAACCGCCGCATCTCCGGGACATCCGGTCGCGGCTCGGCGAGGCCTGCGCGCCGTCGCTCCCCGGATGAGGGAGGATGCGAGCCTGTGACCGCTTCTGGGACCGGCCGGATCGACACCCGTTCCGTGCCCCGCGCATTCGACGACCACGCCGCGAGCTACGACCGCCTGGTCGGCGCCAACCCCGGCTACCACGACCACCT
Source organism: uncultured Actinomycetota bacterium (assembly GCA_963780835.1). GTDB lineage: Bacteria > Actinomycetota > Actinomycetes > Mycobacteriales > Pseudonocardiaceae > Pseudonocardia. The sequence continues at coordinate 80,099 of CAWADQ010000024.1, read as the reverse complement.
TCGGCTCTCCGCCCAGCGCATGGGGTTGCCGGACGGCGGGCGGGGACTTCGCCTTCTGGACCTGGGCTGCGGCACGGGCGCGTCCACCGCAGCGCTGCTCGAGGTCGCGCCGGAAGCCGAGATCATCGCCGTCGATGCGTCGACCGAGATGCTCAACGCCGCGCGGGCCAAGAAGTGGCCTGCGTCCGTGACCTTCGTGCACGGCAACGCGATGAACCTCGCCGCAGCGGGAGTGACCGGCTCGTTCGACGGCATCCTCGCCGCGTACCTGCTGCGCAACCTGCCCGCGCCGGACATCGCGCTGCGCTCGTTCCACAACTTCCTCAAGCCGGGCGCGCCGCTCGCCGTGCACGACTACTCGGTGCGCGACTCCGCGCGCAGCAGGCGGATCTGGACCCTTGTCTGCTGGACGATCATCATCCCGATGGGCCGCCTGCGCACCGGCTCCAGCGGGCTCTACCGGTACCTGTGGCGCAGCGTGCTGCAGTTCGACGGGGTCAAGCGGCTGGCGCAGCGGCTGCGCGACGCCGGGTTCGTCGACGTCCGGTGCCAGACGGTGGGTGGCTGGCAGCAGGACATCGTGCACACGATCCTGGGCCGGCGCGCGCCGGAGAAGGAGATCGCGCCGCTGCCGCCGTCGCTGGCCGAGCTGGAGACGCCGCCGACGGGCCTTCGGCTGTAGCTCGCGGACCCGTGCCCGGTGGCGGGGCCGTCAGTGCCCGGCGGCGCGGAGGGCGTACCGGCGCTCGGCGTAGGCGATGTCGTCGCGCCACAGCCGCTTCGCCGCCGTCGCCACCAGCGGCCGCACCGCGGCGGCCACCCGGTGGACGTGCCGGAAGCCCGCCCGCTCCGAGTGCGCGACCACGGCCTCGATCACGGCGGTGCGCGGCAGGCCGTCGGGACCCGGACGCAGCGGGGTCGCGTGCGTCTCGACGACGCTGCCGGCGCCCTCGCCGTCGACGATCTCCATCGTCACCGTGCGCGGGTCGGGGCAGCTGAACTCGGCGTACACCGGAATGCCGTAGCGCCTGCCGACGGTGAAAGTCACCTCGACGAGAAATCGGTCCTCGGCGGGCGGGCAGTCGAGCGGCGGAGCGCTGAGCACCCGCAGCGCGGTGAACGAGTACGGGTGGAACCACGCGCCGTGCCAGGGGTCGAGCCGGTTGGCGACGACGTCCTCGGGCTCGCACCGGCCGATCACGCTGGCGACGGTGGCCAGCGCTGCGTCGGCGGGCGGGCGCGGGCCGAGCACGGGGGCCTCCGTCGGGGTCTGCCCGTCCTCGCCGAGCCGTACCCAGACGAGCGCGCCGTCGTCGTAGGTGGCGAACGTGCGCCAGCCCCGGCGTCCTTCCGGACCCAGCGGCATACCGTGCCAGCGGCAGACGAGGGTGTCGCCGACCACCGGGGCGTCGCACAGCGCCGCACCCAGATGGGGGCAGGCGCCCGGGCCTGCGTGCAGCGTGCCGTCCGCGGACCGCCACGCCACCACCTCACGCCCGGCGACGGGACGGTCGCCAGCGAAGCGTCGGCGGGCGGGCGCGGGCCGAGCACGGGGGCTTCCGTCGGGGTCTGCCCGTCCTCGCCTTGAGCACGTACCCAGACGAGCCCGCCGTCGTCGTAGGTGGCGCACGTGCGCAGCCCCGGCGTCCTTCCGGACCCAGCGGCATGCCGTGCCAGCGGCACACGAGGCTGTCGCCGACCACCGGGGCGTCGCACAGCGCCGCACCCAGATGTGGGCAGCGCCCGGGCCGGCGTGCAGCGTGCCGTCCGCGGAACGCCACGTCACCACCTCGCGCCCGGCGACGGGACGGCCGAATGCGCGGCCCGGCCGTACCTCCCGGCTGCCGGCGACCACGTACCAGCCCCCGGACGGTCGGGCCTGCGCCCGGTTCAGGGCGGCGCGGATCAGTCCGGGCTTGGCGTCGGCCCAGGTGGGTTCCTGATCGGCCCAGGAGGGGCGGTGCAGGCGGCGCAGCGGGTTCGCCGCACGGGCCGGCTTGGCAGCGGGCAGTTCGTCGGGGATGCCGGACGGGGACGCAGCCGCATCGGGCCCGGTCGGCTGGTGCGCGCTCACCCGCGCAGGCTATGCCGGGGCGCCCCTCCGGCGATTCGGCCCGCGCCTTCCGAGAGAAAGCGGCTTTCGCTCGATCAGCTCCGACGGCTCGGGCATTACAACCACTGGTTGCGCCGGAACACCCGGAACAGCAGCAGGCAGGACACCGCGGTGACCGCCATCAGCGTCGAAAAGCCGTAATTCCAGTGCAGCGCGGGCATCTCGTCGAAGTTCATGCCGTAGATGCCCGCCGTCATCGTCGGCACCGACACTATCGCGACCCAGGACGTGATTTTCCTCATGTCGCCGTTCTGCTGCATCGTGATCTTCGCCAGCGCGGCGTCGACCAGCGACGTGAGCAGCTCGTTGAACGAGGCGATGCGTTCGGTGACGGTCACCAGGTGGTCGTCGACATTGCGGAAGTACGAGCGCACCTCGTGCGGCACCAGCGCGCTGTAGCCCTCGGTCAGCTTGCGGACGGGGCCACCCAGCGGGACCACCGCCCGGCGCAGCTCGAGCACCTCGCGCTTCATCGCGTAGATCCGCTCGGAGTCCGGCGCGGAACGCGGGGTGAACACCTCCCGCTCGAGGTCGTCGATGTCGTCCTCGATCGCCTCCGTGACGGCCAGGTAGCCGTCGACGACGTGGTCCGCGATCGCGTGCAGCACCGCGGCCGGTCCGAGCGCGAGCTGCTCGGGATCGGCCTCCAGGCGGCGGCGGACGTCGTGCAGCCCGGAATGGTCGCCGTGCCGGACGGAGATCACGAAGTCGCGGCCGAGGAAGACCATGACCTCCCCGGTCTCGACGACCTCCTGGCTGGACTGCGCGCCGCAGTACCGGACGGTCTTGAGCACCATGAACAACGTGTCGTCGTAGCGCTCGAGCTTGGGCCGCTGGTGGGCGTTCACCGCGTCCTCGACGGCCAGCTCGTGCAGCCCGAAGACCTCCGCGATCCCCGTGATCTGCTCCTCGGCCGGCTCGTGCAGCCCGATCCACACGAATCCGTCGTCCCGGCGGCGTACCTCGGCGAGCGCCCGGTCGTGGGTGAACCGTCCGGGCAGGCGGACGCCGTCGACATAGACGGCGCAGTCGACCACGTAGGCGGACAGCGGCACGTGGAACTTCGGCAGCAGCGACGGCCCCGACCGCACACGGGTGGCGCGGAGGCCAGGGCGGATGGACGACAGCGGCGGCACGGGGACCTCCCGAGGTGCAGGCACGCGCCGCGAGCGGCGCGGGGAACGACGGCGCGCGGAAGCGCGCAGATGTAGCCGTCGCGTCCCTGCGACCGTGAGGTCAGCCGGCCTGTAGCACGCGGAGGTCGGGGACGCGGCAAATACTGGAACCGGGTGCAAGATGCACCGCGTCACCTCCGCCAGCTGTGTGCCAAACCACGGATCGATCACCGGGTCCGCAGCTAGATTACTCCATGCTCGGCCTCTGCCGGTCCGGGCGAGCCGATACCAACGGGGGCGTCGAGTGCAGTTCGGGCGGTACTACGAGGAGTTCGAAGTCGGGGCCGTGTACAAGCACTGGCCCGGGAAGACCGTCACCGAGTACGACGACCATCTGTTCTGCCTGCTCACGATGAACCATCACCCGCTGCACCTGGACGCGCACTACGCGCAGGAGACCACCGACTTCAAGCGCAACGTCGTGGTGGGCAACTACGTCTACTCCCTCCTGCTGGGAATGTCCGTGGCGGACGTGTCGGGAAAGGCGATCGCGAACCTCGAGGTCGAGTCGCTGCGCCACATCCGGCCCACCTTCCACGGCGACACGCTCTACGGCGAGACCGAGGTGCTCGACAAGACGCCGTCCCGCAGCAAGGACGACCGGGGCGTCGTGTACGTCGAGACCCGCGGCTACAACCAGGACGGCACGGTCGTCTGCATCTTCCGGCGGAAGGTCATGGTGCCCACGCGGGCCTACGGCGACGAGCGCGGCGGCGAGCAGCCGGGGCGGCCCGTACCGAAGGGGTGAACCCGGTGTGGCGTCCGCGGTTCACCCGGCGGGCGCCCGGACGGGTGACGAGGCGTTCAGGAGCGGGGCAGGGCCCCCCATTCGGTCAGGGCCTCGAGCAGTCCGTGGACGAGCGGGAGCGTCGCCATGGCCGCGCGGTCGACGAAACGGGCGTCCAGTGCGTCGTCGCCGGCGCGCAGTGGACCGTCGACGACGGTGCACAGGTAGTCCGCGATGGCGAACGGCCCGCGCACGACGCGGCCCACCAGCTCGCCCGGTGCCACGCGCAGCCCCGTCTCCTCCCGCATCTCCCGGGTCAGCGCGGCGGCGTCGTCCTCGCCCGCCTCCACGCGGCCACCCGGGACCGACCACAGCCCGCGCCCCGGGTCGTTCGCGCGCTGGACGAGCAGCAGCCGTCCGGCGTCGTCGTAGGCGAGGCCACCCACGCAGGCGATCAATCGATTACTCTCTGTCATATCCCGCTGACCCCACGTGTGAGTGATAGGCTCGGATTCGCCGCCGTGCTCCGGTACAACGAGCCCTGCCTTGTCGTACCGAACGCACGAACGGTGGTCTGGATGAACGTCAGGAAGATCCTGGGGACGCTCGCGATCGTGCTCCTCGTGTTCTTCGTGATCTCGCAACCTGGAAGGGCGGCGATGTCGGTGCGGAGCATCGGAAACTCGCTGGCGGGGGCAGGCCAGTCCATGATCGATTTCGTCACACAGCTCGTGGCCTAGTCCCGTGCTGGCGCCGCGCGAGATCGACGAGTACCTGCTCCCGACGGAGCGGCGGGTCATCCGGGTGCGCATGCACTGGGCCGTGATGGCGAACAACCTGATCTTCACGGGGTCTGTTCCTGCTGCTCATGATCGTCGTGCAGAGCTATCTCCCCGAGCAGCGCGCTGGTCGACAACCTGACCTTCTACCTGGCGCTGGCGGCAATTCTGCGGTTCACTGTGCAGACCATCCTGTGGTGGATCGAGCGGATCGTGATCACGGACAAGCGGGTGATGCTCGCCGAGGGCATCGTCACGCACAACGTGGGCATGATGCCGCTCAGCAAGGTCACGGACCTCACCTTCCGGCGCACGCTTCGGCGGTCGGCTGCTCGGCTACGGCACGCTGATCGTCGAGTCGGCGGGCCAGATCCAGGCCCTCAACAAGATCAAGTACATGCCGCGCCCCGAGGAGATCTACGAGGCGCTCTCCGAGCTGATCTTCGGCGAGAAGGGCAAGACGCGGGCCACCGGGATGCTGGCCCGGCCACGCTTCCGCGGCTGACCCGGAGGCCCGGCTAACCTCCGGGGATGGGCCGCCCCCGCATCGACCTCCACACGCACTCCACCAGCTCGGACGGCACGGACTCCCCGGCCGAGCTCGTGGCGGCGGCCGCGGCGGCCGGCGTGGACGTGCTGGCCCTGACCGACCACGACACCACCGGCGGCTGGGATGCCGCGGTCGCCGCGCTGCCGACGGGCATGTCGCTCGTGCGGGGGGCGGAGTTCTCTTGCGTGGTACCGGGGCCGGACGGCGCCAAGGACATCTCGGTGCACCTGCTCGGCTACCTGTTCGACCCGGCGCACCCGGCGATCGTCGCGGAGCAGCTGCGGCTGCGGACCGAGCGCGTGGCGCGGCTGCGGCTGATGACCGAGCGGATGGCCGACGCCGGGTACCCGGTGGACGTGGACGCGGTGTTCGCGCTCCTTGCGGAGGGGGCGAGCGCGGGCCGGCCGCACCTGGCACGCGCACTGGTGGGGGCGGGGGTCGTCGCGTCGGTGGACGAGGCGTTCGCGAAGCTGCTCTACACCGGGAGCCCCTACTACGTGGAGAAGGTCGACACGCCGGCGGCGACGGCGGTGGCGATGGTGCGGGCAGCGGGCGGCGTCGCGGTGTTCGCGCACCCGCTGGCGCGCCGCCGCGGGCGCGTGGTGGACGAGCGGGCGATCGCAGAGCTCGCGACGGCGGGCCTCGCCGGGCTGGAGGTCGACCACCCCGATCACACCCCGGCCGACCGTGCGCACCTGCGCGGGTTGGCGGCGGAGCTGGACCTGGTCGTCACCGGCTCGAGCGACTACCACGGCACGAACAAGACGACGCCGCTCGCCGCCGAGACCACCGACCCCACCCAGTTCGAGGCCCTCGTCGCCCGAGCCGGCGCCGGGGTGGAGGTCCTCGCAGGCTGACGCCGCCCGTGTACCCGCGAGTCGGCACGTTTGCCGTCGCGAGTCGGCACGTTTGCCGCCGCGAGTTGGCACGTTTGCCGCCGGCGCGACGGGCCGTCCCCGGGGCACGCGGCGACGGACGACGGGCCGGCACTACCGTGGAGGAGTGGACGGGGGAACGCAGCTCGGGCTGGATGCGCTCGATCCCGCGTTCGCGCCGCGCCCGCTGCTCCGCGTCACGCCCGCGCGGCTCGCGACGTGGGACGACTGCCCTCGGCGATACCGGCTGACCTATGTCGACCGCCCTGCCCCGCCACGGTCGGGCGCCCGGGCCGGCAGCACCCTGGGCGCCGTCGTGCATCTCGCGCTCCGTGCGCTGTACGACCTGCCGCAGGCCCGGCGTACTCCCGACGTGGCGGCGGCGCTGGTGGACCGGCACTGGAGCAGCGAGGGCTTCCGCGACGCCGAGCAGGCTGCGGAGTACCGCCTGCGTGCGCGGGAGTGGGTCGCCGACTACCTCGCGGGACCGGGTGCTGACGCCACACCCGTTGCGCTGGAGCGCTGGGTGTCGGTGCCGACCGCGCGGATCGTCGCCGAGGGACGCACGGACCGGATCGACGAACGCGGCCGTGAGCTGGTCGTCGTCGACTACAAGACGGGTCGGCTGCCGGGGCCCGACGACGCCCACCGGTCGCCGGCGTTGGCGCTCTACGCCCTGGGCGCCCGGCACACGTTGCGCCGTCCGTGCACTCGCGTCGAGCTGCACCACGTACCGACGGGTGAGGTCGTCGCCGCCGACCATGACGAGGCCTCGCTCCAGGCGCATCTCGCCCGGGCCGAGGACGCCGCTCAGGACGTGGCCGACGCCGTGGCCGCCGCGGGCATGCGTGGTGACCCGGATGTGCTGTTCCCGCCGCGGCCCGCGCCCCGCTGCGGGTCGTGCGACGTCCGCCGGCACTGCCCCGAGGGTCGTGCCGCCGCACCGGAGCGGGAGCCGTGGGCATCCCTGGGACCGTGACCCGCCCCCGCAACCGCCGGCGGAGCCTGGTGCGCGGCCTGTCCGGCGTGCTCGTCGGCGGGCTCGTCGCGCTCGCCCTCGTGCTGCTCGCGGGGTGGTTCTATGCCGACCGGATCGGACTCCCCGGCCCGGGAGCCGGAATGCTGGTCGGCCACCTCGTCGCGGCCGCAGTCGCCGTGGCGGCGCAGGTGTGGGCGGACCGACGGACGGACCGTGTCGGGACCCTGGCCGCCCTGGCGCTCAGTGGAGTGCTCGTCGGCGGCCTGACGCTGGTCTGGTTGTTCTGACGAGCTGCGGGCGCGACGCCGACCGGCGCTGACCAATGTGCCGACTCGCGCCGGCACACGTGCCGACTCGCGAGGTCAGGGGGACGGGCGCAGGGCCACGACGTCGGTGCCGCGCTGTTCCAGCACCATCTCGCCCTCCACCGCCGGGACCACCGCGCCGTGGGTGTCGGCGCGGGCGACGGGCAGGGTCCGCTCGGTCCGCCCGGTGGCGGGGGCGACGACCGCGAGACCGGCCGGGACCGGCACCAGCAGCCCGTTCGCGTAGTCGACGGCCGGCCCGAGAGTGTCGCGGAGGGTCCAGTCGGGCGTGAGGTCGAGGCTGTCGAGCGCGACCGTGCGCGTCCCCGTCCACCAGTACACGTGGGCGTCGTCGCCGGTGACGACGGAAACGCCGGTCACGGGTGGCCGGGCGACGTCCGGAGCGGGCACGTCCAGGCCGACCAGGCCCACCTGGGCGCCGGACCGGTCCAGCACCTCCAGCCGCGGCGGGTCGGGCAGCGCGACGGCCACCCGGTCCTCGGACACGGCGACCAGCGTTGCGTTCGACACCGACAGCGGGACCGAGAACTCCTCCTGCGGCTTGTCCGCCTCGGCGCCGTCCGGGATGAGGACGGTCAGCCGGTCCGTGGCCTCGTTCGGGCAGCGCTGCAGCACCGCCACCCGGCCGGAGGTCGCGGCGAAGCCCGTCGACTCGCAGCCCGGACGGGGCTGTCGGCCGACCTGCCGGGGCGTGGGCACGTCGCCGTACTCGACGGTGCGCACGAGATCCGACCGGAACACCTCGAGGTAGGTCGGGCCCGTCGCGGTGACCAGCGACCCGCCGTCGAGCAGACGGGTGCCCGGGTGGACGTCGGGGTTGCGCTGGCGGTCGCGGGTGCCGGTGTCCGGGTTCAGCGAGGTCAGCTCGCTGCACCACGTGCCGTTGCGGTAGAGCGCCAGCGCGCGGCCGCCGTCGTGGTCCGGGAAGCCGGCGCTGACGGTGCACAGCGGGATGTCGCGCGTATAGGTCCACCGGACCTCGCCGGTCAATGCGTCGCGGCCCGCAACGGCGTCGCCGTCACCGGTCACGACGACCGGCCCGGCCACAACTGGTCCGGGCGTCGCGGCGCTCGCCGCCCGCCACGCCTCGGTGAACCCGGCCGGAACCGCCTCGGCCGACGGCGGCGGGGGCACGGCTGCCGCGGCGGGCGTCGAGACCGTGCCGTGGTGCGGGGACGTCGCCCAGAGGACCGTCCACGCCACGGCGACCGCGACCGTCAGACCGACGGCCACGACGACGTCGCGCCGACGGCGCCGCTCCGGCGGCGGCAGCAGCCGGAGCCGCATCAGCAGGCGTCCCCGCTGAACCGTCCGCCCGCCCCGTGGGGCAGCCGGACACGGGGCCGACCGCTCAGCCGGAGCACAACCCCGTGCACGTACCGGAGCCGCTGATCCAACGGACGGGCCTCAGCTCGCCGCGGCGTCGGGGGTCGCGTCGTCGGACGCCGCAGCCTCGGTGACGGCGTCACCGGCCACGCGCCTGCGACGGGTGCCACCCCGACGGCGACGGCGGCGCGGCGTGGTCTCGCCGGCGTCGTCGACCGGACCGGTGCCTTCGGCGGGCGCCTGCTCCGCGGTCGCGTCGCTCGATTCGACACCGGTCAGAGCGGCGTCGACCGGCGCGCCGTCCGACCCGAGCAGCACCCCGGCGCGGCTGCGGGCGCGGGAGCGGCGCTGGCGGGGCGGACGCGCCTCGTCGGGCTGCGCGGCACCGTTGCGGTCGCGGGACTTCCGGCGACGTCCGCCCTGGTCGCCCTCGGTGTCGACGTACTCGGCGTCCAGGCCTGCACGGGTGCGCTTGCCCAGCGGCAGGCGTCCGGTCGCGGTCTTGGGGATGTCGAGGTCCGTGTAGAGGTGCGCCGAGGTGGAGTAGGTCTCCGGGGCCTCCGGCATGTCGAGGCCGAGGTCGTCGCTGATCGTCTTCCACCGGTGGAGCTCGTCCCAGTCGACGAGCGTGACCCCGACGCCGGTCTTGCCGGCACGGCCGGTGCGGCCGATCCGGTGCACGTAGGTCTTGGCGTCTTCGGGGCACTGGTAGTTCACGACGTGCGTGACGTCCGTGACGTCGATCCCGCGGGCCGCGACGTCCGTCGCCACCAGCACGTCGACCTTCCCGGAGCGGAACGCGCGCAGCGCCTGCTCGCGGGCGCCCTGGCCCAGGTCGCCGTGCACGGCGGCCGCGGCGAACCCGCGCTCGGCGAGGTCGTCCGCCACGCGCTGCACGGTGCGCTTGGTCCGGGCGAAGATCATCGTCAGCCCGCGGTCCTTGGCCTGCAGCACGCGGGTGAGCAGCTCGACCTTGTCCATCGCGTGCGCGCGGTAGACGAACTGGGTGGTGCGCTCGTGGATCGAGCCCTGGTCGGCCTCCTCCGCGCGGATGTGCGTGGGCCGGTTCAGGAACGCCCGCGACAGCGCGATGATCGGGCCGGGCATGGTGGCCGAGAACAGCATCGTGTGCCGCTGCTCGGGCAGCATCCGCATGATGCGCTCGACGTCGGGCAGGAAGCCCAGGTCCAGCATCTCGTCGGCCTCGTCCAGGACGAGGGCCTTGACGCGGCCGAGCACGAGGTGGCGCTGCTCGGCGAGGTCCAGCAGGCGGCCAGGGGTGCCGACGACGACGTCGACGCCCTTGCGCAGGGCGGCGAGCTGCGGCTCGTAGGCGCGGCCGCCGTAGATCGCGGTGACGCGGACGCCGAGCTTCGCGCCGGCGTCGGCGAGGTCCTTCGCGACCTGGACGCACAGCTCACGGGTCGGCACGACGACCAGCGCCTGCGGCACGTCCTTGGTGCGGTCGGCGGCCTCGCCGTCGGCGTTCGCGGCCGGTTGCTCCGACGGTGGCGTGACCCGCTGAAGCAGCGGGACGCCGAAGCCGAGCGTCTTGCCCATGCCGGTGCGGGCCTGGCCGATGACGTCTTCACCGGCGAGCGCGAGCGGGAGCGTCAGCTCCTGGATGGCGAACGTGCGCTCGATGCCGGCCTCGGCCAGCGCGGCCACGATCTCGGGACGGACACCGAGCTCGGCGAAGGTGGGGGAGTCGGGCCGCACGGCGGCCCCGGCCTGCAGGGGATGCGCCTCTTCGGCGCCATCGGGGGTGGCGCTCTCGGGGACGGTGTCGGGCTGGACGGACAGGGTGATCGCCTCTCTCCGCGCACAGGAGCCGATTCGGCTCGTCGACCGCCGACGACATCGAACAGGCGGGAGAGCCGACGAGGCGCTGTACGCACCAGGTCAGTTGAGGTGCCCGGATCGTTCCCAGGCGCCCTCGCGGTAGGCGCGCACCCCGTTCGGGCGCTGCGCTCCGCCACATCTTAGCCCGTCGACGGCATCGGAGTGCAGCCGCGTCACCGACGTCTCACCCCATCGGTGGACCACGATCGCCCCGATCGGCCGTCACGGTGTGCCCGGAGCGCGCTCGAAACACCATTGATGGTTCGCCGCCGTGCTCGGCTGGGGCCTTGTTCCACGTGGAACGCATTAGGCTCGGCGCCATGACGACCGCGCCGCCGCCTGCCTCGCCGTCCCGGGACGCGGGGGTCGGGCAGCCTTCCGGCGGCCCGGTCACCCGGCCGGACCGCGCCACGGTGGACCTGCTCGGCGTGCTCGCATACGGCGAGCTCTCGGCCTTCGACCGGCTCGCCGAGGACGCGCGGCAGGCGCCGACGCTGGCGGGACGGGCCGCCCTGTCCGCGATGGCGGCGGCGGAGATCGGCCACTTCCGCCTGCTCGACGACCACCTGCGCGTCATGGGCGTGACGATCGAGGAGGCGATGGGCCCCTTCGTCGCCCCGCTCGACTCCTACCACGCCTCGACGCGGCCGCGGAGCTGGCTCGAGTCGCTGGTCAAGGCCTACGTGGGGGACGGGCTGGCCGCCGACTTCTACCGTGAGGTCTCCACCTGGGTCTCGGGCGACACCGGGGCGCTGGTGAAGCAGGTGCTGGCCGACACCGGGCACAGCGCGTTCGCCGAGCGCGAGGTGCGGGCGGCGTGCGCGGCCAACCGGCAGGTGCGCGACCGGCTGGCGCTGTGGGGGCGGCGACTGCTGGGCGAGGCGGTGACCCAGGCGCAGCGCATCGTCGCCGAGCGTGACGAGCTGGCCGAGTTCATCGTCACCGGATCGGGCGACCTGGCCGGCATCGCCGCGCTGCTCAAACGCCTGCAGTTCAACCACGGCAAGCGGATGGCCAAGCTCGGGCTGAACTGAACGGGAGGACGAGGCCGCGACCTTCCGTCTGACGGGACGATGCCTGCTCGGTTACCCGGCCTCGTCCTCCCGGTGAGCGGGCGCCCGTCCGGGTACGCCCCCGCGCTCGACTAGCCTGGGTCGCTGGCCCCGCTCCGGGGCCCGATCAACTCTGCAACACACCCCTAGGGACCAGGAGGCGACCGGTGGAGGTCAAGATCGGCATCGTGGAGAGCCCGCGGGAGCTCGTGGTGTCCAGCGACCAGACGCCGGACGAGGTCCAGAAGCTCGTCGACGCCTCGCTCAACGGCGGCGACGCACTGCTCAAGCTCGTCGACGACAAGGGCCGCCGCTTCCTCGTGCGTGCCGACCAGATCGCGTACGTCGAGATCGCGCCCGCCGAGCGGCGGGTCGGGTTCGGCCTGGGCTCCTGACGGGACTCCGATCGCCGTCCGGTCCGTGCCGTCACGGCCGGGCGGCGGTCAGGACCCCGGCGGGCGCTCGTGCACCATCGGGAAGCCCGCCAGGCCGCGCCACGCCAGGCTCGCCATCAGCGCCACGGCCTCGTCGCGCGGCACCTCCCGCTCGGAGTCGAGCCAGTACTGCGCGGCGACCTGGCTCAGCCCCACGAGGCCGACGGCGAGCAGCCGGGCCCGGCGCGCGTCGAGACCGGCGTCGGCGGTGACCGCTTCGGCGACGGTCTCGATGCAGCGGGTCAGCGCGCCGTCGACGACCGCGGCCGCCTCGGGCTCGCCCCGCAGGTCCGACTCGAACACCAGCCGGTAGGCCTGCCCGTCGCCGGCGACGAAGTCGAAGTAGGCCGACACCGCCGCCGCGACCCGCTCCCGGTTGTCCGAGGTGCGCCCGATCGCGTCGCGCACGCGCTCGACCAGGTCGTCCGCGCAGGTGGTGAGCAGCGCCCGGTAGAGCTCCAGCTTGCCGGGGAAGTGCTGGTAGAGCACCGGTTTGCTCACGCCGGCGCGCTCGGCGATGTCGTCCATGGCTGCGGCGTGGTAACCCTGAGCACCGAAGACGTCGCGCGCGGCGACCAGCAGCTGGGCCCGACGTGCGCTGCGTGAGAGACGGACACCGCGCGCCGGTGCCTCGGTCATCGTCGCCTCCTCTGCCGTTGCGAATGCCCGGGCGCTCACCCTACCGGCAGGTAATGCGGCGGCCCGCCGCGATCAGGCCGCGTCCGGTCGGGGAGTCGTCGGGATCCGGCGGAGCGCCGCGGCGTGCAGCAGGGCGATCACGGGACAGACGGCCGCCGCTGCGGCCGCGGCGAGCGGGTGCAGCAGGCCGCCGGCGGCGACCGGCAGCGCGACGAGGTGGTAGACGGTGGCACCCGAGAGCGTGCGTTCCATGGTCCGCACGGTCCGGCGGGCCGTCCGGAGGGCGTCGACGGCGGTGAGCGGGTCGTCGTCGCGGAGCGTGACCGCGGACGGCCGCACGCCGCCCGTGCTCGGAACGCAGCCCGCCGGGCACGCCGGAGTCTCGCGGGCGCAGCCGTCGACCTCGGCCGCGCCGTGGTGGGCCAGCGCGACATCCGCCTCGCGCAGCGCCGCCTCGTCGGCCGGGCCGCCGACGACGGCTACGGTGCGCCCGGTCGCACGCAGGCGGGCGACGGCGGCACCGCGGTCGGCGGCCGCGACCTCGGCGACCACCTCCTCGACGCCCAGGGTCGTCGCCAGACCGCGCGCCGCGCCCGCGTCGTCGCCCGTCAGGAGCACCGGGAGAAGACCCAGCCCGTGCAGGCCGCGGACGGCCTCGGCGGCGCTCGGGCGGACCGGGTCCACCACCTCGAGGACTGCCCGCGCGACGCCGTCCCAGGACACCGCGACCGCCGTCGCCCCGGCGGCCTGGATCGTCGTGACGGCGTCGGCCAGCCCCGCGGGCAGGTCGATCCCGTGCCCGGTGAGCAGGGCCACCCGGCCGACCAGCGCCGCGTGGGCGATCACTCGCGGCTCGTCGTCCGGCTCTGCGCGCAACTCCGAGATGATCCCGCGCACCCCGAGCCCGGGATAGCCGTCGAACTCCGCGACGCCCGGCAGCTCGCCGAACCGCTCCTGCGCGGCGTCGGCAACCACCGCGCCGACGGCGTGGCGCCCGGCGGTCCCGCCGGCGTCCCGGCCCGCGGCCGTGACCGCCCCGGCGATGTGCAGCGCCTCGTCGGGGTCGACCCCGTCGGTGACGTACACCCTCCCCAGCGCGCGGACCCCGGTCGTCACGGTGCCGGTCCGGCACAGCACGACGGTGTCGACCCGAGCCAGCTTCTCCACCGTCCGCGGGCCGTCGACGTCGGCGCCCAGCCGGGTTGCCCGCGCGGTTCCGGCGACCAGGGCGGCGGCCGCGGCGCGCCCCACGCTGCGCGGGCAGGCGACGAGCAGCACGGCGCCGGCGACGCCCAGCGCCGACGCCGTGCTCGCACCGTTGCCGAGCCGGAACGCGAGCGCGGCCACGGCCAGGACGACGACGAGGGCGACGACACCGCCGGTGGCACGGTCCGCGGCCCGTTCCAGCGCGACCGCTCCACGGTGCGCCCGCTCGACCGGCCCGGCCGGTGTCATCGGCCGACCGGGCGCGTCGGCGAGCCCGTTCGCCTGGGTGTCGACCATCTCCCGCACGCCCGGCGTGCGCTCGATGCGCACCGCGATCGCCTCACCGGCACAGTGCAGCGTCGCGGCCGCGGCAGCGGCGACCGCCGGGATCAGGTCGATCGGGCCGTGCAGGGCGGTGGCGACGGGCACAACGAGCATCGCGAGCAGCCCGGCCGCGGTCAGGCTCTCGGCCGCGAGACCGCCGCGACGCAGGGCGGTCCAGGCCGTGCCGAACGTCGACCGACCCGCCCACCCGACGGTCACCGCGGTCAGGGCGAGCGCCGCCGCGGCCCACATCGGGTGTTTCGGGTCCGTGACGGCGACGGTGAGGACGGCCAGCGTGAGGACCGCGCACCCGGCGGTCGGGTCGCTCGTCTGTGCGGGGGCGGCTGCCGGCTCGTCGGCGGGAACGGTGACGGCGTCGAGGACCGGTGTGAGCGTGGTGGTCATCGCCCGCCTTCCGCGCGTCGTCCGTCAGCCGGCGGGCAGGGTGAACACGGCCGTGTGCACCGCACCGGCGTGCCGGAAGTCGAGGATCAGCCGGTAGGTCCCGCCCCCCGGTACCTCGGCGCTGAACGCTATGCCGGGGCCGGCCCGGTCGGTGGGCGCCGGCGGGGTCGCGTCCGGGTGAACGTGCGCCGGGGCGAGATCGCCCGCACGCAACCCGACGAGCCGGCCGAAGGCGCCGTCGAGGGGTTCGAGGTCGGTGACCCCCGCACCGTCGCGGCTGACCGTGACGAACACCTGCGCGGGCGTGCCGACCGCCAGGTCCCCGTCGAGCCGGACCTGGTAGCCGTCGACCTCGGCGACCCGTGAGGCTGCCGCCGGCACTGCTTCCGGGGGCATGACGGCCGGCGGGCTCGGAGTCGCCGGGGCGGGCGTTGTGGCCGCCGGGGGTGTCGCGGCACCGGGTGTGAGGGAGGCCGGAGCCGGTCGGACGATCACCCCCGCCGTCCACGCTGCGGTGAAGGCCGCGACGAGGAGCGCCCCGTAGCCCGCCGAGCGGGCGGCCGTGCGCATGCGGGCCTCCTCGCGCCGCGGGCACCGCGCCCGCGAGAGGTCAACGAGGCCGGACCGCCCGAGGTGACGGCACGCCCGTCCGCCGTGCGGCAAAGGTGGTGACTCGCGCCGGTCAAGGTGGCGACTCGCGGCGGCAAACGTCGCGACTCGCGGGAACACGGGCGCGCACATTTCGCGCGGACGAACGTGCCGACTCGCCGCGGGATGGGTGATGCTCGGTGCCATGGTCGTCCCTGCGTCGCTCCGCCCCCGGGTGCTGCGCCCTCGAGTGCTGCGCCCTCAACTCCTGCGCTCCCGGGCGCCGGGCACCCTGCCCGCCGGCGCTCCGCGCACCTCCGGTCCGCACGACGCGGCCATCGCCGCCGCGCTCGCCGATCCCGCCACGTTCCCGCCGCTCGACCCGTCCCGCCGGCCCTGGCCGGGCCGGGAGGTCGCCTCGGGCGGGGTGACCCTGCACGTCCGCGAGACGCCCGGCCCCGACGGGTGCCGGGCCGTCTACGTCCACGGGCTCGGCGGCTCGGCGAAGAACTGGACCGACCTCGCGGCCCTGCTCGGCACCCGGGCCGCGGGGACAGCCGTGGACCTGCCCGGGTTCGGCCGGTCGCGCCCGCCCGCCGGGTTCGACTTCACCCCGGCCGCGCACGCGGACGCGCTGCTCTGCTTCCTCGCCGGCCGCAACGAGCCCGTGCACCTGCTCGGCAACTCCTTCGGCGGCGCCGTCGCGCTCAGCGTCGCCGCCCGACGTCCGGAGCTGGTCCGCACCTTGACGCTGGTCTCGCCGGCGATGCCCGACCGCCGCCCGGACCCGCGCCGGATGGCGGACGTGCGGCTCGCGCTGGCGCTGATCCCGGGCCGGATCGGGGACCGCGCGCGGGCGGGACTCGCCGCCGTCCCGCCCCGCGTGCGGGCCGAGCAGGTGGTGCAGGTGTGCTTCGGCGACCCGACGCGGGTGCCCGAGCACCGGCTCGTCGAGGCGGCCGAGGACATCGCCTACCGCAGCGGCCTGGCCTGGGCGCAGGAGGCGGGGGAGCGGACCGCGCGGGGGCTGATCGCGAGCTGGTGGTGGGGCGCGTCGCCGTGGGCGACGGCCGCCCGGGTGCAGGCGCCGACCCTCGTCGTGTGGGGGGAGCGGGACCGGCTGGTCTCGCCGCGGCTGGCCGTGCGCACGGCGGCCGCGATCCCCGGGGCGCGGCTGCTCATGCTGCCCGGCGTCGGGCACGTCGCCCAGATCGAGGCGGCCGACACGGTGGCCCGGGCCGTCGCGGCGCTGTGGGACAGGGAGACGAAACCGGGGCCCTCCGCATGACGGAGCGGTGCTGCTTGGTTCCCCGGTTTCGTCCTCCCGGTGTGCCACCCCACACCGACGGCACAGCGGGCGCCACCGGGGAAGATGGCGGCCGGGCCTGACGTTGAAGGGCTGAGAACTGACGTCGATCGAGGAGTACCGATGGCGCTACCGCCGCTCGTGGAGCCGGCCGCCGAGCTGTCCAAGGATGAGGTGGAGCGCTACAGCCGCCACCTGATCATCCCCGATGTCGGGATGGCGGGGCAGAAGCGGCTCAAGAACGCGAAGGTGCTCGTGGTCGGGGCAGGCGGCCTCGGCAGCCCGGCTCTGCTCTACCTCGCCGCCGCCGGTGTGGGCACTCTGGGGATCGTGGAGTTCGACGTCGTCGACTCGTCGAACCTCCAGCGCCAGATCATCCACGGCCAGTCCGACGTGGGCCGTTCCAAGGCCGAGTCCGCGCGCGACTCCATCAAGGAGACCAACCCGTTCGTCGATGTCCGGCTGCACGAGGTGCGGCTCGACTCGTCGAACGTGCTCGACATCTTCCGGGACTACGACCTGATCCTGGACGGCACCGACAACTTCGCCACCCGCTACCTGGTCAACGACGCCGCCGTGCTGCTGGGCAAGCCGTACGTGTGGGGCTCGATCTTCCGGTTCGAGGGCCAGGCGTCGGTGTTCTGGGAGGACGCGCCGAACGGGCAGGGGCTCAACTACCGCGACCTCTACCCCGAGCCGCCGCCCCCCGGCATGGTTCCGTCGTGCGCCGAGGGCGGCGTGCTGGGCGTGCTGTGCGCGTCGATCGGCTCGATCATGGTGAACGAGGCGATCAAGCTGATCACCGGGATCGGCGAGCCGCTGCTGGGCCGGCTGATGGTCTACGACGCCCTGGAGATGACCTACCGGACGGTCCGGATCCGCAAGGACCCGAGCACGCCGAAGATCACCGAGCTGATCGACTACGACGTGTTCTGCGGCGTGGTGTCGGACGAGGCGCAGGACGCCGCGGCCGGCCACACGATCACGGCGATCGAGCTCAAGGAGATGATCGACGCGGGCAAGGACTTCGCGCTGATCGACGTCCGCGAGCAGAACGAGTACGAGATCGTCAACATCCCGGGCGCGACCCTGATCCCCAAGGGCCGGATCGTCTCGGGCGAGGCACTGGCCGAGATCCCGCAGGACAGGCCGGTGGTGCTGCACTGCAAGTCGGGTGCGCGGTCCGCCGAGGCGCTGGCGGTGCTGCACAAGGCGGGGTTCTCCGACGCCGTGCACGTCGGCGGTGGCGTGCTGGCCTGGGTGAAGCTGGTCGACCCCTCGCAGCCGATCTACTGAGTTCCCCCGAAGTTCCCACCGAACCGGGCCGGGCGCCGCGACGAGTTGCGTGCCCCGGCCCGGTTCGCCGTCTCGGCGAGTGGTCCGCTCGGCCGTGCGGGTGGTCCCGGTCCCCGGAGTGAACCGATCGTGCGGGCGGTCCGTGGTCCGGGTGCACGGCCGGACGGGCCGGGGTCGGCGGAGCGGTGCGGGGGCTTCGCGTCGTCGTCCCGGTGGGGCGATGGGGGTCGCACACATGGACGACGGCGGACGGCGATGCGCCCTGCCCGGGTGCGACAGGACGATCACGACCACGGCCGGACGGCCAGAGCGCCGCTACTGCACCGCGGCGCACCGCGCGGCGGCCCGGCGGGCTCGTCGGGCGGCGGTGCCGGCCGAGCAACCGGACGGTCCGGATGCGCTCGCCGACGCGTTGCCCTGGTTGCGCGATGCCATCGGGACCGGCGCGGCGCGGGCCGGGGACCCCGACGATCCCGCCGCCGAACCGGTCCGGCCGGGGCTCCCCGCCGAGGTCACGCCGGCCCTGGAGGTGTCGAGCGGATCCCGCGACCGGCGCCCGATGCCGCGCCGACGGCACGCCCTGGCGCTGCTCGGTGTCGCCGGCATCCTCGCCGGGGGGTACGCGGTGACCGACGCAGCGCCCGAGCCGCAGCCGGTGCAGACCGCGCCGGAGGGGGCAGCGGCGCCGGACGGGGCGGCCGCGGACACGTGGGCGCAGCGCGCCACCGTCGCGCTGGCCTCGGTGAACCGCCAGCTCGACACCCTGGCGCAGACCGAGGACGAGTGGCGACGGCTCCCCGAGAGCGGGCGCGCCATGGTCCCCGCGCCGGTCGCCGCCCTCGAGGAACGCCGTTCCGTGCTGCAGCGGCGGCGCGCCACCCTGCAGGCCCAGCTCGACGACTACCGGTCGCTGCGCCGGACCCAGCAGGAGCTCGCGAACTCCGAGCAGCACCTGCGCGCCGTCGAGACCGCACTGGCCGACGCGCCGCCCCGACGTCGCCGCAGCGCGGAGCAGGAGGCCGCGATCGCGGCCCTCGAGGAGCAGCGCGACCTGCGGATCCGCCGTCGCGACGTGCAGCGCACCGAACTGGCGAGCCTGCAGGACGGCGTCTCGACCGCGACCCGGACGCCGCTGCCGGACGACGGCGCGGCCACGGCGACGATCACCGACGACGTCATGGAGATGGTCCACAACGGAGGAACCGAGCCGGCCCGGCCCGATCCCAAGCCTCCGCGGCCGGAGGTGGTGGCGGGGCGGGAGTCGGAGGACGGCAAACCGCGCCAGGAGGTCGGTACCAGCGGCCCACCCGATCCGCGCGGCCCGCGTGACGAGAGCGACGAGCGGCGGGCGGCGAAGGAGAAGCGCGCCGCGAAGGGTACGGACGGGGAAGCCCCGGAGAGGCACGCTCCGGTCGACCGCTCGTCGGAGAAACCACGGGACGACCGGAGGCCGGCCGAGAAACACCGGGCCGCCGAGGCGGATTCGGGCGGCGAGAAGTCGGCCGACAAGCCGGTCGAGACGTCTGCGGTCGGCGACGCGGCAAAGAGTCATGACCGACAGAAGGACCGGGAGTCGCCGGACAAGGACGCGATGGAGAACCGGGCGCATTACCGTCAGACCGAGATGCGCGAGCCGACAGAACGAAAGTCGGCGAGCACGGATATGGCGGAGCGTGGATCGCAGTATCGGCACACCGACAGGAGCGGGTCGACCGATCGGGAATCGGCGAACAAGGACACGACGGAGCGTGCGTCGACGTATCGCGGGTCGAAGGATCGGGACGCGAATCGGGACGCGACGGATGCGACAGTGCGCGAGTCGAAAGACGGCGACGCCAAAGAACGTGACGCCACAGGACGTCGCTCCGCGGAGCGTGACTCCCGGCAGCACGACGAGGTGAAGAAGCGCAAGTCCGCGAACCGCGAATCCGAGGACCGCAAGTCCGCAGGTCGCGAGAAGGACCACGATTCCAAGGACCACGGCTCCAAGGACCACGGCTCCAAGGAGCGCGATTCCAAGGGACGCGAGTCCCACCACCGCGACTCCGAGGAACGCGACTCCGAGGGGCGCCGCTCGACGGAACACGGGTCCATGAAGCGGGAGGCAGACGACGACGCCCGCCACCGACACGCCGACTCGGGTTCGCACCGGGCCGACGAGTCCAGGGACCGCGGCGACGGCGGTCCGCACCATGGCACCACCTCCGCGGACCGGTGATCCCGACCGCGCAGGTCCCCCGCGTGCCGGAACCGGTGGCCGACGTGACGGGTCCGGCGCCGTCGTCGCCGCGTGGCGACGACGCTCCGTGCCGCGCCACAGGTACCGTCACCCGTTGTGACCGCTGCTCCTGTCCTGGCACTCCAGTCGGAGAACGCACTGCCGCCGCACGTGCGTACGGCGTTCGGGGTGGCCGAGGCGGAGCCACGGCCGGTGTTGTGGGCCGGCCGGCGCGCGTGGCACTGCGGTGACGTGCTCATCCGGCCGGTCGCCGACAACGCGCTCGCGGCGTGGTCGGCCGGTGTGCTCGACGGGTTGCAGGTCGAGGGCCTGCGGCTGGCGCATCCGGTGCGCTCGTCGGACGGCCGGTGGGTCGTCGCGGGCTGGGCGGCCTGCCGGTTCGTGCCGGGGACGCTGGTGCCGCGCTACGACGCCACCGTCGAGGCGTCGCTCCGGCTGCACGCGGCCACCGCCGGACTGACCCGTCCCCGGCTGCTCGACGACCGCGACGACCTGCCCACCCGCGCCGCGGCCGCCGCGTGGGGCGAGCGGACGCCGAAGCTCGACCCCCGCGCGGGCGGCGTGACCTTCGACGAGCTCGCCGGCCGGCGCCGTCCCGTCGAGCTGACGCCGCAGGTCGTGCACGCGGAGCTGTTCGGTGCGGTGCTGTTCGACGACACCGGCGTCCCCGCACTGATCGACCTGATGCCCGCGTGGCGCCCGAAGGAGTGGTCGGCCGCCGTCGTCGTCGTCGACGCCGTGGCGTGGGGCGGCGCGGACGAGGGGCTGATGGACCGGTGGGCGCACCTCGACGCCTGGCCGCAGATGCTGCTGCGCGCCGTGCTCTACCGGCTCGCGCTGCACGCCCAGCACCCCGAGGCGTCGGCGCGCACGCTCGCCGGCCTCGAGCGGGCCGCGGACCTCGTCGGCACCCGGCTGCCGTGATCGTTCACCGGTGCCGGCCACCGATGTGAGCGCCCGTTAGCACGAGCGTCACACAAGGCGACAAACGGGTAATCCTTCGTGTCCTACCGTCGGTTCGGAAGGGAAAGTCCCCGAACCCGGAGGTAGACAGGCGTGACCGCGACGGCAGGTCCTGATGCGACCGGCACGGCCCGAGGCAGCCTGTTGGCCGGGCGATGGATCGATCAGTGGGAGCCGGAGGACGAAAGCTTCTGGCAGCGGACCGGTCGGAAGATCGCAAATCGTAACCTGTTGTTTTCCGTTCTCTCGGAGCACATCGGGTTCTCCGTCTGGACCCTCTGGTCGGTTCTCGTGCTGTTCATGGGGCCCGAGTACGGCATCGACGCCGCCGGGAAATTCTTCCTGGTATCGGTGCCGACGCTGGTCGGGGCCGTGCTCCGGCTGCCCTACACGTTCGCGGTCGCGAAGTTCGGTGGCCGCAACTGGACGATCGTCAGCGCGGCGCTGCTGCTCATCCCGACGATCCTCGCGGCGATCGTCATGCACCCCGGAACGTCGTACACGACGTTCATGGTCGTGGCGTGCTTCGCCGGCCTCGGCGGCGGCAACTTCGCGTCGTCGATGACCAACATCAACGCCTTCTTCCCCGAGCGGTACAAGGGCTGGGCGCTGGGGTTGAACGCGGGCGGTGGCAACATCGGGGTTCCGGTGATCCAGCTGCTCGCCCTGCTGATCATCGCGACGACCGGTGCCGGCCACCCGCGGATCCTCTCGCGATCTACATTCCGCTGATCGTCGTCGCCGCGACCTTGTCAGCGATCTACATGGACAACATCTCGTCGGTGCGCAACGACACCGGCGCGTTCACGGAGTCGATCCGGGAGCACCACACCTGGATCATGGCGTTCCTCTACATCGGGACGTTCGGGTCGTTCATCGGCTACAGCTTCGCATTCGGCCTCGTGCTGCAGAACCAGTTCGGCCGCACCCCGCTGCAGGCCGCCTCGATCACGTTCATCGGCCCGTTGCTCGGCTCGCTGATCCGCCCCGTCGGCGGGAAGCTCGCCGACAGGTTCGGCGGCGCCAAGGTCACGTTCGTCAACTTCATCGGCATGGTCGCCGCCTCGGCGATCGTCCTCATCGGGTCGGGCGCGAAGTCCCTCGCGGTCTACGCGCTGGGCTTCATCGTCCGTTCGTGCTGACGCGTCGGCATCGGCTCGACCTACAGATGATCCCGGCGATCTTCCGGGGCAAGGCGATGGCGGCCATCGCCCGGGGCGGCGACGAGCGCGCCAGCTGATGCGGGCCCGCCGCATCTCCGGAGCGGCGATCGGGATCATCGGCGCGGTCGGCGCACTCGGTGGCGTGCTGATCAACATGGCGTTCCGCCAGTCGTTCCTCACCGCGAAGACCGGCGACCCGGCGTTCTGGGCGTTCATCGCGTTCTACGTGGTGTGCATCGCCGTGACCTACGTCGTGTACCTGCGGCCCGCTCCGCTCGACGTCTCGCATCCGCGCGCCGCCTACGCCCGGGTGTAGCGCCGCCAGTCATCCCACGCGTTGGCGACACCCCGCGGAAACACCGCCGACTCCGCGCGGTCACCGGCGGCGACGACCATGGAGGTCGCCGCCGCACCGCGTTCCGGCCGTTCGGTTGGCGCGGGTGTGCGGCGGGAATCTCTCCGCCGGCGACGATGTCGGCGCCCCTTCGGAACGGACGAGTGTGACGGATCCCGTGATGACCACCGCCTCCTCCAGCGCCGCGCCCGCGGTCGTCCCCGCGCTGGCCGGCTTCACGGTCGGGGTGACGGCAGCTCGTCGGGCGGAGGAGCTCGGCACGATGCTCGAGCGACGGGGCGCGGTCGTCCTGCACGGACCGGCGATCCGCATCGTCCCCCTCGCCGACGACGCCGACCTGCTCGCGGCGACGAAGACGCTCGTCGCGGCGCCGCCGGACATCACGGTGGCCACGACCGGGATCGGGTTCCGCGGCTGGGTCGAGGCCGCCGAGGGCTGGGGGCTCGGCGCGGACCTGCTCGACGCCCTGGGCTCGGGCACGCTGATCGCCCGCGGACCGAAGGCACGCGGTGCGATCCGGGCGACGGGCTTGAGCGACGCGTGGTCGCCGGCGTCGGAGTCGTCGGCGGAGGTGCTGGAGCACCTGCTGGCCGAAGGGGTCGAGGGCAGGCGGATCGCGGTGCAGCTGCACGGCGAGCCGCTGCCGGACGTCGTCGAGGCGCTGACGATGGCCGGAGCCGAGGTCGTGGAGGTGCCGGTCTACCGCTGGGAGCCGCCCGCCGACATCGGGCCGATGGACCGCCTGACCGACGCCGTGCTGGCGGGCGGGGTGGATGTGCTGGCGTTCACCAGCGCTCCCGCGGCGGCGAGCCTGCTCCGGCGGGCCGACGAGCGCGGTGTGTGCGAGGAGCTGCTGCGGCTGCTGCGCGGTCCCGTGGTCGCGCTGTGCGTCGGGCCGGTCACGGCGGCGCCGCTGGAGGCGCTGGACGTGCCCACCGTGCAACCGCACCGATCCCGGCTCGGGGCGATGGTGCGCAGGCTGGAGGCCGAGATGCCGGCGCGGGCGCGCAGCCTGCCCGTCGCGGGGCACTGGCTCGAGCTGCGCGGGCACGCCGTGCTGGTCGACGGCGACCTGCGGGTGCTGCCGCCGAACGGGATGACGCTGCTGCAGGCGCTGGCGCGCAGGCCGGGGCGGGTCGTCCCGCGGTCCGAGCTGCTCGCCGCGCTTCCCGGCCGGGGCAACGACGAGCACGCCGTCGAGACCGCCATCGCCCGGCTGCGTGCGGCGTTGGGCAACCCGAAGCTGGTGCAGACGGTGGTCAAGCGGGGCTACCGCCTGGCGCTCGACCCGGCCGCAGGCCCGGTGCCGGTGGGCGGGCACTGCCTGCACGGGGACGCCCTGTGACCCGACCCGGCGCCCGTTCGGGCTCCGTTCGGCTGTGCAGTGATCAGCGGGCGGACGCCGTGAGGCGATCGCGTACCGTGATCAGATGGACGGTGTGACCGCGCCGCTGGTGCTCGTGGCACACGGCAGCTGTGACGACGCCGCGCACGCATGCACGGGGGACCTCGTCGACGCCGTGCGTGCCGCGTTGCCGGGAGTCGACGTCCGGTTGGGGTACGTCGACGTCCGGAGCCCGAAGGTGGTCGACGCCGTCGCGGGCCTGGACGGAGCGGTGGTCGTCCCCGCCTTCCTGGCGTCCGGCTACCACGTCCGCACGGACCTGCCCGCCCAGCTCGCCGCGTGCGGTGTCACGCCGGACCGGTTCCGGGTGACGCCGGCGGTCGGCCCCGACCCGCTGCTGGCCCGCGCCGCACGGGCGCGGCTGGCGGAGGCGGGCTGGACCTACGGTGACGCGGTGGTGCTTGCCGCGGCGGGCTCCTCGGACGCGGCGGCGCTCGCGGAGGTGCGGGCCGCAGGGCGGATGCTCGCGGCGGAGGTCGGACGCAAGGTGCGGGTCGGGTTCGTCGCGACGGCCGCACCTCGCGTCGACGCGATCGTCGCCGGGCTCCGCGCGGCCGGTGAACGGCGGGTCGCGATCGCCTCGTGGCTGCTCGCGCCGGGGATGTTCCACACCCGTCTGGCGGACGCGGGGGCGGACGTCGTGGCCGCACCGCTGGGCGCCCACCCGGACGTCGTCGCCGCGGTCGTCGCCCGCTACCGCACCGCCCTCCACCCCGCCGCCTGATCCGCCCGCGCGTCCCCGCGGTCGGCACTTTGCCGCGCGAGTCGGCACCTTTGCCCGAGCGCGTGCCTCGCGAGCTCAGCGGCGCCGGGGGCGGAGGTCGGGCGGGACGCGGCCGTCGTGCGCGAGGACGCCCTCCACCCGCAACCGAGCCGCCTGTTCGACGGCCAGGTGCGGCGCGAAGCTGCCGTCCGCGCGCACGACGCGGTGCCACGGCAGGTCGTGGCCGTCCACCGCGAGCACGCGGCCGACCAGGCGGGCGGAGCTCAGCCCGGCCTCCTCGGCGACCTCCCCGTAGCTGCGCACCTGCCCGGGCGGGATCGCCCTCACCGCGGCGCGCACCCGCTCGACCGTCTCGTCGTCCATCCCGTGATCGTGCCGCGCGCGCACCGGCGCCGGAAACTGTCGGGGGTGCGTGGTCGAATCCTCGTGTGCCCGGACCTCGAGGTTCTCGACGACGCGAGCGTGCCCCTGCTCGTCCGGCCCGCGCGCGTCGTGGAAGCCGAGCCGGAGTGGGAGCCGGCGGCGCGGCGGGTGCTCGAGCACGACGCCGGTCCGCTGCGGGTCGTCGGCGGCCCTGGCACCGGGAAGACGACGCTGCTCGTCGCCGCTGCGGCCCGGTGGATCCGTACCGGTGCCGAGCCGGGCCGGGTGCTGCTGCTCGTCGGCAGCCGCCGGGCCGCGGGGGAGCTGCGGGCGCGGCTGACCAGGCTGGTGCACGGTGACGGCGGCGTCCGCACCACCCGCGAGCCGCTCGTCCGCACCGTGCACTCCTACGCCTTCGGTGTGCTGCGCCTGCACGCCGCCCGCAACGGCGACCCTCCGCCCCGGCTCCTCGCGAGCGCCGAGCAGGACGCCGTGGTGCGGGACCTGCTGGACGGCGAGCTCCACGGCTGGCCCGGCGGCACGGTGCCCGGATCGGGCTGGCCGGAGCGGCTGCGGCCGGCGATCGGCGTGCCGGGCTTCGCCGCCGAGCTGCGCGAACTGCTGCTGCGGGCAGCCGAACGCGGGCTCGGGCCGGACGAGCTGCAGGCGCTGGGGGAGCGGCACGACGTGCCGGAGTGGGTCGCGGCCGGTCGCTTCTTCCGCACCTATGAGCAGGTCGTGCTGCTGCGCGGGGCGGTGGGCCGGGGTGCGCCGCAGGTGACCGCCCCGGCGCTGGACGCCGCCGAGCTGGTCGGCGCCGCGCTGGACGCGCTGGCCAGCGATCCCGAGCTGCTCACGGCCGAGCGTGCCCGGGTGCGGCACCTCCTGGTCGACGACGCGCAGGACCTCGACCCGCAGCAGATGGAGCTGGTGCGGGTGCTGGGGCGCACGGCCCGCACCGTCGTGCTTGCGGGCGACCCGGACCAGGCGGTGCTCGGCTTCCGCGGCGCGGACCCGTCGGGCCTCGACGCCGTGGACGCTCCCCTCGTGGTGCTCGGTGTGGACCGTCGTGCCCGGCCGGTGATCCGCGCCGCCGCCGCCCGGCTGGCCGCGCGGCTCCCCGGGACGGGTCCCGGGCGGACGCGGGTCGGTCCGGGCGATCCCCCCGACGACACCGCCGACGATCCCCCCGACGAGGCCGACGGCCAGGTCCACGTGCGCGTGTTCGGCTCGGCGGCGCAGGAAGCGGCCTGGATCGCGGACGGGCTGCGGCGCGCGCACCTGCAACACGGCGTGCCCTGGTCGCAGATGGCGGTGCTGTCGCGCTCCGCCCGCCGCTCGCTCCCGGTGCTGCGCCGTGCGCTGCTCGCCGCCGGGGTGCCGATCGCCGTGCCGCCGGACGGGCTGCCGCTGGCCCGCCAGCCGGCGGTCGTGCCGCTGCTCATGGTGCTCCGATACGCGGCGCGCCCGGACGACCTCGACGCCGACGCCGCCACCGCGCTGCTCACCTCCCCGCTGGGCTCGGCGGACCCGCTGCGCCTGCGCCGCCTGCGCCGTGGGCTGCTGCGCCTGCATGCGGCCGGTGGGCAGGCCAGGGAGCCTGCGGAAGCCGACGCGGTTCGCGGCAGCGGGGACGAGGGGCTCGCCCCCGCACGACCTGCGCCGGCGCCCGTCGCGGGCACGGTGCTCGCGACGACGGCGGTCGACGAGGAGCGCATCGGCAGCGACCCGCTGCTGGTGGACGCGCTGCGCGCCGCCGCCCGGGGGCAGCCGGATCCGCTGGCCGCGCTGCCGCCGTTCGAGACCGCGCCGCTGCGTCGGGTCGGGGCGTTGCTCCACGTGGCGGGAGCGGCCATCCGCGAGGGCGCCGGTGCCGAGCAGGTGCTGTGGCGGATCTGGCAGGCCACGAACCTGGAGCAACGGTGGGTCGAGATCGCCGCGGTCGGTGGCCCGGTGGGCGCGGCGGCGGACCGCGATCTGGATGCCGTTCTCGCGCTCTTCGACAGCGCTGCCCGGCACGCCGACCGGCTGCCCGGCGCGGACGTATTCGCGTTCGTGGAGTACCTCGGCGACCAGCAGTTGCCGGCCGACACCCTCGCCGCCCGGGCACCCGACGCGGACGCCGTCGCGCTGCTCACCGCGCATGCCGCGCGCGGCCGGGAGTGGCGGGTCGTGGCCGTGCCCGGTGTCCAGGAGGGCACCTGGCCGGACCTGCGGCTCCGGGGGAGTCTCCTGGGCAACGAGCGGCTGGTCGATCTCGTCGCCGGGGTGGCCGAGCCCGCCGCCGCGGTGTCGCGGATCGCGCCGCTGCTCGCGGAGGAGCGGCGGTTGTTCTACGTCGCGTGCACGCGCGCCCGGGAGACGCTGCTGGTCAGCGCGGTGCAGGCGGACAGCACCTCACTGACCGGCGGGGAGCAGCCGTCGAGGTTCCTCGACGAGCTGGACCCGGCCTCGGACGACGGTCGCGACCGTGCGGACCGCCCCGTGCACCGGCCCGGTCGCGCCCTGGTGCTCGCGGAGCTGGTCGGCGAGCTGCGGCGGGCCGTGTGCGGCCCGGACGAGCCCGGCGAGAGCCCGGAAGGGCGCGCGGCGCGCGACTCACGCCGCCGTCGGGCGGCGGTGCAGCTGGCCCGGCTGGCCCGGGCGGGCGTTCCGGGTGCCGCGCCCGACGACTGGTACGGCCTCGCGCCGCTGTCCACGGAGGCGCCGCTCCGCGCGCCCGGTGAGGTCGTGCCCGTCTCACCGTCGGACGTCGAGAAGATCCTTCGTTGCCCGCTTCGGTGGATGTTCGAGCGGCACGGCGGCGCCGAGGTCGGTGCGCTGTCGGCCGTCACCGGCACGCTCGTGCACGCACTGGTGCAGGCCGGCGCGGCGGGAGCGGACGGTGCGGAGCTCGAGGGCGCCCTGCACACCGCCTGGCAGCGGCTCGATCTCGGAGCGCCCTGGTTCGGGCGACGTGAGCTGGCCCGGGTGCGCGCGATGCTCGCGGCGTTCGACGGCTGGGTCCACCGGAGCCGGGCCGACGGGCTGCGGCTCGTCGCGGTCGAGCACCCCGTGCAGCTCGACCTCCCGAATCCGGACGACGTGGAGGACGCGGCCGTCAGGCGAAGCCCCTCGTCGGCACCCGGGGGCGCCGCCGAAGCCGGCGAGCCTGGCGGCTGCGATAGCGGCCGCGGTGGGATCCGGCCGGTGCTGCGCCTGCGCGGGCGGGTGGACCGGCTGGAGGTGGACGCTGCGGGGCGTCCCGTCGTCGTGGACGTGAAGACGGGGCGCACCGCGGCGACCGCCCGCGCCGCCGCCGAGCATGCACAGCTCGCCGTCTACCAGCTCGCGGCGGCCCTCGGCGCGTTCACGGAGCTGGTCGGGGCCGCCCGAGACCCGGGCGGCGCCCGGCTGGTCTACCTCGCCGACCGGTCGGCCTCGGGCGAGGCCAAGGTGCCCGAGCAGCCGCCGTTGGACGCCGCCGAGGTGGAGCGGTGGAGGCAGCTGGTCCGGGCGTGCGCCGAGGAGACGGCGGGGGCGCGCTTCCACGCACGCGTGGGTCCGGACTGCGACCGGTGTCCGGTGCGGGCGAGTTGTCCTGTGAACGAGTCCGGACGGTCGGTCACGGATGGATGAGATTGTGACGGTACGTGACGAGCGTTAGGCCGTTCCGGTGTGATCAGCTCGGCGAAACGCCGCCGACGGGGTGAGTTCCCGGTCGATCCCGCGTACCGGTACCGTCGCGGGCACGCACCGGGCGCTCCCCGCTCCCGTCGGTGCGAACAGGAGGCCGGAGTGCTCGACGGACGAGTCCGCGCGCGCGCAGCGGCCGTGTGCGGCGCGCTCGTCCTGATGCTCACCGCCTGCGGGAGCCTGGGCACCGGTACCGGCTCGCCCGCGCTCCACCGGCGACCTGTTCTCCGCGCTGCCCGGCACGGTGTCCGCCATCCCCGCCCCGCCCTCGGCGTCGCAGGACGACAAGGCGCGCTCCGCCGTCCCCACCGATCCCGGGCCGGAGTGGAAGCGCGTGACGGCGGAGGACTTCGACTCGTTCCGCTCGGACGCCTACGGGACCTACGACAGCGTCGGAGCGTTCGGCAACGGCCTGCGCCGCTCGTCGGCGATCAGCGTGTCCGACGGCGCGCTGAACATCACCGCCCGCAACGGCAACGTCTCGGGCGGCATGGCCCACAAGCTGGACCGGACCTACGGCCGGTGGGAGTTCCGCGCCCGCACGGAGAAGGGCCGCGGATTCGGCTCGGCGATCCTGCTCTGGCCCGAGTCGGAGCGCTTCCCGCAGGACGGGGAGATCGACATCATGGAGGTGCCGTCCGAGACCCGCGACCGGGCGCACTTCATCGTCCACTTCGCCGGTCCGGGCGGCAGCGACAAGGTGTACGGCTCCTACGCCGAAGACGACTTCAGCCAGTGGCACACCTTCGCCGTCGACTGGCTGCCCGACCGCATCGTCTACTACGTGGACGGCGTGGAGCGGTTCCGCGTGACGGACCGGAACATCATCCCGGACAAGCCGATGCACCTGGCCATGCAGTTCGACCAGGGTCCCAAGAAGGACTGGATCCCCGCGCCGGACGCGACCACACCGCCGGCGTTCTCCCTGCAGGTCGACTGGCTGCGCGTCTACGCGCCCGCGTCCCGGTCCTGAGAACTGTCGGACCCCTGCGGTAGGACTGGGGAGTGCTGAGCCCCCGGTCCCTCGCCGCCGCGCTGGGCCTGCCACCGCCCACGGACGAGCAGGCCGCGGTGATCGCCGCGCCCGCGCGCTCGGCGCTCGTGGTGGCCGGCGCCGGGGCGGGCAAGACGGAGACGATGGCCGCCCGCGTGGTCTGGCTGGTCGCCACCGGGCAGGTGCTCCCCGAGCAGGTCCTCGGCCTGACGTTCACCCGCAAGGCCGCCCAGCAGCTCGGGGTCCGGGTGCGCACCCGACTGCGGCGCCTCGCCGGGTCCCGGCTCCTCGACGACCTCGATCCCACCGGGGCGCGGCGCGCGGCGGTGCTGGCCGGGGAGCCGACCGTCGCCACGTACCACGCCTACGCCGGCCGTCTGGTCGGCGAGCACGCCCTGCGGCTCCCTGCCGAGCCCGGTGCCCGGCTGCTCGGCAGCACCGGTGCCTGGCAGCTCGCCCACCGGGTGGTCACGACCTGGGCGGACGACCTGGACGTCGACCGGGTGCCCGCGACCGTCACCGGGTACGTCCTCGCACTGGCCGGCGAGCTCGGCGAGCACCTCGTCGAGCCTGCCGCGGTGCGGGCGCACGCCGCGGCGCTGGCCGCGCTGCTCGACCGGGCGCCCCCCGGGCCGCGGCAGAAGGCCGAGCCGTCGCAGCGCTACCGGCGGTGGCTGGACGCGCAGCGCATGCGGCACGCCCTCATCCCGCTGGTCGAGGCGTTCGGGGCCCGCAAGCGGGCGGAGCGCGCGCTCGACTTCGGAGACCAGCTCGCGATCGCCGCCCGGGTGGCCGCCGAGCACCCCGAGGTCGGCATCGCAGGAGCGGGCGACGTACCGGGCCGTCCTGCTCGACGAGTACCAGGACACCGGGCACGCCCAACGGGTGCTGCTGCGCGCGCTGTTCGGCGCCGCCCCCGGAGCGCCGGCCGGGCGAGATGCGCCTGCGGTCACCGCCGTCGGCGACCCGTGCCAGTCGATCTACGGCTGGCGCGGCGCGAGCGCGGGCAACCTCCCGCGGTTCCGCACCGACTTCCCGGGTCCGGACGGCGCTCCCGCCGACGAGTACGGCCTGCTCACGAGCTTCCGCAACCCGGCGGAGGTGCTCGCACTGGCGAACGCCGTGTCCGCGCCGCTCCGGGCGGCTCCCGGTGCGGTCGGCGTGGGCGCGCTGGCGGCCGGGCCGGGCGCCGGAGCAGGCGACGTCCGGGTCGCGCTGCTGCCGGATGTCGCGGCGGAGCTCGACTGGCTGGCCGACGCGATCGCCGCGTGCTGGCAGGCGGCGGCGGACGTCGGCGCGGAGTCACCCACGTCGGCCGTCCTCGTGCGCCGCCGGGCCGACATGGACGCCGTCGCCGCCGCGCTCCGGGCGCGTGACCTTCCGGTGGAGGTGGTGGGCCTGGGCGGCCTGCTCGACACCCCGGAGGTCCGAGACCTGGTCAGCGCCCTGCGCCTGGTCGCGGATCCACTCTCCGGGCCGGCGGCGGTACGGCTGCTCACCGGGCCGCGCTGGCGGCTGGGCGTGGCAGACCTCGCGGCGCTCTGGGCGCGGGCGCGGGAGCTCGCACCAGGCCCCTCCGCCCCCTCGGCACCGCTCTCCGCCGCCGAGCTCGCGCTCGGTGCGCTGCCCGGCGAGCACGCCGAGCAGGCCGGTCTCGTCGACGCGCTGGACGACCCGGGTGCGCCCGGCCGCTACTCGCCGGCGGGCTTCGCCCGGATCCGCCGGCTCGCGGCGGAGCTGCGCCGGCTGCGGGCGCGGGCGTCGGTGCCGCTGACGGACCTCGTCGCGGACACCGAGCGCCTGCTCCTGCTCGACGCCGAGACCGCCGCCCGTCCCGGCCCCGTCGGCCGCGCGCACCTCGACGCGTTCGCCGACGTCGTCGCGGACTTCACCGCCGGGGCCGAGGTCTCGACGCTGCCCGCGCTGCTCGACTACCTCGACACCGCCGAGCGCGCGGAGGAGGGGTTCGCCCCCGGCGAGGTCGAGGTGGCGCCCGACCGTGTGCAGGTCCTGACCGTGCACGCGGCGAAGGGCCTGGAGTGGGAGATCGTGGCGGTGCCGCACCTCGTGGGCCAGGTGTTCCCGGGCCGCAAGATCAGCGGCAGCTGGCTGACGGATCCGTCGGCGCTGCCCGTCCCGCTGCGCGGCGACGCCGCGGACCTACCCGTGCTCGACCTGCCCGCGCCGGGCGCCGATCGCAAGGTGCGATCGCAAGGTCATCGAGGCCGCGCTGACGGCGCACGACGAGGCCCTGGACGACCGCAGGCTCGTCGAGGAGCGGCGGCTGTTCTACGTGGCGCTCACCCGGGCCGAGCACGTGCTGCTGGTCTCCGGGCACCGGTGGGGGGCGACCGGTGACCGCCCCCGGCAGCCGTCGGTGTTCCTCCAGGAGGTGCGCGACGAGGTGGCGGCCACCGGCGTGGGGCGCGTCGAGCACTGGGCCGAGGAACCCGAGTTCGGCACGCACAACCCGGCCACCGCGGAGCCCGTCACGGCCGAGTGGCCGGTGGACCCGCTCGGCGCGCGGGCGGCCGCGGTGCACGCCGGGGCCGAGCTCGTGCGCGCGGCGCTGCGGGAGCAGGCGGCGGAAGCCGCCCGGGCGGACCCGGGCGACCTGATGACGCCGACCCCGGCGAACCCGCCGACCATGCGGCCGACCTCGACGACCCGGCCGACCCGGAGGGCTGGGCCGCGGACGTCGACGTGCTCCTCGCCGAGCGCGCCGCCGCCCGGGAGCGGCCCGTCGTCGCGCTGCCCGCACAGCTGTCGGTGAGCAGGCTCGTCGAGCTCGCCGCCGATCCCGGGGCGCTCGCCGCGCGCCTGCGCCGCCCGCTGCCGCTGCCCCCGAACCCGCACGCCCGCCGCGGCACGGCGTTCCACGCCTGGCTCGAGCAGCGGTTCGGCGCCGCCCAGCTGCTCGACGTCGACGAGCTGCCCGGCGCCGCGGACGAGGGCGCCGCGTCGGACGAGCTGCTCGAGGAGCTGCAGGAGGCGTTCCTGGCGTCGCGCTGGGCGGAGCGCGAGCCGTACGAGGTGGAGGTGCCGTTCGAGACCGTGATCGACGGGATCGCCGTGCGCGGTCGGATGGACGCGGTGTACGCCGAGGCGGACGGCGGCTGGACGGTCGTCGACTGGAAGACCGGTGCGTTGCCCGACCCGGCCCGCCGGGCGACGCTGAACGTGCAGCTCGCCGCGTACCGCCTCGCGTGGGCCGCGTTGATCGGCTGCCCGCCGGAGCGCGTGCGGGCGGCGTTCCACTACGTCCGCCAGGACGTGACGCTGCGCCCCGTCGACCTGCTCGACGCGGACGGCCTGCGCGCGCTGGTCGCGTCCGTCCCGGCGGGTGCGTGACTCTTCGGTTCCTGGCGGTGATCCCGCCCGGCGGGTGCTCAGGGCTGCCGCATCAGCCACCTGCACCCGCGCACGACGACCATCCGAGCGGTGATCCCGTCCTGCGGGTGCTCACGGCTGCCACCGCAGCCACCTCTGCCCGCGCGCGCCGATCATGCAGGACGGCGCAAACCGTGTCCGAG
The DNA here is from genome assembly GCA_963780835.1 of uncultured Actinomycetota bacterium. Lineage (GTDB taxonomy): Bacteria > Actinomycetota > Actinomycetes > Mycobacteriales > Pseudonocardiaceae > Pseudonocardia. The sequence continues at coordinate 46,743 of CAWADQ010000024.1, read as the reverse complement.
GCGCGCGCCGCCGAGCCGTAGCCGCTCCACCGAGAGCCCGGACGTTGAGGGAAGGACGCCGCCACCGGTGCGGTACGAAGGTGAGCGGGAACGGGCCCGATCAGGCGTACTTCGCCCGGCGCCATGCCGCTCTCGCGTCCAGGTCCTGCTGCGCCGGCGCGGCCGATGAGATCACCACGAAGGGTTCAGAAGCCGCGGCCGCGCGGCTTTCGCACCGCCGACGATGATCATGACCCACACGGACCGTCGGTCCGGCCGCAGCACCGAGTCGACGAGGTGACCCCGCCTCCACCATGTCCAGTTCCTACCGCATCGTCTGCACCGTCGCGCCGCAGAAAGGAGCCCGGCCCGCTCGACGGTGAGCGGGCCGGGCCCGACAGGGGAGTGGATCCGGTCAGGACAGGGAGATCAGTGCACGAGCGCCTTCGCGGCGTCGGCGCCGGTCAGCGACTTGACCTCCATCTCGGCGACCTTGACCGGGTCCGGCTTGTCGTTCTTGGCCAGGACGGTGCCCAGGTAGCCGAGCAGGAACGACAGCGGAATGGAGATCAGGCCCGGGTTGTCGAGCGGGAACCAGTGGAAGTCGACCCCCTGGAGCATCGACGCGCTGCGGCCCGTCACCGGGTCCACCGGCTTCCCGGACACCACCGGCGAGAAGATGATCAGGATCAGGGTGATCCCGAGCCCGCCGTAGATGCTGCACAGCGCGCCCGTGGTGTTGAACCGCTTCCAGAACAGCGAGTACAGGATGGTCGGCAGGTTCGCCGAGGCCGCGACCGCGAACGCCAGCGCCACGAGGAAGGCGATGTTCTGGCCGTTGGCCAGGATGCCGCCGAGAATCGCGACGATGCCGATGATGATGGCCGTGCGCCGGGCGATCTTGACCTCGAGGTGCGCGGCGTCCTCGACGACGCCGTGCTTGATCACGTTGACGTAGATGTCGTGGGCGAACGACGCCGACGCGGTGATCGTCAAGCCGGCCACCACCGCGAGGATCGTCGCGAAGGCGACGGCGGCGATGATGCCCAGCAGGATCGTGCCGCCGAGCTGGTAGGCCAGAAGCGGAGCCGCGGAGTTCGCGCCGCCGGGCGCCTTCTTGATCGCGTCCGGGCCGACGAGCGCGCCCGCGCCGTACCCGAGGACCAGCGTGAACAGGTAGAACAGGCCGATCAGGGAGATCGCCCACACCACCGAGCGGCGGGCCTCCTTGGCCGTCGGCACGGTGTAGAAGCGCATGAGGATGTGCGGCAGGCCCGCGGTGCCCAGCACGAGGGCCAGGGCGAGCGAGATGAAGTCGATGCGGGTGATCGCGTTCTTGCCGTACTGCGCGCCCGGCGCGAGCAGCTTCTCGCCGGTGGCGCCGGCCCGCGCGACGGCGTCGCCGAGCACCGCCGACAGGCTGAAGCCGTGCAGCGCGAGCACCCAGATCGTCATGATCCCGGCACCCGCGATGAGCAGGACCGCCTTGATGATCTGCACCCAGGTGGTGCCGCGCATGCCGCCGATCAGCACGTAGGCGATCATCACGGCGCCGACGACGGCGATGACGACGGCCTGCCCGGCCTTGCTGGTGACGTTGAGCAGCAGGGCGACGAGGCCGCCTGCGCCGGCCATCTGGGCGAGCAGGTAGAAGAACGACACGGCCAGGGTGGACGTGGCGGCCGCGGCGCGGACCGGGCGCTGGCGCATCTTGAACGCCAGCACGTCGCCCATCGTGTACTTGCCGGTGTTCCGCAGGAGCTCGGCGACCAGCAGCAGCGCCACCAGCCACGCGACGAGGAAGCCGACGGAGTAGAGGAAGCCGTCGTAGCCGTTGAGCGCGATCGCGCCGGCGATGCCGAGGAACGACGCGGCCGAGAGGTAGTCGCCGGAGATCGCGATGCCGTTCTGCGGGCCGGAGAAGCCGCCGCCCGCGGTGTAGAAGTCGGACGCCCCGCTGGAGGCGCGCTTGCTGACGCGGATCACGATCGCGAGCGTGATGATCACGAACAGCCCGAAGATCGTCAGGTTGAGGATCGGGTTGCTGCCCTCGACCCCGGCGGCGAGATAGGCGCTTAAGAGACTCCGATCGACAAGATGTTGTCTATCCGGCGGCGCGGATGCCCAGGTCCTGGAAGAGGGTTTGCATGTCGATGCGGATCTTCTCGTAGTCGCGGTCGACACTGGTCCAGGTGACCGGTTTGCGTCCCCTGCGGGGGCTGCGGACGCCGGCGAGTGGGCCCGATGACGTGCTCCCGCAGGGTCAGCAGGGCGGCGATGGTGCCCGCGGTCTGCGGCGAGAGGTGGTAGCGCCGGGTCCGACCGGGTTTGGTGATCAGTTCCTTGCCGCGGAGCTTGCGCAGGTCGTAGGCGGCTTGCCGGATGGTGTAGCCGGTATTCCCGGTCATCGTGTGGACCTTGGCGGTGAACTTGTCTCGATCACCGCGGCGAGCTTGAGCGACAGGTCGGGGGTGCCGTTGCGGCCGGGGCGTTGCTTGGCGCCGAACAGGGTCCGCAGGACCGGCACGTCCAGCCGGGACCGGGTGCGGTCGACGACCCGGTCGAACACCTTGTCCATCTGGGCGCCGATGGTGAACAGCAGGTTGCGGCTGTACTCGGCCTGATAGACCGAGTAGCCGTAGGTGAACCCGGAGCGCGCCTGCTCGGCCAGGTCCAGGCCGAAACACAGGCAGGCGGTGTAGATCCACCGATCACACACCTGGGCCAGGCGCCCTATCGTCGCGGGCTGCGACAAGGTGTCTGCGATCCGGGCCAGGGCGGTGGGGTCGGCGAGGCGGGTGAAGCAGTTGCCCTCCTTGACGAACCGGACACCCGCCGCCCGCGCCTGGGTGGCGACGTACTCGTGGCCGTTGAGGATGACCTGGGCCCCGAACGGCGGGTGCCCGGACATCTTGATCGTCATGTGTCCCCACTCCGGGTCCAGGATGTGGAAGGTCACTTGACCTCTCCTTCGGTGCGGCGGCCCGTCTCGATGTCGTCGCGCAGCTGGGCGGCCAGCGGGTCCAGCTTCCGGTCGGCGAAGCGGACGTAGAGGAACGTGATCAGGAACGTCGAGACGAACTGCAGCAGGCCGAACACCAGCCCGACGTTGATGTTGCCCACGAGCTTGATCGCCATGAACGCCGGCGCGTAGCTGGCCAGCAGCACGTAGAGCAGGTACCAGGCGAGGAACAGCCCGGTCATCGGGAACACGAAGGTGCGCAGCCGGTGGCGCAGCACCTGGAACTCGGGCCGGGAGGCTATCTCCTCCCAGTCCCGCGCCTCCGAAGGCGACGGTCGTTCGGTCGCGGTCACGGTGCCTCCTCGCACGTCGCGGCGCCCCGGGCGGGCTCCCGGCGACAAGGAAAGGGCGAACCGGCCGTCGAGAGAAGCTGCGCGGGCCACCGCGTCGAGTGGATCGACGAACGGCCGACGAACGGTCGGAGTTCCCGACGAACGGTGATGTGGGTCACCCGGAGCCGCACTGCAAGGTTGATGCAACGGTGGCGGCCGGGCCCGGGCGCGACTCACGCTCCGTCGTGACCGACGAACACGACGAGGAGATCGAGATGTCCGAACTCGGGCGGGGCCGGGTCGCCGCCAACGGCATCACCTTCGAGTACCTGGAGGCCGGCGAGGGTCCGCTCGCCCTGTGCATGCACGGGTTCCCGGACTCCCCGTTCACCTACCGCTACCTGCTCCCCGAACTCGCCCGGGCCGGCTTCCACGCCGTGGCGCCGTTCGTCCGCGGGTTCGCCCCGACCGAGCTGCCCCCGCTGCGCCACCACGTGCACACCAGCGTGATGGTCGCCGACCAGATCGCGCTGGCCCGGGCGCTGGGCGGCGGGTCCGACGCGCTGCTCGTGGCCCACGACTGGGGCGCCGTCGGCGCGTGGGGCGCGCTGGGCCGGGCACCGGAGCTGTGGGGCCGAGCAGTGATCATCAACATCCCGCCGTTCGACATCTTCGGCGAGAACCTCGGCACCTACTCCCAGATCAAGAAGAGCTTCTACTTCTGGTACTTCCAGATGCAGCGGGTGATCGAGGACCGCATCCGGCAGGACGACTTCCGGTTCATCCAGGACATCTGGGGCGACTGGTCGCCGGGCTATGACGCCGACGCCGACATGGTCCACATCCGCGACGCGCTGCGCGACCCCGACCACCTTCGGGCCGCCCTGGGGTACTACTGGGGGCAGTTCGACCCGACCCGCTTCGGCTCACCCGAGTGGGCCTCCGAGCAGGAGGCCGCCTGGGGTGGCGGCGCCCCGCAGCCGGTGCTCTACCTGCACGGCACCACCGACGGCTGCCACGGCGTGACCAAGGAGCAGGTCGAGCGGGTCAAGGGCTACGCCGGTCCGGGCTCGGACTCCGAGCTGATCGAGGGTGTCGGGCACTTCATGCTGGTGGAGCGGCCCGAGGAGATCAACAAGCGGATCACCGACTGGCTGGCCCGCACGTCCTGACGCTGCGATGGCAGCAGTCCCCGGCGCAGGATGAGGGCGTGGACGACGCGGTCTGCGCGGTGCGCCGGGGAGTCGACCTGCGTCGTCATGCCCACCTGCTGCACCGCACCCACGAGGCGATGCTGACCGGGCACGCGCTGCCGGCCAGCCCGCGCGGCGTCGTGGCGCGGTCGTGGACGCGGATGCGCGCCGACGGGCACGATCCCGACCGGACGACGACCGATCGCCCGGTCGGGATCGAGGCGCTGGAGCAGCGGCGCCGCGCCAGCCCGCTCGCAAGCGTGTTGCCCGGGCTGCGGTCCAACCTCACCTCGGTCGCCGACGAGGCGCAGCACATCATGGTCGTCACCGACGCGGACGGCGTCGTGCTGTGGCGAGACGGCTGCAACGGGGTCCGGCACCGCGCCGACGCGCTCGGCTTCGCCGAGGGCGCGGCCTGGACCGAGACCGCCGTGGGCACGAACGCGATCGGCACCGCGCTCGTCGAGCGTGCCCCGGTGCAGCTGTTCTCCGCCGAGCACTACCAGCGCAGCCTGCACCCGTGGACGTGCGCCGCGGCCCCTGTGCACGACCCGCGGACCGGCGCGTTGCTGGGGATCGTCGACATCTCCGGGCCGGCGGCGACCGTGCACCCGGCGGCGGTCGCGCTGGTCGGCATGGCGGTGCGGCTGGCGGAGGTCGACCTCTGGCGGCAGCGCGAAGCCGGCCTCGAGGCGCTGCGGGTCGGTGGCGGCCCCGCTCCTGCGCGGGGTGCCCGGGCCCGCCGCCGTCGTCGACCGGGACGGTTGGATCGCCGCGGTCAGCGCGGCGGTCGGGACGGACCGGGTCGCCGTGCCCGTCGAGGGCGAGCGATGCATGGTGCCCGGCATCGGCAGCTGCCTCCCGGAGCCGGTGCCCGGCGGCTGGCTGCTGCGTCGCCAGGAGGCCCGGGCGGTCCCGACGCAGCTGCGGCTGGACCTGCACTCCCGGCCGCCGCACGCCGTCGTCGAGGGCAGCACCGTCTGGCGCTACCCGCTCACACCCGCGGCACGCCGAGCTGCTCGCCCTGCTCATGGAGGCGGGAGCGGCCGGGCTCGACGCCTTCGCCCTCAGCACCGCGGTGTACGGCGACGACCACCACGCGGTGGCGGTGCGCGCCGAGGTGTCGCGCCTGCGCCGCCGGCTCGGCGGGATCCTGCTGGCCCGGCCCTACCGGATCGCGCCGAACATCACGGTGCAGCCGTGCGACCCGGCGGCCGTACGGGCCCTGCGCCCGCACCGCAGGTCGGAGCCGTAGCGCGTCGAGATGCCGGTCAGGACCGGAGCGCCGTCGGCGCCGTCTCGTCGAGGTGCAGCCGCAGCATCGCCGACGCCGCGCCCGACGGCGGGCTCCCGCGCAGCGACACCACGATCATCGTGACGAACGCCAGCGGCACCGACCACAGCGCCGGCTGGGCCAGCAGCAGCGCGGGGACCCCCGGCTCCAGCCCCGCGACCAGCCCCGCGGCCATCACCCCGGCCGAGCTCACCAGCCCGACGGCCATCCCCACCAGCGCTCCCCGCGCGGTCAGCCGTCGCCACCAGATCCCGAGCACGAGCAGCGGGCAGAACGTCGAGGCCGCGACCGCGAACGCGGACGTGACCAGCGCGCCGACGTCCACCCGCGCCCCGGGCAGCGCGAGCAGCACCACGACGGCCGCGGCGGCCAGCGGGGTGAGGCGCAGCCGGCGCAGGCCGGCGGGGATGAGGTCGTGGGAGACGGCACCGGAGACCGCGAGCAGCATCCCCAGCGACGTCGCGAGGAACGCCGCGAAGGCGCCGGCGGTGAGCAGCGCGGTGAACAGGTCGCCGGGCCAGCCGGGGTCGACCCGCGACGGCAGCGCGACGACGACCGTGTCGGTCGCGCCGGAGAGGTACAGCTGGGGCAGCAGCACCGCCCCGAGCAGCCCGTACACGGCCGGGAACAGGTAGAACGTGCCCAGCAGGGCGACGGTGATCGCCGCGGTGCGCCGCGCGCTGCGCCCGTCCGGGCTGGTGTGGAAGCGCACGAGCACGTGCGGCAGCCCCATCGTGCCCAGCGCGGTGGCCATCAGCACCGACCACGTGCCCAGCAGCGCGTGCCCGGCGGAGCCCGCGTCGACCAGCGGCCGCTGCCAGGTCGCGCTGCCCGGGACGGCCGCGCCGTCGATCCGGGGTACCGCCGCGCCCGCCGGGAACTCCCACCGGGCGCCGCCCGCGGCGGTGTGCGCCCCCGGTGCCAGCGGCACGGGCGGTCCGCCGTCGACGCGCACCGTCACCGGCTCGGTCAGCTCGAAGTGGGTGTCGACGGTGAAGTCGACGGTCGTGGCCGTCGTGAACCGGGTGAACTCGACGGGGTGCACGGCCTGGTGGCGGATCTCCGGGCCCACCGCGAGCAGCAGCCACAGCGCCGGCACGGCGAACAGCACCAGCTTGAGCGCGAACTGGAACGCCTGGACGTAGGTCGCCGCGCGCATGCCGCCCAGCGCCAGCGTCACGCTCACCACGACCCCGGCCACCACCACGCCCACCCAGTACGGCACGCCGCTGACCAGCGTCAGCACCTGGCCCGCCGCCGTGAACTGCGGCACCAGGTACAGGTAGCCGATCACGAGCACGACCAGCGCGCACAGCTTGCGCAGCACGGGGGAGGCCAGCCGGGCCTCGGCGAAGTCGGGGACGGTCAGCGCGCCCGTCCGCCGCAGCGGCGCCGCCACCAGCGTCAGCATCAGCAGGTAGCCCGCGGTGAACCCGACCGCGTACCACAGCGCCCCGACCCCGCCCTTGACGACGAGCCCGGCGATGCCGAGGAACGACGCCGCCGACAGGTACTCACCGGAGACGGCCGCGGCGTTGAAGGCGGGGGAGATCCGGCGGGAGGCGACGAGGAAGTCCGACGTCGTGCGCATCGCGGCCACCCCGCGGGCGCCGATGAGCAGGGTCAACAGCACCACGGGCAGGACCGCGAGGGCGGTCACGGCGCGTCCTCGTCGGTCTCGGCCCGCTCCGCCCGGCGCAGCTGCCACCAGGCCAGGCCGGTCAGCACCGGCCACGGCAGCACGGCCACCGCGAGCCAGGAGATCGGGAGGCCGAGGAGCCGCACGTCGTCGAGCGCCGGGGCGAGGTGCAGCAGCAGCGGCAGGCCGACGAGGAAGGCCCCGCCCGCGAGCAGGGCCGTCACCGCGCGGCGCAGCTGGACCGCACGGATGCGCTCGGCCCGCGCCAGCTCCGCCGAGGCGAGGCGGGGAGCGCGGGCGGGCGGCCCGCGGCGGCCGCCGAGCGCGACGCGGGTCTGGGGGCTGGTCACCGCGACCCGCCGCGGCGGCCTGTTCCCGGCGCGCCCTGTCACGAGCGGCCGCCCGGGTTCCCGCGAGTCGGCACGTTCGCCGCTCCGAGTCGCAGTTTCCGGCCGGCCGGAACGCCACATTCAGGCCGGCAAAGGTGCCGACTCGCGCGTCGTCCGGGGTCGCTCATCGCCCGTCCCGCCGCGCCGCGGAGTCGAACTCGCCGCGGGTTGCGGCGTCGAGCAGGCGGTCACGCAGCTCGCGCGCGTGCCGCCGGCTGACCGGGACGTCGCCGACGTCGGTGTGCGCGAGCAGCCCGCCGCTCACGTCGCTGCGCAGCTCCTGCACGGCGTGCACGGCGAGCAGGAAGCTGCGGTGCACCCGGACGTAGCCGACGCCGCGCCAGTGCTCCTCCAGCCGCGAGATCGGGATCCGCACCAGGTGGCGGCCGCCGCGGGTGTGCAGGCGGACGTAGTCGCCCTGCGCCTCGGCGAAGCGGACGTCCGCGCGGCGGACGAACCGAGTGCGCCCGCCCAGCTCGACGGGCACGGCGGCCAGCTCGTCGACGGCCGGTGCCGGGGCGGCCCCGGCGGCGCGGACCCGGTTCACCCGGCCCAGCGCGGCGGCGAGCCGCTCGGCGGAGACCGGCTTGAGCAGGTAGTCGACCGCGCCCACGCCGTAGGCCGACACGGCGTGCTGCTCGAACGCGGTGACGAACACGATCGTGGGCGGGTCGGTCATCCGGCCGAGCAGCCCGGCCAGCTCCAGCCCGTCCATGCCGGGCATCGAGATGTCGAGGAACACCGCGTCCGGCGCCGTCGTCTGGATCAGCCGCAGCGCCGTCAGGGCGTCCCCCGCCGCCTCGACCGACCCGACGCCGCGGGCCTCGCGCAGCAGCTGGCACATCTCGTCCAGGGCCGGCGCGACGTCGTCGACGACCAGCACGCGCAGCCCCGACGCGCCCGTCATGACGCCACGACGCCGGGGTGGAACCGCGGTACCCGCACGACGACCCGGGTGCCCGCACCCGGCGCGGTCTCGATCACGAGGCCGTACCCGGCGCCGAACACCGCCCGCAGCCGGCGGTCGACGTTCACCAGCCCCAGGCTCGTCCCGGTGCCCCGTCCCGGCAGCACGTCCTGAGCATGCTCCGGCAGCATGCCCGGCCCGTCGTCCTCCACGGCGATCACGCAGTCCTCGCCCTGTGCCTCGCCGCTCACCTGCACCGACCCGCCGCCCTCCGTCCGCTCGACGCCGTGCTGCACGGCGTTCTCCACCAGCGGCTGCAGCGCGAGGAACGGGATCGCAACCGGGAGCACCTCCGGCGCGATGCGCACCTGCACCCGCAACCGCTCGCCCAGGACCGCGCGGGCGAGCGTCAGATAGGCCTCGACGGCGCGGAACTCGCCCGCCAGCGTCGTGTACTCGCCGTGCCGGGCGAGGTTATGCCGGATGTAGAGGGCGAAGTCGAGCAGCAGCTCGCGGGCGCGGGCGGGGTCGGAGCGCACGAACGACGCGATCGTGGTGAGCGCGTTGTAGACGAAGTGCGGGGAGATCTCGGCCCGCAGTGCGCGCAGCTCGGCCTGCTCCGCGGCGTCCGCCGACGACTCCAGCCGGCCGCGGTGCAGGGCGTCGGAGACGAACGCGGCCGCCTTCCGGGCCGCCCCGTCCGGCACCGCGCCCGCGACCACCAGCACGCCCGCGGGCTCGTCGCGGACCCGCAGCGGGAGGGCGGCGACGTCGTCACGGGCGGCCCGGCGGTCCGTCCGCAGCACCTCGTCGACGAGCGCGTCGTCGGCGACCTCGTGGCCGGCCCACGTGCGCGCGCCGTCCAGGTCGACCAGGCAGACGGCGTCGGCGTCGAGCAGCGCGCGCAGCCGCCGGGCGGCGCCCGACGCGGCCGGCGCCGTGAGCCCGTCGCGCAGCGCGGACGCGATCTCGACGCCGGTGGCCAGCGCGTCCATGGCCTCGCCGGCACCCGGCGTCGCGCGGCGCCCGAGCAGCCTGCGGCGACGCGGGGCGGGCAGCTGCGCGTCCGGGACCGCCATGCCCCCCGGGTCGGCACCGACCATCTCCGCCTCCGCTGTCGCTACCAGAACAGCCTGTGGCTGCCGCAACCGGCATCGGAAACCCTAACCGGGCAGCGGTACCGATCGCTCCTCAGCTCCCGCCCGGAGGGGAGCCGGCAGGCCCGCAGGGTCGCCGACGGTGGCCGGAAAGCCACGTTCAGGACGCCACACGTCCTGAACGTGGCTTTCACGACAACGGCGCGAGCGCCCCGACCCGGACGGGGGAGGGCCTGCGACGTTAGGGTCCGCGCGTGGAGTACCGGCAGGTGAACGCACTGCAGCGCGGCCGCTCGCTGGCCGACCCGTCTCTGGTCGGGCTCCTCCGGATGCCCGCGGCGACCACGGCCCCGGTCGTGGCGCTGCTGCAGCGGCTGGCCGCGGCACTGGGCTCGCTGGCCCTCGCCGCGCTGGTCGTCTGGCTCGGCCGCGCCGGGTACGTCGACAACAACAGCGACACTCCGATCTCGTTCGGCGACGCCTTCTACTACGCGACGGTGTCCCTGTCGACGACCGGCTACGGCGACATCGTCCCCGTCTCCCCGCAGGCTCGGTTGGTCACCACACTGGTGATCACACCGCTGCGGCTGCTGTTCCTCATCGTCCTGGTCGGCACCACCGTCGAGCTGCTCACCGAGCGCTCCCGGCAGTCGTTCCGCATTTCGCGCTGGAGGTCCCGGGTGCGTGACCACACGATCGTCGTCGGCTACGGCACCAAGGGCCGGGCCGCCGTCGAGACGCTGCTCGGCGACGGGGCCGAGCCCACCGACATCGTCGTGGTCGACACCGACCGCGCGAACCTCGACGCCGCCTCTGCCCTGGGGCTGGTGACGGTCACGGGCAACGCGACCCGGTCGAGCGTCCTGCGGATCGCCGGGGTGATGCAGGCGTCGGCGTTGGTGGTGGCGGTGAACCGGGACGACACCGCCGTCCTCGTCACGCTGACGGCCCGGGAGCTCTCGCCGAACGTGCGGATCGTGGCGTCGGTGCGGGAGTCGGAGAACGTGCACCTGCTGCGGCAGTCGGGAGCCAGCTCGGTCGTGGTGTCGGCGGAGACGGCCGGGCGCCTGCTGGGGATGGCGACGACGTCCCCGAGTGTGGTCGAGGTCGTCGAGGACCTGCTCACCCCGGACGCGGGGTTCGCGATCAGCGAGCGCGAGGTGGAGGACTCGGAGCTGGGCGGCTCGCCGCGGCACCTCACCGACATCGTGCTGGGCGTGGTCCGCGGCGGGCAGCTCCACCGGGTGGACGCCTCCGCGGTCGACGCGCTGGAGCAGGGCGACCGCCTGCTCTACGTTCGGAAGGCCTCGCTCCCCGCCGACGACTGACCTCGGCGGGTAGCGTCGCCCGGGTGCGCGTGGCGACGTGGAACGTGAACTCCGTCCTGGCCCGGCTGCCCCGGCTCCTGCCCTGGCTCGACGAGCGCGGTCCGGACGTCGTCTGCCTGCAGGAGACCAAGCTCTCCGACGAGGCCTTCGCGGACGCGCTCGCTGCGCCGTTGGCCGAGCGCGGCTACGCGGTCGCGCACCACGGGCAGGGCCAGTGGAACGGGGTCGCGCTGCTGTCGCGCGTCGGGCTCGACGACGTCGTCCGCGGTCTGCCCGACGAGCCGCGGTTCCCGGCCGTGGACTCCCCGCCGACGCCCGCGCGGTCACGGCCACGTGCGGCGGCCTGCGCGTCACCTCGGTCTACGTGCCCAACGGCCGCACCCCGACGACCCGCACTACCTCTACAAGCTCGACTGGCTCGCCGCGCTGCGCGCCTCGGTCACCGATCCGGCCACGGCGATCGTCGCCGGCGACATGAACATCGCCCCGACCGACGACGACGTGTGGGACCCGGCGCTCTTCGTCACCTCCACCCACGTCACGCCCGCCGAGCGCAAGGCGCTCGCCGAGCTGGTCGGGCTGGGGCTGCGCGACGTGGTCCGCGACCGTTGGCCGGACTCGCGCGTGTTCACCTACTGGGACTACCGCGCCGGGCGCTTCCATCAGGACCTCGGGATGCGCATCGACCTGGTCCTCGCGGGCGCCGACCCGGTGGGGCGCACGAAGGCGGTGTGGATCGACCGCAAGGCGCGCAAGGGCAAGGGCCCCAGCGACCACGCGCCGGTGATCGTCGACCTCGACATCGCGCCGGACGGTGACATCGGCCCGGTGGTCCCGCCGCCGTCGGCCCCTGCGGCACGCCGATCTCGTTCCTGAGGGCGTTCGTCGCACGGATTGACTACGGCACGTATAACGCCGTCCCGAACGGGTAGCGGCAGGTGTGACCGATGTGCTGACCCGTGAGATCACCGTCCTGGACCCGCGCACCGGCGAGACCGTCGGGCGCGTCCCGATCGCCACCCCGGACGAGGGCGAGCGGGCCCTGCGCCGGGCCCGCCTCGCCGCCGACGGCTGGGCCCACACCCCGGCCGCCGAACGGGCCGCCGCGCTGCACGCCGCCGCGTCGGCCGTCCGGGACGCCGCCGACGAGCTCGCCGCCCTTACCGAGCGCGAGACCGGCAAGCCGTTCGACGACGCGCGGGGCGGGGTCGACGCCGGGATCGGCACGCTGGTGCAGTACGCCGAGCTGGGGCCCGTGCACCGGGGGCGCACCCTGCACGGCAGCTGGGACGCCACCGACTTCATGGTGCCGGCCCGCGCGGCGTCGTCGCCGTGCTGACCCCCTGGAACGACCCGGTCGCGGTCGCCGCGGGCCTGCTCGGCGCCGCGCTGGTCACCGGCAACACCGTCGTCCACAAGCCCAGCGAGCGCTGCCCGCACACCGGCCGCCGGTTCGCCGAGCTGCTCGCCGCGCACCTGCCCGAGGGCGTGCTGGAGATCCTCGACGGCGACGGCTCGGTGGGTGCCGCAGCTCGCCGGGGCCGACGTCGACGTCGTCGCGCACGTCGGCAGCTCCGCGACCGGCCGGGCGATCGCGCTCGCGTGCGCCCGCACCGGGGCGAAGGCCGTGCTGGAGAACGGCGGCAACGACCCGCTGATCGTGGACGAGGGCGTCGACCCGGCCTGGGCGGCGGAGCAGGCCGCGCTCGGGGCCTTCGCGAACGCCGGGCAGATCTGCGTCTCGGTCGAACGCATCTACTGCCACGCCGCGCTCGCCGACCCGTTCCTCGCCGCGCTCACCGCGGAGGCCCGGGCGTGGCAGGACCGGCTCGGTCCGCTCGTCGACCGCCGGCAGCGCGACCACGTGCACGGCCAGGTGGCCGAGGCGCTCGCGGCCGGGGCGCACGCGCTGACCGGCGGGGAGGTGCCCGACGGCCAGGGCGCCTACTACCCGCCCACGGTGCTGATCGGCTGCACGCCGCAGATGCGGGTGATGCGCGAGGAGACCTTCGGCCCGGTGGCGCCGGTGCGGGTCGTGCCGGACTTCGACATGGCGCTGCTCGAGGCCGTGCACGACGACTACGGGCTCGCCGCCACCGTCCTCACCTCGGACATGGCGCACGCCCAGGCCGCGTGGCGGGCCCTGCCGGTGGGCACGGTCAAGGTCAACAACGTGTTCGGCGGCGCGCCGGGTGGTGCCGCCCAGCCGCGCCGGGGGAGCGGATCGGGCTTCGGGTACGGGCCCGAGCTGCTCGACGAGATGACGACCACCAAGGTGGTGCACGTCTCCGCGCCGCCCCCGCGATGATCACCGGAGGGTCACGACACGCGGGTCGGTCCGGCCCGGCGGTGACGCCGAGGGGCCACGATGAGTGGCCTGACCGTCACCCGTTGGAGGATTCGTGAGCGTGCAACCCACCCGGCTGGCCCTCGCGACGGCGCTGGCCGTCGTCGCCCTGATGGGAGCTGCCTGCAGCGCGGGTCAGCCGGCCGCCACGACCGCGCCGACCGGCACCGCGGGTGCGTCCGCCACCGCCGGCGCCGCAGCGCCGAGCACCGGGACGGGGGGTACGTCGACACCGTCGGGTGCGTCCGGGCTGTCGGCCGACCAGGCCGCGCAGGCCCACCAGGCGGCGCTCGGCCTGGTCGCGCTCGGCGGGCTGGGTGGCGAGAAGGGCACCACGGACGCCCTGCGGACCCTCGCCGGCCGGGTCACCTCGGAGGGCCGCGCGCTCGACGAGCAGATCCGCACGCTCGCGACCGCGCAGGGTCTCACGCTGAGCGACGACGTCGGCGCGCAGATCCAGGGCGTGCTGAACGATCTGCAGGCGCGCAACGGCCAGCCGTTCGACCAGGCGTGGCTGCGGGCGGTCGGCGACCTCGTCGAGCAGGGACGGGCCGCGGCGAACGCCGTGCTGTCGTCGCCGGACGCCTCGGACGAGGCCAAGGCCGCCGCCCGGGACGCGCTGGCCCGCCTCGACGCTCTCGCTGCAGCCATCCGCGACGCGCCGGCCACGTCAGGTGCGGCACGCCGAACGCCGTGAACGCCGGTACCGGAGGCCAGGCCGAAGATTCGGCCCCCGCGCTCCCCGCAGCGCTGGTCGGCCTCGGTGCCCTGCTGATCACAGTCGCGTTGCGCCTGCGCCGCCGGCGGGCGTAGACCCGGCGGGTGGGAAATGCAGCGAAAGCGGCGTTGGGTGCACTCAACGCACCGAACGCCGCTTTCGCTACATCCACTCCGCTTCGTAGGAGGCCGGGCAACCGCGATGTGGACGGCGGCCGGTGCCGGAGCGGCCTGCATCGCGACGGGCGCACTGCTGGCGGTCGTGCCGGGCGGATCCGCCGACATGGGTGTCGTGCCGGCTTCGGCGACGCTCCCGGTCGCCGAGGCTGCCGTTGACGGACCGAAGACCGTCGCGTCCGGGCCTGCGGTGGCCGGCACAGTCCCCGTCGCCGTCGCACTGCCGGACCGACACATCAGCGCGCCCGTCGTCCCTACCGAGACCGCGCCCGACGGCGCCCTCGTCGTGCCCGACCCTCCGACCACTGTCGGTTGGTGGTCCCCCGGCGCACTCGCCGGAGCCCCGTCCGGGACGACCGTGCTCGTTGGGCACATCGACTCCGCCGCAGCCGGGCCGGGGCGTTCGCGGTGCTCCGCCACGTCGGCGTCGGGGAGCGGGTCGCGCTGCGCGGGGCAGACGGCCGGACGCTCGCCTACCAGGTGTCCGGCCGCCGGCAGCTCGGGAAGGCCGACCTGCCCGCCGACCTGTTCGCCCACGGCGGCCCGCCCCGCCTCGCGCTGGTCACCTGCGGCGGCCGGTTCGACCGGGCCACCCGGCACTACACCGACAACGTCATCGTCTACGCGGTGCCGGCCTGAACCCTTCCCGTCGACGTGCGCCGTGGCCACTGCGCGCGCCGTCCGCGGCTCCGCGGCACCCGGAACTCGTGCCCGCCCCCGGACGCCGCGCGACGTGAACGCAGCGAGCGGTCCCGGCGTGACCGTGCCGGCACTCGGCATGGCACGCTGGGACGCCGTGAGCACCGTCAGCACCACTGGTAACGAAGCCGTCGTCGACACCGCCGAGACCCCCGAGCACGCCGCCGTCCGCACCGCCGCGCAGCGGGCCGCCGGCGCCGCGCCCGGGGTGCGCGCGGCCGGGGGCCCGGCCGTCGACGCCGCCCTGCGCACGATGGCGGCGGCGCTGCGCGACCGGACCGCGGACCTGCTGGCCGCGAACGCCGCCGACGTCGAGGCCGCCGAGCGTGGGGGCATGACCGGCGGCCTGCTCGACCGGCTGCGGCTCACGCCCGAGCGGCTCGCCGACATGGCCGTCCAGCTCGAGGTGCTCGCCGACACCCCCGAGCCGGCGCTGCAACGCTTCGTCCGCACCCTGCCCACGGGCGAGCGGGTGTTCGAGCGGCGCGTGCCCGTCGGGGTGATCGGCGCGGTGTTCGAGGCCCGGCCGAACGTGACGATCGACGTCGCGTCCCAGGTGCTCAAGGCCCGCAGCGCCGCCGTGCTGCGGACGGGTGCCGCCGCGCTGGGCAGCGCGACGGCCCTGGTCGAGCTGGTGATCGCGCCGTCCCTGCGGGAGAACGGGGTCCCGGCCGAGGCGGTGCAGCTCGTCCCGACCCCCGGGCACGCGGGCGCGGACGCGCTCGTCGGCCTGCCCGACCTCGTCCCCCTCGTGGTCGTGCGCGGCAGCGGCGAGGTCACCCGCCGGCTCTCGGCCCTCGGCGCCGCCGCCGGCACCCGCGTCCTCGCCCACGCCGACGGCGGTGGCGTGCTCTACCTCGACGCGAGCGCGGACGAGGCGGACGTCGCCCGCATGGTGCACGACAGCACGGACCGGCTCGGCGTGTGCAACCGGCTCAACCTGCTGCTGATCGACCGTCCCGCGCACGACCGGCTGTGGCCCGCCGCCGAGGCGGCGCTGCGCGAGCGCGGCCTGACGCCGAGCCTGCCGCCGCACCCCCACCCGCTCGGCCACGAGTGGGCGCTGGACGCCGGCAACGAGGCGCACGTGACCGTCGCGCAGGTCGACGGCCCGGTCGACGCCGCCCTGACCGCCGCCCGCGAGACCTCCGGCCTGGCGGCGGCCGTGTGCGCGCAGGACGAGAAGGCGGCGACGGCGTTCATCGACGCCTACACGGGCACCGGCGTGTTCTGGAACGCCCCGACCCGGCTGCTCGACGGCTACAAGCTGCTGGGCCTGCCGGAGACGGGCATCAACGTCGACCACACCCCGGGCCCCCGCGGGCCGGTGACCTACCCGGACCTGTCGCTGCGCCAGTTCGTGGTGCTGCCGCCGGAGTGAGCGCGATGGCCGATCCGGACACGACGGTCTTCCTGTCGTACCGCCGCGACGTGTCGGGGCCGATGGCGTACCTCGTGCGGAACGACCTGGTGACGCACGGCTTCGACGTCTTCATGGACGTCGGGAGCCTGGGCGGCGGCGCGTTCGAGCCGGTGATCCTGCGCGAGATCGAGGCGCGGACGCACTTCCTCGTGCTGCTGGAGCCCGGCTCGCTGGACCGCATCGGCGAGCCGGGCGACTGGCTGCGGCGGGAGATCGCGCACGCGCTGACCCACCGGCGCAACGTCGTGCCGCTGGTGGCCGGCGGGGTCCGCATGCCGCGCGCCGCGGACCTCCCCGCCGATCTCGCGCGGCTGCCGTCCTTGAACGACGTCTCCGCCTCCACGACTACTTCGACGCGGCGATGGAGAAGCTGCGCGCCGGTTGCGGAGCCCGCCCGACCCGGTGCCACCGCCGCCCGCCGCAGGTGGACGGCGGCGAACCGGCTGATCGCGCGTGCGCTGGGTCTGCCGCACGCCGCGCCCTCGGCCGCCCGGTCCTCAGGACCGTTCGCAAGGTCCGGCGCCCGCTGCTCGCCGTCGTCTCCTGGTCCGCCGTGGACGGGGCCACCAAATACGACATCGAGCAGTCGTCGACCGCCGACTTCGTCCGGGGGCGGCTCGTCACCTGCGCGGGGACGCCACCACGTACGACCTGCTCCGCTCCGAGCTGGACCGTGGCCGGTTCTTCCGGGTACGCGCCGTCGCGAGGGAGGGATTCGACCGCGGGCCCTGGAGCAATGTCGTCGAGGTGCACTGACCCTCGGGCCTCGGCGCGCTTCGCGGCCTGTCGGTGTGCCGGGTTACTGTCGGCTCGTGCCCGACCTCCACCGTGCCACGCTCGCCAACGGGCTTCGCGTCCTCCTCGCGCCCGACCCGAACACCCCCGTCGTCGGCGTCGCAGTCCACGTCGACGTCGGGTTCCGCTCCGAGCCGGAGGGGCGCACCGGCTTCGCGCACCTGTTCGAGCACCTCATGTTCCAGGGCAGCGAGAGCCTGGAGAAGCTCGCCCACTTCCGGCACGTGCAGGGCTCGGGCGGGGTCTTCAACGGCTCGACGCACCAGGACTACACGGACTACTTCGAGGTGCTGCCCGCCGCGGCGCTGGAGCGCGCGCTGTTCCTGGAGGCGGACCGGCTCCGGGCCCCGAAGCTGACGGCGGAGAACCTGCGCAACCAGGTGGACGTCGTCAAGGAGGAGATCCGGCTCAACGTCCTCAACCGCCCCTACGGCGGCTTCCCCTGGATCCTCCTGCCCCCGGTCCTCTACGACACGTTCCCGAACGCCCACAACGGCTACGGCGACTTCACCGAGCTCGAGCAGGCCTCCCTGGACGACGCCGCGGCGTTCTTCGACACCTACTACGCCCCGGGCAACGCGCAGGTCACGGTCGCCGGGTACCTCGGGGACGACGTGGACCGCGTGCTCGCGCTGGTCGAGGAGCACTTCGGCGACATCCCGGCGCGGCCCACCCCGTCCCGGCCCTCGTTCGCCGAACCGCTGCCCGGCTCCGAGCGCCGCGCGGTGAGCCCGGACGCGCACGCCCCGCTGCCCGCGCTCGCCGTCGGCTACCGGCTGCCCGACCCGGGCGCGGACCTCGACGCCTACCTCGGCCACGCGCTGCTCGGCTCGATCCTCGGCGACGGCGAGGCCGCCCGCCTGCAGCGTCGGCTGGTGCACGTGGACGGGCTGGTCACGGACGTGTCGGCGAGCGCGGGCCTGATGGGGCCGCTCGACGCGCGGGACCCCGACACGTTCACGATCACCGCCGTGCACCCGCCGTCGGTGGACCCGGACCGCGTGCTGGCCGCGGTGGACGAGGAGCTCGACAAGCTCGCGGCGGCCGGCCCGGGCGCGGACGAGCTGGCCCGCCAGGTGGCCCGCTGGTCCGCCGCGCTGCACCACGAGGACGACCGGGTGATGTACCGGATGCTCGGCCTGGGCGCCCGCGAGCTGCTCTACGGCCGCGCCGAGCTCGCGGTGGAGCTCCCGGACCGGCTCGCGGCCGTCACCCCCGAGCAGGTCCGGGAGGCAGCGGCCGCGCTGCGCGGGCAGGGACGTGCGGTGCTGATCGTCGAACCCGCCACCCAGCCGCACCGAGGAGCAGGCAGTGACCGTCACCGTGTCCAACCCGGCGCACCGCAGCGCCGAGGAGATCGGCCGCACCACCGCAGGCCCACGGCCGCTCCCGCCGCTCGGGTCCACCCGCGAGGTGCCGCTGCCGGAGGTCCTGGACGTCACGCTGGCCACGGGCCTGCGGGTGCTCGTCGCGCGCAACCCGAGCGTGCCGATGGCCGAACTGCGGCTGCGGGTGCCGTTCGGCCCGGACGCCACGGAGACCGACGGCCCGACTCCGACACGGCGGTCTCCCGCCATCTCGCCGCCGCCGAGCTGCTCACCGCGACGCTGCTCACCGGCACCGCGACCCGGGACCGCGTCGCGATCGACGACGAGCTGGCCGGCGTGGGCGCGGACCTCGGTGTCTCCGTCGATCCCGAACGGCTCCAGATCGGTGGGTCCGGGCTGTCCGCGGGGCTGCCGACGATCCTCGACGTGCTCGCGGACGTGCTCACCGGCGCCGTGCACCCGGACGCCGAGGTGGTGCGCGAGCGCAGCCGGCTCGTCGAGCGGATCACCGTCGCGCGGGCGCAGCCGCGCACGATCGCCCGCGAGGCCCTGCAGCGCAAGCGGTTCGGCACCCACCCCATCGCGCGGGAGATGCCGACGGGCCCGGACGTCGCCGCCGTCGAGCCTGCGGACGTCCGCGCTCTGCACGCCGCGGGCCTCGTGCCGGGCGGCGCGATCCTCACCCTCGTCGGCGACATCGACCCGCACGACGCGGTCGCGCTCGTGGAGCAGCGCCTCGGCGGCTGGACGGCGCCGCACCCCGCGCGGCGGTTGACCGCGCCGCCACAGGTGGCGCCGTCGAACCTGGAGTTGGTGCCCCGGGCCGGGTCGGTGCAGTCGCAGCTGCGGATGTCCGCGCCCGCCCTGCCCCGCCTGGACGCGCGCTACGCCGCGTTGCAGCTGGCGAACCTCGTCTTCGGCGGCTACTTCTCCTCGCGCTGGATGGAGAACATCCGCGAGGACAAGGGCTACACCTACGGCGCGCACTCGGGCACCGAGTTCGTGCCCGGTGGCGCGGTGCTGTCGGTCGAGACGGACGTGGCCAGCGACGTCACCGCTGCCGCACTGCTGGAGACCCGCTACGAGCTGGGCAGGATGGTCGCGGTGCCGCCGACGGCGGACGAGATCGACGCCGCCCGCCGCTACGCCGTCGGCTCGCTGCTGATCTCGCTCGACAGCCAGGGCGGGTACGCCTCCACGCTGGCGTCGCTCGCCGCGGACGACGTCTCCGTGCAGTGGCTGCGCGACCACCCGGCGCGGCTGGAAGCGGTGACGGTGGAGGAGGTGGCCGCGGCGGCGGGCGAGTTCTTCGCGCCCAGCGCGTTCACCGGCGTCATCGTCGGCGACGCGGATGTCATCGGGCCCGGGCTGCGCGCGCTGGGCGGGGTCGATCTGCCGTGACCGGACGAACCGCGGACCGTCTCCGGCCCGCACACAGGATCGCGGACCGGCACCCAGGTCACGACCTGTGTGCCGACCCGGCGAGGTGTGTGCGAGCGCGCTCGTCGGCGCCGTCGGTGGAGCGATGCGATGACCGGCCCTACGCCCGGGACCGCCGAGGTCGTGCGGTTCGACCTGCTCGGCCCGCCGGTGCTGTCGCGGTCGGCCGTGCTGCGCGACGAGGCGCTGCGCCACGACACCGCGCGGCAGCACGCCGGCTGGAGCGCCGCGCGGGTGCTGGTCGTGGACGCGGCCGGTCGCGTCCCGGTGGCGTGGACCGGGCGGGCGCCCGAGGGCCCGTGGGGGATGGACACGGACGGCACCGCGCGCCTGGTGACGGTGCCCACCAGCGGAGACGCACCGCCGGAGGAGGCGGTGCTGCTCGGCGAGGCGGACGGTGTCGCGTACTGGGCCGTCCGCGATCCCGCCGAGCTCGTCCCCGGGGAGGACCCGGTCGACCGGGCGGACCTGCGCAGCGCGGGAGCCGCCCTGGACGCGCTGGGCGCAGGCCTGCTCACCACGGCCGTCGCGGTGCTGAACTGGCACGACACCGCCCGGTTCTGCGGCCGCGACGGCTCGCGGACCCACCCTCGGGCAGCGGGCTGGCACCGGGTCTGCGAGGCGCACGGCCACGAGGACTACCCCCGCACGGATCCTGCGGTGATCTGCCTGGTGCACGACGGCGCGGACCGGGTCCTGCTCGCCCGCCAGCCGGTGTGGCCCGAGGGGCGGTTCTCGGTGCTCGCCGGGTTCGTCGAGGCGGGGGAGTCGCTGGAGGCCTGCGTGCTCCGCGAGATCCACGAGGAGGTCGGCGTCCCCGTCCGCGACGTCACGTACCTGGGCAGCCAGGCCTGGCCGTTCCCGCGCTCGCTGATGGTCGGGTTCCAGGCCCTCGCCGACGTGGGCGCGCCGTTGCGGCCGGCCGAGGGCGAGATCGCCGAGGCGATGTGGGTGACGCGCGCGGAGCTGCGCCATGCCCTGGCGGCGGGCGACTGGGCGGGCGCGGAGGGCTCGCGACTGCTGCTGCCGGGCGCCGTCTCGATCGCCCGGGCGATGCTGGAGGCGTGGGCCGCGGTCGACTGATCGGGGCCGCGCTCGCACACGGGATCTGCGCGGCTCGCACGGCTGAACCGGCCCGCACACAGGATCCGCGCGGCTCACACACAGGATGGGGGGTCGGCACCCAGGTCACGAGCTTGTGTGCCGGCCCGGGGACCTATGTGCGAGCGGGGCCTCCGGAGCCGGGTCCGCCGGCGCCCGGCTGCGACAGTTGTCCACGGGCGCCCTGCTCGGGGCCGGTTGTCCACAGCTCCGGGCGGTTGGCCTGTCGGACGGGGAGCGGGCGTCGGCACGCTCGACGGCGTGAAACCGATGCTGCACCGTGCTGCGGGCCTGCGTGCCGCCGGCTACAGCGACGACGACATCCGTCGCCTGCTGCGCTCGGGTGTCCTCACTCCCGTCCGCCGCGGTGCCTACGTGGAGAGCCCACCGGACGACCCCGACGCCGGCCATGCGCTGCTCGTTCGGGCGGCATTGGCCGAGCTCGGGCCTGGGGCCGTGCCAGCCATGTGTCGGCGGCCGTGGTGCACGGCCTTCCCACATGGGGCCTGCCGCTCGAGCGGGCCCACGTGACGTTCGACCGGCGCACCGGCGGGCGGCTCGACGCCCGGCTGCACGTCCACACCGCGCCCCTGCATCCGGACGACATCGTGGTGGTCGATGGGCTGGCCGTGACGTCGTGGGCCCGGACGGTCGTCGACATCGCCCGGAGGGCGCGGTTCGAGCCGGCCGTCGCCGTGGCGGATGCGGCTTTGGCTGGCGGCGGCCAGGCGGACGGAGTCCTGGTTCCCACTCCCCATCGTCGCCGTACGGCGCGGGTGGCCACGGGGCCGCGACTCACCGGCTCTCCGGGCCGCGCTCGACGCCGCCGTGCGCCGGGCGAAGGGGTGGCCGCGGTGTCCCGGCCGCGCGAAGGGTCGTGGCGTTCGCGGACGGGCGGGCCGAGAGCGTGGGCGAGTCCCGCAGCCGCATCGCGATCGCCCGCGCCGGGCTGCCGCCCCCGGTCCTGCAACTGCCCGTGACACTTGCCGGCAGCACGGCGTACACAGACTTCGGGTGGCCTGCGCAGCGCACCCTCGGAGAGTTCGACGGCAAGGTCAAGTACGGGCGGCTGCTGAAGCCCGGACAGGAGCCGGGCGACGCCGTGTACGCCGAGAAGCTGCGCGAGGACGAATTCCGGGCGCTGGATTGGGAAGTCGTGCGCTGGGGATGGGCCGACCTGCGCGACTTCAGATCGACGGCCGCACGCATCCGCAGCCGATTCCGCCCGTAGCCCGGCCGCACAAACGAAGGCGGGCCCGTGCACAGATCAGGTCCTGTGCACGAGCCCGACATCCTGGGTGCGAGCCGTGATCTTCGGCCGCTACGCCGCGAGCGCGTCCAGCTTGGCGGCGACCTCCGCCATCGAGGGGTTCGTCAGCGCGGAGCCGTCCGGGAAGCGCACGGTGGGCACGGTGCGGTTGCCGCCGTTGACGTTCTCGACGAACTCCGCAGCCTCGGGGTCGCGCTCGATGTTGACCTCGTCGTAGGTCACGCCGGCGGCGTCGAGCTGGAGCTTCAGGCGCCGGCAGTAACCGCACCACGTCGTCGAGTACATCGTCACCTGGGACATGCACCTTTCAACCATCTGTCGAGCATCGTTCTTCCCTGTGGACAGCCGTCACACCGTGTCGGCCCGGGGTGTCAGGATGGCCCCGTGAGCGAGCGCAGCGAGCGAACCATCGATACAGCGCCTGCGCCCTGTGACGTCCCACCAGGGGCCGACCGAGCGCAGCGAGGGAGAGCGGTGAGCTCCCCCGAAGACCCGGCTTCCGGCCTGGACGACGAGCAGCGCGCGGCGGTCGGCGCACCCCGCGGACCGGTGTGCGTGCTCGCGGGAGCGGGCACCGGCAAGACCCGCACGATCACCCGCCGGATCGCGCACCTCGTCCGTCGCGGGCACGTCGCTCCGGGGCAGGTCCTGGCCGTGACGTTCACCGCGCGCGCCGCAGGGGAGATGCGCACCCGCCTGCGGGTGCTCGGCGTGTCGGGGGTCCAGGCGCGGACCTTCCACGCCGCCGCGCTGCGCCAGCTGCGCTACTTCTGGCCGCAGGTCGTCGGCGGCGAGCAGTGGCAGCTGCTGGAGGGCAAGCTGCGGTTCGTCGGGCAGGCAGCGGCTCGTGCGCGTGCCGGCACGGACGCCGCATCGCTGCGTGACTTCGCCGGCGAGATCGAGTGGGCCAAGGCGAGCCTTGTGACGCCCGGCGACTATCCGGCCACGGTCGCCCGCCTGCGCCGCGACACCCCGGGGCCCGCCGAGCAGGTCGCGACCGTCTACGCGGTCTACGAGGAGCTCAAGAACCGCGCCGAGCTGCTCGACTTCGACGACCTGCTGCTGCACACCGCGGCGGCGCTCGAGGAGCACCGCGGGGTCGCCGAGGAGTTCCGGGACCGCTACCGCTGCTTCGTCGTCGACGAGTACCAGGACGTCACGGCGCTCCAGCAGCGCGTGCTCGACGCCTGGCTCGGCGGCCGCGACGACCTGACCGTCGTCGGCGACGCGAACCAGACGATCTACACCTTCGCCGGTGCGGACCCGCGGCACCTGCTCGACTTCCCGCGGCGGTTCCCCGAGGCCGTCGTGGTGCGCCTGACGCGCGACTATCGATCCACCCCGCAGGTCGTCTCCACGGCGAACACGCTGATCGGTGCCTCGCGCGGCCGTGTCGCGGGCACGCGCCTGCAGCTCGTCGGTCAGCTGCCGCCCGGGCCGGACCCGCGGTTCCAGGAGTACGACGACGAGCCCGCCGAGGCCGCGGCCGTCGCGCGCGCGATCCGGCGCCTGGTCGACGACGGCACACCGGCCGCGGAGATCGCGGTGCTGTTCCGGGTGAACGCCCAATCCGAGGTCTACGAGCAGGCGCTCACCGAGGCGGGCGTGCCCTACCAGGTGCGTGGCGGGGAACGCTTCTTCTCCCGTCCCGAGGTGCGCCGGGCGATGACGGCGGTCCGCGCGGCCGGGCCGGGGCCGGAGGGTGCGCCGCTGCCGGACGTCGTGCGGGCCGTGCTGGCACCCGTCGGCCTCACCGCCGAGCCGCCCGGCGGTGCCGCGCAGCGCGCGCAGTGGGAGTCGCTGCTCGCTCTGGTCGAGCTCGCCGAGGAACTCGTCGCCGTCGAACCGGCGGCCGACCTGCGTCGGTTCTCCGCGGAGCTGGACAGCCGGGCGGACGCCGCGCACCCCCCGACGGTGCAGGGAGTCACGCTGGCGTCGCTGCACGCGGCGAAGGGGCTGGAGTGGGACGCCGTGTACCTGGTCGGCCTGGTCGACGGCACGCTGCCGATCCAGCACGCCGAGGGCGACGACGCCGCGATCGAGGAGGAGCGCCGCCTGCTCTACGTCGGCATCACGCGGGCGCGGCGGCTGCTGTCGCTCTCGTGGGCGCTGTCGCGCCAACCCGGCGGGGGCCGCCGTCGTCGGCGCAGCCGCTTCCTGTACGGGCTGATCCCCGACGAGCACCCGGCGGCGCGCGTTCCCACGGGTGGGCGCACCGCCGCTGCCGCGAAGCCCCGCTGTCGGGTGTGCGGCAAGCCGCTGCTCGGGACGATGGCCATGAAGCTGCGCCGCTGTGACGACTGCCCGTCGAACGTCGACGTCGAGCTGCTCGACCGGCTCAAGGAATGGCGGCGGAACGCCGCGAAGGAACAGCAGGTGCCGGCCTACGTCGTGTTCACCGACGCCACCCTCACGGCGATCGCCGAGCAGCGCCCGGCGGACCCGTCGGCGCTGGTGTCGATCCCCGGGATCGGCGCGAGCAAGCTCGATCGCTACGGCCAGGCCGTGCTCGCTCTCGTCGCGGAGGGCGGCGACTGATCATTCACCTGTGGATCTCCGCCTTGCTTCGCTGCGGCGCCGATCCACAGGACACGCGTTGGTCATTTCACCTGTGGATCTCCGCCTTGCTCCGCTGCGACGCTGATCCATAAGACATGCGTTGGGCGAACCTCTCGTAAATAGGTTGTGCGCCCCCGACGGGGGTGCCTACTGTCTAGGGCCGAGGGACCGTATCCGCGCGTCCGAACCACCCGATCTCCTGGAGGAGGTGCCGAGATGGAGAACACGATGCAGACCGTGATGATCCTCGGCACCTACGTGTCCGGGATCGACGTGTCGGTGGACCCGCGTGGCTGGCAGCACAACCGTGCGTGCTCGATCGCGCTCGACGAGTTCCCGACCGTCAACGGAACCGGTGTGTCCGCACGAGGGCGCCCCATCTAGGGGCGCAATCAGGCCGAAGTTCGAGGGCCGCGGATCTCACCGGGATCCGCGGCCCTCTTTCTTTTGTCCACCAACTCACCAGGAGGTAGTGCGGTGCTAGTTCGATCGGTTCCGCTGGAGGGCGGAACCTGCGACCAACCCGAGACCGGTGCGCTGGGCACCCTGCTCGACGCGGCACCCCGCGCCGGGCTGGAGCTGCCCTGCCGCTCCGGCGACGCCGACCTGTGGTTCGCCGAGTCACCGGCCGAGCTGGAGCAGGCCAAGGCCATGTGCGGCGGCTGTCCGGTCCGCGTCGCCTGCCTGGCCGGCGCGCTGCAGCGCGAGGAGCCCTGGGGTGTCTGGGGCGGGGAGATCTTCGAGCGCGGGGTCGTCGTGCCGCGCAAGCGGCCACGGGGCCGGCCCAGCAAGGCCGACCTGGCCCGTGACGCCGCCTACGCGGCCGCACTGAGCGCCGTCAGCGCCTGACCGTCCGGCTCGACCACACCGAAGGAGATCACCGATGACCACGCAGCGAACCCTGTTCCGCACGACCCTCCGCACCGCGTCACTGCTCCACGAAGCCTTGGCGCGATCCCATCAGCGTCGCTGCTGACCGGGCGTGCGACCGAGCCGATCAATGCTGATCGGCGAGGAGCGCGCGCAGGCCACCCTCGGGGCGTAGGACGTCCCGAGGGTGGCCTCGTGGTGCGCAGGACGGACAGCCGCGTCGACAGGTAGGACGTGACCACCGAAAGGCACGAGCGCGGCGCGCTGCCGGCCCGCTACGGCACCAGCACGACCTTCCCGCCGGCGTGTCCATCGCGGACGAACTGCAGGGCCTCCGCCGCCTCGGCCAGGGGATAGGTCCGGGCGACGACGATCTTCAAGGAGCCATCCGCCGCGGCAGGCAGGAGCCGTCGCCAGGCGTTCGCCCGGACATTCGTCTCCGGGTCGTCTCCGCTGATCAGCACGATCCCGCTGTCGGCGCGCCCGAAAGCGGCGATCGACACGATGCGGCGGTGATCGGCGACCAGCTCGAGCGAGGTGTCGACGGCCTCATCCGTGCCGACAGTGTCGATCGCCGCGTCGACCCCGTCCGGCGCAATCGCGCGCACCCGGTCGGCCAGTCCGGGTCCGTACGTCACCGGGATCGCCCCGTAGCTGCGCAGCAACTCGTGGTTCGACTCGCCGGCCGTCCCGATCACCCGGACGCCGTCCTGCACGGCGAGCTGCACCGCGATCTGGCCGACGCTGCCCGCCGCCCCGTGCACGAGCAGGGTTTCGCCGGCCTTCGCGGCCGCGATCTGCAGCGCGTGCTCCGCAGTACCGCCGACCACGAGGATCGATCCGGCCACCGACCAGTCGACGGCCGGCGGCTTCGGCACGACCACGCTCGCGGGCGCGACGACGTTCTCGGCGTACCCGCCGGTCACGGGTTGCGCCACCACCTCGTCGCCGACGGCGATCGGCCCGGCGGGTCCGACGGCGTCCGACCCGACGGCGGTCACCACCCCGGCGACCTCGAACCCGACCGGTAACGGCAGCCGGTCCGGATCCGCCCCCAGTCATCCCCGACATGACCTTGTAGTCGAACAGATTGATCCCCGCGGCCTTCACCGCGATCACCACCTCGCCCGGGCCCGGCTCCGGTACGTCGGCCTCGACCACGGACAGGACTTCCGGACCACCGAACGCGGTGGCCACGACCTTGGTTGCCATGACCCGCGCAACCCCGCGAGTCGGCGTGCGATTCCCGCCGACACTCCCGTGTAGTCGGGCGGATCCGTGACGCGCTCACGCCGCGCCGCCGCCCCTTCCGCTAGACGTCGACGAACGTCGCCGGGTTCCACCTGCTGACGATGTCGCGCAGCGCAACCCGCGCGTCGAGCTGGCACAACACCGCGAGCGTTCCCATCGACACCCGGTGCACCAGCAGGTACTGCGGCGGCAGGTTCAGCCGTCGGCCGACGTCGAAGCCGGAGCTGCGCAGGTCGCCGACCCGCTCGGCCTGGCTCTGCAGCCAGCGGCGGGTGAAGTGGAACGACTCCGTGCGCAGCGGTTCG
Source organism: uncultured Actinomycetota bacterium (assembly GCA_963780835.1). GTDB lineage: Bacteria > Actinomycetota > Actinomycetes > Mycobacteriales > Pseudonocardiaceae > Pseudonocardia. The sequence continues at coordinate 19,341 of CAWADQ010000024.1, read as the reverse complement.
GCGAACGGCGCGAGGTACGCGACGAGGTCGGCCCCGGACACGGTCGTCCCCGGCAGCAGGAACCCCTCGTTCCGCAGGTGCGCGATGAGATCGTCCGGCCGGTCCTCGAGCGCGAGCCGGGTCATCACCGACAGCGGCCGGGGCAGGCCCGCGGGCACCCGCGCGACCGCACCGTAGTCCAGCACCAGCAGCCTGCCGTCGGGCAGCAGCTGGAAGTTGCCCGGATGCGGGTCCGCGTGCAGGAGGCCGGCCCGGGCGGGCGCGCAGTAGTGGAACTCGGCGAGCAGCCCACCCGCCTGGTGCCGCTCGTCCGCCGTGCCGGCCGCGATCACCTCCGACAGCTTCCGCCCGCTGATCCACTCGCTCACCATCGCGCGCGGCGCCGAGGCCACCACCCGCGGAACCGCGATCAGCGGATCGCCGTCGAACACCTCGGCGAACGCCCGCTGGTTCGCGGCCTCGTCGCGGTAGTCGAGCTCCTCCTCCATGCGCTCGCGCAGCTCGGCCACCAGCGGCTTGACGTCCTGGCCCGGCACGAGCGGCTGCAGCAGCCTGCTCATGCGCGCGAGCTGGCGAAGGTCCGACCGCAGCGCCTCCTCGGCGCCCGGGTACTGGACCTTCACCGCGACCTCGCGGCCGTCCTGCCACACCGCGCGGTGCACCTGCCCGATGCTCGCGGCCGCGGCGGGCGCGTCGTCGAACTCGCGGAACCGCTCGGGCCAGCGGCGGCCGAACTGCTCGGCGAGCATCCGGTGGACGTCGCGGGTCGGCATCGGCGGGGCCGCGTGCTGCAGCTTCGTCAGCGACTCCCGGAAGGGTCCCGCCAGCTCGTCCGGCACCGCCGCCTCGAACACCGACAGCGCCTGCCCGAACTTCATCGCGCCGCCCTTGAGCTCACCGAGAACGGCGAACAGCTGCTCGGCGCTGCGCGCCATCATCTGGGCGGAGATCTCGTCGCTGTTGCCGCCGGCCAGCCGGCGACCCCACCCGGCCGCGGCCCGGCCGGCCACACCCAGGGGCAGGCTCGCCAGCTTGGCCGTACGCGCTGCGGTGCGCCGGGGAATGTCACTCACTTCAACGGCCTCGCTGCGCTCATCACCTCATGATTGTCCCCCGTCCGGAGGGCGGCTCGCACGTCCGTGCGGCGGGGATGCGCCACACGTGCAGTCCGGGTGCGGGGGCCACGGGCGGTGCAGCAGTTCCCCCGTGCCGAGGTCGAGCTCCAGGGAGGCGCCGAGCACCGGGGGCACGGCCGTCCCGCCACCACCGGCGATGTCCACCGCACGCAGTACCTGGGCGGTGCCGAGCGCCGCGGTGGCCACCGCCGTGGCCGCATCGCCTCGGCCGTGGCGTCCGACGAGCTGGGCCGTGACGGCCGGCCAGCCGGGGTCGCGGCCGCGCCGGTGCAGCTCGACACACCCCAGACACGCCGAGCGACCCGGAAGCACGAGCGGCCCGACGACTCCGATGCCGTCGCGCAACCGGACGGGCAGGTGCGCGACGCGGTCGCGGTGCAGGGCGGCGACCCGCGTGGGATCGGGTACGACGGCGTCGGCGAGCACACACAGGTCCGGCGCGGCGCGGGCCGGGGGCGGCCCGACGCTCGTCCCGGGCGCGACCCGCCGGACGACGTCGACCACCGCCTCGAGTGCGGACCGTCCCCGGTCGGCGTCGAGCAGACCGGTACCCAGGTCGCCCTCCTGCACCGCACCGTCCGCCGCGGCCTCGACCCACACGGCACCGATGCCGGCACGTCCGAGCCCCGCCGCGACACCCGCCGCCAGCGGGCCGCCGCCCACCACGGTGACCGCGGCCGCCGCCCGCTGCCGAGCCACGCGTTCCGGCCCCTCGGCGTCGACGAGCACCCCGGTGTCGACCAGCCGCCGGAGCAGCTCCTCGGCCTCGTCGCGATCCGCACCGCGCTGCACGGCCCGAGCCACCAGACCGACCCGCTCCGTCGGTGCGGCGAGTTCGTCCAGCATGCGCGGCCAGCGGTGGCGGCAGGTCGTCGACGGCGAGCGCCGTCCGTGGATCCAGCCCCAGCAGCCGCGCGGACTGCCCCCGCACGAGCAGCGACCGGTGCGGCGACAGCCGAAGCCGGCGCGGGAGTGTGGACGGGTGAAGGGCCGATGCCTGTGAGGTCATGTCCGCAGCGTCCCGGCCCCGGCGCTCCGACGCATCCGGCTGTCCACAGGCGGACGCGGGTTGTGGACAACTCGGGCACGGTCGGGGCCGACCGCTCCGGTGCCGGGTCGGCCGAGGATAGTCTGGGTCGGTGGTCAGGCCCGCGGTCGTGGAGGTCCGTCGTAGCGAACGCCGCCGCCGGATGGTGAGCGCCCGGCGTGAGGGCGACACGGTGATCGTCTTCATCCCCGGCTGGATGAGCGAGTCGGAGGAGACGCGCTGGGTGGACGAGATGGTGCGCCGCCTCGAACGCAGCGAGGCGCGACGCCGCTCGCCCGCCCGCACCGGTGACGACGCACTCCGTCGGCGCAGCGTCGAGCTCTCGCGCCGGTACCTGGAGGGCCGCGCCGAGCCCACGACGGTGCGGTGGGTGCCGACGATGAGCACCCGCTGGGCGTCCTGCACCCCGGCGGACGGCACGATCCGGGTCAGCGAGCGTCTGCGCGACGCCCCGGGCTGGGTCGTGGACTACGTGCTCGTCCACGAGCTGGCGCACCTGCTCGAACCGGGCCACGACAAGGCGTTCTGGGCCTGGGTGCGCCGCTACCCCCGCACCGAGCGGGCGATGGGCTACCTGGAGGGGCTGTCCGCCGCGGCCGGGCTGGGCCTGGTCGGCACGGACGGCGACGTCGACGAACAGACGAGCGACGCCTCCGTCGGATAGGCCCGACGGAGGCGCCGCTCGTCAGCGCGGGATCAGGAGGTCGGCGCGGCGCCGGGCTCCTCGCCGTCGGTCTTGTCGTCCTTCTCGGCCTGCTCCTCGGCCTGCATCGCCTTCTCCAGCTCGGCGATCGGGTCGCCGAGCTCCTCGCGGGCGACGAAGGCGGCCGGGTCCTCGAGGTCGTCCGCCGACGGGATCAGGTCCGGGTGTGCCCACAGCGCGTCGCGCCCCGCGGTCCCGCGCTGCTCGCCGAGGCGCCGCCACAGCTCGGCGGCGTTGCGCAGCTGCCGCGGCCGCAGTTCCAGCCCGACGATCGTCGCGAACGTCTGCTCGGCGGGTCCCCCCGCGGCGCGCCGCCGGCGCAGCGTCTCGCGCAGCGCCGCCGCCCCGGGCAGCCGATCGCCGACGGCGTCCGCCACCACGGCGTCCACCCAGCCCTCGATCAGCGCGAGCAGGGTCTCCAGCCGGGCGAGCGCCACCTGCTGCGCCGGGGTGGTCTGCTGCTCGAACATCCCCGAGCGCATGGCCTCCTCGATCGCGCCGGGGTTCGACGGGTCGATGCCGCGGGCCAGCTCCTCGATCCGAGACGTGTCGACGGTGATGCCCCGTGCGTACTCCTCGACCGTGCCGAGCAGCCGCTCCCGCAGCCAACCGACGTGGGCGAACAGCCGCTGGTGCGCCGCCTCCCGGGCGGCGAGGTAGATCATCACCTCGCTGGCGGGCCGGTCGAGGCCCGCGGTGAACTTCTCGATGTTCTCCGGCAGCAGCGCGGCGGTGCCGGCCGGTCCCACGGGCACGCCGACGTCCGTGGAGCTCAGCACCTCTGCCGCGAGCTGGCCCAGGCCGCCTCCGAGCTGGCTGCCGAACGCGAGGCCGCCCATCTGGCCGAGCATCGCCAGCATCGGGCCCGCGCCGGCGCGGACCTCCTCGGGCAGGGCCTCCACCCACGCCACCGACACGCGCTGGGCGACCGGGTCGCACAGCCGCTTCCAGGTGGGCAGGCTGGCGTTCACCCACTCGCTCGCCGACCAGGCCGCGACCTCCGTCGCCCCCGCCGGGAACGTGGTGGCCGGGTCCAGCCACAGCTCCGCGAGTCGCACGGCGTCGCGCACGGCGCTGCGCTGCGCGTCGGTCAGAGACGAGGTGGTACCCGCCAGGCGCTGCTTCGCGATGTTCGCCGCGAGGTCGTAGTTCACCGGGCCGCCGCCGGTGTTCTGCGCCTGGCTGAGCATCTGCCCGAGCTGCGTGAGCATCTGCCCGAGCTGGCTCATGTCGAACCCGCCCGGCGGCATCCCGGGCATCCCGCCGGGCAGCCCGGGGAATCCGGCACCGAAGCCGAAGGGGTCCTGCGGTCCGGGCTCGCGCTCGGGGTCACGGTCGGGGTCGCGGTCCGAGGGCCCGAAGCCGAACCCGAACGGCGGCTCGTTCGTCATGGCCCCACGGTACGCGGACTGCCCCGCGCACGCCCAGTCGTGTCCTGTGGATCAACGCCGCAGCGGAGCAAGGCGGAGATCCACAGGTGGAGGCCCAGATCGTGTCCTGTGGATCAACGCCGCAGCGGAGCAAGGCGGAGATCCACAGGTGGAGGCTAGGCTCAGTACCTCGTGGCAGGTCGGTCGAGCACGTTCCTGTCCGCCGCCCTGCTGGCGGCGGTGCTGGGCGTCCTCGGCGCGGGCATGCCCGTCCCCCTGGTGGCGCTGGGCCCGGGCCCGACCTACGACACGCTCGGTGACGTCAACGGGGCGCCGGTCGTCACCGTCGACGGCCTGTCCACCTTCCCCACGTCCGGGCACCTCAACATGACGACGGTGGCGGTGTCGGACCGCCTGACCTTCGTGCAGATGCTGCGCGCCTGGGCGTCGGGCGCCCGCCAGGTCGTGCCCCGTGGCGAGATCTTCCCGCCCGGCAAGACCGACGAGCAGGTGCGCGAGGAGAACACCCAGCAGTTCGCCACCTCCGAGTCGAACGCCGAGCTCGCCGCGATGACGCAACTGGCGATCCCGACCCGGGTCGTCGTCGGCGCGGTCGTCCCGGACTCCCCGGCCGCGTCGGCGCTGCGGGTCGGCGACGAGCTCGTCGCCGTCTCCGGACGCACGGTCGGCACGCCCGCGTCGGTGTCCGAGGCGCTGTCCGGCACCGCGCCCGGCCAGAGCGTCACGGTGACCTACCGTCGCGACGGGCAGGAGCAGACGGCGGACGTCGCGCTGGCCGCGAGCCCCGACCGCGCCCAGGGCCTGCTCGGTGTGCGGCCGACCGTCGAGCCCCGGACCGGTGACATCCGGATCAGCCTGGGCGACATCGGGGGACCGTCGGCGGGGCTGATGTTCGCGCTCGCGGTCGTCGACAAGCTCTCGCCGGGGGACCTGACCGGCGGCCGGTTCATCGCCGGCACCGGCGCGATCGACGGGACCGGCGACGTCTCGCCCATCGGGGGCATCCCGTTCAAGATGCGGGCCGCCCACGACGCCGGGGCCACGGTGTTCCTCGTCCCCGACGAGAACTGCGCCGAGGCCGTGGCCACCGCTCCGCAGGGTCTGCAGCTGGTCCGCGTGACCGGCCTGAGCGATGCGGTCACGCAGTTGGAGGCACTCGACAGCGGGGCCCCGCCCGCCTCCTGCTGAGCCCGCCGCCGACCGACGCCGCCGACCGGCGGTTCCTCCCGTTTGCCCATCTCAGCCCAGCCCACGGGAACTCCACACGCCGTCCGTAGAGTTGGCACAGCAGGGTGTGGCCCACGTCGGCACGTCGGCGTGGCGTGGGACAGCCCGCACGAGAAGTCACCGATCACTGGAGCGTGTCCCGTGGCCATGCGGCCCCCGGTGGGAGCCCCGACGCTGAACCGCCGTACCCGGATCCTGCTCATCGCCGCGGGCGTCCTCGTGCTGCTGCTGCTGGGCGGGTCCCGCCTGATCACCCTCTACGTCGACTGGCTGTGGTTCGGCGAGGTCGGCTACCGCAACGTCTTCACCACGATCATCTTCACGCGGATCCTGCAGTTCCTGCTCGGTGCGGTGCTGATCGGAGGGGCCGTCGCCCTCTCGCTGTGGATCGCCTACCGGTTCCGCCCGGTCTTCGTCCCCGTCTCGGGTCCCGAAGACCCGATCGCCCGGTACCGCACCGTGATCATCTCGCGGTTGCGGCTCTTCGGGATCGGCATCCCGCTGCTCGTCGGCGTGATCGCGGGCCTCGCGGCGCAGGGCGACTGGCAGACCGTGCAGCAGTTCCTGCACTCCACGGCCTTCGGGGTCACGGACCCCGAGTTCGGCATCGACGTCAGCTTCTACGCCTTCGAGCTGCCCTTCTACCGCTGGGTGCTGGACTGGCTGTTCATCGCCGTCACGATCAGCTTCATCGTGGCGCTGATCGCGCACTACATGTTCGGTGGCATCCGGCTGACGGGTCGCGCCGGGCAGGTGTCGGCCGCCGCGCGCGCCCACCTGGCCGTGCTCGCCGGGGTGTTCGTGCTGCTCAAGGCCGTCGCGTACTACCTGGACCGCTACGAGTTGCTGTACTCGACGCGCAACCCGACGTTCACCGGTGCCACGTACACGGACCTGAACGCCGTGATGCCCGCCAAGCTGATCCTGCTCTTCATCTCGATCATCTGTGCGGCGGCGTTCTTCGTCGCGGTGTTCCGGCGCAACCTGCAGCTGCCCGCGATCGCCGTCGTGCTGCTGGTGCTGTCGAGCGTGCTGGTCGGTGCGGCGTGGCCCGCGGTGCTGCAGCAGTTCGTCGTCGCACCGAACGCGAACGAGCGCGAGGCCCCGTCGATCCAACGCAACATCGACGCCACGCGCCAGGCGTTCGGCCTGACGCAGGACAAGGTCGACATCCAGCCCTACGCCGGGACGTCGGAGGCGACGCCCGCCGAGGTCGGGACCGACCGCGACACGATCCCGAACATCCGCCTGCTCGACCCGAGCAAGCTCGGCGACACGTTCACGCAGTTCCAGCAGCGGCGCAACTTCTACGGCTTCCCCGACAACCTCGACATCGACCGCTACACCGTCAACGGGAAGACGCAGGACTACATCGTCGCCGCGCGCGAGCTCAACAGCGAGGGACTGGTCAACAACCAGCAGGACTGGATCAACCGGCACCTGGTCTACACCCACGGCAACGGCATGGTGGTGGCCCCGGCGAACGAGGTGAACGCCCAGCTGCAGGACGCCGGCGGGCAGGGCGGTCTGCCCCGGTTCACGAGCATCGACACCGGCAACGCCGCGTCCGCGCCCGAGGGCCTGCGGGTCACGGACCCGCGGATCTACTACGGCGAGCTGATCACGGACTACTCGATCGTCGGCGCCGAGGAGGGCGGGGCCCCGCGCGAGTACGACTCCGACACGCAGAGCTACACCTACAACGGACGCGGCGGGGTGCCGCTCGGCAACTTCTTCAACCGGCTGGTGTTCTCGCTGGTGCACGGTGAGCGGAACATCCTGTTCAACGCCTCGATCAACGACAACTCGAAGATCATGTACGTCCGGAACCCCTCGGACCGGGTCAAGGCGGTGGCCCCGTTCCTGACGCTGGACACCGATCCGTACCCGGCGGTCGTCGACGGGCGCATCACCTGGATCGTCGACGGCTACACGACGCTGGCGAACTATCCCTACGCCAAGCAGATGTCGCTGGGCGACGCCACCGCCACGGCCCTGCAGGGCGTGCCGCGGCTGCCGGACGAGGAGATCAGCTACATCCGCAACTCGGTGAAGGCCACCGTCGACGCGTACGACGGCACCGTCACGATCTACGGCTTCGACGAGACGGACCCGGTGCTGCGGACCTGGGCGGCGGCGTTCCCGGGCGTCGTGAAGCCGGCCTCGGCGATCTCGGACAGCCTCCGCTCGCACTTCCGCTACCCGGAGGACCTGTTCAAGGTCCAGCGTGAGCTGCTCACCGAGTACCACGTCGACACGCCCGGCGAGTTCTTCTCCACGGTGTCGTTCTGGGACGTCCCGTCGGACCCGACCGTGCAGGGCGCGGCCGGCACGGCGGGGTCGGCGCAACCGCCGTACTACCTGCTCGCCGGGCTGCCGAACCAGAACGGCGCGACATTCCAGCTGACCAGCGCGCTGGTCAGCCGGGCACGGCAGTTCCTCTCGGCGTACGTGACCGCGAGCTCGGACCCCGCCACGTACGGGAAGATCACCGTGCTCGAGTTGCCTGCGGAGACACAGACGCTCGGCCCGCAACAGGTGCAGGCGCAGTTCCTCGGCTCACCGGAGGTCAGCTCGCAGCTGAACCTGCTGAGACAGAACCAGACCACGATCGAGTACGGGAACCTGCTCACCCTCCCGGTGGCCGGCGGCCTGCTCTACGTGGAACCGGTGTACATCGAACGGGCCGGCCAGAGCGCCTCGTACCCGGTGCTGGCCCGCGTGCTGGTGAGCTACAACGGCCGGGTCGGGTACGACGCGAGCCTGCAGGGAGCCCTGGAGGACGTGTTCGGCCCGGGTGCGGGCAGCGCCGTCGCCCAGCCCGGGCAGCAACCGCAACAGCCCGCGCCGGGCGCGGCGATCCCGGTCCCGAATCCGGCGAACCCGGACCAGGCGGCGGCTGCGGCGTCGATCCAGCAGGCCATCAACCAGCTGAAGGCCGCGCAGCAGAGCGGTGACTTCGCCGCCCAGGGTCAGGCCCTGGCCGCATTGGACGCCGCGGTCCAGCGCTACCAGCAGCTCGCCGGCGCCCCGCCGACGTCGGCTCCGGCGCCCGGTCCGGGGGGCTGACCGGCCGACCGAGCACGATCGACGGAGGGGGCACGGGGCTCGACCGCGAGCCTCGCGCCCCCCTTCTCGTCGATCCACACCCGCCTGCAGGGGCCTCGGAGGGGGGTGTAGAGTAGTTCTTACAACAGCAAGACGGCGGTAACACGCCAGCGCGGGGTGGAGCAGCTCGGTAGCTCGCTGGGCTCATAACCCAGAGGTCGTAGGTTCGAATCCTACCCCCGCTACCAGCCGAAACGGCCCTCAGGAGATCCTCCCTGAGGGCCGTTTTCGCATCCGTTGTGACCAGGGGTCAGTTCAGCCGGCCTCGGGCGCGTCGTCGAGGCGGCGGCGGGTCAGCCCGGCGACCATTCCTGGACGCCCTCCACGAAGGCGTCGCCACACGCGCACATGACGGAGTCGAGCTCGTCGCACGCTAGAACGCCAGCTCCGCTCGCAGCCACGTCGCGCACCGCGACGAACACCGAAGCGACCGAAGCAAACGGCCGGAGCAGGGTGGTCGGGGTTCGAGCACCAGGCGCCGGTTCGAACTCCGCGGCGATGGCGTCGAGGACGACGGGCTCGGGGCCCCACGTGCCGCCGATGACGACGATTTCGGGGTCGCAGAAAGCGACCACGGCGGCGAGGACACCGCAGATCGCTCGGGCCAGGATTGCCCGCAGATCGCGTGCCGGAGCATCGTCGCATCCGACCGCCGCCAGCAGTGCGGGCACGTCGATCGCCGTCGATGCAGGACGGCGGAGGCGCAGCGCACCGAACACGTCGATGAGGGGGACGGCGCGCCCGTCCGGACCGGTCGTGAGGACATGGGCGATCTCGCCGACGAGACCGGCGTGTCCCCGGCGTACCACGCCGTCGTTGACGACGGCGCAGCCCAGACCCTCGCCAAGGTGCAGGTAGGCGAAGTCGTCGAGTTGTTGGCTGTCGATGGCGTCGCGTTCGGCTCGTGCCGCCCAGTTGACGTCGTTGTCGACCATGACCGGGCCGTCGACGAGCCCGGCCAGCACGTCCGTCGGGGACAGTTCACCGAGCAGGAACGGGGAGTCGGGCAGGTGGACCAGGCGGCCGGTGGCCCGGTCCACCGGGTCGGCGGCGCTGACCACCGCGAGCCGGGGCTGTTGTGAGACATCCTTCTGCACTGTCCGGGCCGCCGTTGTCAGTGCCTCGACGACCTGCGCCGGCTGTGCTGGGCGCGCAACGTCTGTGGTCGCCGTGGAGATCACGTCGCCGTGAGCGTCCAGCAGTTCGGCCACGATCCCCTCCGGGGCGACACTGACCACTAGAGCGCTGCCGACGTCCTCGGCGAGGCCGTAGTACGAGCCGACCCGCCCGCGTCCGGTGGTCCGTTCCCCTCGACCCTCGGCACCCCCGCTCTGCCGACGCTGCCGCACTGGGAGACCCCGCCCGCCGACCTGAAGGCAGCGATCCGGGAAATCAAGGCCGCGCTGCGGGCCCGCATCGCCGCGTCCGGACGCACGGTCGAGGAGGTCTTCGCCGTCATCGAGGCGCGCGTCGCCGAGCGGGTAGCCGAGATCGCAGCGGAAAAGGAGCGTGGCGAGACGGTCTGGCCGGTGATCGATTACGCCGACATCGAGGCCGGCACCGTCACCGCCGACGCACTGGCCAAACTCCATCGCCGCGGCTGCCTCATCGTGCGCGGTCACTTCCCGCACGAGCAGGCCACGGCCTGGGACCAGGGCATCGTCGACTACGTCGAGAGCAACCGGTTCTTCGAGACCTACCGCGGTCCGGGCGACGACTTCTTCGGCAGCGTCGGCTCCAAGCCCGAGATCTACCCCGTCTACTGGTCGCCGGCGCAGATGCAGGCACGCCAGAGCGACCGGATGGCCCGTGTGCAGACATTCCTCAACAGCCAGTGGCGCAGCGAGTCCGACGGCGTCTGGTTCGACCCGACCGCGACTCCCTCTACCCCGACCGCATCCGCCGCCGCCCCCCCCGGCACCGACTCCGACGGCCTGGGCACGCACCTCGACCCCGGCACGCTCGACCTGTGGATGACCGCAGGCTACCAGAAGGCGTTCCGGCACCTGTTCGACGGCACCGTCGAGCAGTACGACCCCTGGGACGCCTCCCACCGCACCGCCGGCCCGCAGTACCCCGGCACCACCATGTGCTCGGCGTTCCGCACCTTCCAGGGCTGGACCGCGCTCTCCGACATGGACCACGACCAGGGCGTCCTGCACACCGTCCCGATCCCCGAGGCCATGGGCTATCTCATGCTCCGCCCGCTACTGGCCGACGTGCCCGACGACGACATGTGCGGCGTCACCGTCAACCAGGTCTTTCCCGCCAACGAGAAGTGGCACCCCCTGCTCATGCAGGCCGGTCACCGGCATCCCGGACGTCAAGGCCGGCGATTCCGTCTGGTGGCTCTGCGACATGATCCACAGCGTCGCCCCGGTGAAGGACCAGAAGGGCTGGGGCAACGTCATGTACATCCCCGCCGCCCCCTGGTGCCCCCGCAACGAGACCTACGCCGCCAGCGTGCGCGAGGCCTTCCTGACCGGTTCCAGTCCAACCGACTTCCCCGACCGAGGACTACGAGCGCACCTGGGACAACCGGTTCACCGTCGACGACCTCAACCAGACCGGCCGACGTGGCCTCAGCCTGGACTGACTGTCGCCGACGAGGACGTAGTCGTCTCATGGGTGCCGCCCACGTGGGCTCTGTGCCAAGCGAGCCCGGATGCGGTGTGGCGGACAGTGCAGTGTGGTCCGCGCTGTACGAGCGGCTCAGCTGTGCCATTCGGTACGGCGCTACCCGTTGACCACGGCGATGCCCAGGGCGACAACGGCGGCTGCGATCACCCGGCCGACCCCTAAGCGTTCTCCGAAGAACACGGTGCCGATGACGGCTCCGAAGACGATGCTGGTTTCCCGCAGCGAGGCGACCGCCGCGGTTGCCCCGCTGGTCTGGGCGACGAGTACCAGCCCGTAGGCCGCGAGCGACACCACACCACCACCGAGCCCCGCACTCGTCACGCGGGCCGGGATTCTCAGGCCGCGTCCACGCCGCAGCAGGGCGATCAGCGGCATCACCGGTCCCTGGAGAAGGAACATCCAGGCCGCGTAGACCAGCACCGGGGTCGCGCGGACGGCGCCGGCGTCGATGACCGTGTACCCGGCGATGCAGATCCCCGTGGCTCCCGCGGCTCCCAGGGCGGGCAGCGCAGCGCGCGTCAGGCGGCCGCCGTCGAGGGCCAGGCTGATCAGCCCCAGCGAGATCACCGCGATCCCCACCAGTTGTCGCGCCGGCAGAACGTGGCCCAGCGCGACCTCGATCGCCGCCACGACCAGGGGCGCCGTGCCGCGGGCGACCGGGTAGACCTGGCTGAAGTCGCCGAGCTGGTAGCTCGCCCACAGCAACAGCGTGTAGATCACGTGGAGCAGCGCTGAGGTGAGAACGAAGGGCCATGCCGCCGGTGGGGGCGGCCCGAGCACGAGCGCGGCGGACCCGCCGATGACGGTGTAAGCCACGCCGATGAGGGCGAATCCGACCAGGCGGTCGGAGACCCCGTGGGCCATCGCGTTCCAGACCGCGTGCAGCACCGCGGCGACGAGGGTGATCCCCAAGACCCCGCCGGTCACTCCGGAGGGGGCGCTTGCGGCGTGATCAGCGGTCGCGGAGGTCAGGGCAACGAGAACAGTAGCCATCGAGGAGGCCCCCTGGCGTCGGTCCCGTCCGAAGATGGGCACGTCGAACACGGAGCCCTCGGGGCTTCTATCCCGTCAGGTGTCGACCGATCCCGACACGTCGTTCGGGAGGCCGTGGCGCCGCTCGGTCCAGACCCTGATCACCCTGGTTGTGGGTGAGGAGGCAGGCGACAGGCGGAACCCTAGGCGCAACCACATGCTGCGGCGGATCGTACGCGGTGATGACTCGAGTTCCCACGCTCAGAGCGGTAGCCGTCCAGTGCCAGGAGCCGCCGCCGCGCACGACGAGGCGCTCGCCGAGGTTCAGGGCAGCCCGATCCAGCAGGGTGATGGCGCGGGGAGGGGTCTGCCCTACCTCAGGTGGTAGGGCGTACGGGCGCAGACCGGGGGTCTGCCTCCTGCCCTGCCGGCTCGGCGGTCGCCACCCTGAACGCATCACCCGGCACTGACCGTAGGGAGCTGCAGATGACCCGGCCCGACAGCGTGAACGGACCCTCGGGCAGCCCGACCCAGCAATGGGCCTGGCCCGCGTCCGGCCCCGGTCAGCAGTTCGCGAGCCCCGCCCCGCGGAGCCGCCGTACCCGGCCTACCCGCAGCAGCAGCCCTACCCACAGCAGCAGCCCTACCCGCCCCACCAGCAGACCTACCCGCAGCACCCGGGCTACGCGAACTCCTGGGGCCAGCAGGGCGGGCCGTTCCCCCCGGCACCGCTGCCTGCTACCAGGCGACCCCGAACCGGACCCTCCACCGGCAAGATCGTCGCGTTCGCTCTGGCCGGGATCCTGATGATCGGGCTCCTCGGTGCCGCCGTGCTTCTGGTCACGGGAACCCGCACCATCCCGGGCCTGAGCCCGTCCGCCGCGCCGGCCGCCACAGCGGTGACCATGTCCCTGCCGCCGGTGGTCGACGGACATCCGCTGATCGACAACGAGTCCTCCCGGCAGCTGGTCGACGCGGCACGGCAGCAGTTGGCGGCCGTCTCCGCGGACCCGGTGGTGGGGATGTACGGCGATCCCGGGCAGCTGCCGGCATTCGTGATCGTCGCCGGCACGACGACCGCCGGAAGCCCGGACCAGGTGCTGACGGGGATGGCGGCCGGGTTCCAGCAGTCGCTGGGCTCCCAGGAGCTGAACTTCGTGGACCAGCCGGCCGGGCCGCTCGGCGGCACGATGCGCTGCGCCGAGCACGCACCGATGACCACCTGCATGTGGACGGTCGACAGTGCGTTCGGCATGAACATGGTGTTCCAGCAGGATCTGGCCCAGGCGGCTGCGACGACGCTGAAGGTGCGTGAGGCGATCGAGACCCACGCAAGCTGAGTCGTCGGTACCACGGTCCCCGGAGCCCGCTCCGGGGACCGTTCCGCGTGCCGGATCGACGCATCAGCTCGCCGCGATGCGGTCGAGCCACTCCCGCATCAGGGCTCGCTCGCCGATGGTCAGGACCGTGACGTCGCCCAACGCCGCCTGGAGGGCGACCGCGGCCCCGACCGGTCCCGGCGCCGGTACGGCCGGCGTGTCGGTGGTGATCACCGCGAGCGCCGCCTCGCAGGTGAGCGGGGACAGTGCCGGGTCGCGCTCCTTCTCGGCGACGGCAAGCAGCGTGAGCACCGTCCCGGAGGCCGCCGCGTGGAACAGGTCGACGGCCAGCTCCTCACCTACGCGCAGCCGGCCCGCCTCCGCCACCCGCCGGACGTGGGCACGCAGCATCTGCCTCGCCTGCACGGCTGCAGAACAGGCGGCGCCGGGTCGCGGGACGCCGTACATGAGCGCATAGAGCCCCGGGTTGGCCAGCCCGAAACCGACGTGCAGGTCCCAGCCGGTGCGCAGGTCGTCGACCGGGTCGCCGCCGGAAGGGCGGAGGGCCTTCTGCGCGAGATAGGTGTCGAAGCCGTACTCGGCGACGGCGTCGAGCAGGCCGGTCTCTCGACGATGCGGCGAGCCTCGCCGAGGCGTTCGAGGATGCCGAGCAGGTCCTGCTCGTCTCCGCGTCCAGCACGGGCGAGGCCGCGCTCCGGCAACACCGCACGGCGATCGACGCGGCCCGCAAGGCCGACGTGGGCCAAATCGTCTACACCAGCCACATGGGCGCGAACCGGGCGTCGCCGTTCGCGCCCATGCCGGACCACGCCGCCACGGAAGCGATGCTGATGGAGTCGGGCCTCGCGTTCACCGTGCTGCGCAACGGCTTCTACGCGTCGTCGGGCCTGATGCTCCTCGACAGGCCCTACAGACCGGCGAGGTCGCCGCCCCGGAAGACGGCCCGGTGTCCTGGACCGCCCACGCGGATCTCGCCGAGGCGGCGGCGATCCTGCTGACCGAGCAGAGCGTCGACCGTCCGACGGCCGCCCTGACCGGCGCGACGGCCCTCGACCTCGCCGGCATCGCCGCGGTCGCGTCGGAGGTCACCGGGCGGCCGATCCGGCGGACCGTGGTGTCCGACGCGCAGTACCGGGACAACCTGGATGCCCACGGGGTTCCGACGTCGGCTGCGGAGATGCTCGTCGGCCTGTTCGCCGCGAGCCGGAACCGCGAGTTCGCCGCCGTCGACCCGACCTTGGAGCGCCTGCTCGACCGGCCGCCCCTGACCATCCGCGACGCCCTGACGGCGCACTCGAGCGGCTGAGGTCCGGCTGGACCGCCTGTGCGGTCGTGGCGATCAGCAGGGGTAGCTGGCCGACGGCTCGGGCGCGAGGCTCACGTCGACGACCTTGGTTCCGCCCGGGTCGAGGGTCCAGCGCACGGTGCCTTCGGCCTTGTCGAGCGCCTCCTGCGCCTTGTTCATCTCGCACAGGACGCCGTTGATGGCCTTCGCGTAGGTGTCGCCGGTCTTGCCGATCGCCGCGCAGAGCGCGCGCTGGGCGAACCTCTTCGCGATGTCCCGATGGCGCTCCTCGTGGGCCTTGATGAGCCCCTCCAACATTGCCGCCCAGCGCCGACTTGACCTGCTGGGAGAAGTCCAGCGCCGTGTCCGCCCGGATGTCCGCGGGGATCGAGACCTCGGGGTTCCAGGTCGGCTGCTCCGAGCAGGTGGCCGGAGCGGACTTCTGCTGGAGGGGTTCCGCTTCGTCGCCGCCGGCCAGGGAACCGATCTCCGATGCGAGGTCGCCGAGGAAGCCGAATCCGAACCTCTGGATCGGAAGCTCGGCCACGGTCGGGCCCGGTGCACCCCCGCAGCCGCAGCGTTGGACGGGGACCGCCGGGTCGAGCAGCCGGCTCACGGCCCGGTTGCCGGCCGCCCGCTGCAGGCCGGCCAGGCCCGAGGGGGTGTGCCGCGGGCCCTGCCTGCCCGCCGCGACCTCGTCGTCGAGGTGCCGATGCGTGCGCATCACGCCCTCCCGCAGGACGAAGGTGCCCGACTCGCGCCGGCAAACGTGCCGACTCGCGGTGGCAAAGGTGCCGACTCGCGCAGGCAAACGTGCCGACTCGCGGGGATTGGGGCGCACACGCGAGACGGCGGCGTGGCAGGCACCACGAGATTGCTCCCGTCGGCTCCTCGGTCCTGTCTCGCGCCCCCGGCACATGCCGGCGGGCACGTGACATCGTGCCGGAGTCGAGGCGGAACAGCCTGCCCGATCGCGCGGTGCGCGGAGACGGCGCGGACGGTCTGCCCTTCCGGGCAGCGAGCGCTGCCCCGGATTCTGGGGGTTCACCGTCGACGACCACTTCGGGGTGACGGTGACGAAATCCGAGATGCGGCTCCGGACGAGCTCGGAGTTCGACGCGGCGGTCGGGAAGTGGAACGCGCAGGCTGCGGGCGACGTCGGCGGTGGCGCCACCGATCAGCAGTCGCTGCCGCCGGCCCGGTGATCTCGGGGCTGCCGTGCCGAGCCGGTAGGTTGCCGCGGTGCCGTCGACGAACCGCGTCGCATGAGGACGCGTGTCCCGGGCCTGACCGTCGCCCTGCTCGGCCCGGACGGTGTCGGTAAGTCGACGCTGCTCGCCGGGCTGGCGCAGAGCTACCCGGCTCCGGTCCGGCAGATCTACATGGGCATGTGGCAGGGCGCGGGCAGGCCCGGCTACACCCGCCTACACGCCGTCGCGGCGATCGTCCTGCGCCCGTTCCGGGTGTGGTGGCGCGTCGCGTGTGGGGCCGTGCACGCCCGCCGCGGCCGGCTCGTCGTCTTCGACCGCTACACCTACGACGCCCTCCTGCCGATCACCGGCTCGTGGCGCCCGCTGAAGCGGCCCTACTTCTGGGTGCTGGCCCACCTGGCCCCGCGGCCGGACCTCGTGCTGGTCCTGGACCTACCCGGCGAGGTCGCGTTCGCCCGCAAGGGCGAGTTCACCCCCGAGGGGCTGGAGGCCGTCCGGCAGGGATTCCTCGCGCTGGTGCCGCGGCTCGGCGCGCAGGTCGTCGACGCCTCGGCCCCGCCCGAGCAGGTGCGCGACGACGTCGTCGCCCGGATCCGGACGCACCACCGCCTGCTCAGGGGTCGACCGGCAGCGCCGCCCGCAGCCCGGTCAGGTCCAGCACCCGTGCCACCGGCGACCCCGCTCTGACCCGCAGCGCGAACGGCGCGCCCTGCGCGGCGATCCGGGTCGACAGCTCCACCAGCAGTGCCACCCCGGCGCTGCTCACGTAGCCGGTGTCGTGCAGGTCGACGACGAGCCCTGCGGGCCCCGTCGCGGCCAGCAGCACGCCGCGCACAGCGGCGACGCCGTCGAGGTCGAGGTCCCCGGCCACCCGCAGAACGGGTGGGTCCGTGCCGGGAATGGCGGTGATCGACGTCGGGCCCGCGGACCGGGCCTGCGCCGCGAGGCGGGGTCGGCGGGGCGCCTCGACGGGCGGCACGGGCACCCGGAAGGTGACGGTCGTGCCATCGTCCCCGGAGCCGATGCGCACGTCCTTCCCGACGGCGTGCAGCACCGCCAGGCCGCGCCCGCGGTGCCCGGAGTCGGTCGGCACGGGGCGCCACCGGCCGTCGTCGCGCACCTCGACGGCGACGCCACCGTCCGGCCCGGGGCAGTGTTCGAGCGTGTACCGGAACTCGCCTTCACCGGTGTTGCCGTAGGCGTGCTCGACGGCGTTCGCCGCGGCCTCGCCCAGCGCGTACTGCAGGTCGTCGAGCACCTCGTCCGGCAGCCCCACCGCCGCCGCCCAGTCCTCGACGGCGCGGCGCATCACCCGCAGCCGGCGCGCCTGGGCGGGCTGCACCCCGTGCAGCTGGCCGGGCACCAGGCGGACCGCGACGACGGCGATGTCGTCGGGCGCGGCCGCGTCCCCCAGCGCGCCGTCGGCCAGCGCCGTGTCGACGACGGCGCTCACCAGCTCGTCCGGGGGACGGTCACGGACCCGGGCGGCCGCCCGGGCCAGCCGCGCCTGGCCCTCGTCGAGGACCTCGCCGCGCCGCTCGACGAGCCCGTCGGTGTAGAGCAGCACCGAGCTGCCCGGCTCGATCACCGCCTCGGCCTGACGGTAGGGCGGGCGGCCCGCGACCCCGAGCACCGTCCCGCCGCCCTCCTCGAGGTAGCGCGGGCCGGCGGGCTCGAGCAACAGCACCGGCGGATGCCCGGCGCTGGCCCAGCACAGCGCCCCCGTCCCGCAGTCGACCACGAGGCAGACGCACGTGCTGCCGGCCGAGCCCGGGACGCGGCGGGCGAACCGGTCGAGCCGCTCCAGCGCGGCGGCGGGGGAGTGGCCGTCGAGCAGGTAGGCCGCGAGCGCGCTGCGCAGCTGACCCATCACCGCGGCCGCAGGCGCCCCGTGCCCGACGACGTCGCCGACGACCACCGCGACCCGGTTCTCGTCGATCGGCAGCAGGTCGTACCAGTCACCGCCCGCGGCGATGCCGACGGCGCTGGGCAGGTAACGGGCGGCGACGCGGAGCCGGGGCAGCGGCGGCAGCGCCGGGGGGAGCAGGCTGCGCTGCAGGACGTCCGCCACGTCGTGCTCGGCCTGGTGCAGCCGCGCCCGGTCCAGCGCCTGGGCGCACTGCCCCGCCAGCGTGAGCACCGCGGCGCGTTCCTGCGCGGAGAACGTGGGCCGCCCGTCGGCGAACCGCAGCACGATCGCGCCCGTGGGCCGGGTCGGGCCGCCGAGGGCGAGCGGTACGGCGACGAGCGCGCCGGCCTCCGGGCCGCTGCCGTCCCACCTGCCGCCCTCCCACAGGGGTTCACCGGTGCGGGCCGCCTGCGCGGCGGGGTGCCCCGAGTCCAGCGGTAGCCGGCGGGCCGTCGCCGGGACCGCGTCCGTGCCGCGCGCGGCCAGCACGTCGAGGTGCTCCCCGGCGCGCAGCAGGACCGCGGCGGAGCTCGCGCCCAGCCGGGCAGTGTGGTCCAGGACGACCTCGGCGACGTCGACGAGCCGCGTCGCGCCGGACAGCGCACCGACGACCTCGCCGAACTCCTCCGCAGTCCGCCGTGCCGCGCTCTCCGCGGCGAGCAGCCCGGCGCGCTGCAACGCCTGCGCGCACAGCTTCGCGAGCACCGTCAGCGCGGCGCGGGCGGCGCCGGTGCGCACGTCCCGCGGCTGCCCGCCGAGGCCGACGACACCGAAGCAGGTGCCGGCGGCGACCAGGGGGATGCAGTCGACGGCGCCCGGATCGCCGGCCTCCGCCCATACCGGGACACGGGTGCGCGCCGCCTCGGCGGGGGCCACCGGCTCGTCGACCGCGATCCGTGGGCGGGCGGGCGCCAGGCCGTCGGCCGGCTCGAGCACCGCGTCGCCGCCGGTGCCCGACAGCAGCCACAGCATGACCGCAGTGGCCCGGGCCAGCCCGGCGAACTGCTCGACGGCGGTAGCGGCGACCTGTTCGAGGGTGGCCGAGGCGGACAGTGCGGCGGTCGCCCGCTGCAGCACCTCCAGCCGCGCCCGGTTGGCCTGCTCGCGTTCCAGCGGCAGCGCGTTGTCCAGTGCCGTGGCCGCGCGCTCGGCGAGGTCGGCGAGCAACGCGATGTCGCCGTCGTCGAACGGGGTCGAGTCGCGGTGACGCGCGACCGCGAGCAGCCCCGAGGTCTGCCCGCGCGCGCTGAGCGGGACGAGTGCGATAGTGCCGAAACCCACACTGCGCCGCAGCTCGCGCTGCCGCTCGTCCCTGCTGCTGGCGAGGATGAAGTCGTCGTCGACGTCGTACTGCCGCACCTCGCCCGCGGT